>CAJPQK010000006.1 GCA_905372835.1 Candidatus Saccharimonadota bacterium | reverse complement strand
GTTCCCCTTGTCGGAGGGGTCAAGGGGAGGGCGAAGCCCACCCCTTGCAAGGGTGGTTTGTGTCTAGCAAACCACATACTTGCAAAGAAATAAATACGGGTATTTATTTCGCGTTCTTCGTTGCTCCGTCGGGTGTGATTTTGTCTAGCATTTTGCTAGACAGTGTGTCTAGCAGATTGCTAGACAATCGCTCTCTATGGGGGGTTACTACGACCCCCCCCATAGAGGGTCGTTGGTCGTTAAACATGGAACCCTCTAAACCCTTGATATTACTGGGTTTGTGACATGTGGAACCTTTTTTTACGTGTGGAACCCTCGTAAACCCTTGATATTACTGGATTTGTGGCGTAAAATAGAAAAAGGTCAAACGGATTGCAGTCCGCTTGACCCTAGTAATTACAAGCGTTCAGGGCTTGCAATCACACGTTTTCGTAGGTTATTATAACCTACCAGACAAGATTTGTTAAGCCCCCGAATGCTGATCCGAGCGAAGGAGGGCTATTTTTATGCCGTATGCAGACCCAGAGAAGCAGAGAGAAGCACGGCGGAAAAGCGCAGCGCGAACACGAGCCGAGAAGAAAGCTGCGGAGGGTCGCGAGAGGAGTCCCGATGTAAGGGCGCGCGCGTGGACGTTCATCGTTTATCCGGAATCGGCTCCGGAGAACTGGCGGGATGTGCTGGACGGGTTTCACCTTCAATGGGCGTGCAGTCCGCTCCACGATCGCGACGTAAACGCCACAGGAGAGCCGAAAAAGGCACACTGGCACATTCTCCTGTCCTTCGGCGGAAAAAAGGGCTACGGGCAAATCTGGAGCATTTCAGAGGCTATTAACGGCACACGTCCGCAGGTCTGCCAAGACCAAAAGGCGCTTATTCGGTATTTCAGCCATCGAGACAATCCAGAGAAGGCGCAGTACAAGGCGAGCGACATCGAAGCTCGGGGCGGTTTTGACCTAGAAGAATATCTAAAGCCGACTGCATCCGAGTGCATGGCGATGCAGGATGAGATGGTCGAGTGGTGCTTGAAGTACAACGTGACCGAGTTCCACGTCTTGAAGATTTATGCAATTCGTGAGCGTCCAGATTGGTCGGCGGAACTTAGTCGCAGCTGCTTCCAGATTACGCAATACTTGAAAAGCCGTCGTCATGGCGTAGATGTCAAGGCTTATAATCCTGAGACGGGCGAGACTTACGAGTAACAACGAGAAAAGGGCTTAGTGAATCACTAGGCTCTTTTTTGTTGCTGCTGCTGTTGTTGTTCTTGCCGCTTTGAAGTGTCAAGGTTCGCCCCATCGGGGCGACCGCGCAGCGGCTTGACCTTGACGCGTGACCACAGCCCGACGCTACCCCGCAAGGGGCAAGGTTCACCCTTGCCCCTCTGCCTAGCGGCGAGCGTCAAAACGGGGGTCAAGGGGGACGCAGTTCCCCTTGTCGGAGGGGTCAAGGGGAGGGCGAAGCCCACCCCTTGCAAGGGTGTTTTGCGTCTAGCAAAACACATACTTGCAAAGGACTATTCAACGTCATATAATGACGGTGGATAGTTCGCGTTCTTCGTTCCCCGACGAGCGCGAATGTGTCTAGCAAAGTGATAGACATGAAGTCTAGCAATATGCTAGACAGGTTAGCGAGGAGGCGTTGCCCATGAACGAGACGAAAACGACGAGGAGACAGGTGAATTTTCGGCTGTCGGAGGAGGAAGCGGCGAAGGTCATGCAAGCTGCGGAAAATGCGGGGCTGTCACTGTCTGCTTATGTGAAGAAGCTGGCTGTGTCTAGCAAGGTCAAGCCGATGGTGATTGACCGCGAGCAGGGAAAGCAGCTGATAGCGGCTTTGGGAAAGATGGGGAGCAATCTCAACCAGATTGCCAAGGTCGCGAATCAGGGCGGCGGCGTGGATGCCGATGCCCTTGCCCGTCTGCATGAGGATATAGGCGATTTTTGGGCGTATATTCTCGACGGAAAAAAGCCGCTGCGGGAGAGCGAGCCGCGCCGATCGGCGCCGATGTCGGCGCACGGCCACGGCGAGCAGCAAGCCGAA
The DNA here is from genome assembly GCA_905372835.1 of Candidatus Saccharimonadota bacterium. GTDB lineage: Bacteria > Patescibacteriota > Saccharimonadia > Saccharimonadales > Saccharimonadaceae > Nanosynbacter. Next base: position 1,544 of record CAJPQK010000006.1, on the reverse strand, counting down.
AATGTTTCACATGAATCACCGAAAGCCCCGATTTGCAAGGGCTGCGGGGCTGTTATGCGTCTGTGCTATCGCAAGCAGGACGGAAAGCCCTTTTGGGGCTGCCCGAATTTCCGCGATTCGAGCGTCAAGCACTCTGTTTTTGACGCTGAGGGCTAGGCTATGGCTTATGTCAAGGTCGGCAGTCATGCGAGCGCGTCCGCTTGCTTGACGTATGGCGAGTATAAGGACGGCGAACGGCGCGAGGGCGTGGAGGTTGGCGGCGTGAATTGCACGCCCGAGACGGCGAAGCAGGAGTTTCGGGCGGCGCGTGTCATGTGGCAGAAGGAGGACGGTCTGCAGTGTCATACCGTCATACAGTCCTTTGACGATAGTGACGGATTAACGCCGCAGCAGGCAAATAAGCTGGGGCAGGAAACTGCCCGCCGGCTTGCGCCTGGCTATCAAGCGATGGTCTACACGCACACGGACGGCGAGGGCGGCAAGACGCATAATCACATCATCATCAACGCCGTGAGCGTGGAGGACGGGAAAAAGCTGAATACGCGCGGTTTTCTCAATGACGCGCGGCGCGTGTCGAACGAGATAAGCCGCGAGCACGGCTTGCACGTTATCGAGGAGCGCACGCGGGGAATGCGGTTCACGCAAGCGGAACAGGCACTTGTAAATAAGGGCGTGCAGCCGTGGAAGGACGAGTTGCGCGAGGTGGTCGAATCCGCGCGGGATTCGTCCCGCAATATGCAGGAGTTCCGCGAGAAGGTGGAGGGCTTCGGCGTGCGGATCAGCGAACGGACGAGGAAGCGCGACGGCGAAACGGGGTGGACGTACCAGCACCCGAACGGTATGAAATGCCGTGCTGCCAAGCTGGGCGAGGATTACACGCCGTCGGCGGTCGCGCGGTCGCTGTCCGCAAACGCCGAGCGCGAGAAGCAGCAGGAAGCGACATCGGAAAAGTTGCTTGCTGCGGGCGTTGAGGACGTGGCGAGGAAGCGAGCCGAGGAAGCGGCGCGGATGCGGCAGCAGCAGGAAGCAGAGCGCGTCCTGCGACAGGCGCAAGAACGCGCGGAACGCGCCCGAGTGAGGACGCGCAGCCGCGACGATGGGGAAAGGGGTTTTAGCCGATGAGCCTTATGAGCGTAAGGGAGAAGCTGAATAATGCAGCACTCGAGGACGGCGCGAGCAAGGAGGACTTGCTGCGGGCGGCGTTGGCTGCGAGTAATGACCGCTACGAAAAGGCGGTGCAGGAGCAGAACGCACGCCTAGACCGCCTAGAAGCCGCTGTGAGGGCTTCTAACGAGCAAAAGGATATAAACCTGCAGGAAGCACTCAAAAGGGCTTCTGCGGCGATTCTGGAGGACGTGAGGACGGAATCCGCCGAATACATCAAGGCGATGGACGCAGCAACGGCAAGATTGAACGCTGCACACAAGAAAAAGGCGCGTAATGACGCATGGGAAGCTCTCAAGGAGCTGGCTCTGGTGGTCGTTGCGTTCGCCATCGGCGGCTACATCGCAAACTGGGCGTTTGGCTGGTGGTACGACATTCCG
>CAJPQK010000005.1 GCA_905372835.1 Candidatus Saccharimonadota bacterium | reverse complement strand
AATGTTCTACCAACCACCAGCCGAACCCCATTTCTCCAGCAACTGAATAAGCTTCATACTGATGGTGATTTCCTGCAAGACTATAAAACTGGATCCCTCGCCATTGCTTCTTTCGGTCGCATGTTTGCCGCAGCGCCGCAAAAAGGTACTGAGGCAGCACTGAGTGTTTCGCCCGCGGTCACCACACATGCGGTTGTTATCGCTACGGACTATTTCTCCACCATTGATGATATTAAAGAAGCCAATCGTGATACCGGCGCAACCTATCTTGGCGTGGCCCAGTACACGACCGGGGTGTTCTATCGCACCGTGACTATTGATAAACAACAGTTGCGTAAGTCCTGGACCGGTTTTGATTCCCCTGATAGCGATGAAAGCCTACGATTGCTTGTCGACGCCATCATCTACGGGCTTCCCCGAGGTAAACAACACTCCACGGCGCCTTTCGTGCAGCCTGCCTTGGTTCTGGCTGAAGAGCAACGCTATCGTAGTGCCTATGATTTCGAAGCACCAGTACAACCAGACTGGAAAGAGGGTGGTGGGTATTTGAAGCCGACATTGGAGGAACTGGATCGGCAGTATACCGCTGCACGGGCCTTTGACCGGGGCAATTTTGATGGGGTGGAATTTGTTGCTGGTACGGCAGCAGAAGTCCAAAACCTTTTCAAAGATGCGGAACACGGCTCCAAAGACGAGCTCATTGACGCTGTGGTCGCCTGGATTAAGCAATGACAGAAGCACTGTATATTCGTCTTGCTGGTCCGTTGCAGTCATGGGCGGGGCCAGCAATCACTGGCAACTTTGTTCGAACGGAACCACGACCTACTCGTTCGGGGCTGGTGGGATTGTTGGCGGGTGCTTGCGGCTATGGTCGGGGAGAATACCCCGAATGGCTCACCCAGCTGCATTTTCAAATCCGGGAAGATAATCGTGGGACCCTGGTTGATGATTTTCACACCATCAATCCTTGCAATATAGAAAAGCCACCTCGAAAATACAGGAAAAGGAAACCTGAGATAGTGTGGTGGAATCCAGATGATGTCGTTACATCTGGTGTGGAGAGGCAATTTCGTTCCCGGTTACTGCTTGCTATGGGAAAACTAATAGAAGATATAACGTACAATAGCATTAATCATACCCCTAATAATGAGGGGTTCACTGCTGTTGTGAAACGAACCTATATCGCTGACGGTGAATTCATTGTGCAGATTAAGGCCGGTTCCCGGGAACACCAAGAGCTTTTAGCTGAAAAGCTGCAGCAGCCCCATTTTGTGACTTACCTGGGTCGTAAAGCCTTTGCGCCATCGTTCCCCTTCTACTTAGGTGTGGGGCCGGATGATATTTTTGCTCGCATTCCTACCGTAGGTGGGGAAGAGCCCAAGAAGATCCTGCGTTTTTATGCATTAGATGGTGATAGGCGTCCCCCAACAGAGGTTCCCGTCGTGAAAGACCGCAAGCAATGGTTGATAGAGGTCTCCAAGATCTTCCGAAGCATGTAACCATACCCCAGCTTGCTTTTCGACGAAAGCGGCTGGGGATTATCGCTATATGAAGCTTATTCGGCGTCCCCCACACATGACTGGACTCTGTAAATTAAGGGAGACCAAGCTAGATAACATATTCTTTCTGTTTTTTGCATGTTGGTGTAGATGAGCTTTTCCCAGCGGCTGAATAAGCTTCACTTTGGGAGAATGATAACCTGAGATACCATGATGGGGGTGATGCCGATCATTATGGGGTCTTTTGTGAAAGAGCAATAGATATACCTCGTTGGTCGAGGCTAATGGGGCGATTAACTAGCGGCGCCAACGGCCAGTACAGGTGAGGTATCCGAGGATTACAGTGTCGATGGCGAGCAGTACAGGTGTGATGATAGGAATGTTCTTGCTGCAAAGGGTGGTAGCAACTGCGGCGCTGTATGTGACAATCGCTGCCATATACATAGGTCGCACTTTCATGGTGTTTTCTCCTTTCTCGGGGGTTCTCGTGGTAGGGTGATAGGGCCTCGTTAAGGTATTTTTTGGATCCCTGAGATCACCATTGGTGCTTATTACCTACCTTCTTGGTCTCCAAAATGTCAGGATGCTGATGGCTATGGTGATCCCTGAGATCACTATTAGGACTATCTTCGTATATGCGGAGAATACTAGCGCATTAGGAAGCTTATTCAGGCGTTGTAAATAACGACCCCCACCACCCGGTAACTGATCACCCCCGAAAGCATAGGAAAAACGAGGCCGGTAGTGTACTTATAGTAAGTGTGAAAAACAACAAAATACTCTATCGACCCCGCACCGCTGATCCTAGCACACTCACCACGGATAATCTCCTCACCCTAGCGAACATCATCACCACATCAGGGATAGACCACCACTGCCCACCAAGCCTCGGGGTCTTCACCAGTGTGCAAATCACCATGCTCTACCTGCAAGAAAACATACGGCAACAAGCATTAGCCAATATTTTTGGCACATCCCAACCCACTATCTCCAGGGCGATTAATACTGTGTTGAACATCCTTGACGTAGTGCTCCCGCCACCACCAAGGCCCAAGGACCTTATGTCTCAACGGCTATACGTGTTAGACGGCACGCTCGTACCATGCTGGTGGTGGAAGAACGCCAGGAACTTGTACAGCGGAAAGCACCACAAAGCAGGGCATAACCTGCAAATACTCACCGATCAGGCGGGTGAAATATTCTATATTTCACCACCATTACCAGGATCAACCCATGACATTACAGCTATAAGGAACACTGGTTTATTCGGCTATATGCAACCCTGGCATTGTACTGCGGATAAAGGCTACGTGGGTTTAGGGTGCGACACGCCCTTCAAGAGAAGACCAGGAAAACCCCTGCTAGGCTGGCAGAGGCGATTCAACAAAGGGATCAACCAGATCCGGTATGTTGTCGAACGATCCATAGCCCACCTGAAAGTATGGCGAATCCTTTCTACCCCTTGCAGGCTCCCCCAACCCACAACTATTCGGGCAATCAACGTGATACGGAAGATAATGTTCTACCAACCACCAGCCGAACCCTATTTCCCCAGCAACTGAATAAACTTCTAGGTCGTTGATATTCACGGATTTGGAACTACCTCCGCGTGTGCGGAGAACACCCTAGCCCTCGCCGGTAATAACACCTTACCTGGGAACTACCTCCGCGCACGCGGAGAATACGGAAGCCACCGCGTAGGAAGACGAACCAAGACGGAACTACCTCCGCGCACGCGGAGAATACCCTGGAGCTGGGCGATTTTTTTATCCGCCCTGAGAACTACCTCCGCGTGCGCGGAGAATACGGTCCCAGGGCGATACCCAGCTCGACCACCAAGGAACTACCTCCGCGTGCGCGGAGAATACGATTCTCTTCATCGGAAACGTAGAAAGAAGCCGGAACTACCTCCGCGTGCGCGGAGAATACGCATCGGTCACAATGCTGGTTTCTTCCCGCAGGGAACTACCTCCGCGTGCGCGGAGAATACTTACGAGCCTCACGCTCTTTTTGTTTCTTCTCGGAACTACCTCCGCGTACACGGAGAATACGCTGCTGATATCCAAATCGCGGCGTTGAATGGGGAACTACCTCCGCGTGCGCGGAGAATACTCGTTAATCATTGAGGCGATGAGCTCACTAATGGAACTACCTCCGCGTGCGCGGAGAATACAGGTAGTCGAGGGCGCCGCCGGTGGTTGAGGTGGAACTACCTCCGCGTGCGCGGAGAATACCCGATGAACTGGTCATCCTTGATGAAACATTCAGAACTACCTCCGCGTGCGCGGAGAATACGCTGCACCATTTGAACGTGAGGACGCCTTCGGGGAACTACCTCCGCGTGCGCGGAGAATACGCCTAGAGCTGCAAATGCATCACCGAGCATTTGGAACTACCTCCGCGTGCGCGGAGAATACTCGTTAATCATTGAGGCGATGAGCTCACTAATGGAACTACCTCCGCGTGCGCGGAGAATACAGGTAGTCGAGGGCGCCGCCGGTGGTTGAGGTGGAACTACCTCCGCGTGCGCGGAGAATACCCGATGAACTGGTCATCCTTGATGAAACATTCAGAACTACCTCCGCGTGCGCGGAGAATACTCACGGCGCACGCTAGGCGGCATGGGAGGGGCGGAACTACCTCCGCGTGCGCGGAGAATACGCTCGCACTCACACACATCAACCACACACGCTGGAACTACCTCCGCGTGCGCGGAGAATACGCCATCGGTGGCATGCGCGTAGCCATCGGCATGGAACTACCTCCGCGCACGCGGAGAATACGGAAGCCACCGCGTAGGAAGACGAAC
>CAJPQK010000004.1 GCA_905372835.1 Candidatus Saccharimonadota bacterium | reverse complement strand
TGTAGCCGTGCAGCTTAGGCGGGCAAAGCAGGTCGAGAAACGTCGTCTTGAATCGTCCCTGTTCACCGGTTAAGACCAGGTAGGTGTGGTTGCGACACGCGTGGTCGTCCATCGCGTTGGCCACTACGGCCACAAGCCATTTTGTCAGGTACAGCAGCCATTTCTCTGAGTTACGGACGACGACGCAGTCGGCCAACTCACGGATGGCGTGTGCGTTTGGGTCATCCAGTGCAGCGGCGGGCAAGGCTTTGAAATACGCCTGTATGGGATTGACACGGGGCGAAAAGCTGCTTTCGATGATCGAGTAGAGGTTGTCTGGGGAGGTCGTGATCTCGGCCTCGTTGTCAAGTTCGCGGCGCAGCGTGTTGATCTCATAGCTACCGACTTTTACGAATCGGGTGTCCTCCCGGCCACGATATTCCACCCGTCCCCGTCCCCAAACGGTGTTGTATCGGAATGCGTAATGCTGAGAGAGGTAGGCCTCGATCTCCCCGTTCTTCGATGAGCGTCCGCCACTGTTCGGTGTTTTGCTGGTGTTTATGTTGCTTCTATCTGCCTGTTTCTTCATAATGGGCTTGAATGAGTTCTTGAGGGTGAAGATGTGATGAGCATCCCCGGCATCCAAGCATGCAGCGTTGTCCGGCATAATGTTGCATCTGTTTGCGGCCGATTTCTTCAGAAAGTAGGCTTTACAAGGAAGAGATTCGCCCCCTCTGATAAGACAGAATGGCAGTGGAAGGAAGGGGAAGGGGAAGGGGAATGATTCGCAGGCTGTTACCTGCTTTCAGTTGCTGTTGTTTTCCGAATAAACGGCTGCTGCATCCATGCTACGCCAGCCATTTCTCTACTGTTCCATTTGCATCCCTACTGTTCCTGATTGCGTTGACGGCGTTTGGCGTGCGATTTAAGTTTGCCGCCGAAAACAGTAGAACCTGAACACCAACCAGAAAACTAATAAATGAGACCATGAAGTATTTGATTATTACAGAGGACGATTGGCAGAGCCTGCGCGATGAGGTACTGAGCCTTGCGGAATGTTGCCTGAAGGCTTTCGGAGAACCATCCAAACACACGGATTGGTTGCATAACGGGGACGTTTGCCGACTACTCGGCATCAGCAAACGCACCTTGCAACACTACCGAGACACAAGAGTGCTACCCTTCTCACAGATCGGGCACAAGTGCTATTACAAGCGGGAGGATGTGGAGCGATTGCTCTGCGTGAAGTCTGACAAAACGACAAACACGAAAGCATGATGATGGAAGCGATTCAAGAGTTGAGTTTAGAGGCAGGCGAGATGCAGGTGGTCATCTCAGCCTTGCAACGAGTAAGAGGAAGGATTCGGGAAGTGTCCGAGACACACCGGCCACTCTTCTGTGGAGAGCATTTCCTCACGGGTAAAGAAGTATGTGAACGACTCTACATCAGCCCCCGTACCTTGCAGGACTATCGCGACCGAAAGATTATCCCCTACACGCAGTTTGCCGGAAAGATCCTTTACAAGGCCTCAGATCTCGAAAGGATACTGGAAGAGAATTACAAGGGAGGCGGGAAACGGTAAGACGCGAAAGGCGCATAATTGAATTGAAAACGACACTTGGCAGCAGAGGAAGATCTGCACCAAGTGCCATTTTTTTAGAATATCTACATAGTGTTTTGAGAAGCAGTTCTGAATTTGTCTGTGGACTTTTTAAGGAGAATATGACAGAAAGTGAGGTACAGCATGGCTTCTGCGGACTCACTACATCGTTCTTAATTGATCGTCATTCTCCTGTAGTTTTCTATCCAAGAGAACGTTCTTTCTACGATCCATCTTAAGAGGAGAACAACAATCTTATGTGTGTCCTCTTTCGGGCGAAGTATAACTTTAAAATGCCAACCAAGTTCTTTGTGTAACAATGGCAATGTGCTCTTTTCGGCCTTTGATTTTCTTTCCTCTGCGAATTCCACATTCTCTACTGTCTATATGGGAAAGTATGGGAGTCGGGAGCAAGGGAAAGCGAGAAAGGGCTAGAGGGCCGATGGGTAGCGACTTTTGCCGCATCCTGCCGAGGCTTGCACCAGAGGGAAAAGACAAAAAAAGGGGCTTCGAAGAGGGAGTTCAGTTACCTAATCGTTCCCCTTTTTGCCTTTCGGCAAGAGAACGCAAAATGAGGTAACTAAACCGATTCTTTTTCTCTTGCATTCAGTGTTTTGCGTAGCGACAAGTATCTCTTTTAAGGTTCCACTTTGTAAGCAACAAAACGATGAAAGAAAAAACGTTGAAGCTGCTCTTTTACCTCAAACGGGGCACAAAGAGCAAGGCGGGCAAAAGCCCGATTATGGCGCGCCTCAGTGTGGGGCGAACGATGGTACAATTCAGTTGTAAGACCGCCTGCTCGCCGTCGCTTTGGGACAGCCGTAAGCACAGGCTCGTCGGGAAAAGCGCCGAGGCGGTGGCCGTAAACGCCGAGCTGGACAGCCTGCAGGTTAGCGTCTGCCGAGCCTATGAGGACTTACGGAAGAAGGAAGGCGAGGCCGTGACCGCCGAGGAGGTCAAGGCCTTCGTCTTAGGACTTCAGAGCGACTGCCAAGGCTTGCTCTATCATTTGGAGGAATACCTCGCTCGCTTTCGGGAGCGGGTGGGGGTCGATCGCAGTGAACGCCGGTACAAGTTCCTGCGGGTTTTTCGGGGGCATCTCGCAGCCTTCCTTCGGCATCGCTGCCGAGTGAGCGACTTCCCCGTGCACAAGGTGGACAAGGCCTTTATCGAGGATCTCGAGGCCTACTTTGCGCATGAGAAGGCCTTCAAACTCAACACCACCGCCGGCTATCTTACCGTGCTGGCGTCGCTCCTCAAAGACTTGTACAAAAGGCGTGTCATCGACACCTATCCCTTCATGGGCTACTCCATCCGCTGGGACGTCGGCACACCGCGTTACATTACCAAGGACGAGCTGCGGCGCATCATCGATTTGGACGATACGCAGCTGGGAAGTTACGAGTGCGTCTCCCGAGACATGTTCCTCTTTTCTTGCTTCACGGGCCTCTCTTACACGGACATCTACCACTTGACGCGTGACCATCTGATCGAGGAGGGCGGTATGACTTGGATCCGCAAGCCGCGCGTAAAGACAGGCCGGATGTGCCACATCCCCCTGCTGCCCGAGGCCTCCGCGCTCATCGAGCGATACAGGGGCATCCACACTCGCGCCTTTCGCCATGAGCCGCCCGAGGGCTACCTCCTTCCCATCCCCGGCTGCGACACCGTCAATATCCATCTCAAGAAGATCGCCGCGCTTTGTCACATCCCTAAACGGTTGACTTTCCACATGGCCCGCCACACCTTCGCTTCGCAAATGACCCTCGCCGAAGGGGTGTAGATCGAGAGCGTGTCAAAGATGTTAGGGCATAGTGAGATCAAGATGTTGTTAACGTAACTTATACCCCTTGAATGCATAAAGCGAAATATAACCAAAGCATATAAAGCAAAGGCCATAGGCGTATCGAGTGTTTGTGACATCTTTTAAAAGTCCAAAGAGTACTGTTATCGCAGCTCCACCAATAAGCCCCATCGTCAGAATCGATGAGCCTTTTTTGGTAAACTTCCCCAAATCCATCAAAGCTAAAGGCCAAAATGCCGGCCACATAAGCGAACATCCCAAAGCCATTACGCCAATGCAGTAAATGCTATAGGTTCCAGGAAGAACTACAACAAGGGATGTACCCACCAAAGCCACAAAAGAACAAATCTGCAGAGCGCGTGTCTGTGAGAGATATTTAGGAATAAGTATGATTCCCGTTATATAACCAATACTAATACAGATAGGTGTAATCCAAGAATAGTTTTCAGGATGATCCAATCCTAACTCATTTGCATAATCTATAAGCGTTCCCAAAACAATCGTCTCAGAACCTACATAAAAGAAAATAGCAATAGCACCCAACACCAAATGTGGAAATTGGAATATAGAATTCTTACTATTGGCATAGGCTGAAACCTCTTGGTCATCTTCATCACTATTATCACTATCTTCACCAGCTGCCTTCACTTCTGGTAATGGCGACAAAAGAGCCACAACACCCAAAATAATGAAAAGACAAATAATAACAGCAAAGGGCTTTCCTAAATCATCAATACCAACACTACCCGAAGCACCTGCAAAAAGAGCAATAAATAATGGTGATACTGGCCAAGCCAACTTATTAATCATACCCATCATAGAAATTCGCTTTGCTGCACTTTCCGTAGGTCCTAATATCGTGACATAAGGATTAATAGCTGCTTGCAAAAAAGTGTTAGCCGTTCCGCAGGTAAAAGAAGCTATCAAAAACAAGGGAAAACTCTTTTCTGATGCCGAAAAGATAAAAGCTCCAAAAGCTACCGCAAACATTCCAAACGATATTGCCATCGTGCGCTTGTAGCCAATCTTACTGATTAATATTCCCGCAGGATAACCAAAAAGAAGGAAAGGTAAGAATGTTGCGCCAATAAGCATATATGCTTCCATTGAAGAAACACTTAATGAAACCTTCAATACTGGAACCAACAATGAATTAATACCCAATGCAAAACCACAAGTGAAAAACATAAGCCCTAAGAATGCCATAGGGACAAGAAAATTCTTTTGTTCTTTCATAAACTCATAACACAATAATATTAATTAGTATTTCGATCAAACGATGCGGAGGAAATTAAATTTTTCTATTGGAGTAATACATAGTCAACCAGCAATCACAAAGCTCTTTTTAAAGAACTCTACTTTTAGCGTAAAAAAACAACATTATTATCACATAGAGGATTGCAATCCTTGTTGATGAAGACTGCCGCAAAGCTTCATTAGCTTTACGTTAAATATCTCTAGCCTAATCTTTCTCCCAAGTGTTCCCTATTTTTATTCTTACTGTTGGACATTATCCCAAAACTCATAATATCGACTTGGGAACCATTTTCAAAGTAAAAAGGTAGGGGCAACTAACCCAGTTGGCAAGTCCTGGTATAACGTAAGATTAGGTTGCTTGCAATTGTGAACGTAGGCGTTGGTGATACTGAAACTCATACCCAACTCTTTGGCGAGCCATGTTTGGGTGAAACCTCGCTTCTTCAAATGCTCTTTGATGAGGTTGCTATGCTCTTTCTTCTGTCCCATCGGATGATATTTATCTTGATATTGTCTGCAAAACTATAAACTTATAGCCAAACGGAAAAGGATTGCGAACAGAAACGGTAAAACAAAAACATCTTCTTTGTGGCAGATATGTCATTCAAACTACCGGAACAAGAAATAGAGGAACTGCGCAAACTCCAGCGTAACGTTATCGGTCTTAGATACTATGCTCGGGTTACGTGCATATTGATGCTTGCCTTGGACTTTAGCCCTGACTTGGTTGCCCAAAGTTTGAGCATAGACGTCGCTACCGTCTATCGGTACAAGGATCTTTACGTTCGAGGAAAAACGGACATTTTTTTGGAAGATCACTATAAGGGTTATTGGGGACGTCTTGAGAGTGGGCAAATCAGCCTGCTTTGCGAAGAGTTGGAGCGACATCTTTCTACCGATGCCAAGAGCGTGTCCGAATGGGTAAAGGATACCTTCGGAATAGCATATACGCCAGCCGGAATGATGGATCTTTTGGACCCAAATCGGCTTTACTTACAAGAAGACTACAGAGGTTTCTTGTGAGGCGGATGCAGAGGAGCAAAAGGCATCGTTCAAATGATAAAGGAGCGCTTCAGAGCTAAGAAAGAAAGCGATATCTACTATTACGCAGACGGCACACATCCGACTCACAACACACGTTTCACTTATGCATGGATCAAGAAGGGCAAACGTTTGGAGCAGCCCACTCTGTGAGCGGTCGGCGCCCAAGTCAATATTAACGGACTACTTAATGCGCATGATGTGACAGAGGTCATAGCCCATGAGTGTCCGAGTGTCGATACCGATTCCGCCATCGCCCTTTACAAGGTAGCTTTGGAGAAGCTCCCTGAGGCTAAAAGTATCTACATCATCACAGATAATGCACGCTATTACCTGAGTAAAAAGCTTCGAGAGTGGGTGAAAGGCACGAAAATCAAGTAGATCTTCCTACCGTCCTATTCTCTGAATTTAAACCTGATCGAGCGACTGTGGAAATTCCTCCGAAAGGAGATCATCAACACGAAGTTCTATCGGACAAAACATGAATTTCGAGACGCGGTGCTCAAATCCTTTGACAACATCGCGTCTTATCGGACGCGAGTTGGAGTCGCTTCTAACTCTGAACTTCCGCGTACTCAATTCGCTATCCATTTTTGATTGACTATACAAGGGAGGTGGAAGCGGTAATCCGACAAGAAGGGGGGGGAGAAAAATAGGACCTCTTCGCATAAACAAATGCACAGATGCCTGAATGTACTTTCGCACACCCCATTCCTCCTCTTAGCTTTTCTACCTATTCGGTTAACTCATACGATTCATTATAGTGCTGAAAACTTCCCCCTTCCGAGCCCCAAGTGAGGCTCGGAAGGGAGAAAGGAAACCCCTCAAAGAGCTCTCAACTCACCTTATCGACACTCAAAAAAATGACTCCGAAAAGGAATGAGGAGGATATGTAGATTGTGCAGATCCCTCTCAAATCGTGTTATGTAGTTAGGAAGGTAGCATGAAGGATTTCGAGCTTCTACGACATTCTAACTCCTATTTTCTCAATCTGTTACGTCCTGTTGTAGTTATGTAGTAAGATCTAATCGGTGAAGGGTAAAAAGGCATGTTAAGACAGCCGTACAGGGATCACTCTGAAGCCGCTTGTTGCTTCCGGATCAGCTTGTCCATGTCTTCTGAGATCTTTTTGTCCGTCACTTGCGCATAGATCTGCGTGCTGGATATGGACGCATGCCCCATCATCTTGGCGATGCTCTCTATCGGGATGCCTGCGCTGAGCGACAGGGTTCCGAACGTGTGGCGCGCCATATGGAAAGAGATTCGTTGCCTGACGCCACAGGCTTTACCCACGGTGCTCAGTTTGTTATTCATCACACTACGACTGCAATCGTGTGGAAAAACAAGGGCGTCACCTTCTTCTTTCACCGTCTGCTCCACTTGGCTTTTATTGAGGATCTCCTCCGCGATCGGATGTAATGGCACGAGGGACTCCACTTTCGTTTTCTGCCTTTCCTTGCGGATATACCTCCGGCCGTCGGCCGACGTTTGGATATGCGAGAACTTTAGGCGCTCCATATCTGCAATGGCCAGTCCGGTGAAGCAAGAGAAGAGAAACATTTGCCGGGCTTGCTCTGCTTCTTTGTCGTTTGCCTTCAGCGCCATGATCTTGGCCACGTCGCTCTTTTGCAAGAATCGAATCTTCCGTTCCTCCTTTTCGTAGGCAACATCCTCAAATGGATGGCAGCGGATGACTTTCAAGTCTACCGCACGATACATCAATCGACTCAATC
>CAJPQK010000003.1 GCA_905372835.1 Candidatus Saccharimonadota bacterium | reverse complement strand
CAGAACTAGCCAAAAGCCTGCGGGAAAAAATCGCGCAGCTGGAGGCGACGGAAGGGCTAGAGGATGCTGGTGTGGTCATCCGCGTTGGTGACGGCGTGGCGTGGGTGCACGGCCTCAGTAAAGCTGGCTACAGCGAAGTATTAGAAATTGAAACTGATGGCGGCATAGTGGAAGCCTTTGCACTGAACTTGATGGAAGACGAAATCGGTGCGGTGATCCTCGGTGGTGAAGAAAAAGTCAAGGCTGGTGCGAGTGTTCGCCGCAAGGGTGCGGTGCTGGACGTGCCAGTTGGCGAGGAGCTGCTCGGTCGGGTGGTTGACCCGCTCGGTCGGCCGCTGGATGGCGGACCAGCTATCAAGACCAAACAACGTGGGCTGATTGAACGACCAGCCATCGGCGTGATGGGCCGTAAGTCGGTGCACGAGCCGCTGATGACTGGTATCATGTCAATCGACGCCATGTTCCCAATCGGTCGCGGGCAGCGCGAGCTGATCATCGGCGACCGTCAGACTGGCAAGACCGCCATTGCTATCGACACCATGATCAACCAGGCACGGCAAAAGACCGGCGTGGTGAACGTCTACGTAGCGATTGGACAGAAATTATCAAAGATTGCCCGGCTGGTTGACCGCCTGAAAGAAGAAGGCGTGATGGAGCAAACCATCGTGGTGGCGACCAGTCCGTCGGACGCGGCTTCCCTGCTGTACCTGGCGCCATATGCTGGTACCGCCATGGGTGAATATTTCCGCGACAACGGCGGCCACGCGCTGATGATTTATGACGATTTGACTAAGCACGCGGTAGCCTACCGCCAGATGTCACTGTTGCTGCGTCGTCCACCGGGACGTGAGGCGTATCCTGGCGATGTCTTCTACCTACACTCTCGCCTGCTGGAGCGTTCAGCTAAGTTGTCAGACGAATTGGGCGCTGGTTCACTGACTGCCCTGCCGATCATCGAGACGCAGGCTGGCGACATTTCGGCGTACATTCCAACCAACGTGATTTCCATCACCGACGGTCAGATTTTCCTGGAAACTGACTTGTTCTACCAAGGTATTCGCCCGGCTATCTCTGCTGGTCTATCAGTTTCCCGCGTCGGTGGTGCTGCCCAGACCAAGGCGGTTAAATCAGTTGGTGGTAACTTGAAGCTCGGTCTTTCGCAGTTCCGTGAATTGGCGTCGTTTGCGCAGTTTGGCTCGGATCTGGATGATGCGACCAAGGCACAAATCGACCGCGGTCAGCGCCTAACTGAGCTGCTAAAACAGTCGCAATATCAGCCGATGAGCGTGTGGGAGCAATTTGTCAGTATCCACGCGGTAACCAGCGGTGCCTTTGACGATGTGCCGGTCGCTAAAATTAAGGAAGCACAGGCTGCCCTATTGACACAACTTTGGAAGAATAACAAAGACGCAATGCGTGAACTTAATAAGGGTGCCAAACCGACTGACGAGCAACTCCAGATCATTGACGAGACGACGCAGGCAGTGGCGAAAGGATTTGAGGAGTAATCCATGCCGAGTACTCGTGCGCTGAAAAATCGCATTCGCTCGGTGGATTCAACCAAGCAAATCACCAAGGCGATGCAGTTGGTGGCCGCCAGTAAAATGCGCCGTTCACAAGAGGCGGACAAGGCCTCGGCTCCCTACACTATGGCAGCCGAGGAGCTGCTGAGCTACCTAGCTAGCCAGGGTGCGACGGATAATCACCCACTGTTTAAGCGCCGCAAAATCACTAAGCGTTTGATAATCGTCATCGCCAGCGACAAAGGCCTGGCTGGTGCGTATAACACCAACGTCTTGAAGAAATATCTGGAGTTACTGAAGCGTGATGATGAGCGCGGCATTGAGAATTTGACTTTAACAGTTGGCCGCCGAGCTTCGCAGTTCGCCTCGCGTCTCAAGGACACTGAAGTGGTCGGTAGTTATGATAATTTGCCAGACCAACCGACGGGGCTGACCTTTCACACGATTTTAAACACCGCCATCAGTATGTTTGAGAATGGTGAAGTTGACGCAGTAACGTTGGTATACACGCGATTTATCAATAGCATGGTGCAGACAGCGGAACTGTCACGGTTGTTGCCAGCGGGAACCAAAGCCTTGATTGACCCAAGTGAAGTTTCAAATACGGTTTCTGACGCCAAGTACGAGCCAAGTATCCCAGAGGTACTGGACGCCGTCGCCTACCGTTTGACGGGCGCGCGGCTGTTTCAGGCATTGCTGGACGCCCGTGCTAGTGAGCACTCCATGCGGATGATGGCCATGAAGAATGCAACGGATAATGCGTCTGACCTAGTGGACGATTTGACTTTGGCGATGAACAAGGCTCGTCAGGGTGCGATTACCCAGGAATTGGCAGAGATTTCTGGCGGTGTGGAGGCGATGGAACAATGAAAATCCTAGTTTCAGCATCAATGCGCCATGCGGATAAGTTCGCTGCGCTGCAGGAGTCGTTGGAGGCGGCAGGTCATCAAGCTATACTGCCACAGACTGAGGAAGGCCTGACGAAGCGGCAGTATATTGATGAACACATGAGCCGATTACAAGACAGTGATGCTTTGCTGTTGGCGAATTTTGATGACGAACGTGGCGATGGCTATATTGGTGCGTCGTGTTTCTTTGAGGCTGGCTGGGCGTTTGCGCTTGGTAAGCCGGTGTACACGTTGCAGCCGATTGACGCAACATCGCCTTTTGCTGAAGATTTGATGGCAATTGACTGTCAGGTAATAAACGGAGATATGAGCAAGATTAAAGGAGGAATTGATGAGTAAAACACTAGGAAAAATTATTCAAATCGTTGGCGTGGTGGTCGATGTGGAATTTCCGCGCGACGTTAAATTGCCGGCAATTTATGACGCGTTGCATGTTAAAAATGGCAAAGAGACGTTGGTATTGGAAGTAGCGCAGCACCTCGACGAGCACACCGTGCGGACGATTGCGCTGTCGTCGACCGATGGCTTGGCTCGCGGTGCGGACGTGGTGGCGACTGGTACGCCGATTTCCGTGCCAGTGGGTGCCGAGACTCAGGGACGCATGTTTAACGTGGTTGGTGAAGCGATTGACGAGAAACCACAACCAAAGGGCAAAACCGCGCCAATTCACCGCCCTGCTCCGGATCTGTCTGAGCAGTCGAACAAGACGGAGATTTTGGAAACTGGAATTAAGGTTGTCGACCTCATCGCACCGCTAGCCAAAGGTGGTAAAGCCGGTCTGTTCGCCGGCGCTGGTGTCGGTAAAACCGTCCTGATCACCGAGCTGATTAACAACATCGCCAAATTCCACTCTGGTAACTCGGTGTTTGCTGGCGTTGGTGAGCGTACCCGCGAAGGAAATGACTTGTACTACGAGATGGAAGAGGCTGGCGTGCTGGACAAGACTTCGCTGGTGTTTGGTCAGATGAACGAGCCACCTGGAGCACGTCTACGCGTGGCATTGTCGGGTCTGGCGATGGCTGAAGCCTTTCGTGATGAAGGTAAGGACGTGCTGTTATTTATCGATAATATTTACCGCTACACCCAGGCTGGTGCTGAGGTGTCGGCACTGCTCGGTCGTTTGCCAAGCGCTGTGGGTTATCAGCCAAACTTGCAGCAAGAAATGGGTGCGTTGCAGGAGCGCATTACTTCGACGAAAAAGGGTTCGATCACCTCTGTTCAGGCAGTCTATGTGCCGGCCGACGACTTGACCGACCCAGCGCCAGCCACGACCTTCGCCCACCTGGACGCAACCATCGTGATGAACCGTGCTTTGACGGAAATTGGTATCTATCCGGCCGTCGATGTGTTGGATTCTAGCTCTAATTCACTTGATCCAGAAATCGTCGGTGAGGAGCATTACCGCGTGGCGCGCGAAGTTCAGCGAGTGCTGCAACAGTATAAAGAATTGCAGGACATCATCGCCATCCTCGGCATGGAAGAATTGTCGGACGACCAGAAGCAAATCGTCGCTCGGGCTCGCCGTATCCAGCGCTTCCTGGCGCAGCCATTCCACGTGGCTGAGAAATTTACTGGCAACCCTGGCGTGTACGTCAAGCTGGAAGATACCATTCGCGACGCTGCCGACATCTTGGCTGGTAAATACGACGACAAGCCAGAAAGCTGGTTCTACATGATACAAGGCACTTTGGCCGACCAAGTAGCTCGCGACGCTGAAAATGCAAAGCAACCAGAGGCGAAGAAGGATTAGCCTGATGAATTTGAAGTTGGTAACGCTCGGTGGTGTCAAGCTCGATGAAACGGTCTACTCGGTAACCATCCCGACCATTGACGGCGAGATTTCGGTGCTGCCGAGCCACGAGCCGCTAGTGACGGTGGCGAGGGACGGCGTCATTACCGTCCGCCGCACCAAGGAGACGCAAGAGGAAGAGTTCTTTGCTATTTCTGGCGGCGTGGTAGAGATTGATCAAACAGGCGTGCGGATTTTGGTTGATGAAGCCGATCATGGTGACGACATCATCGAGGCGGAAACCCAGGCGGCGCTAGAGCGAGCCATCGCAGCACGTGATAACGCCGACGACCAAATAGAACGCGAAAAAGCCAAACAGCTCATCGACCGGCACTTGGTGCGGTTGAAGGTGGCGGATTTGCAGCGGCATAAGCGACGACGCTAATTACATCGCCACTAAGGAGCCTAACATCAGGCTCCTTGGGTTATGTCTTGTTTGAGATTTTCGATCGACGTTTGCATAATACTAGCGGTATCGTGGGGAAATAGATTAGAGATATCCTCTTCGTATGGCTTAATAAAATGCTCAATGATAAGTTCGGGAATTAACATTTGCTGACCGTCATTATTGGATTGACCGCTCATTGAATAAACACAGCACTCAATATCTCGTCCGAATTGACCGATTGATGATGGGTCATCTTTGTCTGTCGATAGAAATTTTTCAGTGTCAATACACCACGGTTCGGTATTGATAGTAAATGCAAAGTTCTTTATTTGTGCGTCGTTCATTGTATATGGCTCTGGGAGGCTGTGAAAATAGTGCATAGTAGAGAATGCAGTACGGGCGATAAGTCGCGCTTTTTCCTCAGGTAGTGTCGTTTCGCGGTATGCATCAACTAGGCTGTCGCAGCTACGTACACCCTGTACAAAATCACTAATAACAGCCACCTCACCATTTTCGAGATGAGCAATGCCTCTTGGTTCAAAAGTGCGAATTGCTCGAGGATGTTGTAGGTTATTAATGGCTTGCATTGTGGTAATGTCTTTCACGGCTGTACGAGAGGTAAGATATGGCTTGATTGCCCAAGGCTGAGTTACGAGGGGTATGTCTGAGCAATACAATGTTGCGTCATAAAACCCAACCTTATTGATGCTGTTACGACGACCTTCTGCGTAATCATCACGAGGCGTTAGTTCTATGTCGAGCTGCTCTAATGGTATGCCGAGTCGGTCGGTGCCTAATAAAGCGATACTCCCTCGAGGTAGTCGAGTTACTTGTTTTGATAGATTATGCACATCACCGATGGTGATTGGTGTTGTGAGTGAATATCCTTCGAACTGGCGCATCTTTTGTATTATATCATATAATCTATATTTTTTCAAGCAATTTGCGTATAGCGCTAAGACTCTAATTAATACTAATCTAAATAGCGACGTCTTCCGTCGTCTCTTCTCTGTCTTCAGCGATGCCAAAAGTAACAGCCACGAATAGAGACAGAACTACTACAAACCCTGAGATAATGGCGATAGCTTTTGATGTTTCAAATGAAATAGCGTTATTTGTATACACGGATAATGTTGAAAAGGTCTCTATGTCGCTAAAATCAGGCATTGCAAGGCCGCAGATAAATAATGAGATTGACATGACGATAAAGGAAACACGTACTATTGTGGTGAGATGGTCTTTTGATGCATGGCGTTTTTTCACTTGTCGGGAGATGATTGCAAGACAGATACAGCTAACGATAAGTGCCCACGGGCCAAGTAGTGCTAGTACCCAACCGCCGATGCCAGTAATGAATCCGCGTGCGAGCGAGAACCAGATAGCACTCGCCCATAATGCTATGACGATCCATGTGTCTATAGTCTGTTGTTTTTGCAGTTTTTGTTTTTTTGTTGTCATGTCAATAAGTATAATGTGGACGATCGTTGTGTGCAAGTATTGATCGCACCTCGTCGGTCGTCTTGGTGCGCATCAGCTGGTCGCGCAGTTCCTTGGCGCCGTCGAAATCGCGGATGTAGATTTTGAAGAAGCGTTTGAGGGTTTCGAAGGGGCGACCGAGGATTGGTTGGTAGTGGTTGAAGAGGTCGAGGTGGTAATGCAGTAGGTGTATAAGCTCTGATTTAGTATTGCCACTCCCGTCGTCGCCGTCTGCGACGGCACGTAGGTCGCTAGACGCGGGTCCTGCTAGTCGGTCCGCCCCTTCTTCTGAAAAATCAAAGATTTGTTCAGAAGTGGGTGCTGCCCCACCGACTATCACCCTCTTATCCTCGATATCTGAAGACACTCCGCCTTTCCGAAAGCAAAACGGATCGCTGAAAATTCCCCGCCCGATCATGATGCCGTTGAGGCCTGGGTGAGCTCTAAATAGTTCCTCGCCGTGGGTGCGGTCGCGGATGTCGCCGTTGATGGTTAGCAGCGTTTGTGGGGCGATTTCGTCACGTAGTTTGATAATGTCGTCGAGGAGCTCAAAATGCGCCCGCACTTTGCTCATTTCTTTTTTGGTGCGCAGATGGATGGTCAGGTTGGCGAGGTCTTGCTGTAGCAGTGTCGTCAGCCACTCGCGCCATTCGTCAACGTAGGTGTAGCCGAGCCGTGTTTTGACGCTGACCGGCAACCCAGCAGTTTTGGCGGCGGCGATGGCGGCAACCGCTACGTCGGGTCTACGAATGAGTGCGGCACCGCCCGATTTGATGGCGGATTTGGCGGGACAGCCCATGTTGATGTCGATGCCGTCAAAGCCGAGCTTGGCGCAATGGGCAGCAAATTGTTCCATATCACCTGGCTCGCCGCCCCAGATTTGGGCGACCAGCGGATGCTCGTCGTCGGTTTTGATGAGCCGCCCGGCGATGGCTTTGTCACCAGCGTGTACCCAGCCGGTGGCATTGGCAAACTCCGTGAAAAACACGTCGGGCGCGCCCGCCTGTTTCACGACATGACGAAACACCACGTCAGTGACGGCTTCCATGGGTGCCAAGATGAAAAACGGCTGCGGTAGATTGTCCCAAAATGATGTCATCTCTGTTATTTTACCATAAAAAGGAGAAAACCCCTCACTCTCGCCATTGAGAATGAGGGGCGTTGGTGGGCTCAAGCGGTTCTGCTCGGAGTAATTCTCAACGTTGAGAAAAACTGCTACGAGTGAATCTCGCGAACCCGGGGAGGGAGAGATGACACGCCATTGTGCCATCTCAGTGGATGTGACGGGAGTCGAACCCGCAAGAACGGTGGGCTTCGAATGCCCTGTCTCCCTACCTGGCACACCCTGGCAACTCTGTATTGAAAACATTGGGACCTCGGTATATATAGCGGTATTCATACCTTGTTTTGTATAACATAGTACGCCTTTGTACTGCGTCAGACAAAACTGAGGAACCAATGAAACTCGGGCGGAGTGGCGAAACACCCAAGTTTTTTCGCTTACATACGGCTTTACACGGGTGATGAGTCCGTGTGACTGCGCATGCAACCGCGACGGCGGACACAGCGGGACTCGAACCCGCAGCCTCCCGTTGCGCCGACACCGTTGTCGACGTGGGCGCTCTGCCATTTAGAGCTATATGTCCTGTGATTCTTTTCTGGGCTACCAGCTGGGCGAATCACCCCAGGGGCGGACAGACGCCCTTTGCTGACTGCGGAGGTCAGTGGTTTCGGGGTCGCACAAACCTCGACTGTCAAACCTCTACCAGTGGAGCTTCCTGGGACGGTCGCTCCGACCTGTGGCCGCGTTTTCTATGGCCTGCTTCTCGAGCAGGACGATATAGAGACGGTCAAGAGTCTCTCGCGGCGCTTTATGTTTGCAGGCATACTCATAGTCTTCCTGCGCACGGCGTCGCTCATCGGTCTGGTTTCCAGCCAAGGGTCTCACCCCCTTTCCGCCGCAGTTGCGGCAAAAGAAAAAGAGCTAACCCTCTCTCGAACCACGCTTTTGTGCGAAGCATGGTCAGGATTTGACGCCATTTGCGGCGTCAAATCGAGAAGTTAGCTCCACAACAAAAGCTAATGAATATCATAACACGAACTGTAAAAAATAGCAACAATATATGGAAAATAATTATATTTCTTCTGTCAATAAGTCATTTTCGAACTGTAACATGCCTTTATAGTCTACTGAATAGCCAGAAACGTCTGGCAGGTCCAGGGTGGTGATTTTCCGCCAGACGATGCCGATGAGCCTGGCGAATTCAGCTAATTCCTCCTCGGAGAACGTGTCTTCCAGGCTGAGGATATCGCCAGTTTTCATGTCTGGTTCGACGAACTGTAGGCAGGCGCCGGTGAAAGTGAAATTGCCATAATCACGTGATGACTTGACCAGAAGTTGATAGAACATCAGCTGCTGGCGGTATTTGTGGAGCTTGATTTTTTCATAGTCAGACGTCCCCTTCCAGGAGTGCGATGGCTTGCCAGTTTTATAGTCTGTGATGTAGATGGTCTTTGCTGTTTTGTCTATATCGACCAGGTCCAGCGAGCCTGTTAGATGCGCTTGACCGACGAAGGAATTTTGATTGGCAAAATTAAGTTCAGCCAGCTGCTGCTGGGTGAAGCTGCTTTGTTTGGCGTCCAGAAAAGCGGTCAGGACTGATTGCCCCTTTTCGGTGAATAGTTTGGTGTCATCTGGCGATAGGTGTTGTGCTGCCAAGGTTTGAGCATACAAGCGCATAATCTCTGAGCGTGGTGGCAGTGTCCCGTCCGCGACAAACATATCGTGCAGCTGCTGCAGACAGGCGTGAACCGCGGTTCCGTAGGCAGCTGATGGGCTTTTGGCTTGCGGAAAATGGAGCAAATTATTTAACAAAAATCCTTGAGGGCCGCCATGTGAGACGTCGAGGAAATTGTTCAGATGAGTGGCGGATAGTTTGTAGTGCTGTAAGATTGGCGCCAAGACTTCCTGTAGCACTCCGTTGTGCGGTTCAGTCAGCCTGGCACGCCAGTCGGTGAGCGGTGACTCGGTTGTATCAGCAGTCTCAGAGGTATCAATGGTCGACATATCTAGCTGTAGCGAGCTTAGGAAGCTGGCGATCAAGTTATCTTTACCGCCAGTGTCTGTGAGGCTATGACTGATGTGCAGGGTTTGCTTGGCGCGAGTCATGGCGACGAAAAATAGGCGTAGGCGCTCGTCGTAGTTGTTGCCTGCTGGTTGCAGCTGCAGGTTGGCTGGATAGCGGATGAGCCGGCTGCGTGCACGAACTTTCTCACCCCACATGTTGTCGGTCGCACCGATGATGAATACGTGTGGAAATTCCAAGCCTTTTGATTTGTGGGCGGTCATGAGATTGATTGAGCCTGATTTGTGTTCGGCGGCTGGTCTGATGCTGGTGAGGCGAGTCTTGGTCAAATGATGGAGATCGATAAACTGGAGAAGCTGCGTCAAGGTTGGCGTTGCTTCGGTGTAGTGGTCACGTAATTTCTGGCGCAAGGTGCGCAGCGCTTCTAGGGTGATGAGGTAGGCTTCTGGGTCTGACTGTAATTTTTCTGGTGAGAAATAATAGGCGTAGAGGGCGCGGTTGGTGGCGGTTTCGGTGAGGCCTAGTAGCTCGTCAATGTGTTCTTCGAGCGTGAGGTTGGGGACGTTTTTAGCCTGCTCTAGTAGCCACTGAGCCAACGGCTCGAATGTTGTTTGGGCGAGCATCGCTTCGAGCCAGAACTGTCGATTGCGCCAGGCTGCCAGGCTCAATTTCCAGATGTCAGTGGCGGCGAAGCCAAACGCTGGGTGCGCCAGCAACTCTGGTAGTAAGCTATTGGCGGTGGTTAGGTCGTTGTTGTGGAGCGAGATGACGATGCGGGCTAGCAGTTCCAGCGCTTTGATGCTGTCTAGTTCCAGGATGTCGTCGTGGTGTTCGTAGTTGACGCTGATATTGTTTTGATAGAGGTGAGGCAATAATTCAATCAGTTCATGATGTCGGCGAGATATGACGGCGATGTCTTTAGGTGGCGTGCCTGAGGCGATGAGCTCTGCAATTTGCTTAGCAACACCTGCTCTTTCGTCCAGTGGTGTCATGAAACGGCTCAGTTTGACGGTGGCGCCTGATGACGAGGCGTGGGGTGTTAATTGTTTGGACAAGTCGGGAATGGTATTTTCCAAGCGGTCGCTGCCTTGGGTGATGACACTGCGGGCGGTGGTGAGGATTTGCTCTGCCGAACGGTAGTTGTCGGTCAGGACGATGACGGCTGGGTCATGATAGTGCTGACGGAAGCGTTGGATATTGCCAACGTTGGCGCCCTGGAAGCTGAAGATGGCTTGGTCGTCGTCACCGACTGCCATGATGTTTGGCTCAGGCTCGTCGCCAGTCAGATTGAATAATAGCTGTAGCTGTGCCAAGTTGGTGTCCTGAAATTCGTCAACCATGATGAACTGGTATTGCTCCTGGAGGTTTGCCCTTAGATCTGGCTGGTGTTTGCAGGCATCTAGCACGTTCAAAATCATGTCGTCATAGTCAAACAGTCCACGCTGTGCCAGTGCGCTGCGGTATTGGTCGTACACTGCAGTGACGGCACGTAGTTTAGTGATCGATTCACTGTCCTTTAAGACAAACTCCCCTGCTGCATTCTTTTTGCACCACGCATTTTTCCAGGCAGTGATGGGCTTGGTACTGTCATTCTCCAAGGCTTCTTGTGCAGCGTTGGCCATGCTGAGTGCCAGTACATTGGCGTACGGTGTGATGGCTGCTGGCAAAGACTGTGGAGTGATGGTTGCTGCCACCTCTGCGGTGTTGGCAAATGCTGGGATGATTGATTTTTTGATGGTGGTTTGGAAGAGCTGCGCGATGGCTTCAGCGATTTCTGTGATTGTGCGCTCCACATCGTCCAAAATGTGTTGTATTTCTTCAGAGGTCAGACCGTTGCTTTTGAATTCGGAAATAGTTTTAAGTGTTTCTTTCAGATAGATAAATTCGTCATTGTTTTTGACATTGAGCGGATTGTCCCAGCTCATGGCCTCAAAAATTTCTTGCAGAATCTGTTGCTGTGTCAGTTCGTCGGTTGGTTGCCGATCTGCGCCGTGGAAGAAATATTGTCGGTTGGTGTTGATGATTTCTGAACCGAAGCTGTGGAAGGTGTGGATGGCGACTTTGTAGGCGTCTTCGCCGATGATTTGTTGCAAGCGCTGGCGCATATTGACTGCACCAGAATCAGTAAACGTTAGACATAAAATATTGCTTGGCAAAGTGTCAGTTTGGCGCAATATGTGAGCAGCTCGCATGCTCAAGAGCTCGGTTTTGCCAGTGCCAGGACCCGCGATAACCAACAGCGGACCGTGAATTGTGTCGACGGCAGAACGTTGATTAGCATTGAGGTTGGCGTAGCGTGTAGAAAAATCCATACTTACAGTATACGCGTGCGGTTGAAAATGGTAAAATAAAGCCATGAAACCTACAGTAACCGCGTCGGAGTTGGAATCTTTAATCAGCGAATCCTTTGATGTTGATGTCTCAGTAAAACGATTTATCTTGCCGTTGGTTGATGTTGGCCGCACGGCGCAGGCAACGGTATTTATGGCGTCTAACAACCGGTTGCTGCTCTATTTGCGCGCGTCTTCCAATATGACACTGGCGGATGTCAAGAAAATAGCAGTGCGCATGGGGCTTAGGCTGGACGAGTTCTATCCGCCCAAGTACCAGCCGGATTATTTTGATATCCTTGGTCGTCAAAAATTTCAAGAAGTATTCCCTGGCATGACAGTACAGTCAGAGGAGGATTTGATTTTCTACCGAACATTGGCGCCATATAACCCTGCCCTGGCAGTGGTTTCAGAGATTAAAAATGGCGAAATCCATCAGTTTGACCCTGACGTTCACGGCGAATGGCGGGTGGGTGCTCGGTTTGCCTACAGGAAGGTCCGCGCCAAATAATGAACGGTTACTGGGAAATTATTCGTCGCAATTTGTTTTCGCCGATTGTTATCGCAATTTTTCTGCTGGCGGGCGCACTGATTTATGCTCGGGAGTACCGCGATGCCTGGTTCATCTCAGTGGTGATTGTCGTGAATTCGTTGATTGGTATTGTTCAAGAAATCCGTGCCAAACGAGCGCTCAAAAAGTTGGAGCTGATGAGCCAACCGCGAGCACGGCTGTTGTCGGCTGATGGTTCTGTGACGGAAGTGGCGTATGATGCGCTACAGGTCGGCGATAAAATCCAGCTGATTGCTGGCGATGAAGTGCCAGCAGACGTAGAGATGCTGGAAGTTAAAGGCTTGGAACTAAACGAAAGTATGTTGACTGGCGAATCAGCGGCCGTCGAAAAGAGTGTTGGCGACACGGCTTGGGCGGCGACCACTGTTCTGGCTGGCTCTGGCGAAGCTCGCGTGACGGCGGTTGGTGCGGACACAAAAGCTGGCGCCATCAGCCAGGTGCTGAAGCAATACAAACCAGAGTTGACTCCTCTGCAGCGAGCGATTCAGCGAGCCATTAGCTTTTTAACGTTTGGTGCGTTTGGGCTGGCGGCGTTGATTTTCATCGCTTACATGACGTCTGGTCAGGACTCAGTGCAGATATTAAAAACCATCACTTCGGCAGCCGTGACGGTTGTGCCAGAGGGTTTGCTGCTGGCAAGTTCATTGCTGCTAGCGTTCGGTTCACTCAAATTAGCACAAGCCAGAGTCTTGCCACAAAAATTGTCAGCTATCGAAGCCATGGCACTGCTCAATTTGTTGTGTGTCGACAAAACCGGCACGCTCACCAGTGACGAGGTGACTCTGGAAAAAATCGTTGCTTTGGATAGTGGTGATCAATCAGACGAAACGCTTTCGGGAATTGTTGTCTTGATCGCTGAGCAAACTAGTGGCGGTAATATCACTGGCCAAGCCATCTTGGAAGCAGCGACGCCGCTCAAGGATGCCAAGATTATTGACGTTATGGCGTTCTCATCGGCGCGCAAAATGGCGGGCTTGCGCTTTGAGTCTGAGGGTAAAATCCACACAGTTGTCATGGGGGCGCCAGAGTTTGTCACAGAGCTGGCTCCGGTTGATGCAATGGGTCAACGTCAAATTAACGAATGGGCTGACGCGGGTCTGCGTGTGCTGCTGCTGGCTGAATTTGATGATTCTCAGAGCGCTTTGAAAGATTTGCCTGCTGGGTCTGGACGTGCCATCGGTGTGGTGATTTTGCGTAATTCGCTGCGTGATGGTGTCCAGAAAACTGTACAATTTTTGCAAGATCAAGGCGTCAGTATCCGTGTGATATCTGGTGATAATCCACGGACGGTGCAGTTCATCGCCTCGGCGGCTGGCATCAATAATTCTGACAAAGCCATCACTGGTGCGGCGCTGGCTGCTTTGAGTGACAAAGATTTTGTCAAGGCGGCCGACGAACACGTTATATTTGCTCGGGTGCATCCAGAGCAGAAGGAGCGGCTGATTGCGCATTACAAAAGCCAGGCCTTGTTCACGGGTATGGTCGGTGACGGTGTTAATGACGCATTGGCGCTGAAAAAAGCTGATCTTGGCGTGGCTATGCACGCGGGTGCACCAGCGTCGCGTCGTGTCTCAGACATTATTTTGTTGAACAATTCATTTACGTCTTTGCCGCTTGGTATGCGGCTGGGTAACCGAATCATGCAAGCAATTGAAGTCATCGCCACTCTGTTCTTCCACAAAATTACGTACGGTGTGGTGTTGCTGATTTGTACGCTGTCGCTGGGCATGGTCTATCCATATCAGCCGCGTCACATCACCTTTATGAATATTTTCCTAGTGACGCTGCCGACTTTGATGTGGACATTTTTTCCACCTGTACCGAACCATCGCATCAATCCTCGCCTGTTTTGGCGCCATACGCTGGTTAGCGTGATGCCCATTGCTCTGATCACGGGGTTGACAGTAGCCTTCACCTATTGGATTGGCTCTGCCATCTTCCCTGACCGTCCAGAGGAAGTTGCCACCATGACGGTGCTGACGGCAACATTCTATGGCGTCTACCTGGTATTTTTAGTTGGACCAATGCTGGGCGTTACTTTAACGCGCAACGCCAGAAAAGCGCGCTTGCTGTACATGTTGGCAGTGAGTGTTGTGGCGGCTGGTAGCTTTGGCATTGGCCCGCTTCGCCGATTTTTCGACTTCACCAAGCCAGATATCATTGTGCTACTACCGGCGCTTGGCGTCATCGTCCTGGCGGCAACCTTACAGTGGTGGCTCGCACTGCGCGCTGGTGTGAAAGTCAGATCTTCGCAGTCTTAATGCGACACTCTGTCTAAGACAACCAGATTCTCAATGTGTGGTGTGCGCGGGAAGAAATTATAGCCCCGATGATGCACGATACGATATTTTTCACTGAGCAAAGCAACGTCTCGAGCTTGGGTAACGGGGTTGCAGCTCAGATAGACGATGCGCGGTGGCAATTTTTCTAACAGGCGGCTAACAACGTCTGTGTGCAAACCAGCTCGTGGCGGATCGACGATGATGAGATTGTCAGGGTGAATATAATCAAGGGCTTGCTCACTGGCTGCCAAGACGGCTTTGGCATTGTTTTCGCGTCCCAAAGTGTGAATATTTCGCTGCATTTCTTTGACGGCATGTTCATTGATTTCCACCAAGGTGACATGTTCTCCGCCAATGGTGAGGCCGATGGTGCCGACACCCGAATACATATCAACAGTTGCTGGAGCGTTACTTGACTCCACTGGCGCGGTACGAATCCACGCTGCCATGTCCGTGAGCGCCTGTTCATATACTGGCAGGTTGACTTGGAAAAATCCTCCGGCAACATAGCGAAACGGAACGCCCAGCACTTCGTCAGCAAGAACGGTGTCGCCAAACGCTGCTAGCCGTTCGGTGATGACGCTGGCGGGGCTTTTGGGGTTAGAATAGATGATTTCTCCGCCTTGGGCTGACAGGTTAGCTGCTTCTTCGGCAGTGATGACATCTTCCAGGCGGTCTTTGAGGTATAATTGCCAAATGCACTTTCCTGACCGGCTGCATCTGATGAGTACTGTTTTGAGGTTACGTGCGGTGACTGGTTTGGTGCGCAGCAAGTCGCGAATTTCTAAGGCTAGCGTGTTGATCTCGGGACGAGCAAGCGAGGTACCGTCGACAGTGATTTTGCCCTTTGAGCCACGTCTGAAAAATGCCAAATCAAGCGTATCAGTTTCTGAGTCCGGGTCGGTGTCGCTGTACCAGCTGTATTCAACTTTGTTACGATACGCCAATTGCTGCTCGTCTGTATAGACTGTTGGTGTAGTCGGCAAGGTAACGTGATGTAGCCGAAAAGCCTCAGCAATCAACTGGGCCTTGTACTGCTGCTCTGCTGAAAAATTCATGATTTGCCAGGGGCTAGTGCTGAGATAGCTATCTGGATCAACTGGAGTGATTCGCTCAGAACTGGCGTGATGAACCTCGGTTACGACGCCTTCGACGAACTTTGATTTTTTCTTGGTCACCCTGATAGTCACTTGTTCGCCTGGCAGCCCACCCCATACAAATGCTTTGCGTCCATCCGCCAGTGTGCCAATGGCTTGGCCGCCGCCAACGATGTTTTCCAGAGTTAACGTTGCAGTTTGCGCTTTCTTCATTGCCCTATTGTACCCCAAACAGACCGCATTTGGAAAATAGCCAAGTAGTAGCTTAGAAATCGCAATTCTCAGCCGCTGGCGCTGGTGTGCTCCACCACATCGCCAGGATGCCTTTTCCGACGCGACATCTGGTGCCGTTAGCTCGGTACATTAGTAACCCATAGCGATTATCTGGGCTTTTGTTGACGGTGTATTCGTAGTGTTTGCCGCGCCAGTCTGTCGGTAATTCTTTGAGGTATTTTGGCACTAACAATGGATTGAGCTCGCCAGCGTCGCATGTGCGGTTGGTTGCCGAGCTGTATTTGCTGCAGGACGCAGGCCACGGGTATTCTCCGTTTTGGGTGTAATATTCTTCGACGGCGTTTTGGATGGTTAATAATTCAGTCTTGCTTTCATTGTTAATGGCGTCTTCGCGGGCAGTACGCCAGGCTAGGCCGCCAACAGTCATCAAGATACCGAGGACCAAGACGACTACCAATACTTCGACGATTGTAAAACCATAGTGCTTATGCATAGTTTGATTATACGGCGGTGTTGGCAGATTGGCAAGCTTGGTATCTCTGCCCTGATGTGGTACAATATTAGACGTAGTTGCGCTCACGCGTTGCTCATATTGGGCCGTCGCCAAGTGGTAAGGCACCAGGTTTTGGTCCTGGCATTCGGGGGTTCGAATCCCTCCGGCCCAGCCAAATAGAATTTTCTCTAAAGCCACCATTAGGTTATATGGTGGCTTTAGCTTTATGATGAACATGGGTCTCTATATAAGGAAGGGCTCTTCTTCGCTGTTTTGGGCTGCAAGATACTCTAGTGTTTTGATCGCTAGTATCAGTAGTCGACTCTTGCATAGGGATATTGCTCGGTCTTATTTTATCTTGGTTATTGTCTATAGTGGTATCATATTATTCAATATTATTTGTCTACAATATATAATGTTTTTATGATTAGCAAGATTAAACTGAAAAATTATAAAAAATATGACGAAGCTGAGTTTTGTTTCAATGCTGGGAGAAATATATTAGTTGGCGATAATAACTCTGGCAAGAGCTCACTGCTTCAAGCTATATCATTGGTATTAAACGGTAGCTATTCTCAAGTTGAAAATATAGGACTTATTAATTTGTTTAATAGTGATTCTGTGGATATATTTTGTAAATTACCTGTCGTGGAAAGAACTATTGAAAAATTACCAGTGCTATATATAGAGCTATACTTTGACTCAACTAATGAAAAAATAAAAGATAATTTTAATTTATATGGCAAGCATAATAGTGAAGAAAGATCGAGTTTTGGAGTAAGATTATTAGTTGAGCCGAACCTGGAAGAATATGAGAATATACTATTGGCATTGTCAGACGAATCAATGACTTTTCCTTATGAGTATTATGGTGTAAAATTTCAATCATTTTGTGGTGCTGATTATAACAGCTATTCGAAGCCTCATAAATTTAAATATCATTATCTAGACACTAGTCTTGTTGACACAAAAAAAGAAATCGATAAGCACATATCGATGATTTATGAAAAATCAATTGGTAAAGATAATCAGGCTAAAATTAACCACAGTTTTAGACAGATGTCAGATGATTTTATAAAAGATATGATAAATCAAGGAATTTTACAACAAGATGAGGAATATAAATTGCTAGTTAACAACAATAGCAATACCTCTTTCAAAGACAAAGCTACAGTTAAAAATAGCGGCGTGGATATAAGAAACTTTGGTCAGGGCGAAAAAGTTTTATTAAGTGTTCGTAATATGTATAGCGCTGTAGATGAAAAGGTTGGCGTTGTTTTAATAGAAGAACCTGAGAATCATTTAAGTTTTTTGAAAATGCACACTTTATTAGATTATATAAATAGAAACAACGAAACACAGCTATTTATCAGTACTCACTCAAATATGATAGCTTCAAGATTAGGTTTGGATAATTGCACCATACTACACGGTAAAAAACAGTTAAAGCTAGACAAGCTCGACAAGGAAACTGTTAAATTCTTCAATAAAACATCCAACCAAAATATCTTAAACTTTATATTAAGCAATAGGTCTATTTTGGTTGAGGGCGATTCTGAGTATATACTGCTCGAGAAAATGTACGAGATTGTAAACAGTTCTAACCCATCTCAAGACGAGGTTATGGTCGTCTCAGTTAACGGCCTAAGTTTTAAAAGATACTTAAACGTTGCTAAAGAGCTTAATAAGAAAGTAGTTGTCATAACCGATAATGATGGTGATTATCAAAAGAATGTAGTAGAAAGATACCAAGAATATGAAGATTGCAAAGAAATAAAAGTATTATCTCAAGATGATAGCAGTATGTATACTTTTGAAGTTTCATTATTCAACCAAAATCAAGATTGGATAAAATTAAAGAGAATTACCAAATCTCCAAATATTCAGGACTGGATGCTTAATAATAAAAGTGAAAGTGCAATTAGAATTTTAGAAAAATTAGAAGACAATACGGATGGTTTTAAAGTGCCAGACTATATTAGGCAGGCGGTGGAATGGATAAAAAACTAATACATGCTGTTGCTGGCAGTGGAAAAACAAGAAAGATTATAGATGACTTAGATACTTCAAGAAGAGCTCTGATTATTACTTACACTATTAAAAACCAAGAAGAGATAAGAAATAGGGTTTATGAAAAGTTTGATATGATCCCCGAAAATGTACATATTTTTGGATTATTTCAGTTTTTATTTAACTTTTGCATTAAGCCAACTGCAAAATTCCCTAAAGTGAAGAGCTTTATATTAAGTAATGAGAATCATTACGGTAAGTACGTATCTGGCG
Organism: Candidatus Saccharimonadota bacterium; assembly: GCA_905372835.1. Lineage (GTDB taxonomy): Bacteria > Patescibacteriota > Saccharimonadia > Saccharimonadales > Saccharimonadaceae > Nanosynbacter. The sequence goes on along the minus strand of CAJPQK010000003.1, from coordinate 51,166 downwards.
ATGTATTTTTTAGTAATATGCTTAGCAAATGGATTTTAGACAATTATAGTGAAGAGGGTATAGCCCAAAGACTAGAGATGTTCTTTGATGCTTTATATGTTGATGAATTTCAAGATTTAACAAGCTATGACTTTGATTTGATGCTCAAGTTGGGTATGTTTAGTATGAACATGAAAACTTGGCTCTTGGGTGATTTCTATCAAAAAACTTACAACTCTTCAAATAATGGAAATAAAGGGGTTGGGGTACATAAATATTATGCTCAATGGGTAAGGGCGGTAAATAAGTCGGGATATTTAATAGATAATAAATCACTCGTTAAATCTAATAGATGCCCTAAGGCTGTTTGCAATTTCGTAAAAGATAAATTGGGCATTGCTATAGAATCCTCCCTCCCCTATGAAGGAGTAATTGAATTTATCGAAGATAAAAACAAAATAGACGATTTAATGAAAGATAATGACATCAAGAAGCTGTTTTATCGAAAATATTATGATTATGATTGCAATTCTTTAAATTGGGGTGAAAGTAAAGGCAGGGAGTTTGATAGAGTGTGCGTGGTTTTAAATAAAAATATGTGCAATATTTTTGATAGTGGTAATTTCAGCAAGCTTGCATCCGCTACCAAGAGTAAGTTTTATGTGGCGTGTACTAGAGCTAAAAAGGAGCTATATTTTGTAAGGGAGTCCGATGTTATCAATTATAAGATTTAGGCCTTACTAGTTTGCCATAATCTCTATTTTAAATCTGTGATATTGTATGGGGCATGGACACAGAAATTTAATGTATAGCGCCTCTCGTAACATACTTATGCCATTCAGAGACGACAATTGGGATGATGAATGATGCCAGGCTGATGATCATCATGTCACTAAGGGCGACGTGTGTGATGTGCAGGATTTCGCCAAGAGGCCCGAAGAAGACCAGGACTTGCAGGATGATGGACAGGCTCATGCCAGCGTAGAAGCTCTTGTTCATGACTTTTAGGCGCTTCAGGAGTGACTCGTCATCGGAGCGAGCGTTGAAGGCATTTGCCCACTGGCTGACTACCAGGGCGATGAAGGCCATGGTTTGAGCGTACGCGTGTCCCTGCCGCTGCTCAAAGAAGATGTAAACCGCCAAGGCGATGGCTGACATGGTGCCGGCGACAATAACCATTCGCCAGACCATCATGTGGTTCAAGATTGGTGAATCTGGCTTTTCGGGTGGACGATCCATCACCCCCCTCTCTGTTGGCTCTAGGCCGAGTGGGATGACCATCGAGGTGTCGGTGACCAGGTTGACCCACAAGATTTGCACTGGCTCCAGCGGTGTTTTGATGCCAATCAGGAGCGCGCCAATCATGGTGATCAGCTCGCCAGTGTTGGTCGACAGCAGATAAAACAACATACGGCGAACATTGGCGATGATGGTTCGCCCTTCGCGCATGGCGTCGATGATGGTTTTGAAATTATCGTCCAGCAAAATGATAGCTCCAGCGTCGCGTGCGATGTGCGAGCCCGAACCCATAGCCACGCCAATGTGGGCGTTGCTGAGTGCTGGCACATCATTGACGCCGTCCCCTGTCATGGCGGTGATGTGATGCTTTTTGAGAATGGTCAGCAAGCGGTATTTTTGCTCGGGGATGACGCGAGAGAAGACTTTGGTTCGCTCGACGATTGGGTCAAGCTGCTCATCTGTTAGTTTATTCATCTGTCGGCAATCAAACACCTCGTCACGGTCCTTGACCATGCCTAGTTGATGTCCGATTTGGTAGGCTGTTTCAAAATGATCGCCAGTGATCATGCGTACGGACACGCCGGCTTTCAGAGCGGCACGAATTGCTCGAGGTGCTTCTGGGCGCAGCACATCGCTGACTGCCACAAAGCCTTCAAAGGTCAATTTCTTACCTTTCAATTCGTAAAATTCATGAACTGGATGTGCTGACGTATAAGACGCCAGGCCGATGACTCGCTGTCCCTTGGTGGCAAATTCTTCCAGGGCTGCTAGAGCTTGTTTTTTGACAGCGGCGGTTACTTTGCAGGCTGCCAAAATCTGCTCAGGCGCGCCCTTGAGGTATAGCTGAAAATCCTTGCCATGATGCCACACGGCAGCAGACATACTGAAATCTTGGTTAAATGGTAGTTCGCGAAATGGCGAATTTTTGACCTGGACGCCATGTGTGCGCACAAATTCTTCCAGCGCAATATCAAGCGGATCGTGGCTTTTGGCGTCGCCACGGTTGATGGTGCGGGCGATGATGTCGATGACGGCTGTATCCTTAGGAGACCAAGTTTCTTGGACGGTCAATTTGTTTTTAGTCAGCGTGCCAGTTTTGTCTGTGGCGATGGTAGTGATGACGCCGATGGTCTCGATGGCTCGCATCTGATGCACCAAAGCTTTTTTGGCAGCCATACGTCGCATACCCAGCACCAACACAATAGATATGGCAATTGGTAGACTCTCGGGAACGGCACTGACAGCCAGTGCCATGACAAAGCGCAGGCTCTCCAGAACGTCCATGCCGCGCAGCAGACTGAGCCCAAAGGCCACGACGCTGACGGCAGCGACAACGGCGATGATTCTGGTGATCAGGACGTCGATTTTTTGCTGAACGGGACTTTGAGTGTTTTGCCGTTTTGACAGCGTGGCAAGGTTACCGAACTCGGTGCTGTTGCCGGTGGCTACCACGACGCCAGTTCCGGTGCCGCTAATGATGAACGAGCCTTGAAACAACATATTGGTTTGCTCATATAATTCTTTATGGCCCTCGAGTACGTCAGGTTTTTTGCTGATGGGTAATGATTCACCGGTCAATTGTGACTCGTCGACCCGCAAGTTGGCTGTTCGGAGGAGCCTGATGTCTGCGGGGATTTTTTCGCCTTCAGCTAGTGTGATGATGTCGCCAGGCACCAATTGTGAGGCGTCAACGCGAGCTGTGTGGTTGCCGCGTAGCACGTCAACTTTTTGCACACTGCGTTTGGACAGACTGCGCAGGACACGGTCGGTGGAAAATCGCTGTATATAGAAAATGATTGCCGAGATGGCGATGATTACCAAAATGATGACCGCATCAATGTGATCGCCGTGCCACAAACTGATGGCGGCTGCCACCCCTAGCACCAGCATGAAAATATCCAAAAATGGCTCCAGGATTTTTTTCCAGAGCGGCTCGGACTCAATTTTGATAACGTTGATGCCGTACTGTTTTTGGCGGCGTTTAACTTCTCTGGCCGTTAGTCCGTATTCATTTGTGCGTAATTTTTTCAGGGTTTCGTGAGCGGGCGTGGCGTAAAATGTCATACTTCATAGTATAAAGAAAAAAGCATAAGCGGTCTATTCGTACTCTTTGGCTACTGCACGTATTTTTTGGCGCGAGCTTTGTCAACTTGTACTGTCTCAAAGATGGTTTTGGCCATTTGGTCAAAGGCGTTCTTGCCCTCGGCGTTGTAGCGGCCAGCTCCCTGCAATATCACGCCGTCCTTTTCAAAATAGTAAAAGAAGGTGACGTAGCTTGTTGGGTCGCTTTGCGGTGCTGTGTGCCGTACTTCTTTGGAATTGTACTTGGTGATTTGGTCGTATTTGTGGGTGCCGGCTTTTGCATAATAGTCATCTGTGGTCGCCTGCTCTAACGTTTTTGAGGTGGAGACAGGACGAATCGTGAGGCTGATTTGGACATTGTTTCTGGTGCCAACAAAGGTGATTTTGTCATCAGCACTGGATCGCTGGGTGATGCTGAAGCCGTCGATTTCGTTAGCGAACTTGTTTACCTTCACAATTTCTCGGTCGTCTGAGGTGTATTCTTGGTCGGGCGCTTGGTAATTACTATCGTACCTGACAGACTTGACCAGAGACTGGATGCTGGACGATTCAAACAAGGTTTTGCTACCCGAAGCATTGCTGATGTTTTCAATGTCCAGATGAAGCTCGTACCACTCTTGGTCACGCTGAACTAGTGGTATTTTGACGATGTAGTGATATGAATTGTCATCATAGGCGTAGCCTCCCAGTACGCCAGTGGCTTTATCAGCTTTGAGCTCAGTGAAGTTGCCTCGTTTTTTGGCGGCCTCGAGGTCGTTGGTGCGGCTGGCTTTCCCGACCTGGGTAATCTTGGCGGTGATGGTGTACGTTTCGCCCTTGTCTTTGATGGTCATGGTTGGAAAGCGCGGACGCTCTTCGCTTTTGATGTCGTACGAATATTGATCTTTTGGCAGCAACATAGTAGCAGCGATGTTATAGCCGTCAGAAGCGAAATGAACCGTGTTAGCAGCCAGGCGCTGATTGATCTGTTCTTTTTGATAGTGATTATAAAATATGATTCCAAGGACGCTAACTGCAATGACAAATAAGCCAATGAAAACGCCAATGAAAATCTGTTGTTTTTGTCTTCTACGCATAAGCGGTATTATATTTTGTTTATGCTAAATTGTCAATTTTACCAAAAGAGCTTCCGCCGTGATGACGGAAGCTGAAGGGGGTGTGGTGGTTCGTAGTTATCGGATGGCGACCAGCTGGGCTCGCTGCAGTTTGACGCCAGCGCACCAGGAAACGGTGTCCTTGGGGCGCTTGTCTAGTAGGCTACGACCCAACGGGCTGTCTACGGATATGCGGCCGTCTGTCGGATTGGCTTCCAGACTGTCGACTAGTATGTAGTGAAGCATGCGGCCTTGCTGGTCGACCAAGTCAACGATTGAGCCCAGAGCGACGCGTAAGCGGTCGCGTTTGCGTGGCAGTGGTTTGGCGGTTTTTAGCATGTGGCGTAAATTGGCTAATTTACCACTGACGAGTTCCAAGTTCATGATGACCTCATTGCGCTGCAATTTGTCGTCGCGGGACTTAGCGCGACCGATTTCACGCAAGGTGAACTGGAGTGCTTTTTCTTGTGCTTCTAACTGAGAAATTTCCTTGTGTAATTCTTTAAAGCCTTTTTGACTGAGATGCGTCGTTCGTACATTACTCATAATAGTACCCCTTTCCCGGTTGCTTACCCAACCGACACTATCTAGTACATCACGCCTACCTGAAAAATACCTGAAATTTAGCGTTTTGGCAGCGAAAGTGTAAATGTCGTGATTTTTCCAGGAGTGGATCGTGCAGAAATGTGTCCGCCTAGGGCACGCGTTAGTTGATGCGCCAGACTGAGCCCTAGACCGTAACTATTGGCATGTTGCTGGCCGCTGTAAAATCGTTCAAATATGTGCGGCAAGTCCTTGGCATTGATGCCTGGGCCATGGTTGGTGGCAGTGATGATGACGGTCGTTTTGAGAGGTTTGATGGTGAGGTCAATGGGTGAAGCATCGGGGCTGTGTTTGACGGCATTGTCTAACAGCACTGCAATCACCTCTCGCACCGCTGGCCGGTTCATGGTCACCGTCAAATCATCAGGAGCGCGTAATGCCACTCGCTCCTTGCCAGGTCTGGAATTGATCAGATTATTAGTTAATTCCACAAGGTCAAACTTTTCAATATTGGACGAGAGCTGTCGTTCGCTGTGGGACAATTCTAAAAGCATGGTGGCAAGTTCGTTCAAGCGATTAATCTCCTCAAGATTGCTTGCTAGTGTTTGCCGCAGCTCTGACTCGGGCGTTTTGGGATTGTGCAGTGCCAGCTCGGCCTCAGCTTTCATGATGGCCAGTGGCGTGCGCAGCTGATGGCTGGCGTTGGCAACAAAGCGTGATTGGGCTTGGTGTGCGGCTTCAATTGGCTCCAGGGTGCGTTGCGCCAACAGATAAGCGATCACCCCACCGCCCAGTAACACCACCAAGTTGAGATATGCCAAGCTGATGATGAGGTTGGTATCGGTGGCTTCCATCTGCTCGCTCAGTGGCTTGTCTAGTGAACTGCCACTGACCAGCCCGCGCTTAACGGCGAAACCTTGCAAACGAGCGTCAATTTCCGAACGCGCAATGTTGAAGATGATGCAGCTAAACAACAAGCTCACCATCATCAATATCAACAGATACCAGCTGGCTAGTTTGATGGTGGCGGAGGTAAATAATTTCACCTGCTTGCCTCCACTTTATAGCCGAAGCCGCGCACTGTGTGAATCAGTGGGCGGCGAAATGGTTTGTCAATTTTCTTACGTAGTTGCTTGATGTAGGCCTCGACGTTGTTGGGTAGAATATCAGCATCAAAATCCCACACATGAGCGATGAGCGTTTCTTTGCTCAAGGTTTGACCGGGGTGGCGCATCAAATACTCTAATAATGCAAATTCTTTAGCGGTCAGTTCAATAGTTTTACCGCTGCGTTTGACGGTGCGCTGGGTCTGATTGAGCGTCAGATCAGCAACGGTCAATTCGTCGTCATGCGTCAAAGGCGGCCGCCTCAGGAGCGCCCTGACGCGGGCGGTTAGCTCATCAATGGCAAATGGCTTGACCAGATAGTCATCGGCGCCAACGTCTAAACCAAAGGCTTTGTCTTCGGTCGTGCCAAGCGCCGTCAACAGTAAAATAGGCATTGATTTGTTGGCTTGGCGCAATGAAGTGATGATATCGGTGCCGTTCTTGCCTGGTAGCATGCGGTCCAACACGAGCAAATCATAGGGCTCAGTTTCTGCCATGGCCAGACCTTCTTCTCCGTCGTGTACCATATCGACAGCGTGACCTTCTGACCGCAGCGCCGCCGCGATGACCCGGGCGATTTTTCTTTCGTCTTCGACGACCAATAGTCTCATACGCCCATTATACCTTGGTTTTCTGAAAAAGCCCTGAATGCTATAATTGATAATGACAATAACCAAGGAGGTGTATGGGTAAAGAGGTAAATCCCATTATTCAGATCAAAAACTTTAGTATGAAGTTTGGCACCAAAACGGTCATCAAAGACTTGAGCTTTGAAGTGATGCGCGGCGAAGTGTTCGGATTTTTGGGTAGTAATGGTTCAGGAAAAACCACGACGCTTAGGGCGCTGTTGGGGCTATACGAGCCAACGGCCGGCGAGCTACTGGTTGACGGTAAACAATTTGCTGTCGAAGATGGTGTCAAACTAGGCTATCTCCCGGAGGAACGCGGCTTGTACAAAAAAGAAAAAGTCATCGACACCATGATTTACTTTGGGCGATTAAAAGGTTTGAGTCAGGAGGAAGCTCGTAATTTCTCCATGAATTATCTGGAGCGAGTTGACTTGAGCAATAAGGCAAAAACTCGATTGGACAAATTATCAGGCGGTCAGCAGCAAAAAATTCAGCTGGGTGTGACCATCATGGGCGACCCAGAGCTACTCATTTTGGACGAGCCGACCAAGGGCTTTGACCCAGTCAATCGCCGACTACTGATGAATATCATTGAGGAGCGACAAAAAGCCGGCGCTACTGTGGTGTTCGTGACCCACCAGATGGAAGAAGTCGAGCGCTTGTGTGACCGAGTAGTTCTCCTGAAAGATGGCAATGCAGTAGAATACGGTACCGTGGCGGATATCAGAAAGAAATATGGTGGTAAGAGCCTGGACGATATTTTTGTGAAGATTTACAGCGGTGAGGAAAAGGAGGTGGTCAATGCGTAACATGTACAATTTGGGAACAGTGATCAAATTTGAGATTATGCGCATGCTGAAGAAATTCAGCTTTTGGGCAATGGCACTGGGCTTCCCGCTGATGTTTGCTGCTATTTTTGGCATCGTTTTTTGGTCAAATCAAGCCACCATGGAAGCTACCAAAAAGCTTCAAGAACAAGACTTCAAGGCAGCCATTGTTGACGACTCAGGCGTCGTTAACCCACAGCTAGCTGAGCAGATGAAGCTGGAAAAATTGCATAGCAAAGACCAAGGTATTCAGCGCGTCAAGGACGGTAGTCTGGATGGATTTATCTACTTCCCTGCCAACTTGGAACAGAACGCCGTGCAGACTTATGGTAAAGATATCGGTATGTTCCAAAACAGCCGCTACTCTGCGGTGGCTGAGACGTTGCTGACTGCTTCGATTGAGGGAAAAATAGACCCACAATCCAAAGCAATCTTACAAAAGAAAGTCAAAACGGAAACGACCACTTACCGTAACGGTGTTGAGTTTGATGGCGTGAAGGAAATGATCGTACCGGGCTTCTTCCTGGTGCTGTTCTATATGCTGATTGCCTTCTTTGGTGGGCAGATGCTCAACAGCACGGTTGAGGAAAAAGAAAACCGTACAGTGGAAATGTTACTGACGACAGTCAAGGCTAAGACGTTGATCACCGGAAAGATTCTGGCGATGATCTTGTTGGCATTAATTCAGGGATTGGTTATCATCCTGCCAGTATTAGTGCTGTACTTCACCTTAGGTCAAAAGCTTCATATACCATCATTGGATTTGAGTAATTTAGTGTTTGACCCAGTGAGAATTGGCATCGCTCTGGGAGTATTTGCTACTGGATTTATGATGTTTACTGGTCTTTTGGTCGCGGTTGGAGCCATGATGCCAACCGCCAAAGAGGCATCCTCCTGGTTTACTATTGTCATTCTTGCCCTATTTGCTCCGCTGTATGGTGCTAGCGCGTTTGTATCATATCCAGATTCACCATTTGTGCAGTTCTTTAGCTACTTCCCATTAACTGCGCCAATTCCACTGTTGCTCCGCAACGCTGTCGGCAACTTGCAGATTCACGAGGCAGCTATCGCTGTAACGATTTTGGCAGTCAGTGCCTTCGTGGCGGTTGTGGTGGCAGTCAAGCTGTTCCGCTACGGTGCCATGCAATATGACAGCAAATTGTCACTGTCAGTCTTGCGCGCTCGACGTGACGAAGCTGCGAAAAGCTAGTCGTCAGACGTCAGTAGAGAGCGAGGTGTTCAGTGGTTGGGCGCCTCGTTTTGCTTGCGCTACTCAGTATAAGATTGTACAATGTTGAATATGAAAGTACGTATTGAAATAGACACTAAAACTTTTGTGCGATTCTGGCTGGTGGTGATTGGCTTTGGGCTGGCGGGGATGGCAATTTATTCTGCAAAGAGCGCGCTGATTCTGCTTGGCATTTCCCTGTTCTTAGCTTTGGCCTTGAACCGGCCTGTTTCGGCTTTGGCAAAGATATTACCAGGTAAAAGTCGCCTCGGCGGGACGGCGTTGGCTTACGTCATACTGGTGACATTGCTGGGGTGCGTGGTCTGGTTCGCGGTGCCACCAATTGTCCAGCAGTCCGCCAAATTTGTTGAGAGTCTGCCAGGCTTGATTGACCAAGCCGGCTCGCAGTGGCATGGTATCAATGAGTTGATCGATAAAAATGGCTTGCGTCCGCAGGTTGATGCGACGTTAAACAATCTGAAACAGCAGGCTTCCTCGTGGGCAGCCAGTGCTGGCACCAACTTGATTTCAAGCGTAGGTTCGCTGGCGTCATTCCTCGGCTCTCTGTTCTTGGTGCTGGTTTTATCATTTTTGATGCTGTTGGAAGGCCCAACCTGGATGAAACGCTTGTGGGGACTCTACAACGACCAAAGCAAGATGGAAAATCACAAAAAGCTGGCTGGACAGATGTACAATGTGGTCACAGGCTATGTGTCTGGACAATTGACGGTATCAGGCATCGACGCCGTGCTGTCGGGAGTGGTGGTATTTTGCTTAAGTCTGGCGTTCCCTGCTATTGACTCAAACCTGGCAATGTTGACTGTCATGGTCACCTTCATCTTGACGCTTATCCCAATGTTTGGCGCCACCCTGGCTGGTCTACTGATTGCGCTATTATTATTCTTCAATAACGTCACCGCTGGCATCATCTATGCTGCTTACTTCATTATCTACCAGCAGATTGAAAATAATTTCATTGCGCCGTCAATTCAGTCAAAGAAGCTGGAGTTGTCGGCGCTGATGGTGCTATCATCAGTGACTATTGGTCTCTATGTCGGTGGGCTATTGGGAAGCTTGATTGCTATCCCAGCTGCTGGTGTGGTCAAGGTCTTGTTGGAAAACTACTTGGAACAAGCCAAGAAAAATCGTCTTGAAAGCGCAAAGCCGCTCAACAAGTTAGTAAAGAAGATGAAAAACGAAGACTAATCAAGCTGCGTCATGAGCTAGCCCGCTCGGTCATTTCGGCGGGCTATTTCCATGCCCAAATGCTGCCACTTGGTGTGTCGCGAATGGTGATGCCAGCTGCCAACAGTTCGTCGCGAATGCGGTCAGATTCTTGCCAATTTTTCTCAGCCCGTGCCCCACGCCGCTGGATAATTAGTCTCTTCAAATCGTCGGTAATATCAGGGGTCGATTCCGCCAAATCTAGGCCCAAAACCTCGTCAATAATTTCAATCAACTGCAGTAAACCGCCACGGTGAATCCTCTCCAGTGGTACATGGTCCAGCCGTGAAAACGCCTCGTCAATCAGCGCCAAGGCTCCTGGCGTATCCAAGTCGTCATTCAACTTTTCAACCAGCGCCTGCCGTGCCGCCAGTAGCGACACCGTGCCCTCCTGCTCGTCTTTCTCATCGTCATCATCCAGCGTGTCATGCGTCTGGTGTCGCAGCGCCGCATAGCCGCACCAATGATCCAGCCGGGCTTGGGCTGCTTCCAAAATCTCCCAGGTGAAATTGCCTTCGGTTTGGTAATGCTTGCTGAGAATCGCCAGCTTGAAGGCCATCGGGCTAAAGCCGCGGGTGGTGATGTCGCTGAGGGTGATGATGTTGCCAAGCGACTTACTCATCTTGCGGCCGTCGACTTTGATGTGGTTATTGTGCAGCCAAATTTGAGAGAATTGCTGCCCTGTCAAACTCTCACTTTGGGCAATTTCGTTGGTATGATGCACCGGAATATGGTCGATGCCGCCGGTGTGAATGTCGATTGTATCACCCAGCGTCTCCCGGGCAATCGTCGAACATTCCAAATGCCAGCCCGGAAAACCGACGCCCCACGGACTGTCCCACTCCATGTCGCGCTTGGTGTTGGTTGGTGAAAACTTCCAGACGGCGAAATCGGTGATGTTGCGCTTGCTTGCCACGCTGACCCGCGCGCCGGCCTCTAGGCCCGCCACGTCCAGTCGCGCCAATTTGCCATAATCCGGCAGTCGCGACGTATCAAAATACATACCATCGCCGTCAATCTTGTACAAAAATCCCTTTTCGTCCAGCCCCTTGGCAAAGTCGATCTGCTGCTGGATATAGTCTGTTGCCCGCACTAAATGGTCGGGCCGCACTAATTTCAATACCTCATATGCTTCGTGGTCGGCGATGGCGATGTACTGCTCGGCAATATCCCAAGCGGTTTTCCCTTCGCGGCGCGCCCCCTTCTCCATCTTATCCTCGCCATTATCATCATCGCTGGTCAAATGCCCAACGTCGGTGATATTTTGCGTACGAATCACTGGAATGTCCTGCCAGCGCAACAAGCGCACCAATACATCCCAATAAATATAGCCAACCCAATTGCCAATGTGTGGCTGCGAATACACCGTCAGCCCACAGGTGTACATGCGAACCGTCTGCCTGTCGAGCGGCTGGAGTTCATCTTTACGGCGAGTGAGGGTGTTGTAGAGCTGTATCATCAACTCTATTGTACGGCAGACAGGCTGCTTTTTCAAAGTTCGCTTTCGTCGTTTCCGACTCATCAGCACAGACACACATCTATGGAGCGAACTGACAAGCAGGAGAATAATACCGCGGCGGAGAGAGCCGCCAGATAGAGTTCTCAGCGGCTTGCCAGTTCGGGTTCAGGAGAGGAATTGTTCGAGTTTTTCCTCCTCTATGGCGTATAGAGTATAAGGGGTTTCCTTATACTCTAATTGTTGATACCGCTCAGCGGTATCAACAATTAGCAGAACCCTATGTGTCGGGTACTGGGCAATGGCGAAGAGAACTTCGCCATGCTTTAGATAGAAGGTAGCCTCCCCATAGGAGGAGGCTTTTATCTGACGGCCAAGCTTGCCGTCGGACAGAGCCTTTGTAATGCTCCTGACAGTGTTGGTGTTCATGCTTTTGCTCTCTCCTCATCCAGGCGGAGTGCCCGTACCTTTCCCTCAGGAAAAACACTGCTCTTAGCGCCCGGATGGCGCGTGAGCAAGATGAGGTTTCATAGCGCCATTTTCACTGCGAAATACCACCACAAAATCTCACCTTGCTCTATTCTCAACTGCTTGTCAACATACAACTTTTGGACAAAGCCATAAAACTTCGTCAACAAAAGTCTACTATCTTTATATCACTAATAGTATGAAATGTCAATAGTTACCATCAAAGCCATAGTCTTACTACCCTGTTAGCTACGGCATAAGCATTGACAGTATTAACGATATAGTGTATAATGTTGTAACTAATGAGTGAGCGACGTCCTGATGGTGCATCACCCACGCGGCAGAGGTGGCACCCGATTAACAACCCGGCGGAGCTTGGGCGTATTCAGGACTGTCTAGTAGAAACACTGGATCGCCCTGAAATCACCGACAAACTGGGAGGCTTGGCACTGGAACTGTCGGAAGTTGCGCAAAAGTTACACCCTGTGACGTACAATAGGGATGGTATTGTCAGCGCGGATGAGTTGCTGGCGTCTGATCCAGACAGTATTCCGTTGGTTGGGAATACGAAATTTACGTCACATTTTAAGCTTGCGCCAACGCCTATGCAATTTGAAGCCATGGCCAATAAGCTGGCTCATGAGGGATACAGTGAAGCGACAATTCGGCAGCTAGGAAATATATTAATTAGTAGATATAATTCCGGGATAATTGAAGCTGACCATTCAAGTCTAGCAGTATGCCATTCGGTGGCATTGTACACCAACCCCATTAAAAATGATGTATTTTGCGTTGCAGGTCAGCCCTATGTTGGTATGAATTCGACGGGCAATGAGCTGGTGGATATCGCAGCTGTGACTCATGAAGCAACGCATGCGTTGGACTATACAAAAGACCCATTGCTTTACGTCTGTGACAAAAAAGACCTGTCAGCTACCACATTGGCAGATTTCAGGTCTCATCTCAAGCTTACCCGTGAACTAAAGGCGTATGCAGTTGGTGATTGTATCGAGAAGTATTTTTCTGATACTCATGGGTCAATGGGACATGTTGAATTAGTATCTCACAAGGTTGAGGCTATCCGTCAGGAAGTCAATGGTCCCGTGACTGCAAAAGATGCCTTTGCGGTGCATGATGATTTGGTGAAGCGTTTGATTGCAGCAGGCTTGGGTCATATTTATCAATAGATCTTACGTCTTGAACATTACACTTGACAAAATACCAAGTATAATGTATAATACGAAGATAGCTATGGGAGATGAACTGTACATCATTAACCCACCAACCTCTAGCTATGATAATCCTATCTCGCTAGATTCTTTAAAGTACATGAAAGATAAACTATTAGGTGCTTTAGAGAATCCTGAGATACTTGATAAGCTGGGAGCGGTAGCCCTAGGGTTATATGACACGGCTCAAATGCTGGAGCCTATGGAATGGGTTGAGGGTGAAGAACTAGGAGATAGTCATCCTGACTCTGATTGGACGGATAAAAATATTATACCGCTTATTGGTTGTGATAAGTTTGTTATCTCTGGAAAACAGATGTCTCATATGCCAGTCCAAAAAGCTAAAATAGACGAGGCTCTCGCCGGCGACAAGTATGCCGGAGTGTATGGTAATGAAATATATGATCAGATAAAGGCTTCGCCTGTTATGACAAAAGAGGCAGGAAAGCTCACCGGATCTTGTCATACCAGTTTCTCCATGGTAACTGACATGGACCTTTATATATATTCTCGTCCTGTTGTCAGCGTAGCTAATAGCGGGCTTATGGCTATCAATGTCGCCACCTTGTCTCACGAGACAGATCATGCGCGTGATTATGTTATGGACCCAGTTGTGGAGATATATCCCAAAGATGACCGAGCAAGACTCTGCTCTGAGCTGCGAGCCTATGCCGTAGGTAAGGTGTTTCAGGATCATTTAGTGCATGAGAGTGGGCTGATGTTGAGATACCCTAGTTTATCAGATCAGGTAGAAAAGGTGCGAAGAGAGGTCAACGGCCCTGTGACTGCAGAAGATGCCTTTGCGGTGCATGATGACATAATTCAGCGTTTGGAACAAGCGGGCCTGAGTTATATTTACAAATAGTAAACCTGTCAAATGATCTAGTCTATATCCTTTGCTTCTTCCAAAGCTCGGCTAGTTGCCTCGACCAGTTCCCGCACAATTTCCTCATAATCTTCGTACACCCGAAATCCAGCTGCGTACGGATGGCCGCCGCCGCCGAAGTAGCCAGCCACGGTGTCGGCGATGGGCAGGTTGCCGCGCAGGCGGGCGGTCAGTTTACCGTCGGGGTAAGTTTTGATGACGCAGCTGAGCGCCACGCCCTCGACCAGCCGTAGTTCATCGCCGATCAGTGCGCCGGGGTTGTAGGCGTCGCTGTAGGTTTGAATTTCCTCAAACGGCACGTGCACCAGCGCCAATTGCCCGTCTAGTAAATATTCGATTCGCTCGATCAACTTGCCTTTGTACGCCAAAATTTCTGGCGATTTCTTCATAAATTCACGTCGTCGTTCTTCAATTTCGGCGTTAGATGCGCCGAGTGCAGTCAATTCACCAGCCACATGAAAGGTCGACGCAGTAGTGTTTGGTGTGGTGAGGCCCAGACTGTCAGACATGATGGCGATTAACAAATTTTCCGCTGCTTGCTGGTTGATGGTCCAGCCGGCATGCGTGAACAATTGATATAGTAATTCCCCAGTAGCCACCACGGTATCAGAGAGCATGGTGTGCTCAAAACTCAGCGTGGACTCGGCAGTGTGGTGGTCGATGACCAAAACTGGGTGCGTTTCCAAAAAATGCCGTACGCCCGGCGTTTCTAAGACCTTGCTGAGTAGCACGTCGGCGCTGGTATCCACGATGATAGCCAGGTCGGCATGGGCTGGAAAATCGCCAACTACCCGGTCCCAGCCGCGGATGTAGCGCAGATATTTGGGGATATCAACTGGGCAATACAGTGTCACGGTCTTACCCAAATCACTCAGCACTTCCTCCAGCGCCAAGCTAGAACCCAGGCTGTCACCGTCAGGATTTTCAGCTTGGATGATGACGATGTTGTTGGCGGATTGGATGAGTTGTTGGGCGGTATCAAACATGCTCTTATTATAACAGACGAGGTTTTTACTGAGAGAGTGATAATATGCGATAAATGGCCACTATTATTGACAAAAAATAAAGTTTATGATAATATGGACACATAAGGTCCGAGGTGAGGATCAAAAGAAGAGGAGTTTTTATGAATAAATTTAAGAAAATCGGTATAGCTATCTCTTTGGGGATTGCTCTCATCGGTGGTATTTGGATGGCGACTCCATCTAAGGCTGCCAACTGTAGTAACTTTAACGTTGTCCACTGTGGTACAAATTCTCTGTCAGAATTGAAATCCGCATATGCTCGTCCAGAGATCAAATCATTGTACAACCAATGGTACATCAATGACGAAATGGTACAAGGCGGCTCAAACATGCGTGAAGGTGTGGTTGACGCTAATGGAAACATTACTGTCGATGGTCGTGTTGTCGCCACCAATGCAGTAACTGTCCAGGCAAAAGCTGGTACGCGTCAAGTAACTCCTTCTCGTCAGTACAGCGCTGCTGGCCACACCTACTACCAGTACACAACTGGTCAGAGCTTTATTGACGGCATTACGCGGTACAAAATCTATGCTTGGTTTGATAATGACGGCAAGTTTATCACCGGTGTGATCAAGGATTGTGGTAACCCGGTTTGGGGCCCTCCTACAACTCCTCCAGCAAAACCTGTGTTGACCTGTGATGCAATGCAAAAAACGGCAGTATCTCGTGACACCTTCAAGTTCAGCACCAAAGCAACTGCCAAGGGCGGCGCAAGTGTCACCAGCTACACCTACAACTTTGGTGACGGAACCACTAAAATGACTACCTCATCTGAAATTCAACACACATACGCAAAAGCTGGCAACTACAAAGTTACCGTTACGGTGAACGGCAAAGAAGGTTCTGACGTTCAAAAAACCAGCCAAAATTGTCAGACGACTGTTACAGTTAACCCTGAGCCTACAATGGAAGTTTGCCGGTTGTCAGACAAGAAATACCCAGTAACTATCAAGGCTTCAGAGTTTGACGCCAAGAAGCACTCAAAGAACCCTAACGACTGTAAGGAAGCTCCAGCTAAAATCAAGGTTTGTGTCATTGAAACCAAAGAAAATCGCGAGATTAAAAAGGAAGAGTTTACCGAGTCAAAGCACACAACTGACATGAGTAAGTGTCAATCAACGCCGACGACTCCTACCCCTCCAACAACTCCTGAGTTGCCACGGACTGGTACCGAAAACATGGTTGTATCAGTATTGGGTCTTGGTGGATTGACTACGGCAGCTGTCGCCTACGTCATCAGTCGCCGCCGCTTGTAAGCGATTGACGATGAAAGAAATACCCGCTTGATGTCGAGCGGGTATTTTGATTAGTTAGCTTTTCTTGCGAGTTGTGGATTTTTTGGCGGCAGTTTTAGATTTGGCCAAGGTGCGACCACGACGAGCGGGTTTTGCGGGTGCGGCTTTGAGAAGTTCTAGTGCCTGCTCGTGAGTGATGGTTTTTGGGTCGGTGTCTTTGGGAATTTTAGCGTTTTTAATGCCGTCGGTGATGTACGGGCCAAAGCGGCCGTTTAGGACTTTGACGCCGTCACCAAAGTCAGCGATATTCTTCTCGGCTTCGGCCTGGAGTTTGGCGGTATAGAGCTCGCGGGCTGTTTCTAGGGTGATGGTGTGTGGGTCTTCAGGTTTGATGGAGACGAAGAGTTTGCCAACTTGGATGTATGGGCCAAAGCGGCCGATGTTGGCTTTGATATCTTGCCCGTCTTCGGTTTGGCCGACGACGCGCGGCAACTTGAACATTTCTAGTGCTTGCTCCAAAGTGACGGTCTCAATTTTCGCACCTTTTGGCAGTGGCGCAAAGCGTGGTTTGTCCTCGTCGTCAGTGGTGCCCAGCTGCAGCATGGGGCCAAAGCGGCCAAAGCGCGCCAGGATTGGCTTGCCAGATTTTGGATCGATGCCGACTTCGCGGTTAGCGCCGACCTTACTGCGGTCGATGCCGCCTGACTGTTCAATCAATTTGTGAAACGGCGTGTAAAATCCCTGCAGCATGGCACTTTTAGCCAGGTTAGCGGCGGCGATTTTATCAAATTCAGTTTCGACATTGGCGGTGAAATCATAGTCAACGATTTGCGTGAAATGGTCGGTCAAAAAGTCGGCGATTAGTTCCCCGCTTGGTGTTGGAATAAGCTTGCCGCGAGTGGAACCGGTTTTTTCCTGGACGACGTCGCGGCCGACTTCTTCGCCGTTGTAACTGAGGACGATGACGTCGCGCGGCTGGCCTTCACTATCGCCTTTTTCGACGTAGCCGCGGGTCTGCACGGTGTCGATGATGGTAGCGTAGGTGCTTGGCCGGCCGATGCCGAGGTCTTCGAGCTTCTTGACGAGCGAGCCTTCGGTGTAGCGGGCCGGTGGACGGGCGAAGGTTTGGCGGGCGGTGATGTCATGCGTTTCAAGCGTGTCGCCAGTGTGGAGTTTTGGCAAGATTTCGTCTTTGCCGCCGCCATAGACACGCAAGAATCCGTCAAAGGTGATGACTTCGCCCTTGGCTTCGAAAACAAGAGACGCTCCTTCGATGCCAATCGTCACCGTCGTCTTCTCTAGTTTCGCTGCCGACATTTGCGATGCCAGGGTGCGGCGGCGGATGAGGTCGTAGAGTTTTTGGTCGCGTTCATCTGAGGTGACGGTTTCGCGGGTGATGTCGGTCGGGCGGATGGCTTCGTGCGCTTCTTGGGCGGAGGCGGATTTGGTCTTGAATTTGCGCACAGTGGAGTAATCCGGGCCGTACAGCCGCTTGATAAAGTCGGTGGCGCTGGCGATGGCCTGCCCGCTCAAATTGACCGAGTCGGTACGCATGTAGGTGATTTTACCGTCTTGGTAGAGCCGTTGGGCCGACGCCATGGTAGCTTTGGAGCTAAAGCCGAGCTTGGCGTTAGCTTCCTGTTGCAAGGTTGACGTCGTAAACGGTGCGGCCGGGTTGCGAGTGCCAGGCGTCTTTGAGATGTCGCTGACGGTGAATGTGGCTGGTTTGAGGCTGTTCAAGAATTCGTGAGCAGCTGCTTCGGAGTCAAATTTCTGGTTGAGCTCGGCCTTGAACTCTTGATTGTCGTGGATGAATATGGCGGTCACCTTGAACTGCGAGCTGCCTTCAAATTTCATGATTTCTCGTTCGCGTTCGACCAATAGCCGTACTGCCGGGCTCTGAACGCGGCCAGCCGATTTGCCGCCTGGCACTTTTTGCCAGACCACTGGGCTGAGCTCAAAGCCTACCAGCCGGTCGAGGATTTGCCGGGCTTGCTGCGCCTGTACTAGGTTTATGTCAACGGTGCGCGGGTTCTTGATAGCATTGGTGATGGCATCCTTAGTTATCTCGTGAAAGACGATGCGCTTGGTCGTCTCAATCGGCAGGTCCAACACTTTACAGAGATGCCAGGCAATGGCCTCTCCTTCGCGGTCTTCATCTGTGGCCAGCCAGACGTTGTCTTTACCGACAGCCTTGACGTTTTTCTTTAGCTCGGTGATGACTTTCTTTTTCTCGGGATCAACTTCGTAGACGGCAAAAAAATCATTCGCCACATCAATTGGCGGTGTGCCGTCCTTGGTTTTTTTGACGATTGAGCGAATATGTCCCACGCTTGATAAAACATGAAAATCCTTGCCCAAATATTTCTCAATGGTTTTGGCTTTAGCTGGTGACTCGACGATGACGAGATTTTTCATAACTTTATATTATACCATATCGGACGACCCATCAAATAATGGCCGTTTGAGCGTGGCGGTTTCTGCGCTATTTCTGGTTACTATCCATCAGATCGCGGGCGCGCTTAACGTATTGTCCGGCCGCTACTCCTGCCACAGGAAGATAGCCTGCAAAGCTTAGTGTACCTAGCCCCTTCAGTGCCTTGGCGGTTTTCTGATAACCCAAGGACTCTGCTGACTTGCCGATGATGAGTAATGTCGTGGTTGCTGCGAGCAGTGCGCTGCTGACTCGTCCTGCTTGAGTTGGGCGAAGTGGCTCGCGTTCATCAGGGAGTTGCTTGTGTTTGTATTCGGCAACAGCGGTAGCAATGGCTTTTGTTGATTCTAGGCCAGCAATTGTCGCCACCATGGCTTTTGATGTGGGGTCCTCTTGTGATAACTTCAGTAGTGCTGCTGCTCCAACGATTTTATCCCTGATGGGGTCTAGCTTGATGCCTAATTTTGACTGTTGGTTAAGGGCCCTCGCCAGTGAACCATCGACTTTGTCTGACAACTCACCAGCAACTAGTGCTGCCATGCCCTTGAGGGAGTCGGCATGCTTGATACCGTATAGGCTGAGCATCGCACCTGCTACCGTCACACCGTTCGGTAGTGTTACTATGTCGTCTGAGACAGGTTGTTCTTCTGGGGACTTGGTGGGACGAAACTGTGGTTGATGTTCTGCATTCATTGACAATATCATACCACTATGGTGAAGTATATTCAAGCATAGGCGTTATCGTAGCGTCCAGTTGTTTGCCCCGAGTGGCTTGATCACGCCATTAATCTCCAACATGGTGAGTGCGGTGGCAAAATCAGCTGCTGGCAGTTCGGACTGTTTTTGTAGCTCATCGCCGTCACGTACGCCATTTTTGATGAGCTGAGCGATGGCGATTTCAGCTGGTGTAGAGCCAATTGGCAACGCGCATTGGGTGGGTTGGGTTGATTTCCAAGTTGGGGCAATGGCGTCCAATACGTCTTTGGCCGAGAGAGCTGGATTGGCGCCCTGAAGTAGTAGGTTGTTGCATCCTGCGGATAATGGGCTGGTGATGTTGCCGGGAACGACAAACATGTCACGCCCTTGTTCCAGGGCGTATGCTGCGGTATTGAGCGTACCGCTACGTTCAGCCGCTTCGGTGATGATGATAGCGTCTGCCAGCCCGCTAACCAGGCGGTTTCTTTGTAGGAAACTCCATTTGCGTATTTTCATGCCGTCGCCGCGCATCCATTCTGACAGGACTGCGCCACCCTGGTTGATGATGTTCTCTGCTAATCCTCGGTTACTACGCGGCGCAATGTCTGGCAGTTCTGACGTGACGACACCAATGACCGTGCCGCCAGCGTTGAGGGCTGCGGTTTGGGCGATGCTGTCAACGCCAAGTGCGAGTCCGCTGATGATAACCACCCCGGCTTGTGCCAGATCTGTCGCCAGCCGTTCTGTGACCTCGCGCCCGTAGTTGCTGGGCTTGCGCGTGCCAACAATTGCTACTCGAGGAGCGTGGGTGTCTGGGAGCTTTCCCATAAAACATAACCTTTTTGGTGGCTTGGCAATATTGACCAACCTCTTGGTGAAAATATGCTCCTCTGGTAGTACTGTATTGATTTCCATAACTTTTTATTGCGAAAAGTATTGACACTATGTCAAATCTTTGCTATAATGATACACGATTGGTTGATCAGCGAGTTCAACCAAATGCACCTTATACCCCCTATTCTAACTATATGTTAGGTTGCGCGCAATGGCATTAAGTATCTTACCCTCCACTTTTTGCGTTAAACGTTACGCGCATACTAACCCCTTTAACTGCCCTTTTGATTAAGGCGACCTCTGTTTCATGGTGAGTACGCACTGTATTGACGATTCGTCAGGCGCCGGTCTTTTGGAGTTTTGACCGCAGACGCTTTGCCATGACATGGAAGCTCGGGTGGGTTGAAGGGTAACAAAGCGCCAGGTGATGCCCACCCTTACCTGGCGCTTTTTTAGTTGGGAATTTATTTTTTATGCTGTTTAGCTTGCTGGCAATGTTTACAAATCCCTTCCAATTCAAAGTGGTGCTTAACAACGGTAAATTGGTGTTTGCGACTGAGATAGCCAACAAGCTGTTCCAACTCTGGCGTCTGGATGGGTTCAGCGTTTTGGCAACGGATGCAATAGAGATGGTGATGATGTGGAATGAACGGCTCAGCGAGTTCATAGTAGTTTTTCCAGCCAATGGCAACAGCACTGACGATGTGCAGTTGGTCAAAGGTAACAAGTGTGCGGTAGACGCTGGCTCGGTCAACGTTTTTGCACTTCTTTGCAATATCACTAATGGTTAGCGGAACGGCTGATTGTCGCAGTACGTCAAATACTTGCTGGCGCGGTTTCGTTAGACGCAAGTTGTGCTGTTTGAGCAGTTCGTCTATTGTCATATTGTTGCAATTATATCACTTATTGCGACAAATTTGCAATAATTCTGAGGGTTTGGCATTATGAAAAGCTATGGATATGGCAATTAAAACAGTGATGAATTTGCACGAGTTTGTACCATCGCCAGACGTCAATGCGGCTTTTTCTGGCTTGGTGGCGGCGGTTGTGCAGGCGACAGCGTTACCGACCTGGTGTAATGATGAGGTGTGCCGCGAAGTGCAGCGCCGTTGTTCCCTGTCAGAATCAGAGATGGAAATGTATTGGTCGCGGCGAATTACCAGCTCAGCTCGTCCGCAGCAGGAGCTGGAAACGTTTTGGTATATTGACAATTATCGCGAGCTGGTGCGACGTGAAGTTGGCTTATTGGGCGGGTCGGGTTTGATGTTGAGTAATAGTAGTCGCGTGGCGATGATTGGCAGCGGTTCCCTGCCTTTGACGGCTTGGTGTTTGTGGCATCAGACGGGCGCGGCGGTTGACTTGGTGGATGTGGTGCCAGCTGCTTTGGCGCAGTCGCGCGAACTAGCACGGGCGATTGCTTGGCCGGTTGGCGAGTGTTTGTTGGCGGATGGAGCGGCGGTAGCTTTGCCGGACAGTGCTTATGATGTGATTTATGTGGCTGGCCTAGCGGGCGATTCGGTTGAAGCCAAACAACAAATTATTGATAATATTTTGCCAGCGCTCCGACCTGGCGGGCGGATCATTGTGCGCGGTGCTCATGGCGCGAAAACGTTGTTATATCCAGCGTTTGACCCGAACGGTTTGCAGCGCGTGCAGCTGCTGGTCGAGTATAATCCTGACGACGATATTATTAACTCAGTATATGTGTATAAGAAAGGTTAATATGAATGATACAATTGCGTTATATTTGGTGAACGGTGCGCTGGGTGCTGGCAAAACGACGCTGGTTGATTTTTTGGTGCAGCAGCCTGAGTTTGCTGGCGCGCGAGTGATTGAAAATGAGTTTGCGTCGGAAAGTATTGACAGTTGCACATTGGCGCAACGCGTTGATGAAGTGGCAACAATTGCTGGCGAGTGTATCTGTTGCAGTAGTGGCGAAGAGTTGATTGATATTTTGTACAATTTTGCAATAAGCGGAAAAGCACCAGTGATTATTGAATCAACTGGTGTCGCTAATACTCTGCGGGTGGTCGAAAAATTGCTGGCTAGTGATGTATTTGAGCAGTATGATTTGAAGCAATCGTTGTATGTTGTGGATGGAGCTGAAGCTAGAGCTGATGGTTTGGCGAAGGCGTTGCTGGCGGAAGCTCAGGCAGCGGATACGGTACTAATCAGCAAGCTGGATTTGCTGGCTGAAAAAGACCGCCAGCAGCTAATTGAAACATTGTTGCAACAAGGGTTGACAAAGGTTACTGGGCTAGATCACGGCAAATTTGATTTGGCGCAGCTTGCTAGCGAGTCGCGTATTTTGGATCATTTACTACTGCACGAGCCTGCGGAAAACGCAGCTGAGAATGCTTTAAATTATAGCGTAGTTGATATGACTGAATTGGATATCAATGCTGAAAAAATTGAGAAAATTTGGATGGATTTACAGAGCAAATATGCTTTGCGGCGCATGAAAGGTGCGGTCGCTGGCGGTAACGAAATATACCACATCGAGGCAACGCCGCAGCAAATACGGGTCACGCGCGGCACCATTGACGAGTCATTAAAATTAGTTGTCATTGGCGAGCGGGCGCGTGAGATTACGCGCGCAGTAATTATGAAGGAGTTGGGGTGATGGAAGGTACGAATAGTGTGAGAGTGGCGGTTGATAGACTGCTTGATATGTATGATGAATATAAGACTTTGACAGTAAAGATTGCTGCTGTGGAGCGCTGTTTGGCGCTGGCGAAATTGAAGAATAGCGGTGTCGAACAGATACGAATAGAATTGGACGATCTGCGACATGATCAGCAGCAACTGTCTGATGACATGACGTTTGATACGCCACTAGTTTGGGTGATGTACAAGTTCGAGGCCTACCAGGATGAGGCGCAGCCGATTCAAACCATGCACGATTTTCGCTTGCACTGCTCGAAGCCCGGCTATATTTGCACTAAACGCTTCACATTTTTAAATGCACACTTGTGCAATAATGGGCAATGTCCCCTGACGGATAACGAACGATACCCCGACAAAATGTTACTTAGTGAGATTTTTCCGCTCCTTAGCGAAATTGAACAAGATGAAGTTTTCTTATCCAGTTGGCGCGCGCATGAGTACTATCAGGAGGCTGGAATTGTCAAAAAATGGCAGGACTATGTGAACTGTAGAGGATAGCCTTTTGCCCGCTGGTTTGAGGTAAGCGTAAGATTGCGCTGCATAGATATGCTATACTAAAGCAATATGAAACATCTCTGGCATTCACATCATCCATTTCGAATTTTTTGGTTTTCAGCACTATTGACATTGATTTTGGGCGGTTTGACGTTCATACACTTGGGTCTTGGCGGCCTCTGGCTATTTGCTATTTTGGTAGTGTTGGAAGTTACATTTAGTTTTGATAACGCGGTGATTAACAGTAAGGTGTTGGCTAGCATGAGCCCGGCATGGCAAAAGGTATTTTTGACGGTCGGCATCTTTGTGGCGGTCTTTGTGGTACGGTTTATTTTGCCAATTTTCATCGTTATGGTGGCGAGTGGTCATGGTTTCACTGAGGTGGTTGACTTGGCTATTAATAAGCCAGCTGAGTACGGTCATATTTTACATGAGGCATCCCCGATGATTGATGCGTTTGGTGGGGCGTTTTTGATCATGATTGGGTTAAGTTATTTCATCGACTACAACAAGCGTATCCACTGGGTCAGTCATGTTGAGCCGTGGCTAGCTAAGGCTGGACGGTTTGAGAATTTCAAAGTATGTCTGATGTTGGCAGTGGCGACGATTTTGTATTTCACAGTGGAGCCGGCACATCAATCGCTCATTTTGATCTCATCTATTCTGGGGATTATGCTGCACATCGGGCTGGAATTATTTGGCTCATTTTTCCACGAGGAAGACGCCAAGGCCATTAAAGTCAAGACTGGTTGGGCAGCCTTCGCTAGCCTGCTCTATCTGGAGGTGCTGGATGCTAGTTTCAGTTTCGACGGCGTCATCGGTGCGTTTGCCATCACCAGTAGTGTCCTGTTGATTGTTGCTGGACTGGCATCTGGAGCTATTTGGGTGCGGTCTTTGACAGTGTATCTGTTGCGGACGGGTGTACTCAGTAAATATAAGTATTTAGAAAATGGTGCGCACTGGGCAATTACGGCACTTGGTATGATGATGATCGCGAAGCTGTTTCATCTGGAGCTGCCAGAATGGGCAACGGGAGGCTTGGGGCTGCTGTTTGTGAGCTTGGCGGTTGGTAGTAGTGTTCTGGAGGCACGGGCCATCAAGTTGCGAGAAACGGCAGCAAAAATCAAGCACCGAAAACGATAAGCATTTTGCAACGTTGTTGCAATTAGAGCTTAATGCTCAGCGGCTCAATGGTGCTGTTGAGAAATGCCTCGGTCAGTTTGATTGATTCAGGGATTGTCCAATCGCGGAGAATCGTTCGTTCGTCGGTGTTGAATTTACTGAGGACAAAGTCAACGTCGCCAATTTGTCGGCGCAGTAAATTGTCAGTGCCGATGCGGATGTGCCAAAACTCACTGCCAACATGTCGATGCAGTGATTTCAAACCGTTATTGCCAGCACTTTCGCCGCCCTTGCGGACGCGAATTTTGCCAAAATCAAGTGCCATATCGTCATGGATGATCAGCAGATCATCGAGCGTTACCTTATAAAAATCCATGAGCGCTCGCGCTGCGATGCCAACTTCGTTATAATACGTCGTTGGCTTGACAAGCAGGATTTTTTCTCCAGACATGGTCAATTCGGCAATATCAGAAGAGAATTTGGGCTTATTGCTAAATTGTGCACTCTGCTCCGCCGCTAACTGGTCGACCACCAAAAAGCCAGCGTTATGCCGCGTGTATGTGTATTTGTCGCCAGGATTACCGAGGGCTAGAATGACTTTCATACCTTCAGTATATCACCTTGGCTGGGATGGCGTATAATAGCTATATGGCGAAGCGCGATGATGATTTGGAATTTAGTATCAATGCAGCATTTGACGAGGCACGAACGATTGTTGACAAGGTGCCGCTGTATTTGGTAAATGGCTCGCTCGGCGCTGGTAAAACCAGTGTGCTGGAATTCTTATTGCGACAACGTGACTTTACGGGCGCGCGAGTGATTGAAAATGAATATGCCAACGAAAATGTCGATGGCTACCGGCTGGAGGGGTTGGCAGACATGGTGACGACCTTGGCTGGCGACTGTGTTTGTTGCGGCTCGGAGGATGCACTGACCAAGATGCTGATGGACTTTAGCCGCTATTCCCCTGCGCCAGTGTTCATCGAGGCGACGGGCGTGGCACGGACGATGAATTTGGTGGAGCGACTGATCAGCGCCAAGATGTTTGCCAAGTACGAACTGATGCAGAGTTTTTACGTGATCGATGTGTATGAGATTTTATGCGGTGTTGAGCCAGCGCACGAAATTGAATTGCAAGCGGCGGATGTGATTTTGGTGACCAAGGAAGATCTGCTGAAGGACAGCGAACGGGCTGAATACGAAATAAAACGCCGCGCCCTGCCCTATGCCAAGGTGCTGAGCGCCCCACACGGCCAGTTTGACCTCAGTAAAATCACCACGCCGTCGGGGCTGCTGGCATTTTTTGACCAGTATGATGGCGAGCTCGCGGTGCCGGACAATCCAACCTATAGCGTGGTTGATTTATCGGCCGTCACTGTCAGTGAAGCGGTGTTTGAAAAGCTGTGGCCAGAGCTGTTTGCAGTATATGGTCTCAGGCGGCTGAAAGGTTGTTTTATAAACGATCGTGGTGAGCGGCGGCACATTGAGGCGACGCAGTACCAAATTGAGATTCGTTATGCACACTCGGACGAGGCAGTGAAAATTGTGCTGATTGGTAAGCGAGCAGATGAAATTACACGCGATATTTTACACGTGCACATTCTCATGTACGGTGGATGATTAGCTTTTTCCTGCGGTGTCTGGGCTATCAACAGTGATAGTGTCGTGAAATTCTCCCTCTGGTCTATGAGTTTCACCAGGCTTCACAGTAAGAGTAAAACCTTCCTGTAGTTCGGGAAATGGTCCAAGTAGTCCGCGGGCTGCAACCTCTCCAACTGCTCGCATGAAGTTCTCGACAGCTTGTTTTCGCTCAGCTAGTTCTACTGGATTTTCATCTGCTACTCCTGGTATCTCAACACCAGTAATAACTTCACTAAAGTTGGGATACTTGGTGTCACCTGGTTCTGCTGTAACAGACATGCTTGCACTTGTGCAACCAGTAGCTTTGGACATGTCAAAGATGGATGATTTTTTACCAGCACGGTCAAGTAGTGGTTGGTGGTTACCAGTGTCTCCAGCAATGAGAGTAACTTCTACTATAGTCTCCTCACTCGTCGTGTTTTTATCATTTTGCGGTAGTACTTGGATGTCATCGACTGAGCCGATACGCATGGAATATTCGTCTGCCTTTTTGCTAAAAAAAGATTTAACGGTGACCTCAAAGGTAGTATGCTTAGGGTCTATGGTATCAATGGGTGGCGTTTGATCGGGTTCTGTAATGGCCTGTTCAGGGCGCGTAGAGTTTGTCAAGTTCTCCATATGCGTCGTATTATACCACAACAGATCGTATTTGTAAATAGTGTATTGACCATGAAAATAGCCCACCCAGAGAGGCTCAAGCCGAGGCGTGAGGCCTAGCCCTTTTCGGCATTTTTGGCCTGCTTGTAAGCTTTGGTGACTGGTGCCAGGCCGCGGGCGACGCGTTCGCGGTTGGCTTTGAGCTGTTTTTCGTCGCGGAAAGATAGTTTGATGGGTGTGCCGGCGAAGTTGAAAGCTTCGCGTAAAGTCCGCTCTAGGTAGCGTTTGTAGCTCCAGTGGACGAATTTGAGGTTGCTGCCGTAGATGACGAACCATGGCGGGGCCGTATCAGTCTGGACGATGTAGCGCAGTTTCGGATGTGAGTTTTTCAGGCCGGCTGGCGGATGAGCGGCGACGGCTTTTTGTAAGAGGTCGTTGAGGACGCGAGTTTTGCATTCTTGGCGGCGGCGCTTATGTATGTCGAGGGCTAGGTCGAACAATTTGGCGACGTTTTGACCAGTGACTGATGAGGTGAAGATGAGCGGTGCGTAGGGTGTGAATTTGAAATGGTAGCTAATTTGCGGCGCCAGTTCGTCTCGGGTGTAGGCATCTTTGCCTTCGACGGAGTCCCATTTGCTGACGACCAGCACGAGCCCCTTGCCTGCTTCGTCTATGATGCCAGCCAGACGCTGGTCTAATTGGACATTAAGCTCATTGACGTCCATCAATAGAAAACAGATGTCGGCTTCGTTGATGGCCTGCATGGTGCGCAGGACCGAGAACTTTTCGATGCCGGTCTCTTGCTTGCCTTGGCGGCGGATGCCGGCGGTGTCCAGTAGTTCGATGGTCTGGCCGTGATAGCGGACTTGGACGCGGTTGACGTCGCGGGTGGTGCCGGCGACGTTGGCAACGATGGCTTGCTGCTTGCCCGCTAGGGTGTTAAATAGGTTGCTTTTACCGACATTTGGCCGGCCGATCAGGGCGACGCGGATGATGTCGTCTGGCGTGGTTTGAGTGGCTGGCGGGATGAGATCGGCGATGTTGTCGAGCAGTTCGGAGATGCCGATGTTATGCTCGGTGGAAGTTTTGATTATGGTTTTAATGCCAAGTCGTTTGAATTCGTCAACGTGAAGAGATTCTTTCAGATCAGCTTTATTGGCGATTAAAATGACGGGCTTGCCGCTCTTTAAGGCTTTTTTGGCAAGTTGGCGGTCGGCGTCTGACGGATAGGCAGTGGAATCGACCATGACGAGGATGACGTCAGCAGCGGCGGAGGCGTCGGCGATTTGATCTTGGATGGTGGCTTCGAATTCGTCTTCAGCGGGTTTGAGGCCGGCGGTGTCGATGAGCCAGAACTCGGCGGTTGCACTCGCGCCACGCTCCTTCGCTGGAGTACTCTTTTCGCTCAAATCTCCACTGGAGATTTGCTGCGAGCGTTCGGCTGAAACGTCTGCTTCTCGCGAACGTTTCACAGCCTCCAGCGCAGGAGGTGTCACGTCTGCCACATTCTCATTAGGAGATGATGTGCGGCGTTTGTATGAGACTTTGCCAACGACGTTGTCGCGGGTGGTGCCGGCTTCGCGGGCGACGATGGCGGTGCGGGCGCGCGTCAAGCGGTTGAACAGCGAACTTTTGCCAACGTTGGCTTGGCCGATGATGGCGACAGTGGGTAATTTATTAGGCATAATTGTGATAATTATAACAGTTATTGCCCATTTTGGCGAGACTGCTAGCGCTGGACTTCGGCTATAAACCCGTGATGATGTTCGTTTATTCTTGCAAGACACAATCTTGCAATTTCCATATACTCTTTCATGTAATCTGAATTTTCTACAGTGAATGGCTTATAGTTATTGACGTCAACTTCTATATAGTTGTCATTCGAAGAGTCTTCCGCAGGATTGGGGGTGTAGATTTGCGCCGAATCTTGGGAAATGATTAATGAGCGGCCTTCTCTATCGGATATACAGTAATATTTGTCGCCATTATTATCTTCTACGATTGGTAGTTTGTCGTATCTGAGTCGACCAGCGAGTTCCTCTAATTCTAAGATAAGTTTGCCGTATCTGGGAACTTGTTTTTCTATCAGATCAGGGAGAGATTTTACATCTTTATTAGAGTACAGCTCTAAGATTTTCAAATCCCCTTCTTTTAGAGGAGCTATAATATCTTTGTAGATTTCTTCTAGTGCTCTTCTTGTGACTTCTCTGGCTTTCGGCGCTGTTATTGACGTCTCTAATTTCATGACCAATTATATCTTATATCTTCCTGATAAGTTTAATACGATGGATATCTTACAATAAAAATTATGAGATGTAAAGGAAAATATGAGGGTTTAGTTGTAGACTAGGTTATTTTTTCTTCTATCCACTGGCCTTTTTTAAGGCTGCCAAGCGAATAACTACCAAAATCTGTCCGGTGAAGTTTGGTGACGGTGTAGCCGAGGGCGGCGAAGGTGCGGCGGATTTGGCGGTTGCGGCCTTCGCTCATCTGGACAATCCAGCGGTGCTCATCACCCTCATGCTGGCGTTCGAGCGTCAAGCGGCTCGGTCCGTCAGGCAGCTGCACGCCAAAGTCGTTAATCATTTGCCGGTGGAGCGGCTGGAGCGGCTGGTCGAGCGTCACCAGATAGCGCTTAATCTTATAAAACGACGGGTGTGTCATATGATGGGCAAAGTCGCCGTCGTTAGTGAGGAGAATTAGCCCAGAGCTGTCTTTGTCCAGGCGACCAACGGGCTTCAGATGATGAAGGCTTTTTGGTAATAATTTGTAAATGGTTGGTACGCCGCCCTGAGAGGCACGCGAGCAAAGATAGCCGACGGGTTTATTTAAGGCGATGATTTTTTTATATTGAATCTTCAGAGAGTTGCCGTTAAAAGAGACGTGGTTGACTTCAGAGATTTGTTGTCCTAGCCTGGCGGGCTGGCCATCAACAATAATCTTCCCTTTTTCAATCAGTTCATCGGCTTTTCTGCGAGAAACACCCAAACTCAGCGCCACAAATTTATTAAGGCGCTGAGTGCTTCGAGCGGTGTTAAGATTTGTCATTGCTGTAGGTTTAGTGGTGGAGATTGTGGCTGTGGAGCTTCTGGCGGTTGAGGCGGAAGACCTTGTGGCTGTGCGATAGGTATATTAATTTCCTCGGCAGAAGGTTGGGCAGGCTGTGATACGACTGGAATTGTCGTTGTCTGTGTCTGTGGAGTATTTAGTATTGGTGTTGTCGGTGTTGGCGTACTTAGCTCCTGTGCCATTAATTGAGAAACATCGACTGAGTTCTGTGAGTCATCGGCCGGTAATGGTTGAATAACACGATCTCCAAGCCCTGCTGGGCGTGGTACAGACGATGAGAATGGAGCGGTTGGTTGTGGTAAGGTTGCTGGCTGTGGCTGTTGCGCGGCGCTTGGCGTTGGTTGTGGTGTCATTGGCTGCTGTGGTTGTTGCTGCGGAAGTGATTCTGCTGGCGGTGTTGTCGGTATATCGACTGAAGGGGCAGCTGGCTGTGGAGATAATGACGATATATCAGGCCTGGTTACTGGTTGCGGCTCTGGATCTGATGGTGGTAATTGCGGTTCTGACTGGGGTGTTGGCTGGGATACTAGAACCGGGTCCGTACCGACGCCAGGTAAATCGCCCAATGTCTCATGAACTGCTCTAACAACGTCTTCGATGCCTACTTGCGACTTTACTAAATAACGATCAGCACCTAATTGTTCACCGCGTTTTCGCTGGTCCTCTGACGATAATGCTGTCATGATGATTACTTTGACGTCTTTTGTCTCGGTTGTAGAGCGTAAGATGTCTAACATATCGAAGCCAGAGATTTTTGGCATCATTACATCGCTTAAGATTAGCCGCGGACGTTCTTTAATTGCCATGGCCAGAGCTTCTTCGCCGTCGCCCGCCGAAACGATATCGTAGCCCTCCGCCAAAAGTCGTACGCCGTAAATTTCGCGTAAACTTTTGTCATCCTCGACCAATAAAATTTTTGTCATATATTTATACTATACTGAAGTTTCGGTAAAAAAGCCATAGCCCTTATGTTTGTTTACGCTTGGAGGTTGATTCTCGCTGACGTTTCTTTTTGAGGTTTTCTTCAATCTCTGCTAGTGTTGGTTCAGCAGTGCTTTTTTGTGATTTTGGCTCTTGTGGTTGGGCTATTGGTTTGGAAGAATCTACTACTTGCACGGGGATTGAAATTGTAGTTGAGGTTGGTGTTGGCGCTGGAGGAGTTTTGCTTTCAGGTGCAGTTTCTGTATTTTCTTTAGGGGTAGACTTAAGTTCTTCAGACGTTATTGGGGTGGTCTTTGGCTGAGGTGCTGGTTGATTATCTACAGAGTCTAGGCGATGCTTGGCTTCTGTGTTGTTTACGCGCGGAATCTCTAGATAAAACGTACTGCCGTGCTTATATTCGCTTTCGACGCGTAGATTGCCAGACATTGCCTCGGCCAAGCGACGGCTCAAATACAACCCCAGTCCTGTGCCGCCGATTTCGCGCGTGTCAGAATTGTCAACGCGATAGAACTTTTGGAATAAGTGCGGCAGATCTTCGGCAGGAATACCGATTCCGCTGTCTTTGACACTGACAGAAACCTGTTTGTCGTCACCAGAAACATTGACTAAAACTTCACCAGCTGAAGTATATTTGATGGCATTTTCAATCAAGTTGCCAACGACTTCTCGGAAATGATCGGGGTCGATATTGGCGTAAAAAATCGGCTGCAATGATTTCTCTCCGCTCTCATTAACTACATCTGGCATAAAAACGTAATTAAGTTGCTTTTCGTTAGCTTTCATTGTTAATCCGTCGAAAATTTCCTTGACGAACTCGTTGACGTTGACGATCTCTGGCTCGTTTTTCAGTCGGCCGTCCTCTGCCTTGCTGATATCCAACAAATCTTGGAATAATCTCCCCAGATGACGGGCAGACTCATGAGCTTTGGTGATAAAATCGCGAGCTTTTTCGTCAATGTGGGCAGTGGCGGGATTTAAGGCAAGCCCCAAGTAACCTTCAATTGACGCAACTGGCGTACGCATTTCATGGCTAGCGGTGGAAATAAACTCAGCCTGCTCACGTTCTTCAGCCTTTTCTTTGGTGATGTCGCGAAAGACTACAATAATCCCCTCTCCGTCCGTACCAACAGGCGAGCTGACAATTGAGACTAAAATTCGTTTTCCAGAACTGGTTAGCAAGAACAATTTATCGCTGTGGGTTGGCTGGTTTTTTGCTAAAGCTTGGGAGATTGGGTTTTCAAGTTCATTCACTTCCTTGCCGTCTGATGCTACCAGTTTTAAGACACTTTTCCAGCTTAGCCCGAGTGCATCTCCTTGATCCCAGCCAATCATCTGTTGGGCAGAAGGATTGATTAGTTCAATGTTGCCCTCTCTAGAAATCGCCAAAACACCATCATCAATAGTATTAATCACTACATCAGACTTACCTTCAACGGCGGAGAGTTTGGTTTCCAGGCTAGACAAATTGTCGTCAACTTGCTGGCGGCGACTCCACAGTATAAGACTAAACACGAGCGGCAAAAACCCAAAGAAAAGATAGCCAATAATAATTTGCGTGTTCATTCCCTGCTGGATAATGGCGAAAATAACTTGAATGACAATCAGCAGACTCATTATTCCCAAAATTACCATGCCGAAAAATCCCGCAAAAATCGCGACAATAATCCACATAACTAAGAATGGAGAGAGAACTCCGCCGCTAGTGATAATGGTCATAGAAGAAACGGCGACGGCTAGTAAATAGACGAATATTCCAATGGCAGTTTCGTGTTTCCTGGGCAGCCAAAGACATAAGATTAGGATGATTAAACTACTGCTTGCGGCCAGACCCGCCGCCAAGTCAGAAACAGATAGACCGATGGGTAGTTGATAGCCAGTAGGAATGAAGCGCGCCCATGCGTACAGGAGGACAATAGTCCAACAGCTTAGTAAAGCTACTTCGCATAATCGTCGTAGCCAAAATCTAGAAATCGCCTGAGGCTTACAACAAATACCGCCCTTTTTCATGAGTTTATTATGGCGAATTTTTTGTAAAATCTCAAGAGCTACTTTTATGGGGTATTGCGTAAGGTTATATATTTCTTGGGTAGCGGTGCTATATTGCCTTAAGAAATCCTGAGCTAGTAAAAAGTAGACAGTCGGCCCCTTTTCATGATATAATCCATGGAGCTATGGCCCTATCGTCTAGCGGTTAGGACGCCAGGTTCTCATCCTGGTAACCCGGGTTCGATTCCCGGTGGGGTCACCAGATCGGTTATTCATAATTTGGCGGAGTTTCCGTCATTTTTATTTATTAGAAAATATTATGCACTTCTGTGTGATAAAAATAGTGAAGACAGAGCTACTTCTCTGGCTTATCTGTATCATTATCCATCTGCTTGACAACCTCGATAAGGTTACGCGGCGTGATGTCGGCCTTGATTAAGTATCCATCAACACGACTCATCACAGAGTTGCGCGAAGCCTCGTCTTGCTCAAAATTGGTCATAATCAGCACCTTGCTATTAGGAATCAAATCGACGTCATTATTACGCAGTGCGTCAAGAATCTGGTCGCCGCGCTGTTCTGGCAGCATCAAATCCAGGATAATCAGGTCAAAATGCTGATTGCGCGCCGCCACCAAGCCGTCATTGCCATCAACCACCCACGTCACGTCATAGCCGGCTTTTTGCAAACTGCGTACATACATCTCGCCGATAAACCGGTCATCTTCTACGCATAAAATTGTTTTTATCATATTTCCTCCTAATCCCTGTACATGGCGTGATTTTTAATCCAACCGCCGCCTTTTCTGATCAATTGATTATTTAATTGGCCGTCTTCTAATAATTTATCTTTGACGGTGGCGTAAATTGGCAAGGTGAACGAGAAAACCGAGCCTTCGTTTTCGCGGGAACGAGCAGTAATGGAGCCGCCGTGCGATTCGACGAAGGCTTTACAGATGTATAGTCCGATGCCGGTGCCAGCGACTGCCTCGCGCGATCGGTGCGAGCGGTAAAATTTGTGGAATAAATTATTGACGACGTTGGCGGGCATACCGATGCCATTGTCGGCGACAGAAACTTCTATAAAGTCACCCTTTTTCTCGGCAGAAACCGTTACCGAACCGCCTTCAAAGCTGTATTTTATGGCGTTATCAATGAGGTTGCCGATTACTTCACTAATACTGCCACGGTCGGCTGCCACGGTAGGTAAGTCATCTGGGATATTAATATTCAGCAAACGTTGCTGGGTTGAGGCGCGCAGCTGCATATCGTCGGCAATTGAAGCATAAATGTGAGCGACGGTATCTTCTAATAGGTGAACTTTCAGATGGTGCCGGTCAAATCTTGCCACGTTGAGAATGTTGTCGACGTAGCTGGATAATCGATTGGCAGAAACCGTTAACCGATCAAGCAGCTGTTTTTCGTCGCCTTGCAGTCGTCCAGAAAACTCTTCAGCGATAATGTCCAAGTAGCCACGAATCACTGTAATTGGACCACGAAGCTCATGTGCGGCAAATGATATAAAATTGAGATCCTCTTCCTCTGGGAGATAACTGTCGGACTTGTCGATAAGAAAAATAATGGTTTCCGCAGCAGCGCCCTTTTCGTATGAAGCCACCACGTCAAATATTCGTGATTTTTGAATAATCCCCGGATTAGTACCGATGCGTCGCCAACGGCGTTCATCCTTAATTTTATCGTTGGAGATTTCATGCAGCCAGTCGGTAATCGTTGGCTCGTTAATAAAATCTAGCGCTAAAAAGTTTTCTCCATTTGGCTTCTGGGAAATCGGTGCGGCAGAATTGGCGAAAATTATTTTTTGTTTACTATTAAGCACCACAACACCGGTACTGGTCTGGTTTAATGCTTGGGTGAGCGGAGTGTTTTTAGCTTTATCTGTAGGCTTTTCTGCTGGCTGGCAATCATCATAAATTGCCTGAAGAGCAGTTTTAAAGCCAGTTTTTTCATAATGTTTATCGTTGGGCTTGGGTGGTTTTTCGGTAGTCGGTTCACCAATTTTATGCGATAGCGCTGCCAGAATTTTACTAAGCGGCGCAGTAATAATTTTGACGATGACAATTGAAGATACAATTCCTAAAATAAAGGCCACTAAAATAGTAATCCAGAAATTGAACTGAAAAACGGAGTTGATATCAGTTAGGTAAAGAGTAATTGCCAACCCGATAATCACGCAGGTGTTGGCCGCAAGTAAGATTAGTGTAACGTGCCGGTAGTAATATTGTTTATATTGTCGTAGGGTTTTGGCTTTTGGGTCTATTGCCATGAAACGCCTCCCCTGCCCGGAGTGAAGGCTGCGATCCAAGTCTGACCGCGATTCAAGGCAATATTCTTCCCGGATTCGTCAGTCAATCTCAGGGGTGAATTGATGTCTGCCTTTGACCAAGTTGCAGTAGTGACCATGCCGTTTTGGAAAATATAGGCTTTGCCGCTACCGGTGGTTTTGGCGTCCTCGTAGCCGTCGGAATTTTGAGCGCGAGCTTCGACACCGACTTCTATGGCGACTACGACCTTTGGGGCAATTTGTCCATCTTCGCGGTCAGCGTGTGGTGCGCCAGCCAAGTTTCTTACATAGGAATTTGATGATTTATCGTAGGCGTAGGATGTATTGTATAGCGCGCCGCTAAGGTTAATCGTAATGGAAGTTGCGTTTGGCGCTTCGGCTGGTTTCCCATCCGTGCGGTTGAAACTGGTGAACTCGGATTTGGTGTAGCCTTTGGAGTTGTTTAATTGGTCAATTCTTTCTCCGGAAGTGTAGACATTGTGCGGCGCGTAGCGATCGCGGACTCGCCAGTATGAGCCGGTGTTAAAGAATTGGTCAATATCGCGGTAGTTGCCGTTTCTGACTTGCGCTAAAGCGTTGGGGCTGCCGCCAACGTGGGCGACTGATGCTTGGTATGGTGCTGCCCAGCTGAGGTAATATAGTCTGAGGCTGCGCACTGGGCCAATTGTTGCTGGCTTTTCTCCTTGGTATAAGGCTAAGAATCTGGTGATTCCTCCTTCGGCGACTGCTTCGTAGACAACACCGGCTTTTTTCAAGCCAGACTGCGGTCGAGCGGCTGGGCTGTTTTCAATCATCACGCCAGTAACGGGTTGCTTCGTGGCGTTTTCGTCGGCAACTTCTACGCCGGTTAGTGGTAAGTAAAACTTCTTTGGTGTAGTTTTTTTCTTTGGTATTTGTAAATCTGTACTGGCAGTTTGGTCATACTTTATAGAATAAATAGCAATCAAGAAGACTCCAGCAATAACTACCGCGCTGGAAATTAGCGCAATCGCTAAAATATGTTTTTTCACCCACTCTTTAAATCGTTTCCAGCGGGGTTCTTTTTTTCGTCGAGATTTATCTATTTTTTCTATATTCATGCTTATGCTTAGTATAGCATTTTCGGCGCGTGAATAAACTATTTTTGTAGATAATTATCAATTCTTTGCAGGGTCTTCTCTTGGCCAATTAGCGCTAATGTGTCATTCAGCTGTGGACTAAACTGAGCCCAAGTAGTCACAATTCGGACCAAACTAAAGAGGATGCCAGGTTTTTGACCTGTCGTTTCTAATAACCCATTCAGGCAATTTTGGATTGACTCTGGCGTCCAGTCGGTTATTTTGGCGAGTTCTTGGCGTACTACGCTTAAAAGATCCTGCCGTTCTTCTTTGGTTAATTTTCGGAGTTGCTTATTGCTGTTAATTAATTCTTCGTCGATCTCGGGCTCAGTGAAGAAATAATTGGTTAATTTTGGCAAATCTTGCAATGTTTTCAAGCGGTCCTGTGCCAGGCTTAGCACTTGTTTTTTATACGACTCTTCGGCATTTTTTGATTCTTCACCCCAGAAAGGCCTACACCGCATATAAAGGTCATCTAAGTTGAGTGAGCGAATCCATTGGCCGTTTAGCCAAATAAGCCGCTGCTCGTCAAAGCGCGCGCCTGATTTCTGGACGCGATCAAGTGAGAATTTTTCAATAAGTTCGTCCTTACTAAAAATCTCCTGCTCAGTGCCATCATTCCAGCCAAGTTGCGCTAAGAAGTTCAGCATAGCTTCTGGTAGTATTCCCTCTTTTTGGTACTCAGTGACGCTTTTTGCGCCATCGCGCTTGCCTAGCTTTTTATTGCCAGTTGGCGCCATGATATGCGGCACGTGTGCCAGAATTGGCGGCTCGATTTTCAGTGCTTCATACAAAGATAAATATTTGGGCGTACTGGCAATATATTCTGAGCCACGAATAACATGGGTGATCTTCATTTCAAAGTCATCAATGATATGAGCGAAGTTATATGTTGGCAGCCCGTCTGCCTTTATTAGAATAAAATCGTCAAGTACTTCTGGTCCGGCTGATAATTCACCCATGACCGCGTCCTGCCAAGAATATCTCTTAATTTCCGGAACCTTAAATCTCAGCGGCATGCCCAGCTGCCATTCTGGTGGATTTTCTGGACGATGGTCGCGGTATAGAAAGGCTCGTTTTTCGGACTTGGCTTGGTCGCGGAAGGCTTGAACTTGCTCTGGTGTGTATGGATCGGCGTAAGCTAGCCCCTCGTCAATCATCTTCTTAGCCCACCTGAGATAAATTTCTCGACGATTTGTTTGGTGGTATGGTCCGAAATTGCCAATCTCTTTATCATTATTGAGATTTGGCCCTTCATCCCAATCTAGTCCTAACCAATTTAGAGTTTTCAAAATCAACTCTTCCGCTCCTTCAACAAATCTGGCTTGATCGGTATCTTCAATGCGTAAAATAAAATTACCTTGGTGTTTTCGGGCGATAAGATAAGTATATAATGCAGTGCGAACGTTACCGACGTGAATATAGCCAGTCGGACTTGGCGCGAAACGAGTTCTAATAGTCATGGGTAAATTATAGCACGTTATATATGTGGCTACAGGCTGGCGGCAATTTTCTGGATTTGGTCGCTAGAGAGATTGGCGTCACCGCTAATTTGGTATAAAATACCACCATTTACCCAAGCAGCTTCCTTGCCGCCGCTGTAAATTGTTAGTCCATCAATCATCGTGGTGTTCGGCGATTTATGTTTTTCAGAGAAAAACTCCTTGACGGCTGATGAATTCCAATTGCTTTTCTGCTGAGTTATGGTGTAAGCTGAGCTGCCGTCGGCATAGGCATAGCGCATAGTAACTTCGCCGGATTTGAATTTAATTGGGCCGTTTAATGCGTAGCCGTCGGGCTTGTAGCCTGGATATTTGGCGTCAATTCCCGATTGGACTGCTGCCATTTTTATAGAGATGTTTGGCATGCTTAAGTATGTTAAGTAGCCACCAAGTAACATCACTGCAAACCCGACAGAAAAGGTGTTTAGTAGGCGCAGTGCGCCGCCTTTTTTCTGGCGTCGACGGGTTTTTTTGTTGCTGGCAATCTCATTCGATAAGGCTTTTTCAATGGCTTCGTTTTTCAGTTCTTTAGCGGTTTTTGCGGCCGGTTTTTCGATTTTTTGCGGGATGATGGCTGGAGTTTTGACGATAGGCATTGGGCGACGATCTTTTCGTAATTGGTTATTAGTGCTGAGTGGTCTCTGTTGTGCGCGCCTAATGATAGGGTGTGTTTCGGCTGGCCGGTTGATGGCAGTTTGCTGAGGGGCTGGCTTGGATGTTGCTGGGGCAAATTTTTTTACGGCAACGTGTTGTTGCGCGGTGACGCGGGGTTTCTGAGTTTTGGCAGCAAGAGGCACTCCTTGCGGTTTTTTAACGTGCCGGCGATTTAAGGTACTTGATTTTTGGATGTGAGCGGCATGAATGCGCGATACTGCTGTGCCGCGGTTATTACTTAATTGGTCTCGTTTTATTTCAATTTTTTTTACATCAACATCATTCATTACCATGCCAGTTATGGTGTTATAGGCGCGTCCGTTGATGACTACATAATTTTTACTTGCCATTAATCCCCCTAATGTTTATTCCTACTATATATAGTACAAACCGCCTACGGTTTTTTCAAGTGTAAAAATATGTTATAATCTCCCTGATTATGTACCAGAAAAGAAATCGCACCAAAGAGCTCGCGCGGCGGACTTTTGTGTACGCGTTGATGACGCTGGCTATGGTTGGACTATTGGTGTTTTTGACGTTTAGAATGCTTGGCTATACGTTTAACCCTAACACAAAAGAGTTGCAGCAAACGGGTCTTGTTCAGTATGAATCTCATCCCAGTGGTGCGCTAGTTTATGTCGATGATATGGAGTTGCGTCGAACCTCGACGAAGAGCACGGTTTTACCAGGAAAACATACGTTTGCGATGAAATTGGATAAATATGAGCCGTGGCAAAAGACGGTCGATATTAAGTCTAATACAGTAACAAACTTAAATTATGCTCGACTTGTTCCTGTCAATCGCGAGACAACAGAGGTAAAAACGCTTGATACAGTACAATTTGTCTCTCTGTCGCCAGGCGGTAATTTTTTGATAGGGTTTGGGGTGAAGGATAAAGCACCAATAATGACTATTGGCGACATACGTGACACCGGTAAGGACAAAGAAAAATTTACGGAACATGCACTCAGCACGAACGTTTTAGCTGGCTATTCCCTGTCTGCTGACGGTCACGCATTTTCGGTGGCGGAATGGGATCGTGATTCGCGGTATGTTTTAGTGAAGCACGTGTATCCAGCAGAAAATAACACGACAGGCGTACAGTGGTTGGTTTTTGATAGAGAAAATTCAGAAAAAATTATCGATATAACAGCGATGACGGGTCTGGGAGTTAAGCAAATTGGTTTTTCTGGAACTGGCGCGCATGCGGTGTATATTTTGCAGGATAGTGGTGAGCTTAGGCGAGTTGATCTTGACAGCTCAACAATTTCCAGTCCTATTTTAACCGGCGTAGAGTCGTTTAAGCTGTATGGCGATGACCGCTTGTCATATATAGCGATTGGCGACGGTAAGAGGATTGCGGGAGTCTGGAAGAGAGATTGGAAGCATCCGTTTGTAATTGGTAGTTTTACAACTGAAGAGAAGCCAGTAATTCGGACATCTCGATATTTTAATAAAGATACCGTGGTTTTGGCAGTTGGTCAGAAAATGACAATCTATCGCGGCGATATTTCAGACTCAAAAGATCAACAAAAGGAATTCTTAAAAACAGCGAAGATTATTAAGACGGAAAATGCGACAACGAATATAACGTTGGATAACGCTGGGCGATTTGTGGTAGCGCAAAACGGTGCGATGTTGCAATCGTACGATTTGGAGCGTCAAGAGTTATCGAAGGTATTTAACATTGGTGTTGCGCAAGAAGTGAAATGGCTTGATAATTTTTACATTCGCAGTATTTCAACTTCAGGAAAAATGGAAATTCGTGAATTTGACGGCACAAATGCACATACGCTACTGGACGCGCATAAGGATTTGGGCGCGGTTCTGTCGTCAAATCAGCGCTATGTCTATGGGCTAACGGTGAATGCGGCGGGAAAAATTGTTCTGAGTAAGATGAACATGGACACCGGATCAACAGGTTTCTTTAATTAAGTCGCTATTTATATTTTATCCACCGAAGAGCCGTTCTAAGATGGTCGGCTCGGGTTTTCCGGGAATGGCGGAGTTATTTCCCTGCTGCTGAGACGAGCCTGATTCGCTTGTTGAGGTAGCCTTGTTGGGGTCGGGGTTGATTTGTTCAGCAAAAACCAGGAGACGTTTTTCTGCCGTTCCTAGAGGTACGCAGCTCACCAATGTTAACATTGGTTTATTGGTGTTGAGTTGGACCTTCGAGACCTCACTTGGCATAACAACCTCTGTGGAAGTAATTTTATACGTATAGCGCTTGCTATTATAGTTCATGTAAATTATATCGCCCTTAACCAATTTTTCATTCTGTGCAAACACAAACTTATAATCACCAGCAGCAAAAGCATCATTACTGGAGTGGGCAGCAAAGACTGCGTTGCCGACCTGTCCTGGCACGGCACTGGCGCCCGGAATTGAAAAGTGAGCAATTCCCCGCTTCATGGCTTCTGATTGTGATTTTGTGTCGCTGGCGGCGCCATAAACAACAGGCGCGTCAACATTTATTTTAGGGATAATCATGCGAGGCTCAGAGCTGACAGAAGCGTCAGTGGAAGCATCGACAATGATATTCTGTGGGTTAATTGCGCCAGGAGTAGTATAAGCGGCGACTGCGCCAAAGATAATACGATTGTATTGTAAAAACATGAAAATCAAGAGGACTGATATACCGGCAATGGCTGGGATAAAATGACGAGATTTCTTAACTTTTTGGGCGGATTCACGGACTTTTTGTTGGATTTGACTACGGAGCTCCTTGATGGCAATCGCTTGCGGGTCTGTTGGTTCATCAGTGCTAGTGTTTGGTGTGTTTTTTTGCGTTTCTTTGGTTAGGCGAGAGATTTCACGGTTTTTGGCAGCAATATTACCAGCATAATAACGCTCATAGTACATTTGGTAGTATTTTTGCCAAGCGCTGTGATATTGCTTCCATTGGTCGGCTGAGACTTGCGTGTGGACAGGCGATTGTGATTGGGCGGCTTGCGGTTTGGGCTCTGATTGTTTTGGCTCTTCGGTAATTGGTGCAGTTCGCATAGCGTGATGGGTGCTCTGCGCAAGCTTTGGTTGTGGTTCAGTCTGCGGTTTGGGCTGAGGCGTCTTAATCTGGGTTGGAGCTGGGATTGGCTGCGGTTGGGCAGCTTGCGGTGAGGTGGGTCGCTCCTCTGATTTGGCGTAAATAGCATTAAGTTGTCCACGAATAATATCCGCGGCGGCGTTTTTTGAGGCTGCTGGGTCGCGAGGTGGTGGCGTGAGAGGTCGGCGCTGATCTGATGGCGGCATACCCACTCGACCGTTTGATTGATCATCCGTCGGATACATAGCTCCTTTCATTATACGGGAAATTGGCGGTAAATAAAAGTCATGCTTGTGGCTGAGAGGCGGTTATGGTACAATCGAACGGTAGTTTGAAGCGTTCTCTTGTGCCGCGGTGGCGGAATTGGTAGACGCGCTAGACTCAAAATCTGGTGAGCAATAGCTCGTGCCGGTTCAAGTCCGGCCCGCGGTACCAGAGATTGCTTCAGGCTTGATCGTCCAGTTTGGGCGATTTTATTTATGAAGAAATAGCAGTACTAATCGCGGCCAACGGTGATTCTGGGGACCAGACCAGGTAGCTCGCCGCGCGCGCCCCAACGGTTCCTCGCCAGATTGCCATCGGCGCGTTCCAGTTTTGAGTGACGACTTCGCCGCCATGAGCAATTATCAGATTGTCAGCATGAAAGACACAGATGGTAACGGGATAGGTGATGGTGAATTTGTGGAGAATGTCGACAAGTTGTGCCAATTGAATACTGAAGGTGATGATTTTTGGATAATAGACGGCGCGAAAAATTTTCTGGGTTTGTGCTAGGCTCGCTATGAAAACTACGTGAGGATTTTCGAGGATTTCGGCAAAGCTATTCTGAACTAGGTCAATGGCATCTCGTGTTAAGACGACGGGAATGTTGGCTTTTTTTATCAATTCTTCGTAGACGATTGAGGTTTGACTATTGCGCCCAGCATCGCCACATAATAACAACACGTCAGCCCAATTTTCTAATGCCAGCGCCTCATTAAGGGCTTCGTTGGC
This sequence comes from Candidatus Saccharimonadota bacterium, assembly GCA_905372835.1. GTDB lineage: Bacteria > Patescibacteriota > Saccharimonadia > Saccharimonadales > Saccharimonadaceae > Nanosynbacter. The sequence continues at coordinate 8,842 of CAJPQK010000003.1, read as the reverse complement.
CAGGCTACCGGATTGGTTTGTTGGTGCGAATAGTACGTCGGTCATGGCCGATGGAACATTTTTTTTCAAAGCGTCTGGTAGCAATACACGAGTCTCACCGACCCCAGTTTTAAGGGCTTCTTGGTAACTTTCCGCGACTGCTAAAAATCCTAATTTATTGCCGCCGATAATCCCCAGCCTCCCTGCTTGGTCTCGCCGTTCTGGCTTGTTCCATTCAACGTCGGGAAAAAGTGGTTTGCCCAGTTCTTGTTTTTTCCAAAATTTCATGTCCATATGTTTATTGTAGCGTATCTATTTGTCGATTTGCGCATTTCGAGCTATACTCTGCTTATGTATAAGCAAATGCTGACTCACAAACAAGCCGTCAAAATTCGCTTAAAAAAAGCTAAAAATAAAGAAGATTTGCGTGATTTGGCGCGGTTCCATCATGCTCGAATTACCGAGTTTCAACATGAGCGGCTGGTGCATTTGTTGGTGACATTCTTCTTTGCTCTGTTGTGTCTTTGTGCGCTAGGAATGTTCTTCTGGCTATCGTCGTTGACTATTGACGGATTGCTGACGGTTTTGTCTGGAATTATGGTGCTAGCACTGTTTACTTTGGAATTGTTTTATATTCGCTATTATTACCAATTGGAAAACGGTGTCCAAAAATTATACGAATTAACGATTCTTATCGAAGAGGAATTTATTACCAAGTAGCGCACGGCTGAATATTCTGGATATCTTACGGTTCTGTTTTTTCTATTTTTGATTGTAATTTTTATCGTTTCCGGAAATCTTTTTATATATTTCATCAAAGGTCAATCCTGAGTCGCGGACTAATTTCGCCATATCTTTACCGACGTAACGGAAGTGCCAGCTTTCGGCTTCTATGCCAGTGAGGTCTTCTTTACCTTCCGGGTAGCGCAGAATAAAGCCGTATTTGTAAGAATTGTTCGCCAGCCAGGCGGCAGTTTCCTTTTTCAGGCTGCAGCGGGAGAAATTGGCTTTGCAGTCTTTATCAAAGCTGGATAAATCAACCGCTAGGCCAAGCTGATGCTCGCTGTGCCCTGCTTGATTAACGTATTTTTCGGTGTAAGCGGCGCCGCTTTTGGCTTTCGATTCGGCGACGAGTTTTTTCTGGTTGGCAGCCGAGCGGTAGGCGCTGGTCACGATCAGGTCGTTTTTAGCAGCTTTGGCGGCAGCAAACATGTCTTTTAGTTCCGGCTGGATTATGGCGCTGGCCCGCTTATCTTCCAACCAGTCGCCGTGCTCGACTGCCAGATTTGCTAATTTCGGCTGGTAATCTTCGCTAATTCCCTGGGTTTTTGATACGTAAGCCCAAATACCGCTGGTTTTTAACAATTTTTGTGATGGGATTTTTAACTTCAATTGCGTATTATTGGCACCAGCAAAAGTAACGGTTTTCACTGGCGAAACGGTTGGTTGGGCTGCTATCTGCGCTTGAATTCGGTCGTATGCATAGTTGGTTTCGTATGTGCCGTTAATCACCAAAAACGTAAAAGTTACCCACGCCGATAAAACCATTGCTAATAAATAAGTAAATATATTTTTCCCGCCCTTATACATGATATGTATTATACGCTATTGGGTGGTTTTTGCTAGATTAATTTGATACGTTTGGTGGATGAGCGTCGGAATCATGACGATGATAAAAATTATTTTTGTTTGATTTCGCTTGCTGCCTTTTCAATGTATGGCCAAGCCTCTTCCATCGTCAAGCCCGACTGCTGTAAGGCGCCCGCTAGTTCCCGTCCAACGTAGCGAAAATGCCATGGCTCGTACTGATAGCCGGTGATTTTTTCCTTGCCCTTCGGATAGCGCAGGATAAAGCCGTATTTCATGAGCGTGGGCGGCCAGCCATTTACCGGCGGCGGTTCGTTCGAAACAATCATCTACCCAACAGGTTTGGTCGGCGCCAGCGAAGTCAACGGCTAGGCCTGATTGGTGCTCGCTGTGTCCGGGGCGGGAGCTAAAGCGGCTGGCTGCGGCCTCACCGTGCTGGCGGACGTAGCTAACGAAGAGCGAGGCTTGGGTGGCGTAACTGCGGTAGCCTGAGCCGACGCGGAGGGTGACGCCGGCGGCGCGGGCAGCGGCGACTAATTTCTCGAGATCAGGCATGAGGACGGCGCGGAGCGAGCGCTCGTCTTGGCCGCGGCCGGGTAATGTCGGTACGCTGACGAGGCGGAGGTCGCTTGGCTGATAGCGAGGATTGGCGAAGGCTCGAGATTTGTTAGCAATTTTCCAGAGATCAGCATCATCGGCGTTGTTGACAATGTGGGCGGGGATCGGCGTAGCAGCATTTGGCAGAGCGATGGTCGACGCGGCTGGCGCTGGAGTCTTCTGGCTGTCGGGAGTTTTTTCTTTGGGTGCTGGCGCGGGCCGCTCTTTGCTAATTGGCTGCTGGGTAGTGGCGTGCGGCGGATTGAAGTGATGGAGGGTGAAATAAGTTGCTACAGCGCTACCGGCGACAACCAACACAGCCCCAATGCTGATGAGTAGCTTGCGTTCACTTGAGCGCTTGGTGATCTTCATACCTCAACCTCAATGCTCACCGGGCAGTGGTCGCTGCCCATTTGTTCGGTGTGGATCTCAGGATTTTTGATATGCCCAGCGATTTCACGCGATGCCAGCCAATAGTCGATCCGCCAGCCGACATTACGCGCCCGGGCGTTGGCCCAGTGCGTCCACCAGGTGTAAGCCTCGATCTTGTCAGGGAAAGCTGCCCGGAAGGTGTCGACAAATCCAGCGTCTAGATAATTCTGAAAGCCTTCTCGCTCCTCGTCAGTGAAGCCGTGCTTGCCGACATTAGGCTTTGGATTTGCCAGGTCAATTTCTTGATGCGCTACGTTCATATCGCCGCAGTACAGTAATGGCTTGACTAGCTCCAATTCTTCCAGATACGCCAGCACTGCCGGATCCCACTGGTCATGGCGCAAACTCAGCCGGCTCAAATCCCCTTTCGAATTTGGCGTATAACAGGTCACCACCCAGAAATCGTCGAACTCGGCAGTGATGATGCGCCCCTCGTCCGCCGGGTTGCCGTATTGATCGCCGGTCAAATTGAACCGCTCGATGATAGCCGGCGGTAGCCCGTCGCGCCAGTGTAGCGGCCGGATTTTCGACAAAATCGCCGTGCCGGAATAGCCCTTTTTGGCGGCTGAATAGAAATGCTCGTGATACTCTGGTAAGTCAATTTCCACCTGGTCGCGGGCAGCCTTGGTTTCTTGCAGGCATACGATATCCGGATTGTAGGTTTGCAGAAATCGGGCAAACTCGCCCTTGTTGACGACAGCGCGGATACCATTGACGTTCCAGGAAAATAGCTTCATATAGCTATTATACCGTGGTGCTATAATTTAATGAAGATGCCGTTAATGTATGATGAGTTTTTAAGTAAAATTTCAAGCGATTTTATAAATGTGGGAGGCGTGAGAACCGCCTATTATTTCTATAATGGTAATTCAAATAAGACTATCTTGCTAATTCATGGTATAGGAGGTGATTTTCACGGGATGATTCCGCTGGCCTACCGTTTAAGAGATGATGCAAATTTATTGTTTGTTGATTTGCCATCACATGGTAAAAGTCAGTTGATTTCGAATATGGAAGTTAGTAATATTGAACATTGGGCAAGAAATTTGTTGCCAGCTTTTAAGCAAAGAGACCTACCGATTAATGAGATAGTAGCTCATTCACTGGGCTGCTTGGCGGCTAGTAAGACAGGATGTCCAAAGATTTGGTATATCAACCCTCCGTTTGAAACGCCAATTGTAACAAAGATTTCTTCTTCGTTCTTATATCATGTTCGTTGGATAAATAAACACATCTATTTAAACTATTATTTTTCAGTATTTCGCGGAATGTGCTTGATAAGAAATAGACAAAAAAGCACAATAAGCTTAATAAAGTGGCTGGCAAGAAAAACGCGTGTGACATCTCGGCAATATTTGGAACAGGCGAAAATTGCACGAGATGTTTCCAGGATGGAGAAAATGGTTATTCCTGAGAGTAAATTTACGGGATTGATCGTGGGAAAATTTGATAAAATTACTCGTCCTATTGGTGCTACTGGGGTGAAAATTGATAAATTTGTGGAGCTTAATACAGGACATTTGTCGGTGCTGGATAGTCCGGAATTGATCTCTAAGCTGATATTGTCAGAAGAATAGTTTGATATACTGTAGCTATGAGTAATAACAATAGCAAGAAGTTGACTGTTAATATGATTTCCGAAAGCGAGTTTACTGTTCAGGGCCATGGTGTACATACGGCATATAAGGAGATTACGGACGCGCTGCGTAAAAGAAAAGATGTTGATGTTGAGGTGAATACCGATCGTCCTGCCGATATAATTCATATCCAAACCATGGGGCTGTATTCTTTTCGACGATTGATAAAGAAAGGTGGTAAGAAAGTAGTTTCAGCTCATCTTGTGCCAGATAGTTTCGTCGGCTCGATTAAGGGAGCAAGATATTGGAAACCTTTAGGTAAAATGTGGTTAAAGTTCTTTTACAGGAAAGCGGATTTGGTTTTGGCCTGTTCTGGTATGGTTGCCGAAGAGCTTATAAATGATATGAATGTTCCTAAAACTAAGGTGTTTTACAATACAATTGACATGTCGAGGTATAAACATACTGCTGCGGAAAAGAAAATGGTACGAAAAAAGCTGGGCTTGAAAGATGGCGATTTCGTGGTAATGGGCAATGGTCAAGTACAACCGCGTAAGCGGCTTGATGTATTAATAAAAGCCGCCAAGCAAATGCCGGACGTAAAATTCTTTTGGGTGGGAGGAATTCCGTTTAAGAATTTGGGAGCCGATCATAGTGCTATGCAGCATATGATAAAAAGTGCCCCCGATAACCTTACGGTGACTGGCGTTATTCCTCTGGAGGATGTTAGGGATTATTATGTGGCTACTGACTTGTTTGTTCTTCCTGCTATGCAAGAAAACCACCCTATGTGCGTCTTAGAAGCTGCTGGTGCTGAATTGCCAATTGTTCTACGCGATATTCCTCAATATGATGATACATTTAAGGGCGACGCTATTATGGCAAAAACGGACGATGAGTTCTTAAATTTGATTAATATGCTACACCGAGATAAGCAGGCGTATAGTGAGGCGCAGCGCGGAGCTAAACGGATTGCGAAGAGATTTGACAGCAGTGCTGGTGCTGAGCGGTTGGTCGAGTTTTATCGATCTTTGCTATAAATGGTATAATGAGACTATGAGGATAGGACTTTTTACGGATAGCTATAGGCCGTCTATCAATGGTATCGTTTATGTAGTCGAGTCGCTAAAGCGCGAGCTGGAGGCTTTAGGGCATGAGGTCTATGTCTTTTGTCCTGCGAAGTCTATTAGTCCATCTAAGCAAGCTGAACTACTTCACGAAGACGACAATAGCCGGATTATCCGTTTTCGCTCAATTAAGGGTGCGTTTTTTGATGATTATGATACGTCGGTATTCTTCCCTCCGGTGGTGCAGCGTCAAATTGCTAATATGAATCTGGATGTTGTTCATATTTTTACGCCGTCGCAAATTGGACTATTGGGCGTAAGGGCGGCGAATAAAAATAATATTCCGCTTGTTGTTCAGCATTGCACTGACTTGTATGAATTTGTCGATCATTATCCAGCGGTTTTGCCGGGAGCTTTGGCCTTGGCGGGAATTATTTTTCCGCTATCTGTTAAGTTGAATGGTCAGGATTTATTAGAGGTTGCCAAGCTATATCGTCCGCGCAACGGCGTAACAAAATGGAATAAAGATATCATTGAGCGCGTTATTACTATTCTATACAGCAAGGCGGATGCGGTTATCGCGCTGTCGCGTAAAAGCCGCGACCAGTTGCAATCTTGGCAAACGGAGGATTACAGCTATAAGATCACTTTAATGCCAAACGGGGTTAACGCTTTGCCGAAACCGAAGACGGAGCGGATAAAAGAGTTTCGGAAACAATGGGGCTTGCGCGAAAAGGATGAAGTATTTGGTTTTGTGGGGCGCTTAGGCGAGGAGAAGAATTTGCCGATTCTCATTGAGGCGTTTGACAAGTTTATCGCGTCAGCCAGGCCGAAGTCTAAACTATTGTTTGTCGGCGACTTTGAATATCGTCAGACTTTGGAAAAAATGGCTGCGGAAACGAATTTCGCGGATAGGATTGTGTTTACGGGTGCTATGCCGCGCGAAGATTTAGGCGTGGCATATGAAGTGATGAAGGTGTTTACTTTTCCATCGTTAAAAGACACTCAGGGCTGGGTTCTGCATGAAGCTGCGCACGCCGGCAAGCCAATTGTGATTATTGATACGGAAGTTTCCGAGGTCGTGAGGGATGGAATTAATGGCTATTTTGCAGAAAATACTCCAGAAAGCGTGGCTGAAAAAGTAATCTCAATTCTAAAAAGCCCGAAAAAACAGACGGAATTTAGCGCTGAAAGTAAAAAGCTTGCCCGTAAATTTACTGAGCGTAGCCAGGTGAAGAAGCTCGAAAAACTCTACCAAAGCCTGATAGAGACGCGGAAAAATTTGGAATAAGTCGAGGATGGAGTCTTCAGAAAATGCCGGGATTTTCTGGCAAATTTATCGGTTGGCGATGAGCCGCCTGGTTTCTCTGTCCTGGTCGCGGCGTTTGATAGTCTCGCGCTTGTCGTAAGTTTTTTTGCCTTTACCAAGGGCGATGGTAATCTTGATAAATTTGCCGCTGGTCAATAATTTCGTCGGCACGATGGTCATGCCCTGCTTTTTTGCCTCGGTAAAGTTTGCTAATTGCCGCTTGCTGACTAATAATTTCCGCGCCGAGGTGTCGACGCTGCGGGTATTTGCTTGCCCGCGCTCGTTCAGCCGCAGCGAAAAACTGGCATTGTTCAGCCATAATTCGCCATTTTTCAAACTGACGAAAGCACCTTTTAACTGGACGTGGCCTTCCCTGGCGGCGCGTACTTCCATTCCTGTCAAAACCAGCCCGGCAATTATTTCCTCGCCTAATTCATAATCAAACCTGGCCCGGCGATTAACGACGGACTGTGCAACTGGCTTTTTGGTTTTTGACTTTGGCATGGTTTTATTATAGCAGGTGCGCTGCGTGTTGTTCTATAGAAATGTGTGGCCTCTTCTGGGGTAGGATTTGTGCTACAATAGCCCAATTATAGCCGACATCCACATCACCGAAAAAAGTTTTGGCGACAAGACGTTGATGCGCGACGTCAAGTTTAGTGTGGATGATGGCGAGAAGGTCGGCGTGGTCGGCCGCAATGGCGTCGGCAAGTCGACGTTGTTTGGCATCTTGGCGGGCACGGATACTGACTATACTGGCGAGGTGATTTTTCGGCGCGGCATTACTGTGGCTAGTACCGCGCAGGAGCATCATGGTTTGGGCGATCAGACGGTGCTGAGCTACATCTTGGCGGGGCTGCCAGAATATGCGGCCTTAAAGAAAATTATTGATGAGTATCCCGAGACCATGGGCGATAATATGCGTAAGATTGAGGAATATACGCAGGCGCTGGAGCGATTTGACCAGAAAGGCTTTTATCAGATTGAGGAGAAGATTGAGCGGGAGCTTGATAATTTTCAGCTGAGCGGGTGTGGCGAGCGGCCGCTTGGTTCCCTGTCGGGCGGTCAGAAGCGGCTGGTGGAGATCGTGAAGATTATGCATGCGGGGGCGCATTTGGCGCTGATTGACGAGCCGACCAACCACATGGATTATGTAGCCAAGCAGCAATTTATCGACTGGATGAGTTCGCAGCCGCGTCAGGCTATGCTGATCATCACTCACGACCGCGATGTGCTGGGTCGGGTGGATCGAATTGTTGAGCTCAAAGACGGTCGAGCGGTCAGTTACCGCGGTAATTATGATGCTTACCTCAAGCAGAACGCTCAGGCGACGGCGGCGGGCATGAATAATTTTGAGCAAGTTGAGAAGCGGATGACCAACCTTCGGCAAAAGGTGCTGGATTATCAGCGGCTAAAGGAAAAGTCGCGAAACCCCGGCACCATCCAGAAGTTCAAGCGGCTGGAAAATGAAGCGCGGGCGGAGCTGGCGGAATTATCAGAGATGGACAAGCCGACGTTTTGGATAGACAAGCAGTCGGCTGGGCAGCTTGATTATAAGTCGGCTGAGCGCTACGGCAAGTTCAAGGCGCGTAACATTCGGCTATCGATGAAGGATGCGGTCAGTCGCAGTCAGCATGTGCTGGTGCGGGTTGAGGACGCGGCGGTTGGGGTCGGCGAGCGGATATTGTTTGAGGGCGTGAATATTGATTTGCGTGAGGGCGAAGCGGTTGAGCTGCGCGGCCGTAATGGCGCTGGTAAGACGACACTGATTCGGATGTTGTTGGCAAGCGGTGATGTGGCTCGCCCGTCTCGCAAACATCTTTCTCTTCAGGCCGGCGCGCCGCCAACTGATCTAGCTGGCGCTCTTGGCGCACACTCGCCGGAAAGGCAAAGCCTTCAGAAAAAGAGTTTGACGAGTCAGCTTGAATATACTCAGAAGGAATCTGAGATACCGCTCGCATCCAACGCGTCGACTGCGGCACCTCCTGCGCTGGAGGCTGTGGAGCATTCGCGAATAGCGAGTGCTCCAGCCGAACGCTCGCGTAGTATCTCCAGTGGAGATGCAAGCGAAAAGAGTACTCCAGCGCAGGAGCGTGGCGCAGCCGTCACCCCTATCCTCTACTCCGGCAACCTCTTCCTCGATCCGCAGGTGCGGGTGGGTGTGTACGAGCAAGAAATTGATGAGCGGTATTTGGCGGATCCGTTGGAGGCGGCGATTGAGAAATTGTATCTTGGCCGCGACCTGCCGATTTCTGATACCAAAATCCGCCAATTACTAGCCGATTATCTGTTTA
>CAJPQK010000002.1 GCA_905372835.1 Candidatus Saccharimonadota bacterium | reverse complement strand
TTTTGTAGAGCCTTAATACTTTGATACAAAGTAGATTTTTAACGGAGAGTTTGATCCTGGCTCAGGATGAATGCTGGCGGCGTGCCTAACACATGCAAGTCGAGCGGCAGCGGGTTCTGCACTATCAACTTGAAGCCTGGACGCGGGGATTTCCGAAGGAAATCAGCCGCATCATTTTGAAAGAGATGAGTGTCTGGGGTGACTTCGAACTGATAGTGCAGAATGCCGGCGAGCGGCGAACGGCTGAGTAACGCGTAGGAATTTGCCCCAAAGTGAGGAATAACTGCCCGAAAGGGTAGCTAATGCCGCATATGGTCTTCGGATTAAAGGATTTATCCGCTTTGGGAGAAGCCTGCGTTGGATTAGGTTGTTGGTAGGGTAATGGCCTACCAAGCCGACGATCCATAGCTGGTCTGAGAGGATGATCAGCCAGACTGGAACTGAGACACGGTCCAGACTCCTACGGGAGGCAGCAGTGAGGAATCTTCCACAATGGGCGAAAGCCTGATGGAGCAACGCCGCGTGAAGGATGAAGGCCTTCGGGTTGTAAACTTCTTTTATGAGTGAAGAATATGACGGTAACTCATGAATAAGCACCGGCTAACTACGTGCCAGCAGCCGCGGTCATACGTAGGGTGCGAGCATTATCCGGAGTGACTGGGCGTAAAGAGTTGCGTAGGCGGTTTAATAAGTGAATAGTGAAACCTGGTGGCTCAACCATACAGACTATTATTCAAACTGTTAAACTCGAGAATGGTAGAGGTAACTGGAATTTCTTGTGTAGGAGTGAAATCCGTAGATATAAGAAGGAACACCAATGGCGTAGGCAGGTTACTGGGCCATTTCTGACGCTAAGGCACGAAAGCGTGGGGAGCGAACCGGATTAGATACCCGGGTAGTCCACGCTGTAAACGATGGATACTAGCTGTTGGAGGTATCGACCCCTTCAGTAGCGAAGCTAACGCGTTAAGTATCCCGCCTGTGGAGTACGGCCGCAAGGCTAAAACATAAAGGAATTGACGGGGACCCGCACAAGCGGTGGATTATGTTCTTTAATTCGATGATAACCGAAGAACCTTACCAGGGCTTGACATCCAGGGAAGGTCTGCGAAAGTAGACTGTGCCTTTTGGAACCCTGTGACAGGTGATGCATGGCCGTCGTCAGCTCGTGTCGTGAGATGTTAGGTTAAGTCCTTCAACGAGCGCAACCCTTGTGAATAGTTGTATTTTTCTATTCAGACTGCCCCGGTAACGGGGAGGAAGGAGGGGATGATGTCAGGTCAGTATTTCCCTTACGTCCTGGGCTAGAAACGTAATACAATGGCTAGTACAATGCGCAGCGAAGCCGCGAGGTGAAGCAAATCGCATCAAAGCTAGTCCCAGTTCGGATTGCAGGCTGAAACTCGCCTGCATGAAGTCGGAATCGCTAGTAATCGCAAATCAGCAAGTTGCGGTGAATACGTTCCCGGGTCTTGTACACACCGCCCGTCAAACCATGAAAGTGACCAACACCCGAAGTCCGATTCGTCGGCCTAAGGTGGGGGGCATGATTGGGGTTAAGTCGTAACAAGGTATCCGTACCGGAAGGTGCGGATGGATTACCTCCTTTCTAGGGAGAATAAATGCCAATTTGTCGAGCAATCACAAATTGAGCTAGGTCGGTCTCGTAAATATGCTGAGCTTACATATTTACAATAGTCCTCTCGAGGACGAGACAAAGTTCAAAACCTTCTCTACGATAAACCGATTGATGAATTGCACAATCAAGTTGTTAATATAAAACCCTCTCGTCTATGAGAGGGTTTATTTTATGTGACAAAAGCTATCCTCTAAAGAATACGCCAATGAGGAGGTTCAGGATTATGCTGTGGAGACTTAGCATGACAGCAAAGCCGATGCCACAAGTAATGAGCCCCCACATCTTAAAGCGATCATAACTACTGACTCCGCCAGCCAGGTTGTCTGCTATTTTTTGGTGGTAAACAGTAAACACTGCTCCAGCCCCTAAGATCAAGAGGCCTACTCCGAATGCGGTAAAACTAAATTCATACATATGTACAATTATACACTTGTCATAATAAAAAAGATACGGTACAATGTAATAAGTCTTGGCAATTGGGGGCATAGCTCAGTTGGCTAGAGCACCTGCTTTGCAAGCAGGGGGTCCAGGGTTCGAGTCCCTGTGCCTCCACCATCAAGACTGTATGAGGGCGATTAGCTCAGCTGGTTAGAGCGCGTCACTGATAATGACGAGGTCGGAGGTTCAAGTCCCTCATCGCCCACCACGCTTTTGATAAGGGCGACTAGCTCAGTTGGCTAGAGCATCTCGTTTACACCGAGAGGGTCAGGGGTTCGAGTCCCTTGTCGCCCACCACAAATTTTGTTAGTGGAATTATCTTTTACGCAACAGAGTTTTGTGCTGACATCTGAATCGTATCAATTATTATCCGTCCATATTGTGGACGGTTTTTATCATAAGATTTTTAGTATTGGTATTTTAGCCCAAAGCTATTGTAGCTACCGGGCTTTAATGTCGCAGTATCACCAAGTAGTGTTTAAGTAGTTGACGAGGTGGCAGCGATTAATCCATACTGTTATATATGTAGGGTAACTAAGTGTTGCCTAATAGAATAACCAGAAAGGAATTTGATATGACTGGTAAGATATCTCTTCATCACATTGCTTTGTCTGTTCGTGATGCTCAGGCTAGTATAGAATTTTACTCACATCTTGGGTTTACTGAAGTAGTGGTGTGGCGTGCGGATGATGCAGCACTGGCAATTCATCAACTAATGAATCATGAAGGTGTCACGCTCGAGTTATTTGTGCACACTAATAATGTACAGGAACCTAGAATAGATAATGCAGTCGGAAATAATCTTGAAGAAATTGGTATAAAGCATTTTGGTATGAGGGTTGATAGTCTAGATGAATTTCGAGCAGCGATTAATGATATTGGTGAAGTAACAGATATTGTCATGGGTCGCACTGGTTTTCGATATTTCTTTATCAAAGATCCTGATGGTAACTGGGTGGAGGTTGTTGAGGATAAGCGTGATGTTGTCCCGGGTGGGGCTGTGATAGACTTATCATAAATATAAGGGTTACTTGCCTAATAGCAAAATGGTTATTATACTGCTAGAGTATGTATAAATATCTTATTAAGCCGCTATTGTTTTCACTAACTCCTGATTTTACGCATAAGCTGATTATTTTTTGTGGTCGTGTGGCGCAAGCAATACCACTCATCCGTTGGATGATACGTAAAATGTGGAGTTTTCAAGACAGAGCGCTACAGCAGGAGATCGATGGCGTCACTTACCGCAATCCAGTTGGTTTGTCGGCGGGATTTGATAAAAATATCCAGTTGTCGTCACTGATGAAAGATATCGGATTTGGTTTTGCTTCGGGTGGATCAGTGACATTGGAGCCAAGAAAGGGTAATCGACGTCCCTGGTTTCACCGGTTACCAAAGACAAAGTCGGTGGTGGTATATGCTGGTATGCCAAATTATGGGTTAAAAAAAATCAGGCATCACATTATCAAGAATAGGTCGCGAATTCAGGATATGCCAACGGTTGTTTCGGTAGCTGTCATTGCTAATAAGTCTACGAAAGATCAGTTTGGTCCATGTGTCTCAGAGGATCTGATCGTTAAGGATGTAAAAAAGGCTGTGGAATATATTGTGAAGTATCAATTGGCGAGCGTCGTAGAGATCAATATCTCTTGTCCAAATGCGGGTAAGGAGCCGTTTATCTACCCAGAGACGTTGGATATGTTATTACAGGAGATGGACGACATAGAGAGGAATGTGCCGTTTTGGGTAAAGATGCCGCATTTGTATGACATGCAGCAGTTTGATTCATTGCTGCAGACCATTGTCAGGCACAACATCCAGGGAGTGACAGTAGCTAACTTAGTGAAGGACCGCGCAAAGGTGGTCATTAAAGATCCGCTGACTGATGAAATTCGTGGCGGATTGAGTGGTGAGCCGACACGTGAACACAGCTTGGAACTAATTCGCCATGCGTATCAGAAATATGGCGACAAATTAACAATCATTGGCGTGGGCGGAATTTTTACGGCCGAAGATGCTTACGCCAAGATTAGGGCTGGCGCTAGCTTAGTCGGTTTAATCACGGGGTTATTCTTTGAGGGGCCACAATTGATTGGACGTATGAATCGTGAGTTAGTGACATTACTAAAAAATGATGGTTTTTCTCATATTTCTGAGGCGGTTGGCGCAGATTTTAAGGAAAAGCCAAAAAAGTCGAAAAAAAGTTAAAAAAACTCTTGCAAAACAACCACAGCTGCTGTATAGTTAATTACTAGTTACGCGAATGTTCAGGTGAACCTCTGGCGATACACTGCAAAACGTGCGAGGGCAGTGAGAATCAATTGAGTGTAGATAGATACGTTAATGATTTGACGGGTCAATTGTGCACTCTGAGTATGATGCATTGATCGTTAACAATTTGAGAGTAAAAGAAATTGAGTTTTTAATTGACGGTATTAGTTTTGGTAGATTCCAATTACTAGTTAAGTCAATGCATAAAAAGGTACTCAAGGGCACTAAATGGATGCCTAGACGTATATTACCGATGAAGGACGTGGAAGACTGCGATAAGCCTCGGGAAGCTGTCAACAAGCTTTGATCCGGGGATTTCCGAATGGGGAAACCCAGCATGAGTCATGTCATGTTGCCACTTGCTGAACACATAGGCAAGCGAGCGGGAACCATCTGAACTGAAACATCTTAGTAGGATGAGGAAGAGAAAGTAAATAACGATTGCGAAAGTAGTGGCGAGCGAAATCGCAACAGCCCAAACCTTTTAAGTTTTTGCCTATTTATTTAGGCAAATAAGTTGATAGACGAATACTTAATAAGGGGTTGTGATATTACATATGACCAAGTCAGAGCATTTGATTCGTTCAAATAATCTGATTTGTGATACCAGGCTATCAACTGGTAGTAAGGTAAGAAAATGGCGTGGTTAGCAGAATAGTTTGAATGACTAGCCAAAGAACGTGAAAGCCGTGTACGCGAAAACGACGCTGACCTTATGTATGTTTTATCGAGTAGGACGGGGCACGAGAAACCCTGTTTGAATCTGGCTGGACCACCAGCCAAGGCTAAATATAATATACGATCGATAGTGAACTAGTACAGCGATGGAAAGGTGAAAAGAACCCCGGGAGGGGAGTGAAATAGATCCTGAAATTTAGTGCCTACAAGGAGTCGGAGCCGGCTTGTCCGGTGACGGCGTGCTTTTTGTAGAACGATCCAGCGAGTTAATTTTTACAGCGAGGTTAAGTCAATTGACGGAGCCACAGTGAAAGCGAGCCTGAATAGGGCGTTTAGTTGTAAGGATTAGACCCGAAACCGGGTGACCTAACCATGAGCAGGTTGAAGCCACTGTAACAGGTGGTGGAGGACCGAACCAGGATACGCAGCAAAGTGTTTGGATGACTTGTGGTTAGCGGTGAAATGCCAATCGAACTCGGAGATAGCTGGTTCTCCTCGAAATAGCTTTAGGGCTAGCGTCGTGTTAGTAGCACATGGGGGTAGAGCTCTGTAAAGGACTGGGGCGGGCAACTGTACCCACCCTTAACAAACTACGAATACCATGTGTGTAACCACGGCAGTTAGAACATCGGTGCTAAGATCGGTGCTCGAAAGGGAAACAGCCCAGACCATCATCTAAGGTCCCTAAATTAACGTTCAGTGGGAAACAAGGTGAGATTTCTTAAACAGCTAGGATGTTGGCTTAGAAGCAGCCATTCATTTAAAGAGTGCGTAACAGCTCACTAGTCAAGAGATCTTGCGTGGAAAATGTAACGGGGCTAAAACGTTATACCGAAGATATGGATGTCAGATTTATCTGGCGTGGTAGAGGAGCGTTCCTATCAGCAGTGAAGTCGAATCGGAAGGTTCGGTGGAGCGGTAGGAAGTGAGAATGCTGGAATGAGTAACCATAAGAGAGGTGAGAATCCTCTCGGCCGTAAGAGCAAGGTTTCCTGAGCCATGGTAATCATCTCAGGGTTAGTCGGGCCTAAGCCGAGGCGCAGAGCGTAGGCGATGGACATCAGGTTAATATTCCTGAACCGGTTAAGTTTTGTACACTGTTCACGGGGAAGTAATCGAAGCGGATTCATGGTTTATCCGTCCAACCGAGCGGGAACGCAAAGGGAGTGAAAGTGATTCTTCGGAGTCGCGATTTTGGTGAAAGCCCTGGCTAGAAAAGCAGGTGTGCGCGTGGACTTAGCCGCCCGTACCGCAAACCAACACAGGTGCTCGAGTCGAGTAGACTCAGGCTTACGAGCGAACCTTCGCTAAGGAACTCGGCAATACAGCGACCGTAACTTCGGGATAAGGTCTGCCCCCACTTCGGTGGATATCAGCCGCGTTCACTCAGTGAATAATAGGTTAAAGAGTACATTTTTTAATCACAAAACGAATTTTCTGAGATAGAGCAAACAAACTGTTCTTTTGAACGCGAAATCTCTGACATCTAACGATGTGGGGGCCGCAGCAAAAGAGCCCACGGAACTGTTTATCAAAAACACAGGTCTCTGCTAACACGAAAGTGGATGTATAGGGGCTGACTCCTGCCCAATGCTGGAAGGTTAAGGGGAGCGCTTCACGGTGCGAACTGAAGCCCTAGTCAATGGCGGCGGTAACTATAACCGTCCTAAGGTAGCGAAATTCCTTGTCAGGTAAGTTCTGACCCGCACGAATGGAGTAATCATGTGGGCACTGTCTCAGCGAAGGACTCGGTGAAAGTGCATTGGCGGTAAAGATGCCGTCTGTCCGTACCAGGACGAAAAGACCCCATGGAGCTTTACTACAGCTTTACATTGAATACGGTTTCAACATGTGTAGCATAGGTGGGAGACGTTGAAGCAGATACGCCAGTATTTGTGGAGTCACCAAGTGAAATACCACCCTTGTTGTGATTGTGTTCTCACGCTGACCGTTATCCGGTTAGCGGACCGTGTATGGTGGGTAGTTTAACTGGGGCGGTTGCCTCCTAAAGAGTAGCGGAGGCGTTCAAAGGTTGGCTAACTTCGGATGGAAATCGAAGTGATAGTGTATGCGCATAAGCCAGCTTGACTGTGAGGAGTACATTCCAATCAGAGACGAAAGTCGGAGCAAGTGATCCGCTGTACGTACATTTGTACATGAATGTGGGATCGACAGCGCAAACGGATAAAAGTTACCCTGGGGATAACAGGCTTATAGCGCCCAATAGTTCACATAGACGGCGCTGTTTGGCACCTCGATGTCGGCTCATCACATCCTGGAGGGGGAGCACCTTCCAAGGGTTCGGCTGTTCGCCGATTAAAGTGGTACGCGAGCTGGGTTCAGAACGTCGTGAGACAGTTCGGTTTATATCCGGTATGGACGATAGGAAACTTGAGAGGATCTACCCCTAGTACGAGAGGACCGGGGCGGACGCACCTCTGGTGTATCGATTGTGGCCACCTGCTGCATTGTCGAGTAGCTATGTGCGGACTAGATAAGCGCTGAAAGCATATTAAGCGCGAAACTAACCTCAAGATAAGGTTTCCCTATGAGGACACAGAAAGACTATCTGTTTGATAGGCGCAAGGTGGAAGTGCAGTAATGCATGGAGCTAAAGCGTACTAATAGTCCCATTGCCTTTTTATGTCCTTGTCCGTGGAGTTTATGCTTGCATAAACATTACGGATAAGGTAGACTTGACTAGTAATTGGTGTGTATCATCGCACTATAGTTGATTAAAAATTCATCCGTGCAGAAAGTTATTGGACATCGAAGCAAGGCTTCCCCGGGTTGCCTGAATGGAACCTATGAGGAGCAAGCCTTACTTCGGTGCCCATGGCGAGGAGGAAACACCTGTTCTCATTCCGAACACAGAAGTTAAGCTCCTCAGCGGCGATCATACTGCGAAAGTGGGAAACTAGCACGGTGCCGAATTATATAGAGACCACCCGAATAGGGTGGTTTTTATCATATGAACCTGTTTATCATTATCTTTATGTATTTAAGTAACTATTCAAACAACTAACAAAATAGCGCCCTTGGACAGGGCGCTATTTTATATATTCTCGAATCTCGCAGAAGACGAGAACTGTGTGGTGAACATCACTACTCTTTGAGTGTAACCTAATATGTAGATAATGTAAATATTGACAAAGTATTAGCAGTATGCTATTATGTACTCATAACACATATCATGTGTGATATATAAAGGTGAGGGTTTCCACGATAATGCATGTGGAAATCTTTTAATAGTGGAGGAAAACTTTCATGGCAGGAACAAAAGCAGGCGGTAAGAAAGCGGCAGCTAAAAATTTGGCAAAAGACCCAAACTTTTACGCAAAAATTGGTGCTAAAGGTGGGCGTAACAGTCGTACTGGCGGCTTTGCTGCTAACCCAGCATTGGCTCGTATAGCTGGTGCTAAAGGCGGTAGGATTTCACGTCGCCGCAAGACAACAGCCGTCTCAGCTGACTAGTTAAATCTTATTTTGGTGATCAATAACACACCTTGGAATGCCAGGTGTGTTATTTTATTGTGCGAATTAGGCGGCAGCTTCTTGCCTCATTGACCTGCCACTGGACATGACAATGCATGCAAGAATAGGTATCTTTTGCCTTCTGTAGCCCGATAGCTCCGCAATGAGGACAACTACTGCGGGAGGTGAGCCATGATCGATAGGAATCAAGCGATTCCTGGACAACATCGTCGTCCATAGTTAGCGATACACCATAGCGTGGCGCTAGAACCTTAGTGCAATACTCCCAGGCCTCTCGCTCCATCTCTATGAGCTGAATGTCTCGAGAGAAGGTCTGGTGACCAAGCTCGGCGTGGGCAACTTCATGAAGTAGCTGAGCAGGCAAATTATGCTTAGTATCAACTGTAATCGTTTTAGCGGCTGGTGCCCAACTAAAATCATCACCAGTAGTGATGGTGTAATTCGGAAAGTCACGCCTAACTAACAGGAGTAATTCATCCATCGACATAGTAAAACTAGTATACCATGTTACTTTACAGAGGTAGAACAGATGTGCTATAATGACTCGTAATAGACAAATGTGCAAATGTGGAGACTAGTATGAAGCAGACCAATCAACAAAGAGGCTCAGTGATGACTTTTACGGTGGTAGGAGTAATACTGGCTATTTTGGCGCTTGGTTTGTTGTATACTGCTCGTCAGCAAGATAATAATGCTGTAGTGCCTGTCGCCACAGATAACAATGCACAAAAACAAGAACTTGCCCAAAAAGATGAAAAATCCGAACAAAACAAATCTGAAACATCTAAGCCAAATACTACGACCAACACTCAGTCAAATAACTCACAAAAACAAGAACAGCCTAAGAACCAGTCTACGAGCAATGCTCAGAAGCCATCAGTGACACAGCAGCCCGCCCCTACTACTCCGACTGGCCCTGCCACTCCAGCTGCTCCTGCCGCCGCTACTAATGGCGGTGACACTGCGAATCTACCGACAACCGGTCCAGCTGATCACATCGGGGAGTTATTGATCATTGGCGTTATTCCAGGTATGGCAGTAGCATACGTCCGTTCTCGGAAAGTTGTATAGTCTCTCTTTGACTTTTGCTAACAGATTGTGGTAGTATAAAGATAGCTTGATGTCTACTTTTTTAGTGTGACTCAAAAATATTAATTTTAAGGAAGGAGTCTGAAAAGACTTATGGCAAACGCCACAATTACAATGGACGACCTGCTGGCACAAGCAGGCGATAATGTTAAACAATTGACAGCTGGTGAAGTAGTTCACGGTACAGTTTTGTCAGTAAAGAAGCACGAGGTGTTGATTGACCTGGGGTCGTTGGGCGTTGGTTTGGTCCCAAGGCGTGAAGTTGGTTTTTCGAAGACTTGCGCTGTTGGTGACGAAGTTACCGCAAGTGTCATCGACACAGAGCTTGACAATGGATATAGCTTGTTGAGCCTGCGCAAAGCGGCTAAAGATCGAGGCTGGGATGAAGTTGCTGAGAAGCTAGAGAGTGGTGAAATCATCACGATTACCCCATATGACGCAAACCGCGGCGGTTTGTTGGTTGAATACGAAGGGGTTCGTGGTTTCTTGCCAGTATCTCAATTGTCAGCTGAGCACTACCCACGAGTTGGTTCAAGCGACAAGGATGAAATTTTGCAGCGTTTGAATGCGTTGGTTAATGTTGAAATGAAAGTTCGCGTATTGGACGCTGACCGAAAGGCCAACAAGTTGATCTTCTCGGAAAAAGAAGCTATCAAAGAAGGATTGGCAGAGCGATTTAAGCAATTGTCAATCGGCGACACAGTTCGCGGTGTCGTTACTGGTGTTGTTGACTTTGGTGTGTTCGTGAATGTTGAAGGTATCGAAGGTTTGGTACACATCTCAGAAATCAGCTGGGAGCGCGTCAGTAGCCCAAGCGACTACGTGAAAGTTGGTGAGACGATCGAAGCAAAGATCATCGCTATCGACAAGGACCGCTTGAGCCTCAGTATGAAGCAGCTAACCCCAGACCCTTGGTTGAAAGAAGTTGAACAATTCAAATCAGGCGATCAAGTTGAGGGAACGGTTACTCGCATCACTCCATTTGGTGCTTTTGTACAGTTAAGCCCAGCGGTTGAGGCATTGGTTCACGTGTCTGAGCTGGGTGGTGATGGCACTGATCCAGAGAAAGTATTCACTCTGAACGAGCGCAAGAACTTTACAGTGCTTGATATTGACAAAGAGAGCCGCAAGATCTCTTTGACGCTTGGTGAAGCAAAGAAAAAATAATTAGAACAAAATCCCTGAGGCGTGGTGACGTACCAGAGGTGAGAGGAGCTTATTATGGCAGAAAAAATCGTCAAAATTGCAGATTCAGTAACTGTCGGTGAGCTTGCAGAGACCCTTGGTTTATCCGTGACCACGCTGATTGGTGAGTTGTTCAAAAACGGTATTGCCGCAACAATTAATCAGCGCCTTGACTTTGATACTGCTCAGATTGTAGTGGAAGAGCTTGGTCTGGATGTGCAGTTGGAACGTAAGCAGACGACTAGTACAGATGCACCATTGCGTCATGTCCATCAGCTGACAGATAAGGCTGTAGCCCGTCCGCCCATTGTGGCAGTTATGGGGCACGTTGACCACGGTAAAACAAGCTTGTTGGATGCTATTTTAGACAAAAAGACTGCCCAGGGCGAAGCTGGTGGTATTACACAGCACATTAGTGCTTATCAAGCGGAACGTAACGGCCGAGTAATTACACTGCTCGATACGCCTGGGCACGAGGCATTTGCTGCCTTGAGACAGCACGGAGCAGTGCTGACCGATGTGGTGATTATTGTGGTGGCGGCCGATGATGGTGTCAAACCTCAGACGGTGGAAGCCATCCGGTTTGCGCGTTCTGCAAATGCAAAGATTGTAGTGGCGATTAACAAGATCGATAAAGACACCGCTAATCCACAGTTGGTAAAGACGCAATTAGCCTCTGAGCATGGACTTAACCCTGAAGAATGGGGTGGTGACACGGTCATGGTTGAAGTGAGCGCTAAGACGGGCCAAAACCTTGATAAACTGCTGGACATGGTCCTGTTGGTGGCAGATATGGAAGACTTACGCGCGGATGTCGATACGCCAGCAGAGGGGCTGGTAATTGAAGCACATATGGAGACTGGTCGCGGTGCCGTGGTCGGTTTGTTGGTGGAACATGGACAGCTGAAGCCGTCGCATTATTTGGTTGCAGGGACGGCTTATGGCCGCGTGCGTACCATGTTGGACTTTCGTGGTAAGGCCATGAAGCTAGCGGGTCCTTCAACACCAGTGAATGTGACAGGATTTAAGGAATTACCACAATTTGGTGACAGCTTCGTCATCGCGAAAAATGAAAAAGAAGCGCGACAGATGGCGGCCAAAGCCAAGCTGGAGCAAGAGCGTCGTGCAGCGACGACAAATGTGACAGGCGCTGATATTCTCAAGATGATGAATCAAAAGCATGATGCGCAAGAGTTTAATGTCATCATCAAGGCCGATGTACAGGGTTCATTAACGTCGGTCATTGACAGTTTGAAACTGATTGAGACAAATGGTGAAGTTGAACTGAGAGTGATCGGTCATGGTGTGGGTAATATCTCTGAAAATGACATCCACTTGGCAACTGGTGAAAATACTGTCATTTACGGTTTCAATGTTGATTTGCCTCCTGCTGTTAAGCGGTTGGCTTCTCGCGAGAAAGTAGAAGTACGCCTGTACCGAGTGATTTATGAGCTGCTGGATGACGCAAAATTGTCCATGGAGAACCTGTTGGCTCCAGAAGTGGTAGAGACAGAGATTGGTGCGCTTAAGGTGAAGGGTGTGTTCCGTACAATGCGTGAGGAGGTGATCGCTGGTGGTGAAATGATGCGTGGGAAGGTCTCAAAGGGTCTCCTGGCTCGTTTGAAACGTAAAGGTGAACAGATAGCCGAAGTTGAGGTTTCAAGTGTACAGCGCCAGCAGCAAGAGGCTAAAGAGGTATTTGAAGGTGAAATGTGCGGCTTGAGTCTGAAAACTGCCAAGAAGATTGTGGTCGAAGAGGGCGATGAGCTTGAGTTCTTTACACGAGAGTTGGTGAAAAAGACGCTTTAGGTGTCTTATCTAGGCAAGGTTATTGACTTTTTTGACAATTTGTGCTAGTATTTCTTTAGAGAAAAACTCCAATTAATCTTGGCACATCCAAGTGAAAGGAACCACCACGAATGAATAAAGAGACACCTGCATCACGTCCGACTACCGAGGACTATTTGGCAACTCATCAGGGTCAGCTTGATTCTAATACGGAGAAATATTACCGTTGGAGGCAAGAGACGATAGCTCAGAATACTGCGACTACTCCTGAGGCTTCGGTTAATGACAGCTCTGCTGAGCCCGGCCCAGAAGTTACAGAAGCGGCTTCAACTGACACTGAGCTTGGCAAGTACTACCAAGAAGTTGTTGACCAACATGAGGCTTGGCAAACGAATGGTGTGGAGACTGACTCTGCACGGGAATTATTCAACTATTATGGTAATGTAGATAAATATCTGCAAAAAGCTGGAGAGAATACTGCCTCAGTAGACGAAAACCCTGAAAGCTTGAGCCTGTACGAGCAAGCACAACGTGATAAGTACTTGGGTGATCAGTACGACGAGGGCGAAACTGCTCAGTTAGCCGAAAAGAGTAAGGCACAGCAGGAGCTGGACGCGGCAAGGCTGGCGTTTGCTAAAGCACGTGTTGATGTTGAATCACATTTCTTTAAAGAATGGTTTGGCGGAAAGAAGCGTAAGGAAGCACTTCAGGAGGCAGCAGATAAGTTAAAGGCTTGTGAGTTAGCTGTGGCCAAGGAAGAAATGGCATCACAGATTGAGCAGCTGAATCAGCTCTCAGGTGAGGAGTTGGCAAAGCAGCAGGAAGTGTTTGCGCAGATGATGGCGGCTCGTGCCTTCCAGGGTATGCAAGAAACTGCCCAGAAGACGACAGAAGTATATGATGAGATGCTTGACCAACGCTCTGTGTATAAGAAATTTGCTGCAAAGGTGGGTAGATGGATTAGTAACAAAAAGATATCGCACCAACTAGCGCTTGTTGGAGGTGGTGCAGCGGCTGGTGCTGGATTTGCCCTGACAACTTCTGTGGGCTGGCCTATTACTACCGCAGCTGGCTTATCTACTGGTGCGGCGGCTGGTGCAGTTGCTGCGGCAACAGTTAAACAGTCTGTACTGGAAGGGCGTCGCGGTGAAGAGCGCGTAACTGACAACTCACAGGATGCCTGGCGAGATGTGTTTAAGCAGGGTGCTAAAGGCGCCAAAGACGCTGATGAAATGATGGAATCTATGGTCGACACTTCTGTCGATAGTAGTCAGAAATCAAGTGAAGAGCGTCAGGAGCAACTTAGTCGGAAAGTTCGCTCAGAATTTCTTCGTGTGATGGGTAGGGTAGCTTTTGGTTTTGGTATCGGTAATGTAGCTGGTAACGTGGCAGAATCAGCCTTTTCTGGGGACGAAGTTAAGGCCGCAGAGAACCCTAAAGATGGTGGCGGCGACCCTCCTAAAGATGGTGGGAGCCCTAAGAGTCCTGAAGGCTCTACTGTCGTACAACCAGAGGCTCCTTCTCCAGTTGGTAGCTACGAATATCCATGGGACTGGGCAGTCGAGCAGTTTGGTGCTGAAAATGCGACAAGTGAGCTGCATCGGTTGGCAGAAGTGGCTCAAGCAAATGGTCATGCAATTGAGTGGACTACCAACTTTAATGGTACCGAGTCACTCACGGTGGACGGAATTTCTCAAACTGACAAGGTTGTGGCAGTATTGAGCCAGTTTAGATAGAATAGTTACGTAAACCGTAAGATACAATAACACAAAAAGGAGATATAAATGTTTGAAATTACTGACGAATTTTTGACACAAGCTGGTTTTGGGATGCTGCCACCAGAGGCAAAAGAACAGATGCGGCAGAATGTGACCAACAGTGTGCAAGCAAAGATTACTGATCAGCTATTGGCGGCTGTCGGTGAGCAAAAGAGGGAAGAGTTTGAGGCTTTGCTGGACAGTGAAGACGTTCCAATGTTGCTCAACTGGTGCCAAGGCAACGGCATCAATCTGACAGAAATCGTGCAGAATGCAATGAACCAAACAATGACTGAGTTGCAGGCACTGCACAATGACGCACTGAATATGGTGCGTGAATAACGGTAATGAGTAGGTTATAATGGCAATCTTTTGGGATTGCTGTTATAATTTATGGAGAGTATAGACGAAAGAAAAGGAGGACTATGTTCCAACTGAATGACGAATTTCTCAAAGAGCTCGGGCTGGATCAATTGCCGGAGGAGCAGCGCAAGCCGTTTTTGCAGCACATCTACAGTGAGCTGGAGCTTCGCGTTGGTGAGCGGTTGAGCCAGGGTATGAGCGATGCTCAACTGGAAGAGTTTTCTGGCATCATTGATAAGCGTCCGGGAGCGGTAGATGATTTTTTGGCGCGTCATGTCCCTAATTTGATGCAAGATCCAATGTTCCAGCGTTTGGTGCAGGTTTCTGGAGTGCCGATGGATGATCCGCGCTTACGAGACGAATTTGCGGCAACAAAATGGCTGGAAGTAAACCGACCAGACTATCGAGATGTCGTTGCTGCTGTGTTGGATGAGCTTAAGCGAGAAATCGTGGCGAATCGTGACATGATTTTAGGAGCTGATTCTGCTACTTCGCAAGCAGCAGCCTAGCTATACGGGTTATTGATGTTTATGACCGCGGAGAAACGCTTCTGCGGTCATTTTTTTGCCGCTTGGTGCAATGAGTTCGTCAATGATGAGGAATTGTCCATCGTGGTAGCATTGATCTAGGGCGGTTTTTGGCGTGACATCAGGATGGGCTTTGGTGATGATGAGACGAAGACCGTCAAACATCATGGTAGAGCGGGGAAAACCGAGATAGGCTCTGACTCGTGCTGCTGCTTGCTTGGCGCTGAGTGATTGTGGATCGAGGGGCGAGTCTTGCTTTGACAGTAACTTACAGTAGGTAGCGATGGAATCTTGTTGTGGTTTGAGGTGTATGTCGCCGGATATGATGCGAGGTAATAACTCTACCAGGCGTTGTGAACCCAGATTGAATAATCTGCAATATAGTTCATCACGAGATTCGTCGCCGGAGAGCAAGATGGATTCTTGGTGGTAAATTGGTCCTGCGTCCATCTGGGCATCTAATTTTATCAAAGATATGCCAGTGTGGGAGTCCAAGTTAGTCATGGCGGCTTCAATGGGAGATGGGCCGCGGTATTGTGGGAGGAGTGATGGGTGAAGATTGATGATGCCAGGGTTGAATAAATCGATGATTGACTGGGGTATTATTTTGCCATAACTGACCAAAACGCCTACGGGCGATTTGAGTGTTTGAATGGCTGGTGAGATGTCTTTCAGATTGTTTGGCTGCCAGACGGGAATATTGTGCTGGTGAGCGTATGTTTTGACAGCAGGCTCTGACAGTTTACCGCCCCGACCTTTGGGCGCGTCAGGTTTGGTGATGACAGCAGCAATGTGAAATTTTGCCTCATGAAGCGCCTTGAGGGTGATGAGACTGTGCTCTTCGGTGCCAAAAAATACTATCTCAGGCATGATTATCCCCAGAGGTCGGTATTATCTTTGATGCTTGTGTCGTAATTGAGGGGCTGTAATTCACCAGAATCATCAAGGGTATAAAATGCATCGTGTGTATCACGGATGTGGTCAATGAAGACGATGCCGTTAGTGTGGTCAATTTCATGTTGCAATACGCGCGCTAAGAAACCCTCAGCTTTGAAGCGGATCTCGTTACCCTCCAGGTCTAAGGCTTTAACGCGAACCTTAGTGTAGCGTGGTACTTTGCCATAGATGTGTTTTACACTCAAGCAACCTTCAAAATCAGCCACTAAGTCACCTTCGTATTTGACAATTTCTGGGTTGATCAAGGTCATGAAGTCGCGAGTTTTTTTGTTATCAAAGTCAGCTCGGACGATGACGACTCGTTCCAAGCGATCTACTTGCACTGCTGCGAGAGCGGCACTGATTTCATGTGGTCGTGAATCCTCCCAATCTAACGCAGCACTGGTCATGTCGTCAGACAGTTTTTGTATATCGTCGGTAATGACATGGATGCGATGAGATTTTTGACGCAGGTGGGGATTTGGTAGGGCAATAATGTCGTCTCTAGTCATATATTAAGTATATCAGAGGAGGGAAGTCGGGTCGAGTTCGAATTGCCAGTGTTGTGGCGGTAGGTGAGCTAGTAGGGCGACCAAATCATCACGCTGGGGACTTTTGAGCAGCAGTTGCCAACGGTAAGTATCACGTACTCGTTCATAAAACGCAGGTGTTGGTCCTAAAATTTGTACGGTTCTTGGCGCAACTGATTTGAGGGTAGATGCAAGTTTTTGAGCATTGCGAATGGCAGCGGCTTCGGTTTTGTATACGCAAGTGAGTTTCAAAAGATGGGTAAATGGCGGAAACATGGTTGCTTGTCGTTGAGCTATTGTACGCTGGTAAAAATCAGCGTAATTTTGCGTGAGGCCGTCTTGGATGGCTGGGTGTTGTGGTTGGTACGTTTGGACAACGACGGTTGTTGGGTGATGTGATCTACCGACGCGCCCGACTACCTGAGCAAGCAGCTGGAACGTGCGCTCAGCGGCTGCAAAATCAGGAAGTGTTAGTCCTGTGTCTGCTTGCACTACGCCAACAGTTCGTAGATGTGGTAAGTCTAATCCCTTGGCGATCATTTGCGTGCCGATGATGAGATCAATAGTACCATCTTTGACGTCTTGGTATAACTTTTCTACAGTTTGGTCGCTGGGGGTATCCGCGTCAAAACGGGCTATGGTTTGTTGAGGAAATAATTTATTCAATTCTGTTTCGATGCGTTTAGTACCAATACCTCTATGGATGATATCGGCATGCTGGCACTCAGGGCAGACCGTCGGGACGGTCGCTTTATATCCACATATGTGACAGACCAGTTGATGTTTATCCTGGTGTAGGGTTAGCGGAACAAAGCAGTTGGGGCAGCCAGCTTGCCAACCACAATGCTGACACAGAGTGATTGCAGTGGTACCGCGACGATTATGAAAGATCAGTGCCTGATGACCGTCTTTGAACGTTTGCTGGAGTTGAGAGAGCAGGGTGTCTGACAAGAAAAAATGTTGAGTAAAATTATTACGCTTAGTCATGTCAACGATTTTGACGGTCGGTTTGACGGCACCTTTACGAGCGGGTTTGGGCATGGTGATGATGGGTCGGTTTCGTTGCTCAGACAAATAATAGTCGGCGATGCTGGGAGTAGCGCTACCCAGAACTAATTTGGCGCTATGGTCCTGCGCCAGCACGGCAGCGGTGCGCAGTGCGGAGTAGCGGGGGGATTGTTCTTGCTTGAAGCTAGGTTCGTGGCATTCATCAATGGCGATAAATCCGAGGTTATGTATGGGCATAAATAGGGCTGACCTTGGGCCGATGACCACGACGGGCTTGTTGGCGTTCAAAACGTGTAGCCATGCTGCATGGCGTTCAGCCTCAGTCTGGCGAGAATGAGTGACAATTATATTGTCGAGATGCTCTGTGAAGGCTGATACCAGCTGGGTCGTCAGGGCTATTTCTGGGATTAGTATAATGGAAGACTTTCCTTCAGCTGCAGCGCGTCGGGAGGCTTCAATATAGACCAGGGTTTTGCCGGAGCCGGTGACTCCGTGTAGTAAAGCCGTTCCACTGGCCATGGAATCAATGATTTGTAGGGCTTGGAGCTGATCTTTGGTGAATACATTTTTTGTTCGATTTTGTACATTGACAGAGGTGAAATCTATGGATTTTCGTCGCTTTTTGGTGATGCCGCGTGGCAGGATGGTTTGCCAGACGGTGGCAGGATGTGTTGCGTAAAATTGGCTCATCCAAGTGTGCAATGACAGCAATTGGCTGGGTAGTGGCGGCTGATCTACAACCGAAATTATTTCCCGTGTGTCGTATGGTGGCTGCGATATTTTTTGCAAAACAACACCAACAACAACCTTCTTGCCGACGGGAATGGTCACAATATTTCCGGGCATTAATGACTCATGTGAGGCATAGGAAAAGCTGTTAGCGTCAGCGCGGACAATCGTAGTTGGAGACACCTCGTAGTATTGCATAGCTATTATTATAACGCTTCATCAATGCTACAATAAGCATATGTATTTTCAGAGTCGCATGCAGGCAGGCGCGGAGTTGGGACAGCAGTTGTTCGAAAAATATCGTTATGAAAACTGCGCAGTGCTGGCATTGGGCGAAGGTGGGGTGTTGGTCGGTGAGCAAATTGCGGTCAGGTTGCACTGCGTTTTGATGATGCTTCTGTCAGAAAGTATTGATGTTCCTGGGGAAGGGCTAAGCTTTGGTGCGGTTTCTCAAAGTGGGAAATTCACCTACAACAGTGACTTTTCGTCCGGCGAGATTCGAGAATATACCAATGAATTTCATGGCTATTTGGAGCAGCAAAAACAGCAGGCATACCAACGAATTAATCGGCTGCTGGGTGATGGTGGTATCGTTGACGCGGCATTGTTGAAAGACCGGACGGTTATTTTGGTGAGTGATGGTTTTGGTGATAATCTTTCAAGCTTGGATGTGGCTTTGGGATTTTTAAAATCGATTCGTATTGAAAAACTGGTGGTGGCGTTGCCTGTGTGTAGCATTGCTGCTGTTGATCGATTGCACATCACGGTGGACGATCTGCACATATTGGACGTCAAGGAAAACTTCATGGGGATTAATCATTATTATGAGGACAATGAGTTACCTTCACGCGAAGAGACCGTTGCGAAAATCAACCAAGTAATTATGAATTGGCGCTAAAGGACTTGCCGGGTGTTGTAAAATTGTGCTACACTGGAGTTAAATAAAGAAGGGGATGCAGTAAAGAGCACAGGACTATGTTAGACGTTTTTATTACATCGCGGGTGAGGCGTAAGATTGTGGTTGTTTATGCTAAATATCCTGATTTTCACACTCATGTACGTGGGTTGGCGAAGTTGATCAAAGAAGATCCAGGAAATATTCAGCGCGAGTTAAAGAGATTGGAAAAAGTCGGTTTTCTCAAAAGCGAGAAGCAAGGCAATTCGCGAACGTATTTCACAAATAAGCAATTTCCAATTTTCAAGGAGTTGCAAGGAATGGTGATTAAGTCGCAGCAGCATGCGGCACGACCGAAGCGTAGTTCGGTTGATAGAGATTGATGACGCTGTTTGAGCGGATTTTGGCAGCGCGGGGCCTGACGACGCGGGCAACGCGCGAGGCTTTTTTGCAGCCGGATTATGCGGCGGTGAAACATGATCCGTTTTTGCTGCCGGACATGAAAAAGGCGGTGGCGCGGTTGAAACAGGCGCGGGAGCAGGGCGAAAAAATCGTCATTTATGGTGATTATGATATTGATGGGCTGAGCGCCACGGCACTGCTGCTGGATGCGTTCGGTAAGTTTGGTTTTGAGGATGTCGATGCCTTCATCCCGAACCGGTTTGTTGAGGGTTATGGCATGACCATGGGTGCGGTTGATAAGGTGCGCGACATGGGCGCGGATTTGATCGTGACAGTGGATACCGGCAGTTTGTGTCATGCGGAGATTGCGTATGCTGCCAGCTTGGGGATTGATACGGTGGTGACGGATCATCATAATGTGGCCGAGACGCCACCGCCAAGTGTGGCAGCGGTGAATCCGAAATTCTCAGGTCATACGTATCCGTTTCGTGATTTGTGTGGTGCGGGCGTGGCGTTCAAGTTAGTGCAGGCGCTGCAGACCGAGCTGGATGGTTTGCCTGATGGCTATGAAAAATGGCTACTCGATTTGGTGGCACTGGGGACAGTGTGCGACATCGTGACGCTGGCGGATGAAAATCGGGCAAATGTCTATTGGGGTTTGGAGGTGTTGAAAAAACAACAACGTCCAGGATTGAAGGCTTTGATGGCGGTGGCGGGTATTGAGCCGGAGCAGGTTAATGCCGGGCATCTGGGGTTTGGTTTGGGGCCGCGAATGAACGCAGCGGGTCGGCTGGAGACAGCACAGCACGCGCTGGATATGCTGACGGCGCGCGATGGGCTGGCGGCGCTGGAGGCGAGTGAGAAGTTGGAGGAGTTAAATGCTAAGCGGCGCGGTATTCAGGATGCGATTTTTGAGGAAGCGTGTCAGCAAGCTGAGGAGCTGGCCGATAATCGAGTGCTGGTGGTGAGCAGTGATGGCTGGAATCACGGTGTCATCGGCATCGTGGCGTCAAAATTAGTGGAGAAATATAAAAAACCAGTGTTTATCATCGGTGAGCGCGGCGAGGAAGCGACCGGTTCGGCGCGCAGTTTTGGTGATTTTTCAGCAGCGGATGCCGTGCGGGCGGCGGATGACATTATCATCAAAGGTGGTGGACACGGAGCGGCGGCTGGCGTGACGCTGGAGACTGAAAAAATTGGTGATTTTCGGAGGCGGGTGAATGAGTTTTATGATTCGCTGCAGCTGACACATCAAGAGCGATATTTATTGCCGCGAGCTGATGTGGAGATCGATGATTTTTCGGAAATTAATGAGGAATTGGTGGCAAATCTAGCGAGAATGGAGCCGTTTGGCAATGGCAATCCAGAGCCAGTCCTGAAAATTACCACAGCGAGCGTGCTAAGTATGCGAAGGATGGGCGCAGATGGGCAGCACGTTAAATTAGCGCTGCGTGATAAAAACGGTAAAGTATTGCAGATGCTGGCGTTCAACGCGCCAGAGGAGTTTTTCCGCGAGCCAGGCGACGAGGTGGCGGCGTGGTTCCAGCCAACCATTAATGAATGGCAGGGAGTGCGGACGGTTGAGGGGCGGTTGCTACACGTAAGTAGTGCGGAATAGCTGTATTGGATTTGTCAAATATTTCCTCATCTGTTATAATGCAGGAAGTATGGTACAAGTAACACGTAAAGATCAGAAGGAAGCGAACGAAAACATCATTCGTCGTTTCAACCGTAAGGTTTTGCAAAGCGGTGTTTTGGCTCGAGCTAAAAATGTTATGCGCTTTGAGAAACCAATTTCAAAGGCCGAGCGCCGTAAAAAGGCAATCGTTCGTCGTGAACGCCGGGCTGAAAAAACGGCAAAAATGCGCCTGGGAGTGCGTTAATGTCAGCGCTAAAAGCGCGCATCACTGATGAAATGAAAGCCGCTCTTTTGGGCGGCAATCGTTTTCGTGGGGATGTGTTGCGTAATGTCAAGGCAGCAATTTTGAATGAGGAAGTGTCACTAGGTAAGCGTGACGAGGGCTTGAATGACGCCGAAGTTGAGAAAGTTCTGGCTCGTGAAGTGAAAAAACGCGTTGAGAGTGCGGAACTTTACCGCAGTAATGGTCGCGCGGAATTGGCGGAGCCTGAGGAGCAAGAGGCAGAAATTTTGCGAGAATTTTTACCAGAACAGTTGAGCGAAGCAGAAGTTGTGACGATTGTTGAAGACGTCATAACAAATATGAATGACGTTTCCATGCAAAAGATGGGACAGGTTATCGGCGCAGTGAAACAGAAGGTTGGCAATGCTGCTGACGGTGCTTTAGTTGCAAAGATTGTTAAAGAAAAACTGACAAAATAGGAGGGAACATGATTATCTTTTTTGGACCGGCTGGTGCTGGTAAGAGTGTGCAGGGGCAGATTTTGGCAGCGCGTCATGGTTGGCGTTGGCTGAGCGCGGGGCAGTTGCTGCGCGACACGCACGATGGTGAATTGATTCATCGTATGCAATCTGGTGAATTGGTGTCGGTGGAGATTATCAATGGTTTGATGGGTGAGGCTTTGAATAAAGCCAAGGATATCAACGGTGTCATTTTGGACGGCTATCCACGTCAGTTGGAGCAGGCCAAGTGGCTGGTCGAGTCGCGGCCGCATCACGGTCAGGACGTTAAATTGGTGATCGTGCTGGAAGTGCCACGAGATGAGATTTTGGAACGTTTGCGGGTGCGTGGTCGTGTTGATGACACACCAGAGGCGATTGATAAGCGCCTTAGTATTTACCGGAGTGAAATTTACCCAATTTTGGACTATCTGAATGACAATAATATCCCAATCATCCATATGAGCGGCGTGGGTACGGTAGGGCAAGTTCATGATGAGATTGAAAAAGAACTGGTTAGTCGCGGAATTGTTGAGGGTGCCAAATGAGTCAATTGATCACTGGCGAAAAAACGCCACAGCAAATGAAAGATATGCGCGAATGTGGGCGGATGTTGGCAACGATTTATGACGAGTTGCGCCGGAAGGTAACGGCTGGTATGAGCGAGCTGGACGCCAATGACTTTGTGGCTGGACGTATCAAGGATTTTGGTGCGGAAGCGACGTATTTGACGGATGAGGTGAAATTTCCAGGGGTGATTTGCGTGTCGACTAATGAGCAATTGGTGCACTCGTTTCCGACAGACTATGTGTTTGAGAAGGGTGACGTGGTGAGTTTTGACTTGGTGATCGGCTACTGTGGTATGAAAACCGACAGTGCCTTTACTATGGTGGTTGATGAAGAACCACGCGGCGCCAAAAAGCATTTATTGCACGCAACGGAGCAGAGTTTATATACCGGAATTGATGCGATTTCTGGCGAGGGAACGCGTGTCGGTGATATTTCAGCGGCAATAGAAGCGGTGTTGAAGAAGGCTAAATTGGGTATTATTCGTGAGTTGGTTGGTCACGGCGTGGGACTGGAAATGCACATGAGTCCAGAGATTCCAAACCATGGTCAGCGCGGGACTGGTCCAGTGCTGCACGCTGGCGATACAATTGCCATCGAACCAATGGCGAGCCTTGGTGGTGAGAAAATTGTTACCGAGGATGACGGCTGGACGATTAGCATGAAAGACGGCAGTTTGGGCGCGCATTTTGAGCACACTGTATTGATTACTGAGACGGGTGCAGAGATTTTAACGAAACTGTAGAGATTTAGGTGAGATCAATCTCTGCTAGTATGTAACGTGCTGGACCGTTGACTGTACCAGTCGTAACCGTACTGAGTGAAGGGCTTAAACCATGTTCTGCATACCAGTCGTCCTTAGTCTTCCTTTCACACTCTAATGAGTGAACCTTATTCCAGAGCTCTGCTTGCGTCATACCTTTTCGGTATACTTCAATGTAGAAAAATACCTTATTTTTACCACATTGTGCAAAAGCAATGCTGTTCTTTAACGCGGTATTTTTCTGGGGACCACTCTTGAGGCTGTCCAGTAAATTACTCGACAAAAATCCAGCATTGACTAGGGCTCTACCTATACCGCCCCCATGATTGACCGGG
Organism: Candidatus Saccharimonadota bacterium; assembly: GCA_905372835.1. GTDB lineage: Bacteria > Patescibacteriota > Saccharimonadia > Saccharimonadales > Saccharimonadaceae > Nanosynbacter. The sequence goes on along the minus strand of CAJPQK010000002.1, from coordinate 119,874 downwards.
ATGCCTTGTTCTATTGATCCACCTCCCGGGTCAGCATAAAAACCATACGGGCTATAGTAACGCATTGGTACTTTATTGCCCGCGGTTATGTAAGACTTAAACCCTGTTTCGACCTGTTGTAGCGCGGTTTTGGCTTTTGCGTCATAAGCGTCTTGTCTAACGTACTGATAAGCGACGATGCTAATTGCTGAGAGAATGGCGATTGTGGAAATGATAATGATCATCTCAATTAAGGTAAAGCCAGGTTTATGAGAAAAAGTACTACGTTTCATGTGTCTAGTGTACCATGCTTATGCTTTTTTGACAGCTTGCAAAATGACCCCATATTCCTATATACTGTAAGCATATGCAAGAACAATCTCATTATGCGGTAGGAATTGATATCGGCACGAAAAAAGTGCGATGTGTTATCGGGCATATCGACGAGACAACGGGCGTGCCGAGAATTATTGGTGTGGGGCAGGCTCCCAATAGCGGGATGCGTAAAGGTGTGATTACACACTTGAATGGGCCAGCAGCAGCGATTGATACGGCGCTTGACGCTGCAGAGCGAATGAGCGGACATCGAGTGAATCAAGCTGCTTTGGGCACTAATGGCGTACACATCATTAGTACTAAAGTAGACGGTATGGTTGCTGTTAATGCAAGCAGTAGTGAAGTGACGGAAGACGACGTAGCGCGTCTGGAGAATGTAGCGACAGTTGGAAAAGTTCCTGCAAATCGTGAGATTTTGGAAGTGGTTCCGTATGAATATCGATTGGACGGGCAAGATAATATCAAAAACCCCATCGGTATGACTGGGACGAGGTTGGAGCTACGGGCCAACGTTGTCTCTGGATTGGTGCCACACTTGGGGAATTTGCACAAGTTAGCGGAGATGTCCAATATTGATGCTGTCAGAATAGTTCCAACGGTATTGGCGAGCGCTCAAGCAGTATTGAATGAATCTCAGATGGAAAATGGTGTGGCCGTGATCGACATCGGGGCTTCCACGACAGGAGTGGCGGTGTTTGAGGAAGGTGATTTGCAACATCTTTCGGTTGTTCCGATGGGCTCACAAAATGTCACCAATGATTTGGCGATTGGTCTTAAAGTTGATTTGGAGATTGCCGAAAAGGTTAAGTTACAGCATGGTGAATTGAATGGCGAGACTACGGGCGTGGTCGACATTAAGCATGAGAAGGAAACGCAGGTTTTTCACCGGGCAGAAGTTGCAGAAATTGTCGAAGCGCGTTATGAAGAGATTTTTGAGCTGGTTGCCAAGGAGCTGAAAAAGGCAGGCGGTATCAGTAAAATGCCGAGCGGAGCCGTGTTGGTTGGCGGTGGCGCTAAAGTCAAGGGCTTGGCTGAATTTGCCAAAGAACAGATTGGGCTGGCAGTGAAAATCGGTAAACCGCAGGATTATGCTGGCATGACTGATGATATCAAAGATCCAGAGTATGCAGCGGCTATAGGACTAATGTTGGCAATGTCCACCAATCCGTCCCGCTCTGAAGGAACTCATGGTAAAAAAGCTAATAAAGTTGCCCAAAAGGCTGGCGGATTCTTAGGTGGGTTGTTCGCAAAATTCAAATAAATATGACCACTCCAAGGTCAAAGATGATATACTGGATAGAGATTAGAGGGGAGATACAATAATGCCACAGATACAACCAAGCGAAGTTCAGACATTTGCTAGCATCAAAGTTGTTGGTGTTGGTGGCGCTGGTGGTTCAGCAGTCAACCGCATGAAAGACGCTGGCCTCAACGGTGTGCAGTTCATCGCTATGAATACCGACGCACAAGCGTTGCATAACTCAAAAGCTGACGTCAAAATCCATTTGGGACATTCCACGACAAACGGTCTTGGTGCTGGTGCTGACCCAGCGGTTGGTGAGGCGGCCGCTAATGAGTCACGTGAAGAGATTCGTGCTGCGCTTGAAGGCGCCGACATGGTGTTTGTGACGATTGGTGCCGGTGGCGGAACGGGCTCTGGTGCTGGGTACGTGGTTGCCGAGATTGCTCGTGAGTTGGGCATTTTAGTGGTTGGTGTTGCCACGCGACCATTTAGCTTTGAAGGTGAAAAACGCCGAGTGAATGCTGATTGGGCAATTACTCACCTGGGTCGACAAGTTGATACGTTGATTACTATTCCAAATGATCGCTTGTTGCAGACTATCGATCGACGCACTCCGCTATTGGAAACCTTCAAAATTGCTGACGATGTATTGCGTCAGGGTGTGCAGGGCATCTCTGAATTGATCACCGAGCACGGATTGATTAACTTGGACTTTGCTGACGTGAAGGCTATCATGAGCAATGCTGGCTCAGCCTTGATGGGTATTGGTCGGGCGAGCGGTGAGAATCGAGCAGCTCAGGCAGCCCAACAGGCAATTGAGTCGCCGTTGATTGAAGTGTCGATTGATGGCGCTAAGGGTGTGTTGTTCAACGTTACTGGTGGCTATGATATGAGCATGGCAGAGATTCAGGAGGCAGCTGAAATCATCACCAGTGCGGTATCTCCAAATGCAAACATCATCTTTGGTGCGACGTTGAAGCCAGAGATGGAAGATGACTTGGTGATCACGGTCATCGCTACAGGATTTGACGGCGAGACCTTCCACGACAGGGACGTAACGCTTGATGTGAGCCCAGTCGAGACCAATTCTGACAATCTGGACGAAGAAATGGTACAAAATATCGACATGGAGTTAGAGCACAAAGAGGCTGCTGAACATTTTGCTGCTGAGGATGACACGAATATTTGGGATAATCCACCAGAAGATGAGGATGACGACGAAGACGACACCCCAGCATTCTTACGCCGTCGCAAGAAGAACAGGGAGTAGTCTATGGGAGCAGTAAATATTGGTGATAGTCGGGTGCTTGAGTCGCGTGAAGTTGCTGGCGGTATGGCAATTCGCCGCCGCAGAGAAACGGCTGATGGTAGGAGATTTACGACGTACGAGCGGATTGAAAAACCAAACTTAGCAGTACTCAAAAAGAGCGGACGCCGCGAACTGTTTGACCGGTTTAAGTTGTCTTCAGCGGTACATCAATCAGTTGGTAAGTTTTTCAAGTCAGAAGAAGAGGTTGAGCAAATTGTCAGCGCCGTTGAAGACGCGTTGTATGCACTGGGAGAATCTGAAGTGCCATCAAAGCAGATTGGTGATGCGGTTTTGGACGCTTTGGCTGATCGTAATGAGGTGGCGTATGTTCGATTTGCCAGCGTGTATTATGACTTCAAGACATTGGACGAATTTGAGAAAATTTTAGCTCAGCAACGAGAGAAAAGGGATTAGCATGCGCGTTGTTGTTGTGTACAAAACAGAGAGCGACCACGCTCGCACAGTGTTTGATTATCTCAGGGATTTCAAAAATCAGACAGGGCATGATCTGGAGGAAATCAATCCGGACTCGGTGGCTGGCAGTGATTTCTGTAGGACATATGACATTGTGGAATATCCGACGATCATTGCGTTAAGTGATGGTGGCCAATTACAAAATATGTGGCGGGGAACTCCGCTACCGACAATTAGCGAGGTAAGTTTTTATGTTTAAGAAAGTGCGAGAGTGGTTATTTCATGAGGACTTGAAGCGGCGACATCTGTCGGCACTGGCGTTGTTGGTCGGAAGCGCATTAGGATTATTGGCATCACTGGCTTTGTCAATCGAATCTTTAATATTAGCCAAAAACTCAGAAGCGGTTCTTAGTTGTGACTTAAACTCAGCGCTGAGTTGTTCGGCGGTTGCCAACCATTGGTCTGCAGCGATTTTGGGCTTTCCGAACAGCTTTATTGGCCTGGCGACCTTGCCGGTGATGATTACCATCGCCGTTGCCCTGTTGGCAGGGACAAAGTTTCCGAAATGGTTTATGCAATGCGCGCAAGTCGGGGTGATTGCGGGGCTTCTCTTTGCTCTGTGGATGTTTGGCATGAGCTATTTGGTGATTGGTGCGCTTTGCCCGTGGTGTCTAACGTTGGATCTTGGCATGATTTTAATTTTCTTTGGCATGACGCGGTACAATGTTTTGGCCAAGAATATACCTGGCGAGATCCTGGGCAAATTCGTTAACCGTGGGTATGATGCGTTGTTTGCAGCGGTCTTGGTGGTCCTCACGGTGATGGCAATAATTGCTAAGTTTGGTGATCAGTTATTCTAGTCATGTCTTCACATTCTGGTAAATAGTAGCAAAAGAAGGTGATTTACTTTGGCAAAAAGTAGCCATATGTCATAATGAGAGGTATGAAGAAAAACTTTCTTGTCAGAGCGTTTTTTGGTATCACCATTGTAGCGCTCGGCGGGGTTCTGTTACTGAGGAATCTCGAGATCATCAAGTTTGATAGCTGGAACGTGTTCTGGGGGACCGTTTGGGCGGCCGGACTGGTCCTGGCGGGGTTGATGACAATAGTAAGCTCCCAGAAGCTGCTAGCGCGGGCCTGGGGGCTGCTCCTGATGGCTGCTGGTGTGTCAATTGGACTGAATGCGTATGGCGTCATTGATGTTAGTATTTGGAAACTGTTCTGGCCGGCGGTGTTGATTGCTGTTGGTCTGATGATGGTGTTTAGTGTTGGATCTGGAAATTGCAAGCGGGTAGAAAAATTGACCGCTGATGACCGCGAAAATGAGAAAGTTGCAATTTTTTATGGTGAAGAGTCACGAGTGAGGGGTGAGTATACTGGTGGTTCAGCAACGGCAATATTCGGTGGTGTAGAGTTGGATTTGCGCCAGGCGAAGATCAAGGATGGTGCGGTCATTGACGTCTTTACCTTTTGCGGCGGTATTACTATTAGTTTGCCTGATGATGTGATTGTTAAGAACGAGGTACGTGGTGTGTTCGGCGGCAGTGATGATAAAACTGTACCAAAGCCTTCTGCTAAAAAGACAATTTATCTGAAAGGCGAATGCGTCCTAGGCGGTTTAGAAATTAAATAATTCCCTTGGGATTTTGGTAAAAACGCGCTACAATGAAAGTAGGGCGTTTTTGCGTGTGTCTAATGGAGTATATCTCTGATGGCGTCAACGCAAAATGAGCGGCTATCAACCGCGAAGCCTGCGGGAAGAAATCAGTTTTTAGCACCTGAGATTAGACCCCGCCGTGAGCTTGCGTAAATAGCATAAGAAAGAGCTAAAAGAATCACTTCTTTTGGAATCGAGATGGTACCGTCCGCGTTAAAACCCAGCGGATTCTCGAGGTCAAAAGAGGTGATTTTTGTTTGGAGAAAGGACAATATGAAGGGCATCGTTTATATTATGAATACTGCGGTTTCTGGTTTGATTAAAATTGGCAAGACTGGCTCGCAGAACTATGGTGAGCGAATGCGGTATCTTGAAGGCAATGGCTATCATAATGTTCCTGGACTGAAGCGTTTTTTTGCGATTGAACTTGATGATTATGATGATAAGGAGAGTCTACTACACGAAATTTTTAGTAAGCATCAAGTTGATGATAGTGAATTATTTGCGCTGGACTGCGAGCTTGTTAAGCAACTTTTGCTGGCATTTGATGGCAAAGTAGTGTACCCAAAGCATATTGATAAGGAACGTGAATTTGATGAGGTGACGCAATCACGAAAACAGGGGGCGCTCTTTAGTTTCTATCGAAAAGGGCTAAAAAATGGCGATGTAATTACTTTTGTACAGGATAAAGCGATTAGCGCGACTGTTGTTGGTGAGCGAGAAGTTGAGTACGACGGTGAAATCTATAAACTATCGCCGCTAACTCGCAATATCTTCCAGCAAAAAGGAAAGCGTAACGCCAGTGGCGCATATCAGGGCGCGGCGTATTGGATGTTCAACGGCAAGAAATTAAAGGATTTGGATGATAGAGAAGGATAAAGTGTATGGCAATCGTTTTTAGAAAAAATAATCAAAATGCAGAGATTTTGAATGAATCAAAGTTCGCGCAGGAAGGTTCAATGCAAGAATATTTGATAAGCAATCCTGAAATTGTGCCAATTTATGAGATTGAGGAAGATGCTAGACTGTTTGTGGCGGCGCGCGAATTTCCAACTGCCAGTGGTCCGATTGATGCGCTTGGTTTTGATGAGTATGGTAATATTTACGTAATTGAAACCAAGCTTTTCAAGAATCCTGACAAGCGTACGGTTTTAGCGCAAGTAATGGATTATGGCGCAGCACTTTGGAAACATCATTCAAACGCTGGCGATTTCTTCGACCATTTAGATGAGTACTCTTATAAATATTTTGATCAAGATTTCAAAGAGAAATTTTGTAGCTTTTTTGGGGTTGAAGATTCAGAATTAGCCCTTGATAATATTAAGTCAAACCTGGAAGACGGTTCAATTAAATTTGTGGTTTTGATGGATAAGCTGGAAAGTCGCCTAAAAGATTTGATTTCTTATATCAATCAGAATTCAAAATTTGACGTTTATGCTGTGGAGTTGGATTTTTACAGGCATAGTGAGTTCGAGATTGTTATTCCGAAGCTTTATGGAGCAGAGATAAGAAAAGAGGTTGGCGCGCGTGCTTCTTATGCGCAAAAACGCGGTAAGTGGGACGATCAGGGCTTTCGTGAGCAGGTTGGTGAGTTGTCGGTCGATCAGCAGCGAGCGATTCTGGCAATTTACGACTGGGCGGTTGCGAACTCGGATAAGATTATGTTTGGTACTGGCATAGCCAGAGCTACGGTTAATCCAAGATTCTTTGATTTTAACAAAAACTCTTTTTTCACACTGTACTCGGATGGGCAAATGTCGATTAATTTTGGTTATGTTGATACTGTTGCTAAGCGCGTAGAATTGATGCAATTTCTGAATAAAGAGCTTGGTTTTATGAAATTTAATTATAAGGACGAAGAGCTCATTAGTCAGTATCCAGTAATTGACAAGGGGAAAGTTTTTGCAAACTATCAAAGGATAATTGATACGTTAGATAAATTTACAGCGAAGTTTAAAGAAAAGGAGGAGTTATAATGAAATTCACACATGGCACACGCCGTCGGGCGGCAGAATACGAGAAGGACTGGGTGCAGCGCTGGAAGGATGACCAGACATTTGAGAAGTCGGTGGCGCAGCGGCCAGCGGATAATGCCTACGTTTTTTACGACGGGCCGCCGTTTATCACCGGCGTGCCGCACCACGGTACGCTGCTGAGCTCAATCGTTAAGGATGCGGTGCCGCGCTACTGGACGATGAAAGGCAAGCGTGTGGAGCGCCGCTGGGGCTGGGACTGTCATGGCCTGCCGGCAGAGAATTTCGTCGAAAAGCAGATGAATATCGTGGATCGGCGGCAGATTGTGACGAATAGCGACCAGCCAGCACCACTGGATAAGGACGGTAATCCTTTGCCGATTATCAGCTTAGAAAAATACATCACCAAGGCGCGCGAAAGCATGGTGGCGAATAGCGAGACGTGGCAGGGTGTGATCGACCGGATTGGTCGCTGGGTGGACTTTGCGGGCGCCTACCGCACCATGGACAAGGACTTTATGGAGAGCGTCTGGTGGGCCTTTAAACAGCTGTACGAGGCGGGCAAAATCTACGAAGGCGAAAAGGTGCTGATGTACGACACCAAGTTTGCCACCCCAGTGAGCAAGGCCGAAGTGACCATGGACAACGACGCCTACCAGACAGTGACCGACCCGAGTGTGTATGTGAAGTTTAAGTTAAAAGATGGTAAGACGAGCCACAAAATAGTATTAAGTGAACACTCAAAAGTCTTGTTTGTATGTAATGCAAATGCTGCTCGCTCGCAGATGGCGCAGGGATTTTATAACCACTATTCTGGCTCTCAAAATGCCGATTCTGCTGGGTTGAACCCAGAGAAAAAATGGGACGAAGCTCCAACATTGAGTGATTTTGAAACCATGAGCCACAAGCTAGCCAAAAGCAGTGAGACGATGCAAGAAGTGGGTATTGACATCACTGGACATAAGCGGCAGCTGCTTACCGCCGACAAGCTGGGTGATTATGATTTAATCGTTAATCTAGCAGAGAAATCCCAGACACCGGACTGGCTCAGGGGTGATAATATTATTTGGTGGGATGTGACTGATCCACGTAACGAGAGTGTAGAAAAAAATCGGATAGCGCGTGATGAAATTGAGCAGCGAGTAAAACAGCTTTTGAACGGTGAAATAGTTGATGATGCACAAAAGCCAGCAGATTTCGACAAGTGCGAGAGGAGTTATGTCGGTGCTTTGTTGGTGGACACAAATGGCAAACTCATTGCGCAACAACGAGATGATAAGCCAGGAATCACGAACCCAGGCATGGTGAGCCTCTTTGGTGGGACAAGTCACGAGGGCGAGTCGCCAATTGAGACACTACACCGTGAACTTCAGGAGGAGCTTGAACTTGAAGTAAGCTCGAATAATCTTGTGCTGCAAACTGTCAAGCACGAAAATGGAACAAATGTTGCATGTTCCATCTATATTGTGACTGGTGTTGATGCTGAGAAACTAGAATTACATGAGGGTGCAGGATTTGCTATGGGTACGCCAGAAGAGTTACTGAGTCGTCCTGTAACAGGCGTAACTCAGCAGGCGATTGAAGCGTTTGTTGAAGCTCAAGATTCTGTATCTGTCCTCGCCTGGACGACCACCCCATGGACACTCCCAGCCAACCTGATGCTAGCCGTCAACCCAGATATGACCTACTGCGAAGTGCTGGTGGATGGCGAAAAGCTCATCATCGCCGAGGAGGCGCTGGAGCGTGTATTGCAGGACGAAAAGCACCAGCCACTAGATTACAAAGTATTGCGCACATTCCCCGGCAGTGAATTGGTCGGCAAGAAATACCAGCCGCTCGATACGGGCTCGACTTGGCCAGAAAATGACAAGATCCACACCATTTACGCGGCGGATTTCGTCTCGCACGAGTCGGGTACGGGCATCGTGCACATTGCACCGGCCTATGGTGAGGACGACTTTGAGCTCGCTAAAAGTCATGGCATCAGCGCCTTTCACATCATCGACGATAATGGCTACTACACCGATAGCAATTACACAGGCCTGGAAGTGTGGGATAATAACAAATTCATCGCCAAAGATCTGAAGGAAAAGGGCGTGGTGTGGAAGATTGAGTATATTCGCCACGAATATCCGTTTAATCCGCGCAGCAAGCAGCGCATCATGTACCGGGCTATTCCGAGTTGGTTCTTTGACATCCAGGGGCAAAAGCCGCTGATGCTGGAGCAGAACGAGCACATCAATTGGTTCCCGAGGCACCTCAAGCATGGTCGTTTTTCCAAAAATATTGAGCAGGCGCCCGACTGGAACCTGAGCCGCGATCGCTTCTGGGCGACGGCCATGCCGGTGTGGAAGGGTGACCGCGGCACGGTGAGGGTAGTTGGTTCATACGCAGAGCTGAAGGAGCTGAGCGGCGTGGAGCTGGATGATTACCACCGCCCGTGGGTGGATGATATCACCTTTGAAATTGATGACGAGAAATTTACACGTATCGACAAGGTGCTGGACTGCTGGTTCGAGAGCGGCAGTATGCCGTTTGCCCAGCTGCATTATCCGTTTGAAAACCAGGCCAAATTTGAGCAAAATTACCCGGCGGATTTCATCGTTGAGTACATCGGCCAGGTGCGGGCGTGGTTCTACTATGTGCATGCCGTTAACGCCGCCTTGGCAGAAATCGGTGCCTTTGGCGAGGCGGGCGCCCAGCACAAAAACGCCTACAGCAACGTCATCACCACCGGTGTGGTGGCGGGCAATGACGGCCGCAAGATGAGTAAGTCCCTCGGCAATTTTACCGACCCGAATGAGCTGATGGATAAGTTTAGTGCCGATTCATTACGCTTCCTGCTGCTGAGCAGTCCGCTACTTAACGGCGAGGATTTTGCCCTGCACGACAAGGACGTGGGTGACGTGGCGCGCAAACTCAGTATGATCTGGAATATGTATGATTTCTTCACGATGTACGCGGAAGTTGATGGCTGGGAATATGATGGTGAATTGAAAGATCCGCTGGGCGAGTTGACGAATCCGCTGGATATTTGGATCGTCAGTCGGCTGCATCAGCTAGTGGCAGAAGTTGAGCGCCACATGGATACCTACAATATCCCCGATGCGCTGAGCCCGATTTTGCCGTTCCTGGACGACGCATCCAACTGGCATGTGCGCCGCAGCCGCCGCCGCTTCTGGAAATCTGAGGATGATGGCGACAAGAACGATGCCTACCGCACGCTGCATTATGTGCTGGTGCGTCTGAGTTACATCTTGGCGCCATTTACGCCGTTTTTGGCCGAGGAGTTGTACCATAATCTGACCGGTGATGATGAGTCGATTCATTTGAAGGATTGGCTGGCAGCGGGAGAGGAGAATTCTGTAGTTGTTGAGAAAATGGAGATGACTCGCAGGGTCATTAGTATGGGCATAATGCAGCGCATGCAAGAAGATGAATATGGCAAGATTAAAATACGTCAGCCATTGCCATATGTTGAGCTAAGCTCTTCTATAAAACTCGATAAAGAGTATGAAGATATGATAAAAGAAGAGCTGAATGTGAAGGAAATAAAGCCTATTGAGGGTAAGATTGAAAATCCTGTAGAAAATGGATATCATACCATCTTAACTGCTGATTGGGATGTTACGGCGCGGTTAAATAAAATCATTACCCCTGAACTCAAACGCGAGGGTCTGATGCGTGAAGTCGTTCGCCACGTCCAAAGTGCGCGCAAAAAAGCGGGGCTGCAGGTGGACGACCGGATCATGCTGCAACTAACGACGGATGACGAGCAGCTTCGCCAGGCGATTAACGAGCATGCGGAGGTGATTGCCGCTGAGACACTGGCGACCTTTGGCCAAGGCGACGCGTATTCGACTACGGCGACAATAGAAGGTGCAGAGCTGCAGATTACACTTCAGTGCCAGTAATTCGTCTGCTGAATAACGGAGCTAGTATTGACGTATTGATGATAATGTGCTATCATATTTTAGTTAAATTGATAAAACAAACATATGAAAGTTACATTTTTTCATCCACGCATTCAGTTTGAACCGATCGATCCATTGGCTGATGGTTTGGGGGAGGAAATTGCGCGTGAGCAGCAAGAACCTCAGGCTATTCGCTTGGATCAGTCAGATATTACTGACATCCAGCGCTTTTGGACTGATGTTGAAGAAGACCTCCACAGAGGTAACTCAGTAGAATTTTCTGAATAACTCACGTCAGCGGCAACCGTTAGTGCTATAATTGGTACATGTTTGCAATCGAAGTGATGTCGCTATTGGCACGAGCAGGCGGTGGCGGAAGTAGTTCTGGGGGCTCTGGTGGCGGCGGAATTTTTGCGTTGCCGGCCGTTGTATCTGCTGGTGTGGCTGGTTTTGTCCGCTCGAAAACAGGTTCCAAGGCTGCTGGTGTGGCAGTGGGTATGGTGGCTGGAACCGTGGTTAGTTTGTTGTATCTTTGGGGTGGTACGTTCGCTTTCATCGTGGCGATGATATCTACTGTCATAGGTGCGTTTGGTGGTGCGTGGGCTGATAAGTTGGGTCGGTTCCGAAAGGGCAGTGCGGCAGCGCAACGGTCTGTTCAGCAAGCGGCGGCTTCGGACGCGGCGTGGAGCCCAGAGCGGTTAACAGAGTATGCCGCATCAATTTTTGGTAAGTTCCAGCGCGATTGGCAGCAGATGGACGTAGCGTCAATTCGGACTTACACCACACAGCGATATGCAAATCACATCAGTCTGATGTTGTACGCCCTGCAGCAAATGGGCCGCGCAAATCGCATGAGTAACATTCGCATCAAGGAAGTTATCATCACGTCTGCTCATGATGATGCCAATGACCAGCAAGACCGTGTTAGTTTTGGCATTTTGGCTCAGGCAAATGATCAATTGATCGATACAGCAAGTGGTGATGTTTTAACTGCGACGACAGAGGAGTTTGGCGAACAATGGAACTTTGTGCGCCATGAAAATACTTGGCTACTAGACAGCATCGATCAAGCGACGGAAGAGGAAAGCATGCTAGTGCGGTCTTTGAGGCAATTTGCTATTACCAATAGGATGTACTTTAGTCCAGATTGGGGCAATCTATTGCTGCCAACCAGGGGTCAATTGTTTAAGGCTGGGTTTAAGAATGCAGATATCAACAACCATGTCATTGGTTTTTGGACAGGTGATCTGCTGGTTCAGCTGTATACCTATCGCACCAAGGAAGACGAATCCGGTGATCAATACGTGGTTGGGCAAATCAATCTACCAAAATCATATGGTGGAATTTTAGTGGAGCGGCGCGGTAAACTCCTATCGCGCTTGAAAGCCCCGCGTGGATATAACAAAGTGTCTTTGGAATGGGGCGATTTCAATAAACGTTATCAGGTGTACGCAACTGACGAAAATCAAGTGACAAGTTTTGAGCTGCTCAATCCATCTTTTATGGCGTGGTTATACGACCAAGATATCAAAGTGAACATTGAAGTGGTTGACGATGTTGTGTATCTCTACGCAAAACTAAGCGCCAATGAGCAGCGCTACGAGGCAATGTTGGAAATTTTGAAGCGAAGCCACAAAGAACTAAAGATGTAAGGAGAAATCATGATCACTAAAGCTATCATTCCAGTTGCTGGTTGGGGTACGCGGATGTTACCGATTACCAAGTCAATCGAAAAGTGTATGCTGCCGGTGGGGACGCGGCCGGTGGTCGACTACATTGTGCAGGATATCGTTCGGGCTGGTGTTAAGGATATTTATTTTGTGGTTGGCGAGCAAAGCACTCAGGTGCAGAGCTATTATCGGTCAAATATCCAGCTGAATGATTATTTGCGGCGCGCTGGTAAACAGGACAAATTAGCTCTGGTAGCGCCGCTCCGTGACGTGCGAATACATTTTTTAACCCAACCGAGCACTGGGGGCTATGGCACAAGTATCCCAGTGGGATTGGCTGGTGAATTCATTGAGCCGGGCGAGTCGGTGTTTGTGGTAATGGGCGATCAATTTTTCTGGCGCAGCGACGGTGGCTCAAATGCGGCTGATCTGGCGGAATTGGTGGAGGCGCGTGGCCTGTCGGCTGGTTTGCTGGGTAATCCTGTCGAGGAGGCCTTTATTCCACACACTGGCATCATTGAGACTGATAGGCAGGGCAATTTTGTCCGCATCATTGAAAAGCCAAAGCTGGAAGACGCACCGAGTAACCTCAGCAATTCAAGCTTCTACGTTCTCAATAAAGAAATTTTCGAACTGGCACGGACATTGCCTGCCAATCCGCAGCGCGGTGAATTTGAGCTGACTGATGCTATCAACGCGTACATCGCGAGTGGCGGTATCATCGCGGTTGGTGAGGCCAAGGGCGACTACATGGAGTGCGGCTCGCCGAGCGGTTGGCTGCGCGCCAATAACGCCATGGCTGAGTTACAGAAAAACTAGTTGCATGTATCGTCCGTCTCTGTTATAATTGGTCACTGATAGTAAATATATTTTAAGGAACGAAATGAAAGCAGTCGTAAAAATCTCTGGCAAGCAATACATTGTCAGCGAAAAAGAGTCCCTCTTGGTGGATCTCCTCCCTGAAGGCACAAAAGAACTCACTCTCGACGCACTTTTAGTGATTGATGGTGATAAAACAAAAGTTGGCACACCAACCGTCAAAGGTGTGGTAGTGAAGGCAAAAGTCGCTGAAGCAGAAGTCAAGGGCGACAAAATCCGCGTTATCCGCTACAAGAGCAAGAAACGTGTACACAAAGAAACTGGTCATCGCCAGAAATACACCAAGATTCAGATTACGTCAATCAAATAATTGAAAGAGCCGCTTCCACCAGAGAAGCGGTTTTTTGGTGTCTGTTATTTCTGTTTTGCTCATGCTATAATTAGGGCAGGTAAAAAGGGGAACGAATGACAAAAATCATTGCGGTGACAAATCAAAAAGGCGGCGTTGGCAAGACAACGACAAGTGTTAATGTTGCGTATTATTTGGCAAAAAGTGGTAAAAAAACATTGCTGATAGACTTTGACCCTCAGGGCAACGCGACCAGTGGTCTGGGGATTGATAAATCCAATCTATCGCGCACGATGACCGAGGTGATCACTGGTCAGGCGACACTACAGAGCGCCATCATTCAAACAGAATATAAAAATCTAGCGTTGGCTCCGTCTACGCCGCATTTGGCAAATACTGAAGTTGAGCTGGCACAGGCTGAAGGGCGTTTCATTAGACTACGGCGCGCTATCAACAATCTACAGGGGTATTATGATTACATCATCATTGACAGCCCGCCGAGCTTGAGCCTGCTGACGGTTAATGGCTTGATTGCGGCAAACTATATCTTATTGCCAGTGCAGGCAGAGTTTTATGCACTGGAGGGGTTGGGTCAATTGCTGGAAACTATGAAATTGATACGCAAAGGGCTTAATCCAACCCTTGATCTGCTGGGCGTGCTGCCGACCATGATGGATAGCCGTACAACGCTGTCAACACAGGTTCATGAGGAGATTAAGAAGCATTTTCCGGATCGGGTTTTCCAAACCACCATTCCACGGAATATTCGCTTAGCTGAAGCGCCAAGCCACGGACTACCGGTTGGCGCGTATGACCGCTTCTCCAAGGGTGCACGAGCATATAAGGCATTGACCAAGGAAATCATAGGGAGGATTGGCTGATGAAAAAAGGATTGGGCCGTAGTTTTGATTCACTCATTCCGACGAATCTGATTGATGAGTCATTTGATCCAACTGCCAAGCAAGACGGCAGGCTCAGTCAGCTCAAACAACTGCCAATTGAGCAAGTCATGGCTGACCCTGACCAGCCTCGTCGGATGTTTGATGAAGAGGCGCTTGATGAGTTGTCTGAGTCGATAAAGATCCATGGTATTTTGCAGCCGCTGGTAGTGACAGGTAAGGCAGGCGCCTATGTGATTGTTGCAGGTGAACGTCGTTGGCGCGCCGCCCAGAGGGCTGGCTTAACAGAGGTGCCAGCGTTAGTGCGCACCTTGAGTGGTCAGCATCGTTTGGAACTCTCTTTGATTGAAAACTTGCAGCGCCGCGATCTCAACCCTTTAGAAACTGCCACAGCGTACGCTAAGTTGCGCGATCAGTTTAACTTAACACTGGATGAAATAGGCAAGCGAGTTGGCGGCAAGTCAGTCAGCGCCATTTCCAATACTATGCGCCTTCTAAAGTTGCCAAAGGCCGTCCAGGAGGCTGTTTTTAGCTATAAAATTACTGAAGGTCAGGCCCGACCATTGATCAATGTACCTCAAGAAGTGGCAGAAGAGTTGCTGGAAAAAATCATCACTGAAGGGTGGTCTGCTCGCCGCATTGAGCAGGCGATAGTCCTCTGGAAAGAGTCCAAAAAGAATCCATTTGAAAAGCGCCGTCCAGTTGAAATTCCTCATGAGGAAGTGGTGCAAAATTTGACTAAGAAACTTAACTCCAAGATTAAAATTCGCACCAATACGCGCGGTGCTGGACAAATTATCATACCATTTAAAAACGCTGTTGATTTTGAGCGTATTCATCAACTACTGAAAAAGTAGCTAAAATCCACGGATTTTATTGATTGGCCAGATTCTCATGGAGACTGGTCCGACGATGTCATATAGCGGTATTGGTCCCATGCAGTTCCTGGAATCACACGAATAATTCTCTTGTCGGTGGTCGCCCATGACGAAAATAGTTCCTTCTGGCACAGTGGTATCGACATCGCCAGAGGTTGGCTGGCCGGGCTCGTTTTTATTCACCGTGGTATCAGGATTGAACCCGTGGATGTGAGCGCTATTATATACCGTAACAACGCCGTCCTTAACCGTAACGCGCTCGCCAGCAAACGCAATGACTCGCTTCACAATGTACTCATCTTTGTTTGACGAAGAGTTGAAATTTGGGTTTTTAAAGACAATTGTCTGGCCTCTCTCAGGAACGTAGCGTTTGTTCTTGATTTGCGCTGCCGTCACTGGTAATCGATTGACAATCAAGCGGTCACCGGTATGCATGGTCGGTTCCATACTGGCACCTTGAACAGTAAAATTACGAAAAATAAAGGTGTTAATCAGCAGAGTGCCGACCACCACGCCAACAACAAAAACGATTAGCCCCAAGCTGTCACGAATCTTTGGGTGTCGATCAAGAAAAGTTGCATCCATCCTATTTAGTATAGCCTGTATAGTGTGATATAATCAAGAGATATGGAGCTACTGCGAACCGTTAAACGCAAGTCATTTTTTAGTGAGGTGGTTTACCATCTTTTGAATATCAGCTTAGCTTTGGCATTATTTGGTATTACACTCATGGTGCAATCACCAGTGGCTGCGGTGGTGCTGGTTATTTTGAGTAAGTGGCGTGTACTGGCGGTGAGGCCGCGTTTTTGGTGGACGAATATCCAGTCTAACTTGGTAGACTTGATCGTTGGATTGAGCGTCGTGGCATTGCTATACCTGTCCGTAGGTAACATTGCCGTCCAAATTGCGTTCACAGCCTTTTATGTCATTTGGCTCGTCATCATTAAGCCGATGTCAAAGCGCTGGCAAATGATGTTGCAGTCGGCTGTTGCTATTTTATTTGGTACGGTAGCGTTGTTCTCCATTGGCTATTTGTTGCCAGACATTGCAGTTGTTGCTGGTTCAATGGTTATTGGCTATAGCGCAGCGCGACATTTCCTGGTTAGCTACAAAGAAGATCAAACAGTTCTACTGAGCTCCATCTGGGGAATTATGTTTGCGGAGATTGGTTGGCTGGCGTACTACTGGACCTTTGCCTATGCTATACCAGGACTCACCGTGATCAAACTTCCGCAGGTGACTATTATTTTGCTTTTGATATCTTTCTTGGGTGAGCGGGTCTATCGATCATGGAAGAAAAACGGCGCGGTCGTACGGAGTGAAATCATGCCGCCAATTTTGTTTTCCGTGGCGGTGATAGGCGTTATATTACTATTTTTCAACACGGTAACGAGGATTTGATAGATGACAGAGGTGGGGATAGAACAGCCAAATAACAGCGCGCAGGTGATTACACTGTCGCGGCGACGAATGATGGCTATCTGGGTTGCCATAGCAGCGCTATTTTTGTTGATGATTACGATTGGCAGTGTGCTGCTACTGACGGTGTTGCGGCCAAAGCTCGCTAGTACACATGGTCCAGCAGTTGATGGCAATCTGACGGTGACCGCTGAAGAGTCCAATGTATCAAAAATCGTCAATCAGGTATCGCCGAGCGTCGTATCGATCATCACCGTAAAAAGTAATGGTTTTAGGTCACAGGAGAACGCTGGAACTGGCGTGATCATTAGTAAAGATGGCTATATTTTGACGAATAAGCACGTAGTAAATGGTGGACGGTCCTTCCAAATCATCACTGGCTCGGGCGACCGCCACACCAACGTCAAGCTAGTGGGGGTTGATCCACTGAACGATATCGCGTTCTTGAAGATTAGCGGTGTCGACAACCTGTCGCCAGCGACTATTGGCGACTCAAGCACTGTTCGCGTGGGGCAAAAAGTCATTGCTATCGGCAATTCACTTGGTAAATTCCAAAACACTGTTACTAGTGGTATTATCTCAGGGAAGGGGCGCCCGCTCCAGGCTTCATCAGGTAGTGATGACGATCAAGATCAGAAGCCTGAATCACTAACAGACCTGTTACAGACTGATGCTGCCATCAATCCAGGCAACTCAGGTGGTCCGCTGTTAAATATGGCTGGTCAAGTCATCGGCATTAATACCGCTATCGTCGAGGATGCCCAAAGCATTGGCTTCGCCATCCCGATAGGCGCAGCCAAAGGATTGATACGCAGTGTTCTGGAAAAAGGTGAGATTAATAAATCATACATTGGTGTGCGCTATCTGGAGGTGACGCCAGAAACGAGGGCCGCAAATAAACTGTCAGTCAAAAATGGTGCTTTTGTCGGTGGTGTTTCTGGACAATTAGTGCAGCAGGGTGGTCCAGCGGACAGAGCAGGGATCAAATCTGGTGATATCATCACCAAGGTTAATGACAAAACCGTTGGAGAGCATGGTGGCCTGACAAGCTTGATTGGCGAATATTTGCCGGGTGAAACCGTGGAATTGACGGTCATCAGGAATAACAGAGAGCAGAAGCTGACATTAACGCTTGGTTCCTACAAATCGTAGTGCCACGATTAGCCCGCTGGTCTCCAAATGTAAAAAGCCGTTTTGCCTGCCAAAGGCTATAATCGTCTGGTGTTGCTCTTCGTCTGCTTCGATGAGCAGTAGTTCTTGGTCGGTAAGATGCTTTGGCGCTTGTTGGATGAGTTCTCGGATCAACTTAAGTCCGCCCTCACCAGCATACAAGGCCTCTGGCGGTTCATGGTGCAGCTCTGGAGAAGTATTCTTCCAGCCCTTGTCTACATATGGTAAATTCGCTAAGATACAGTCGAGCTTCTCAAATTGACCAAGCAGCAGAGATTGTTTTTGAATGAAGACGTTAGCGCCCAGTTTTTTGGCATTTTTTTCTGCCACCGAGAGGGCCTTAGAGCTGATATCTGACAGAACAACATGCCAATTATCTGGCAGTTCAAGTGCTGCAGTAATTCCCAGACAGCCAGAACCGGTCCCTACGTCGATGAGTGTCCTTGGTTGGTTGTCTTGCGGTGCCAATTTCAGTAGCATATTGATCATTTCTTCTGATTCAGGGCGAGGAACCAAGACACTGGGTGATACGTCAAACTCTCGTCCGTAAAATTCCTTCTTGCCCAGGATATACGCCAGTGGCACTCGGTCCAGGCGCAGGCTAAGCCGTGCTTCTGCGATGTCAACGCGCCGCTGATCAATCTCTTCATCTAGATGCGCATGAAGGTATGTTCGGTTTTTGCGCAAAGTATTAGCTAAAATGAGCTCCGCATCTAATCGGGCTGATGTAATGTCGGCTTGCTTTAACATGTTAGTGGCGGTTGTTAGCCAGGATACTATGGTTGACTTTTCTTGCATTATATGCTAGATTATACACTATTGAAGAGAAATTTCATAATCAACGTGAGTACTAGGCGGCACGGGAAGAGTTGGCATATATGAGGAAGCGTGTGAACAAATTGGAAGTAGATTTTCCTTCTTGTGAAGGTATTGTGACCGTTGATCATGATTTTCCAAAGATTCAGTTTGATCGCAAGCTAGGTGCCGAGCTAGTACCCGGTGAAGTTGTTGACCTTTCTGAAGAACGACTAGAAAAATATCTTGAGCATGCTGAAATACCGGAGCAGTGTTGGGGTGATTTGTCACTAATCGTCACTGGTACAGAAGATTCTTCGTACCTAGGGAGTGATGAATTAGGGTATGTAAGTGATGATAGTGAGGGAGGGCTTGATGTTGTTATCGGGATTGACTACAACTCTGACTCCGAGGCTACGCTACGGCATGAGCTGTGCCATGTTAAGGACGCAATAGATGGGGAAATTGACTTCCAAAAGAAAAATTTGTTATACACACTGGGGAGCTCAATATCTAAAGAAAGATTACGTAAGCAGGCCATTATAATTCATGCTTTGGGGGCTCTTGCTTATGCGTCCGGTGTGTATTTTAACTCTGAAGAGATAAAAAATAGCGTGCTCTCTGCGTTGGTTGCAAATAATACTGTGGCTGCGGCGTTATTGGGAGTACATCTGAAAGGATATTACCATAATCCAGAGGAAGAGCGCGCTCGTGAGGCTGCGGAACATGGTAAGTGGTTACCACATGTGTTCACGAGGCGTATTGATACTGTGCCTGTCAACGAGCTGGCGTCATCATTTGCATCGCATCCTTGGACCTCAGTATATATAGCAAAAAATGATGATGAAATACGTGCCAGGGAGCAAGCCGCCAGTCAGCTTGGTTTGTCGTATTATGCAACGACAGATCCAGAAGAGGCTGAACTACTTGCAGTTAAAGGGGTTGAGCGAGAGTATCTTGAATATAAACGATTAGCCGAACGAGGGGTGATTAGTAAAAGAGGACGTAAAAAGTTGAAGATTAACGAAATAGCCGATGATTTTATGGGTCGTGCAGAGGTAGCTATTAAGGGTGGTGGTGCAATGGTTGCTGTACTGCCTGATTCTACACATCGTGTCAATATGGGAGAATATAGTAAACGATACAATGACATCAAGCACGATATTGCGGAATAGAGTTCTTCGTTAAGCTTCGGCGTTTTTTGCTTTTAGCTCCCGCTCAAATCGCTGCAATTGCTCAATCAAATCGTCAATATCCCCGTTCATCGCCGCGGGGATATTGCTGCGGCTGTAGTGAATGCGGTGGTCGGTGATGCGATCTTGTGGGAAGTTGTAGGTGCGGATTTTTTCGGAGCGGTCACCAGTACCAACGAGTGAGCGTCGCTCGGCGCTTAACTTGGCGTTTTCCTCGTCAATTTTCATCTGCAGCAAGCGCGAACGCAGCACGCTCATGGCTTTTTCGCGGTTCTTGATCTGCGATTTCTCGTCTTGGTTAGTGACGACGATACCGGTTGGTAGGTGAGTGATGCGTACCGCCGAGTCGGTGGTGTTGACGCTTTGACCGCCATGACCACTGGAGCGGTAAATGTCAACTCGTAGATCATTGGCGTTGATTTCAATGTCGGTTTCCTCAGCTTCTGGTAACACCGCTACGGTGACGGTGGAGGTATGGACGCGGCCTTGGCTTTCAGTGACCGGGACGCGCTGGACGCGGTGGACGCCGCCTTCAAATTTCAATTTGGCGTATGGTGCGTCGCCCTTGACCATGAAAATAACTTCTTTATACCCGCCTGAGTCGTTGGCAGATTCGCTGATGAGCTCAGTTTTATAGCCATTTGCTTCGCACCAGCGGAGATACATGCGGTACAGTTCCGCCGCAAATAGCGATGCTTCGTCGCCACCAGCGCCAGCACGGATTTCTATGATGATATTTTTCTCGTCGTTTGGATCTTTTGGGGTTAACAAGATGAATAGTTCTTCTTCTAGCTCTGTCAGGCGTGCTTCAGTTTCAGTGATTTCGGCTTTTGCTAATTCCGCAATTTCGTCACCGCCAGTCGCCAGCTGTCGTGCTTCTTCTAAGTTTTTTGTCAGTTGCTGACGCTCCTTGGCTTTTGCTATCAAGGTTTCCAGCTCTGAAAAACGTTTATTCTTGGCGGTAAACTCTGGATCGCTATATGCAGTTGGTTGTGCTAAAAAATCTGCCAAGATTTGTCTCTCGGCAATCAAGTCGTCTAAGTGTAATGCAATTTGTGCCATATGAGTTGTATTATAGCACAGAAGAAGGACGCAGCATATTGACAATTTAGGTATTTGTGTGTATAATATTGTCAATATGGTTAAGCTTAAAAACATGATCCCCGCGCGACTGCGCAGAGTCGGGCAAGCCAGTCTGAGCAGAGAGCCTGCATATGACCAAAATCAGGTGATGTACAATCTGTATGAGCAGGGTTCTGTTTCAGTTCATCCACTTGAGCCGTTTGAAGAGGTGTCTTCAGAAGAGATATCACATCGGATGGAAATAGACCACTGCGTAAAGCGAGCACCGACGTTGGCGGAGCTGATGAGCAACAGAGAACGTGACAGGGAAAATAATGTACGCAGTGTGATTGGCAGGCGTGCGTTGCTTTCGCGCGAAGTTGACGCCTTGACTCGAGCAGATTTTTCAGTGCAAACGGAGCAGCAGACAATTTCAGCATTGTTTTCTGGGTTGTGTGCGCGAAGTGATGATTTGGCGCGTACCTCACGATTGTCTAAAATCCGGAATCATCTCAACTATGTTGGTGAGCCGGAGCTCATGGAGGCGGCATGCGGAATCGCGACGTATTGGAAGCATCGACTGGACGCACACTCTGATAAAGCATTGTTTGTGATGCTGGGCGAAATTGGTAACATGGAATGTGCTGACTATGTCGCCCCAGAAGGAAAAATAAAAAGTGACGAATATTTCATGGAGTTGATCATGAGGGAGTTTTCTGATGATGAGTTGACCCAATATGCTGATAGGCTGCTCATCGATGAGGGGGAATTGGTGAACTTGCCTAAAGAAAATGTTGATATCATCATGCTGGACGACTGGACAAGTAGTGGTATAGAGATCGCGGAACAGCAACAGTGTTTCTTGAGGCGACATCCGGACTTGAGAGACCATATAGAAGTTCAACTAGCGATTGCCAATGAGGAAAGGCTGAAAGTAGGCTTTCGTATGAATGGGGGGCAGTATGTGCCAGTCCGCGCGTATTATTGGGCAAATAGTTCATCCGAGCTTTTTAGTACGTATATTGCAGGGTCACATTCGTCGGACTACTCGTTGGCGTTTGATATCGGCTCTGTGCTTGGAGAGGAAGTTGCAATGCCACCAGGCGTGCAAGTTGCGCGACCGTATCACCGAGACGACTATCAGACGACCTTTCGCCAGCGTTTACAGTACGCTAGGTCACGTGACTCAAACGTGATTAAATAAATATATGGCATTTTCAACATGGCGCGAGTTTGTTGAAGCTGAGGCTCAGCAGCTGTATTTTCGAGTGTTGATGAATCGGGTAGACGCTGAGCGCGATCAGTACGAAGTATACCCAGCACGGCAAGATATGTTTTCTTGTTTTGCCGCTTGTCCACTGGACAAGGTGAAAGTAGTTATCATTGGGCAAGATCCGTATCATGGACCGGGTCAGGCACATGGCATGAGTTTTTCGGTTAAACCAGGAGTTAAATTACCGCCAAGTTTGCAGAATATCTTTAAGGAACTGGTTGACGATCTTGGGGTGGATATGCCGACTAGTGGTTTTTTGGAGCCATGGGGTAAACAAGGCGTATTGCTGATGAATACTAGCTGGAGTGTTAGGCGAGGTCAGGCTGGTAGTCATGCAAACTATGGCTGGATGGAGTTCTCCCAGCGATTACTGGCAATGTTGAATGATTATGACCGGCCGCTGGTATTTATACTGTGGGGAGCGCATGCGCAAAAGGTTGGGCAGGTGATCACAGATAGCCGTCACCTGAAGATTAGCAGTGCTCATCCATCGCCGTTTTCTGCGAATCGGGGATTTTTTGGCAGTAAACCGTTTTCGCGTGCGAATGATTTTCTGGTGCGGAATGGTCGTGGGGCAATTGACTGGAGGCTGCCTTGATTGACAAATAAGGATATTATGTGGTATAATAAGCCGCATGGAACATTCAATTGACACTGTCAAACAAACATCAGGTACCTTGCCGTTACCATCTGTTACCAAGACATACAGGCTGCCTGAGGAAATGTCGTTCAGTCCTGATGAATCGGTCAAAGTGAAAGGATTTATAGCTCGGGGAAGAATTGATGGAAAGTCGGTTGTCTTGGCCTTGGATGACTCAGGAGAGAATAATACTCAGGACTCAGTGCTTCAGTCTCATCTTGAGGATGTAATTTTTGGAGACCTTTCATTCATGCGATCGGCATATTATAACCACATTGCTCAGCGTCAGGGTATGACGATGCCAAATATGATGAAATTGACACCAGATGACTATGAGCAGCTAAAATCGACCGGTCTGTCCGTTGTGCTGACCTCTGGGTCTTTGGAAATGATAGAGCAAAGGCAGGATTCTCCAGCAGGGTTGGTTGTGTCGAGGGGCGATGAGCTACAGGAAGTGGCTGATATTGAGCATAGGGCAGCAGAGATTGGTCTCTACTCTCGAGCAACTGTACAATTTCCTGGAGATGAGCAGGGGGAGAAAGAAGACTGTATCATATTAACAGATGCGGTCGGTAATCGAATCATTATGCCGTCTCAAGAGAAGACAACAGACCTGTTAGAGCGTTTGTTCGGCTATCAAGAAGCCGAGGAGTAGCTGTTTGATGCTGAAGCGGCGTTGTCGGATAATGTCCGAATAATTAAAAAATGACTAACTAAATAAAAACCGCCCCGGTGATGAGGCGGTTTTTTAAGGCGTTATACTCTGCTATTTGCTAGACTTTTTAGCCTTTTTGTCTGATTTTGGAGCATCAGTTTTTGCAGCTTTGTTGGCTGCGGCTTTTTTGGCTTTATTTGCCAAGGCTGCTTTGCGAGCTTCAGCTGCTGCCTGGCGCGCCTTAAAGCGGTCAACACGACCTTCAGTGTCGATAATCTTTTCTTCACCAGTAAAGAATGGGTGTGAAGCCGACGAAATGTGGACTTTAACGAGAGGGTAGGTGTTACCATCTTCCCATTTGATGGTGTCTGTTGTCTGCGCTGTTGACTGAGTCAAGAACGCAAAGCCCGCTTGATCGTCGCTAAATACGACAGGGCGATAGTTCTGTGGGTGAATACTGCTTTTCATAACCGTTCAATTGTACACAATTTACCCCATAATGTCAAAAGGAGTTGTCTTGGGTGAGTAACAGTGGTATAATTAACGGGTAACTAATTTTAATGACACAATCCGTTTCACACTCCATAATCGTGGGCGGATGAGGTAAAAGGAGAAAGAATATGTCTGTAAAGGTAGACATTAAGGCTTTGCTGGAGTCAGGTGTTCATTTTGGACACAAAACCAGCCGCTGGCACCCAAAAATGGCGCCATATATTCATAGTAAGCGTCAGGACAGTCATATCATTGACTTGGTCAAGACAGTTGAGGCATTGGACAAGGCATTGCCAGAACTAACAAAAATTGCAGGATCAGGCCGCAAAGTATTGTTTGTTGGTACGAAAAAGCAGGCTAAGGATGTTGTGCGTCAGGCAGCTGAAAAAATCAATCAGCCATATGTGGTTGAGCGCTGGATTGGTGGTATGTTGACCAACGGTTCAACGATTACTCAGCAGATCAAGAAGCTGAAGAACCTGGAAAAGCGCATGGCGTCAGGTGATTTGGAAAAGCGCTACAACAAACTGGAAGTGCAGCGTTTCCAAGAGGAAATTGATAGCTTGAACATTAAGTACGGTGGCATCAAAGACTTGATGGGTAAGCCAGGCGCAGTGGTCGTGGTTGATGCATTGACTGATGCAAATGCAGTTCGTGAAGCTCAGACGTTGGGTGTGCCAGTATTTGCTATCGTTGATACGAATGTCAACCCAACTGGTATTGACTACGTTATCCCAGGTAACGATGACGCCATCAAGGGTATTCAATTGTTGTTGGATTATTTCACCGAAGCTGTTGCTGAAGGTGCGGGTAGTGTAAAAACTGAAGAAAAACCAGTGAAAAAAGAGGAGAAATAGGATGGGCGTTTCTGTTGACGACATTAAAAAACTGCGCGAATTGACAGGTGTAGGTTTGACTGATGCCAAAAAAGCGTTGGTTGAAGCTGACGGCGACTTTGATAAGGCACTGGAAGAGATGCGCAAAAAAGGTTTGACCAAAGCTGAGAAAAAGGGCGACCGCGAAGCGCGTGAGGGTTTGATTGAGAGCTATGTTCACTCTGGTCGAATTGGCGTGATTGTCGAGGTTAACTGTGAGACTGACTTTGTGGCACGTTTGGATGATTTTAAGACATTGGCGCACGAAATCGCTATGCAGATTGCAGCTATGAACCCGAAGTATGCTTCTACAGAGGATATTCCAGCTGAAGAGATGGAGCGGGTGAAGGCTGAGTTGATGGCGAGCGAGGCACTAGCAAGCAAGTCTGAAGAGATGCGCGAGAAGATTGTAGCTGGTCAGCTGAACAAGCACTTTGCTGAGCAAGTGTTGATGAGCCAAGCGTACATTTTGGACGATTCTAAGACTGTTGAGCAGCACGTTAAGGAAGCAATTGCTAAATTGGGTGAGAACATTGTAGTTCGCCAATTTAAGCGAATTGAACTTGGTGTCAGCGAATAGCGTTTGTTGCTATCATAAAAATCGGCTACAGGTTTGTGGCCGATTTTTGTTGGAGTTGCATTTTGCATAAGTGTATTGACAAAATGGCAAATCTATGCTAGTATGACAACAGATTGAACTAATTGAAACAAAAAAGGAAAATTAGAAAAACTATGAACAAAAACATGAATGCAGCCCCGGCATTCCCGGACATTAAGGACACTACTCCTGATGGGTGGGCTAATCTAGCGAGTGGGCTAGTTGTTCCCGAAAGTGCAGTAAAAGGTGACACTGAAAATGGCATGATGACACGTGATGAGCGTATCGCTGACGGTCAAGAGAAAATTAATGCCCTGAAAACTAAGGCTAAAGAGGGCTTGGGTAAAATGATGAAGGGCCTCAAAGACCGTATTTACATTGGTGTTAGTCGAGGTGCTGAATTGCCGGGTCAAATTGCCAGTGGTGCTGAGATGGTACGAGAGACTATTGCACAAAAGAGCACTGAAGCGAGAGAGGTTGTCGGCCAGAAGAGTAGTGATGCGAAAGAAGCTCTTCTCCAGAAGGGAGTTGAGGCCAAAGAAGTGTTTAACCGTAAGGGTATTGAGACTAAAGAAGCAATCAGTAATGCTTGGGGTGCTGCACGAGGAAAAGCTGCAGAGCTGTTTGAGAAGGGTAATGATGTTATTTTACAAAATGTAAAAGTAGCGCGTGAGCGCAAGGCTGCTAGAATTGAAAGGCGTCAGAAGCGACGAGAAGCTCGGCAGGAAATGCGTGATCAACGAGTAGCTGAGCTAGATAATCGTCAGGCGGATCGTGAAAGTCGCCGGGAGGCGCGCCAGCAGCGACGAGAAGACCAAAGCAAAGAAAATATGACTGACAAACTGAGCGATGGTGATGACAAGATGTTCATTAAGCAAGAGCAACAAGCAGATAATGGAGCAGCCTTGGAGTCTATGATGACAAACAGGGAATTAGACACTGCTGAGAAGGAAGAGGTAAGACTGCGCCAAGAAGCTGAGTTGGCGGCACAAGCGGCGGAAGCTGCTCGGTTGAAAGCAGATGCTAATCCTGAGAATGAGAGACTACAAATTGATGCCGAAGAACAAGAGGGGTTGAGCATTGCAGCGAATGCTAGGTTGAAGCGTGCAGCAGGTGAAGTTGCTCAGTTGAAAACAGTAATCGATCAGCTGGACAAGAGGTCTGAAACTGCACAGCGTAATGTTGAGAGTGCTCAAGAGCGTATTGAGGAGCGACGTGGTCGAGCTGAAGCACGCAGGGCTGCTCGTATGGCTGACCGTAGGGAAGCATTGGGCGACGCTTGGGTATCGGCAAAAGATAGGATTGCACGGCTGGTAAATACCGACCCTGATAAGATTAAACAGTTTGGTATAAAGGTGGCAAAGGCTTCTGGAAGATTAGCTAAGACTGCCGCAGGTCGGCTGATTCCAGCAAACTAACCGTGATGAGCAAAATTGATTAGAAAAGATAAAAAAGGTATGATGGTAACTATGAATGATAACCAACACACACAAGTAAATATCCAAGCAACAATGATAACTAAAGCGCAGCTGAGCTCGGTAGGAATTAACCTACCTGATGATCAGGCGCAGGCGTTGATTCAGCATGTGGAAGATACTGTGAACGAGCGAATTAGTGAGGAAATTGTCGATTCGTTGGACGATGCGCAGTTGGCAGAGTTGGTGGCGCTACAAGGTGATGATGTGCCAGCTGAGCAAGTTGAGGCTTGGATTCGTGAGCGAGTACCAGAGTACGACGAAATTATTGAAGATAATGTGACAATCGTACTAGGTGAGTTAGTTGAGAATTCCGAGGCAATTCAACAACAGTAGTATATGGTAGTAATAAAATCGCCTTCTTGATGAGGGCGATTTTATTGTGTGGAGATAATCAAGCAGCCGTCTTTTTGGTGGCGGGCATCAGTCGTCGTGACGACAAATTGATGGTGCTGGATGGTCTCTTGGAGTAGCTTTTCGCGAGTTGCATCCAGTTCAGAAAACACATCATCCATCAAAATGAGCGGACGATACTTCGTGCGTTCAGTTTGCAGTTCTAGCTCCAGGAGTTTAAAAGCCAGCATGATGGTGCGCATTTCGCCGCGAGAAGCAACTTTAACGGCTGGCCGAGAGTGTAGGGATATCAAAAAATCTTCTCGTTGTGGTCCGGCGGAGGTGTAGCCTGTCGCTAATTCATATTCACGAGAACGCTGTAGTCTGTCCAGTAGAGACTGCTCGTAATTGTCAAGACTGACTGATGGCAAGTATTTAACAGTGAATGGTGTCTGTTTTCCTGCCAGGGAAGCATAGAGTAATTCAAGGCGTTTTTCGTAGGTATATAAAAAATGTGCACGGGCAGCTGCCAGGGCATTTGCTGACTGAACAAATTTTATATCCCATGCAAATAAGTGGTCTCGCCACTCGGCAGCGTTCTCAGGATGATGTTTGAGCAGTTCATTGCGCTGTAGGAGTGTTCGGTTAAAAATACGTAGCTGGGCGTCATAGGTTGCGTCCAGCCGTGATAATAACCCATCCAGAAAATCACGACGTCGCTGCGGAGAAGACGAGATCAGCCGCAGATCGTTTGGCTCAAACAATACGACAGGTAGGCGATGTTTTCGAGGTAGTGTTTTGGAAGTACTGTCAGCAATGGTGAATTCTTTTGTGACTGCGTTATCAGCTGAACGCAGTAGTTGGATGCGGCGCGGTTGGTTGTTGGTTTCCAGGTGAACGATAGTATGTGCTGTTTGGTGGCGCATGCAGTCAAGCAGTGATCCACGAAAACTTGTGCCACGCAGCGCTATGTATATCGCTTCTAATAGGTTGGTTTTGCCGGTGCCGTTTGGCCCAACGATAACCGTCCCGGTATCTCCCAGTTGCGTCTCGAACAACTCATACGAGCGGAAATTATACAATTTTAACCTTGAAATCATTATTCATATTGTATCATGGGCCGGGTAGCGTCGTCTGAGTAAAATTGTTATAATAGATAGGAAATAATTGGAGGCAGATATGTTTGACACTAAACCATATGAAGATAAAATGGCACAAGCTTTGGATCACTTTCAGGATGAGCTGAAAAAAGTGCGCACTGGTCGTGCGCATGCCGGGATGCTTGACGGTGTGATGGTCGAGGTCTATGGCGCCAGGATGCCGCTCAATCAAGTGGCTAATGTGACTGCTCCAGAAGCTCAGATGCTGCTGGTAACGCCATTTGATCCAAGTAATATTACGGCTATCGCTGCTGCCATCCGTGATAATCAAAGCTTGGGCTTTAACCCGTCAGATGATGGTCGGGTGGTTCGCGTGCCAGTTCCAGCTCTCACTGAAGAGCGCCGCAAGCAGTTGGTGAAGCAGGTGAGTGAGAAATCAGAAGAGGCACGAATCGCCATGCGAACTATTCGTCAGGACGCGTTGAAGGATGCTAAGCGCATGAAAGATGCTAAGGAACTCGGCGAAGATGACTTTAAACGAGTTGAAAAAGAAGTTGATTCACTGATGAGTGACACCCAAAAGCAAATCGAAGAACTCTTTAAGGCTAAAGAAAAGGATGTGCTGACTATTTAGTCTGATTGGCTACTGACCAGCTATTGGAGGTATGTGCCGAAATGACTCTTGAAGATTTGAAAAACTATGCGCCGTATATAGACCAGCACATCGAGAAAGTGCTATGTGATTTTGCTGAGGAGGTTCAGCTTGAAGTTGATGACGAGCAGGCGACCTGGGCACTGTCAACAATACGTGAATATACTCTGAGACCAGGGAAGCGGTTGAGGGGTGCTTTGGCAGCGTGTTTGTATGACGCAAAGACGGGGGAAACATATGCCGAAGCTGGACTGTCATTGGCGGCGGCGATTGAGCTAATGCATGATTATCTGCTTATACTGGACGATGTTATGGATCGGTCTGCGACGCGCCGCGGGCTGCCAACAGTTCATGAACAGTACCAAAAGCAGTTTTCGCAAGTCGGAGCTGATGGATTTGAATCAGATATGATGGCTATCAATGTTGGGCTATTGGTGCAACACATTGCCAGTTGGTCTCTGTCTCGCATGGATGTGAATACAAAAATTGTTCAGCAAATAATGCACCGTAATATCGGCATTACGGGGTTTGGCCAGATGGCTGACGTGGCGGGTACAATCACTCGTCCAACGACGTCTGAACAGATCATCAAGAAATATTATAAGAAGAGTAGTATTTATACGTTTGTAAATCCGCTGTTATGTGCACTGGCCTTGGCGGGCGACACTGATGAGACCGCTCAACAACAAGTTGAGGCGTTTGGGCTGCCGGCGGGCTTGGCTTTTCAGCTTCGTGATGATTGGTTGGGTATTTTTGGTAGTCCGGAGGAATCAGGAAAAAGCAACCTTGACGATATTCATGAAGGAAAGAATACATTTTTAGCACAAGAGACTTTGGGGCGGTGTACTGAAGCTCAGAAGAAAACGCTGCTAGAAATCATTGGTAATGAACAAGCGACGGAAGACGACCTGAAGGTTGTGAAAGATGTTATGGTGCAGACCGGCGCCGTAGACGTGGCTCAGGTTTTGATGGAGAGGGCGGGGCGTGAAGCGTGCGAAGCTGCGCGGGCGTCAAGTTTGTGGGCGAGTGATTTCGCTAATCTACTACAGCAAGTGGTACAATATAGTATGGAGCGAATAAAATAGTGAGTGAGAGTAGCGTACCCCAGCATATTGGATATATCATGGACGGTAATCGTCGATGGGCTGAACGACATGGACTGCCAGCATATGAAGGACATCTGGCGGGTTACACTGCCATGAAAGAAGTTCTGACGGCCAATATTGATGCTGGTGTAAAATATGTTTCGGTATATGCGTTTAGTTCCGAAAATTGGCGTCGTTCGCAAACGGAAGTCGATAAACTGATGAAGCTATTGGTCAAATGTGTTAAAACCGATGCGAAATATCTCCATGACCGTCAAGTTCGTGTCGTGGTGCTTGGTTCACGCGACCAGCTGCCAGAGAAAGTCATCCAGGCAATAGAAGAGATTGAGTCAGCCACTGCACACTACACCAAAGGTACATTGGCTTTGTGCTTTAACTATGGTGGTCAGCAGGAGATTGTTACTGCCGTCAAACGGATCATAGCTTCAGGGGTCACAGAGGACGAGGTGACAGCTGAGTTGATTGAACAAAATTTATACTCACCAGAGATACCGCCCTGTGATTTGATCGTTCGAACTAGTGGCGAGCAGCGTCTTAGTAACTTTATGTTGTGGCGATCAGCCTTGAGTGAGTTTTTGTTTTTGGAAAAGCATTGGCCGGATATGCGAGCTGAAGATGTTGAAAAGATATTAGACGAATACGCTAAGAGAAATCGAAGGTTTGGGGGGTAAGATATGGTTGTTTTGGGTGTTGTAATTGGGCTGTTGGTTTTGGTCTTTTTGGTGGCTATTCACGAGCTTGGCCATGCTGTCGTGGCAAAGCGCAATGGCGTTGAAGTGGAGGAGTATGGTATTGGCTTTCCGCCACGAGCAAAAAAATGGCAGCCGAAACAAAGTTTTTTGGGCAAGAATGTTGTGTTTAGCTTGAACTGGTTGCCATTGGGTGGCTTTGTGAAACTCAAAGGTGAATACGATTCAGCTCGTGGCAAAGGTGCGTATGGAGCTGCGGGGTATTGGGTAAAAACAAAAATATTGTTAGCAGGTGTATTGGTCAACTGGCTAGCGGCCGTGGTGTTGTTTGCGGTACTGGCTATATTTGGGTTGCCTAAGATATTGCCGCATCAAGTGATGCTGCCGTTTGATAATACGTCAGTCAAGACGCCAGTCAAGATCGTTCGCCTCACTGAGGGCTCGCCAGCTGCACAAGTTGGTCTACGGGCTGATGATGAAATTATAGCGATTAATGAAAAACCGATCGATACTTCAGCGCAGTTGTCTGAGGTAACACAGCAGTCTTCTGGGCAAACGGTAAATATTGAGGTTAAACGAAACAAGCAGCCGCTACATTTTCGAACAACGTTATTGAGTCGTGATCAGGCAAAAAATGGTGGCTATTTGGGCGTTGTGCCGCATCAGTCAGAGACCATCCACGCCACGTGGTCAGCGCCATTGGTTGGTATGGCGACAACCGTACAGTTAACTCACGAGACGCTGAAGGGAGTTGGCTCCATGATAGCACAGGGGATTGGCGGCTTCTTCGGGCAGTTTGTTGGTTCACCAGAGCAGAAGCAGGCAGCCAAGGCTGATTTGGTAAAGGTGGGCAACAATGTGGCAGGTCCGGTTGGTATCTTGGGTGTATTGTTCCCGTCGGTTGTTAATTCCGGCTTGACACAAGTATTACTTCTGGCGGCAATCATCTCCTTGACACTGGCGGTGATGAATATTTTGCCAATCCCAGCACTTGATGGTGGGCGTTGGTTTACCATGACGATCTTTCGACTGCTGAAAAAGCCACTGACGAAAGATCGCGAGGAGACGATTCAGGCGACTGGCTTTTTGATTTTAATGGCATTAACAATAGTGGTAACGTGGAATGACATTGCAAAATTATTCACATAAGCATAAGAGTAAAAAATTAGTACAGCCGAACAAGAACTGGTTGTGGTGCTTGATATTGCCTGTTTGGACGTACGCATCGTTCATGGTGTCAGGCCTACTGGTTTCGTTGATAGTGTGGCTGTTGGTGCAGGCAGGTGTGCCGCTCAAGAGTGTCCCGTCGGTCTTGCTAACAACTGGCATTTCGGTGGTCGTGTGGATAGTTACAGTAGTTATGGTCACTATGGTGCCGTACTGGTTGTTTGGCCGCAAGTCGAACATCAAAGATCTTGGTGTCACCGGCAAACCAGCATGGCTGGACCTGGTTATACCTGTGCCAGCCTTTGTTGCGTATTTTATTTGTTCCATCATGGTGGCAGCATTGGCAGTAACGTTTTTGGACGTAGATTTTAAGCAAGCACAACAGCTGCCTTTTGATACGACGACATTGTATTCGCAGGCTCAGTACGCCATGATCTTTTTCACGCTGGTGGTGTTGGCGCCTTTGGCAGAGGAGCTGCTATTTCGCGGTTATCTATACACGAAGCTGCGCAAGACAAATTCAGTGAAAGTTTCGGTTATCATCACCAGTCTCACGTTCGGTTTAGCGCATTTGGCAATTGGCAGTGAAAATTTGCAGTGGAATGTTGTACTAGACACCTTTGTGCTCAGCATCTTCTCGTGTTTGTTGCGTGAGTACACGGGTGCTGTTTGGGCTAGTGTAGTGCTGCACGCCATCAAAAACAGCTTGGCGTTTTATCTATTGTTTATCAATCCAATTGCTATTCACAGTGCTGTTGGAATATTATTTACGTAAAGGAGTTTGACGTATGAGAATGAGCCAATTATTTACTAAAACCAGCAAAACTGCGCCAAGTGACGAGATGGCGAAGAATGCGCAGTTGTTGATCCAGGCTGGTTATGTTCACAAAACGATGGCTGGTGTGTATTCGTACACGCCATTAGGACTGCGTGTATTGGAGAATATTAAGCGCATTGTGCGAGAAGAAATGAACGCGATCGACAGCCAAGAGCTCATCATGAGCAGCCTGCAGCGCAAAGAGCTGTGGACAGAGACAGGGCGGTGGAGTGATGAATTGGTTGATGTTTGGTTTAAGTCTCATTTGCAAGACGGGACTGAGGTGGGTTTTGGCTGGACGCACGAAGAGCCGATCATCGAATTACTGCGTAATTACCTCAAGAGCTACAAAGATTTGCCAATTAGCGTGTATCAATTTCAGAACAAATTGAGAAATGAGCTCAGAGCTAAGAGTGGTATCATGCGCGGACGTGAATTTATCATGAAGGACATGTACTCTGTACACGCCACCCGAGAAGAGCTGGATGTGTATTATGAGGCGGTTATTGCGGCGTACAAGCGCTGCTATGATCGGTTGGGGATTGGCCAGGACACTTACGTGACGTTTGCTAGCGGTGGGGCATTTACCAAGTTTAGCCACGAATTTCAGACGATTTGTGAGGCGGGCGAGGACTATGTCTACTTGCACCGCGGGAAGAACATTGCAGTAAATGAGGAAGTGATTGACGATGCAATTGTAGAGTTGGGCGTTGACCGTAGCGAGCTGGAGAAGGTCAAAACAGCTGAAGTTGGCAATATTTTCAACTTTGGTACACAAAAATCAGAGGAGATGAAACTGGTTTTCACTGGTGAAGATGGCCAACAGCACTATGCCTATATGGGTAGCTATGGCATTGGTATCACGCGTGTGATGGGCGTGATCGTCGAGAAGTTTGCTGACGAAAAAGGTTTGGTGTGGACTGAAAACATCGCGCCGTTTAAGCTGCAACTAGTAGCAATCGGTGAACGCGGTGGTGAGTTGGCAAATCAGCTGTATGGCACGTTGATGAAGGCTGGTGTAGAGGTGTTGTATGACGACAGGGCTGAACGTCCAGGTGTGAAGTTTGCTGACGCTGAACTGATGGGTATGCCGTGGCGCGTGACCATCAGTGACCGAGGAGTTGACAGCGGTGAGTTTGAGCTAACTAGCCGTCAGAGTGGCGAGACTGTCACTAAAAGCTATGACGAATTAGTAGCATTTTTCATTGATTAGTTGACAGTGTCTGGTAGTATTGATACAATCATAGTACTTACACGATGATTATATCAATACGCTAGATATAGCGTGTTTTTGATTTTGCACCACTATATATAGTAGAAGGAGAGTATATGAATAAGAAATATCAGATCACTGATTCGGGTCGGAAAGAGCTAGAGAAAGAGCTGGCAGAACTTAAGAGCCGCCGAGGAGAGATTGCAGAAAAAATCGCAGAAGCACGAAGTTTTGGTGATCTCAGTGAAAATGCTGAATATGACGCTGCTCGTGAAGAACAGGGACTATTGGAAACTCGTGTTATTGAAATTGAAGATATTTTACAGCATGCTTCAATCATTAAGAGCGCTGACGCAACCGTTGTTGGTCTGGGTAGTGCGGTTGAGCTGAAGAATAGCGACAAAACGGTTACCTACACGGTGGTAGGTCCTGTTGAGGCAGACCCAATGGAGGGCAAGATATCTGATGAGTCGCCAATTGGTCAGGCACTGATGGGTAAGAAAGTCGGCGATGAGGTGACGATTTCTACGCCTAAGGGCGAAATTGTCTATACGATATCCTCTCTGTTATAATGTAGATAATTATGGCTACATTACAAGATTATCGAAGCGAACGGTTACGAAAATTAGAAACCCTGCGTGAATTGGGTGTTGATCCATATCCAGCAAAGTCGGCACGAACGCATATGTGTGCTGAGGTTTTGGCGCGGTATGATGAGCTGGCGGGTCAGGAAGTGGTTGTTGTAGGTCGCATCACTTCAATCCGCAGTTTTGGTAAGCTGGCGTTCATCAAACTGCGCGACGGGAGCGGTGAGGTGCAGCTATATTTGCAGCGTGATGATGTAGCTGAATTGGACGCTGGCCGCGGTATGTTGGGTATGAAGCAGCTGAAGCTTCTGGATACGGGTGATTTTGTTGAGGCGCGCGGAGTGATGACGACAACGCAGACTGGCGAGAAGTCGGTTGGCGTGCGTGAGCTACGGTTATTAACTAAGTCACTCAGGCCAATGCCGGAGAAATTGGAGAACAAAGAAGAACGCTTCCGCCGCCGCTATGTCGATATGAATGTTAATCCAGAAGTGCGCCAGCGGTTTGTTCGTCGCAGCAAGTTTTGGCAGGCGACGCGTGACTATCTTAACCAGCACGGCTTTACTGAGGTGAATGTGCCGGTATTGGAGCATACCACCGGTGGTGCTGATGCTAACCCATTTGTGACGCACATGGATGCGCTGGACGACCAGCAGTTTTACTTGCGCATTTCTCATGAATTGCCGCTGAAGCGATTGGTTGGCGCTGGGTTCGAGAAGGTCTATGACCTCGGGCCGCGTTTTCGCAATGAGAATTATTCCGATGAGCATTTGCCAGAGCACATCGCCATGGAGTGGTACGCTGCGTACTGGGATTGGCGAGCTGGCATGCGTTTCATGGAGGATATGTATAAATATGTATTGCAGGAAACGTTTGGTACACTGCAGTTCCAACTGGGCCGGTTCACGGTGGATATGAGTGGCGAATGGGAAGTTTGGGATTATGCTGAGGTGATCAACAAGCACTATGGCATTGATGTATACAATACGACAATTGACGAGGTGGCTGCCAAGTTGAAAGAGCATGGCTTGGAAGTGGAAAAGACCGATTCCATCCCGCGTGGTATTGATAAATTGTGGAAGAATATTCGTAAAGATGTGGCGGGGCCGGTGTGGTTGGTGAATACGCCAAAGTTCATTAGTCCGCTGTCTAAGACTAACCCTGACAATCCGCAGACGGTGGAGCGTTTCCAACCAGTGATTGCTGGGTCGGAGCTGGGGAATGGTTTTTCCGAGCTGAATGACCCGATTGATCAGCTGAATCGCTTTGTTGAGCAGCAACAGATGCGTGATGCGGGCGATGACGAGGCGATGATGCTGGATATCGACTTTGTGGAGATGCTGGAGTACGGTATGCCGCCAGCTTGTGGCTGGGGATATTCTGAGCGGGTATTCTGGATTTTTGAAGGTGTGACGGCGCGCGAAGGTGTACCGTTCCCGCAGCTGCGTCATGAGATTGATGAGACGACGCGAGCGATATATCCGCAGGTGAAGTTGTAATTGTAGCGTGATTCTAGTTTGTTATAATTAGAGTATGAAGCGATTTATATTGGGGATACTAATCGTTGGATCTTTGTTAGTTGGATCTGGCCAAGCGGCATTTGCGTCGCAGACGGACAATTTTACCATCACTAAATTTGACGCAGAGTACTCGCTGGGTCGCGACAGTGAAAACCGTTCGACATTGGCGGCAACGTGGCGAATTACTGCTCATTTTCCGCCTAACCAAAACCGTGGCATTGCACCGATATTTGTGAAGAAATATGATAATCATCCGACGAATTTTTCGTTGCAATCGGTGACTGATGGACAGGGTGTGTCGCTGGAGCATACGTGGAACGGCGATGAGTTACGAATTGGCAAGAAAGACGTTTACGTTCAGGGTGAAAAAACCTACGTCATCAAGTTCACCCAGCGTGATGTGACCAGGCATTATGACAATACGGGGCGTGATGAGTTTTACTGGGACGTCATCGGCAATGAGTGGCGAGTGCCGATGCAAAATGTACGCGTGTCTGTGAAACTTGATGAGTCGCTTCAAGCAGCGCGGGCGGGTGAGGCGTTTTGTTATGTTGGTGCGCATGGTTCAACTAAGCGGTGTAATATCAGCGGTGATAAGGGTGAAATTGTTACAAATGTGAGCCGCCTGAATCGCCGTGAAGGCATAACGATGGCAGTCGGCTTTAATAGCAGTACGTTTACTGGGTATCAAGAGACGTTGAGTGAAAAGTTGATAAAAATTTGGGCAACGGTGCAGACGATAGCAAGTAGTTTGGCAGTTATAGTGATGCTGTTGTTGGTCTGGCGTTACCGGCGGTTATTTGGTAGGTACCGTGAACTCAAACCAATTCCGCCAGAGTATTTGCCACCAAAACAGGCGAGTGTGATGACCTCAGCGTATATTTTGAAAAATTACGAGGCTCTGGCGGTCAAAGGGTCAGCCAAGGTGGCGCAGTTGTTGGATTTGGCAGTGCGGCACTATATCAAGCTGTACGAAGTGAAAAAGGCGTCGTTTTTGCGGTCGGCGCAGTACGAAATTGAAATTGTGAAAGATTTGAAAGAGCTGAGGTCGGAAGAGTCTGAAGTTATTCGGGACATGTTTGGCTCGTCAATGCCAAAGCCAGGCCAGCGGCTAAATCTGAAAAAGCTACAGAACAATTTGTCATATGCGGCGCGGACACGAGATGATGATACAAATTTGAAGAATTTAGCTCGTGGTAACTATGCCTTGTGTGAACAAACACTCGCGAATAAGCGGATCGTGCAGAAGTGGGCGCTGTGGGTTTTTGTTATCAGTGTATTGTTGCTGTCGCCGATGTTACTGATCGTGGCGGGAATAGTGTTTGCTTTGTCGTTTGGCTGGTCGCTGACTGACGAGGGCTTGGCACTCAGGCGATATTTGGCAGGATTAAAGATGTACATTGGCGTGGCTGAAGCTGAGCGTTTACAGATGCTACAGAGTCCTGAGGGTGCGGAAAAAGTCAAGGTTGATGCGTCTGACGAGAAGCAATTGGTGAAATTGTATGAGCGGGTATTGCCGTATGCGGTGTTGTTTGGACAGGAAAAAGAGTGGAGTAAGCAGCTGGGTCGGTACTATGAGCAGGTTGGTGAGCAGCCAGATTGGTACAGTGGTCAGGGCGCGTTCAATGCGGCGGCATTTGCGGCTGGGATGAATAGCCTGTCGAGCGTGGCCAGTAGTGCCAGTGATTACTCATCTACCTCTGGTGGCTCAACTGGTGGAGGCTTCGCTGGCGGCGGCGGAGGTGGCAGCGGAGGTGGCGGCTGGTAATCACTATGCCTGACGTTTTATTGTTAGCATTGGCGGCGGTTTTGCTGGTACTGTCGGGCTCGTTCTCCGGCTTGAACATTGGGCTGATGATGGCGCGGCCGGATGATTTGAAGCGCAAGGCTCGGCAGGGTGATGTGATCGCTGCACGGGTGTATCGCTACCGCAAAGATGGCTACTATCTGATTTTCTGTATTTTGCTGGGCAACGTCGGCGTGAATACGGCGATGTCGATTTTGCTGGGCAATATGACGAATGGCGTGGTTGGTGGGCTGATTGCCACATTACTGATCACGATGTTTGGCGAGATTTTACCGCAGGCGATTTTTACGCAGCGCGGCTATCAGATCACGCGCTATTTCTTCTGGCTGCTGGATGTGATTTATGTATTATTTTGGCCACTGGCTCATCCAATGTCGAAGCTACTGAACCGTTGGGTGGGCAAGGAAGCACCACAGCTGTACTCACACCAAGAATTGGAACAGATTATTCACGAGCATGCCGAGCGGTCGGACAGCCCAGTTGATTATGACGAAAGTCGGATCGCGGCAGGGGCACTGCAATTTAGTAAAAAGACAGCTGGTGATTTGGTAACGCCGATGAGTGAGGTGTTTACGGTGAATTTGGATGATGAGCTGGACGCGACACTACTGGCACAGATCAAGCACGCTGGGCATTCGCGGATCCCGGTGCGTGACGATGAACGGTTGGTAGGGGTTTTGTATGTCAAAGATGTGGTGGGGCGTGATCTGCCGCTGCCGATTAGTCAATTGTACCGAGACAAGATTCACGACATCGATGCACGGTCGCGGCTGGACACGGTGCTGAGTCGATTTATCCAAACCCGCAATCACTTATTTGTGGTGATGGATGATGAAAATGAACTGGGTATTATCACGCTGGAGGACGTGATTGAGGAGATTTTGGACCAGGAAATTGAGGACGAATACGACGAGGAATGAGACGAGAGATTATTTCTCTGTTGTGCTATACTGAGCTTAGTTGACAATGTAACGGTGGGCAGGAAGGTGAGTATGCCTAATAAGAAACATGAGACCGGTGGCGTTCCTGAGCGCTTGCGGCAAATAACGGTTGAGACATTGCCGGTTGAGGTGCCGTATATTCCTGACATTGATCCATACACAGAATTGCCGGAAGTGATATATATTGATAAAACACAGGCAGACGGTATGGGCAGACTGGCCGTGGATGGTCGACAGCCAGTGAAGCTGCTGGATATGGATAAACTGCCGGCCAAGGGCACTGTTATATTGATGAATGTGTGGGTACAGGCTGATGAAGGAGGCTTACGCCAAGGTATCGTGGCGGACTGTCGACGATATGACGGGACGTTTGATGTTGTAGATGGGTTGAAAGAGATTGATTTTACAGATCAAGAGGAAGCGTGGGATACACTTGAAATGCAGCAGCACCAGGTAGTTATTTCTGCGGTGGTTGACAATGATAGTAAAGGGGAGACAAGGGTATGGGGTGATCTGGCGTTCTATGATGCGGCACTGCACATGGCGAAATTGGTGAACAAGGAATCTAAAAAACATGCTACTGCTGAGGCTGACACTAAAAAGCAAAATAAAAAATCACATAAAAAATCGAAAAAATCTAAGGGGTAGACAGCTATTTAGGTAGAGAATTAGCCAAAAGTACTTGACTTTTTATAGTACCTTGTATAACATAGTACTATACATAACAAAACTATAAGGAGTATAGTATGAGAAGAATCGATATCATCAATCGGGCGAGGCGAAACCTTCGTCAGTCAAAGGGTCGGACGATTTTGACGGCATTGGCGATTTCCGTCGGGGCGTTTACGATTGGCTTGGCCCTGATGGCTGGTGAGGGTGGTCGGCTGTATACTAACAGTATCGTTGATGCGGCTGGTGATAAAAAAGTAATTATGGTCGGTAAAAAGGTGGAGTCGGAAAAGAAAGAGGAATTGCCAGAATATGGTAGTTCGGCAGAAGAGGCTGACAAGAATAAAGCATTGGCTGCACGCAGCAAATATTCGCTCAATGACAAGGACCTGGAGAAGATCCGACAAACACCGCACGTAAAAATGGTAACGCCAGCATATTCAACTGATGGCGTGGCGTATGCTAAAAGCTCAGCTAATGATAAAAAATTTGCATTGACGGTGGCTGTTAAGATGGACAGGACTCGGGCAGAATTGGCGGCGGGAACTTTGGAAGATTTTATGCCAAAGCAAGGTGAGATTATCATCCCGAATGATTATGTGAAGCAGTTGGGTTTCAAAGATGCGCAGTCGGCGATTGGCCAAACAATAACCTTGGGTGTGCGTAGTGCAGCGCAGGGTGGTAATGTCGCCAAAGAAGTGTCGTTCAAGATTGCGGCAGTCGACAAAAAATCAGACACCATTTTGTTTTATGAGCCAATGCTGAGAATCTCGACGGCTGATGCTAAGGCTATCTATGAATTCAGTCATGACAAGAGCCAGCCAAACCAGTATTCAACGGCGATTGCTTTGGTGGATGATGAGAAGAACGTTGATACTGCTAAAGACGTGATCGGTAAAGATTATAGTGCATACTCAATTCAGGATATTAGAAAAGCACTACTGACAATGGTTAATGTAGCTCAAGCGGCACTGGCGGCATTTGGTGGATTGGCACTGCTGGCAAGCGTGTTTGGGATTATTAACACTATGTATATTTCGGTGCTGGAGCGTACCAGCCAAATCGGTTTGATGAAAGCATTGGGAATGCGTGGTCGGGATATTGGTAAATTATTCCGTTATGAAGCGGCGTGGGTTGGACTGCTGGGAGGTTTGATTGGCGTCGGGCTGGCGAGTTTGGTGACGCTGCTGAACCCGGTGATTACTAATGCTTTGGGCCTGAGCGCAGGGACGAATCTACTGGTTATCAATCCGCTGCAGATTGGGTTACTGGTATTTGGACTAGTGGTGATGGCGGTAATTTCTGGCTGGCTGCCGAGCCGCAAGGCAACAAAATTAGACCCAATTGAGGCATTAAGGACGGAATAGGAGAAAGGTCATGATTGAACTAAAAAATGTGACAAAAGTTTATGGCAAAAAGAAGAACCAATTTACGGCGCTGAAAAATGTCAGCTTAACAATTCCGACAGGAGCAAGCGTAGCAATCTTAGGTAAATCTGGTTCTGGAAAATCGACGCTGATGCACGCGATTTCCGGGCTGGACCGGCCACAACACGGCCAGGTGATCATCGACGGGCAAGATATTTTGCAGCTGAAGCCAAAGTATGTCGATGAGTTTCGTGCTAAGAAAATCGGCTTTATCTTCCAGAGTTTCTTTGTCCAGGGCAATGAGAGTGTGATTGATAATGTCAGTTTGCCGCTGGAAATTGCGCGGCTGCCACGGAAAAAGCGAGCGCACAAAATCAACGCGGCGCTTAAGGCGGTGGATTTGTATGACAAGCGCAAGAACCGTGCTAAAGATCTGTCGGGTGGGCAGAAGCAGCGCCTGGCGATCGCTCGGGCGATTGTCGGTGATCCGCAAATTATCTTTGCCGACGAACCGACGGGTAACTTGGACAGTGAAACAGGTGCGAAAGTGGAAGAATTGCTGTTTGATTATAATAAGCAAAAAGGTGTAACATTGATCATAGTGACGCACGACGCTGATTTGGCGAAAAAATGTGATCATCAAATTATCATCAAAGACGGTCGGGTTGAAAAGTCGACCGTGCCAGAGGAGAAAAAACATGGACGTTAGTGCTTACGCGGAAAGCCTGGCGATTCAGCTCCGCAAAGGTTTTCTGGTGTACTGCGTACTGCTAGTGTGTGCTAAGCAACCACAGTACACTGGCGATATCGTCA
Organism: Candidatus Saccharimonadota bacterium; assembly: GCA_905372835.1. Lineage (GTDB taxonomy): Bacteria > Patescibacteriota > Saccharimonadia > Saccharimonadales > Saccharimonadaceae > Nanosynbacter. Next base: position 78,006 of record CAJPQK010000002.1, on the reverse strand, counting down.
AGCAATTGAGTGATTCGGACTTGATGGTAGTGGAAGGCACGATTTATCCGCTGCTGAGCCGTTTACAAAAATATGGCTATCTCAAACACGAATGGCAGGAAAGTGAGCAGGGACCACCACGCAAATATTATTCACTCACTGATACTGGCGCAGAGCTGGTAGATGAATTAAAAAATCGTATAAAAATGTTGAACACTTCGCTAAAAAATCTTGAGAAAGGAGCAAAGTGATGAAAGAAATAACCAGAATCCATTTGGCAAAGACGCCGTTTAGTGTGGAGGTTGATGCTAAAAAATCATTGGAACAGTATCTTGATTCAATCCAGAAAAACATGCACGCTGAACCAGAAGCGATGCGGGAAATTGAGGCGCGAATGGTGGAGCTTTTGGCGGAGCGCGGCGTGTCGAAGGACGGGGTCATTAGCCACGATGATGTTTTGGCGGTGCAAAAACAAATGGGTGAGCCGCAAGACTTTGCTGATGGTGAAGCGCCAGAGATGAGTGACGACGCAGCTGAGGCCAGTGCAAGTAAGCCAACTAAGCGACTAATGCGCGACCCGGATAACGCAATTTTCGGTGGCGTGTGTGCTGGAATTGCTGCCTACTGGGGAATTAATCCTTTGTGGGTACGCTTGTTGTTTATTTTCTCACCGTTTATCACCTTTGGTACCTCGCTACTGATTTATATTGTATTGTGGATCAGTATGCCAGAAGCGCAAACGGCAGCTGAAAAATTACAGATGCGGGGAGAGGAAGTGACGCTGGACAGTCTGAAAAATTTTTCTTTCACTGACAATAAAAAAACGCAGGTTAAAAATACGTTCATTAAAATTGTACAAGTAATTACTTCGTTTGTATTGATCATGATCACCTTTGGTCTGCTGGTCGCTGTACCAGTGGGGTTATTTGCTGGTGTAAGTGTCATTAGCTGGATGGATGGTTTTTCCGCACAGCCGTGGGCTTTAGGTCTATTAATTTCTGCACTTGTTGGCGGTGCTGCTGCAGTGACGCTGTTTGGCGTGTTGACGGCTAGCGCAATCAAGTGGAAGTTTACGCGAACGGCATTGATTGCGGTGGTGATTAGCACGGTCATCGGAGCATTCTGTATCTCAAGCTCGGCGATCTTTGGCACGCAAACCTTGCGAGAGCTGGCGCGGGATGAAGAGCGTTTGACAAAAACAATGACCGTGGAGCTACCAAAGAATCTTGAAGGCGTTAAATATGCTGATGTAACCAGTAATGGTCTGGTTGATAGGCAAGTCATATCATCTCAAGAAACCAAAGTTGAAGTAAAATATTTCTCACGTAAAGATGGTAAGGCGCCAAAAGTACAAGCTGTTGTAGAAGGTGACACGCTTAGAATCAATATTGAACATGATTCGCAGTTATCTTGTTTGAATGAATCATTCTTCTGGGGTGTCCACTGTGGTGGCGTTACAAGGGTTACGGTACACGGATCTTTGCAGTTGAAGCCAGGAGATCAAGGTTCTGGTGACAGTATTCCATATCCAGGTTCATCACGGACCAATGGCGCATTTTTGTAGAGAATCAACGGTTTGATATAATAAACTCTATGAATATGAGTTGGTGGCAGGCAATTGTGCTAGGAATTATCGAAGGAATTACCGAATTCTTACCTATTTCTAGCACAGGCCACCTGACCATTGCTGAGAAATTGATGGGTATGCCCCTGGATAATGAGGGGCTGATTGCTTTTACGGCGATTATTCAAATTGGGGCCATAGCGGCGGCGGTTATTTATTTTTGGCAGGATATTCAGCGAGTGTTGATCGCCTGGTGGCGTGGTTTGTGGTGGAAACGGGCGCGACGGAAATTTGACTACAAATATGGGTGGGCGATCATCATCGGTTCAGTGCCGATTGCGGTAGTGGGACTAGTGTTTAAGGATGAGATAGAAACAGTGCTGCGCAGTCTGTGGTTTGTGGCGGGTGCGTTGATCGTCTGGAGTGGCGTGATGTGGCTGGCTGATAAGTATGCCATTGCCAAGCGCGTTGAAAAGGATACGACGTGGAGAGATACGCTGGTTATTGGTTTGGGTCAGTGTTTATCATTAATCCCCGGCGTGAGTCGCTCTGGCGCTACAATATCGGTGGGATTACTGCGCGGTTTTGACCGAGTGACGGTGACGAAATTGAGTTTTTTCCTGGGGATTCCAGCGTTGGTGGCAGCGGGGCTGTTGGAAGTCGTGACTAAATACAAGCATATTTCCGGCGGCGTTGGCTGGACATCAACCATCATTGCGACGGTGGTTTCGTTTGGTGTGGGGTACGTGGCAGTGGCGTGGCTCTTGAAATTCATCCAGAACAATAATTTTCGCTCATTTATCATCTATCGATTTGCGTTGGGGCTGATATTGGTAGTGCTACTGGGCGCTGGGATAATCTCTCACGTTTAAGCCAAAATTGGTATATAATGAGGGCATGTTAGACATCAAATTTATTCGAGAACATGCTGATTTGGTGCAAAAATCAGCACATGATAAGGGATATGCTGTTGATATTGCGACATTGTTGCAGCTCGATGACGAGCGCCGCGATTTACAAAAACAAGTTGAGGCACTGCGTGAACAGCGAAATACAATTTCAGCCAAGATGAAAGGCGGCCGTCCAGATCAGGGGCTGATCGACCAAGGAAAACAGCTGAAAATTGAGTTGGCAGAACGTGAAAGCTACTTAAAATCAAGCGAGGAAAACGTAGCTGCAATTCTGAAAAACGTGCCGAACATCACCTTTGATGATGTGCCGCTTGGCGGTGAGGAAGACTCGGTTGAGATAAAGGCCTACGGTGAGCGTAAAACGGGTGCCAAGGATCATTTGGACTATGCTGTCAGTCGCGGTTGGGTTGATTTTGAGCGTGGTGCAAAAGTAGCTGGCGCGAAGTTTTACTATCTCAAGGGCGACCTGGCGCTGTTGGAAAATGCCGTGACACAGTTTGCGCTGGATTATGTGACGAAGCAGGGCTTTACGTTCATGACGGTGCCACACATGGTGAATATGCGCACAGCGGAAGGCGCCGGCTTTGCGCCAAAAGGTGAAGGTAGTAATGAGTATGTGGTTGAGGGCGAGGATTTGACGCTGATTGGGACGGCGGAAATGCCACTGACTGGCTACCACGCTGATGAAATTTTGGATGAGAAAGATTTACCCCTGCTCTACGCTGGGTATAGCCCGTGCTACCGCAGGGAAGCGGGCACGTATGGCAAGCACACACGCGGATTGTTCCGAGTACACCAATTTAACAAACTGGAAATGTATGCGTTCTGTCTGCCGGAACAGTCTAAGGAGATTCATGAAAAGATCCTCAGCGTCGAGGAAGCGTTGTGGCAGCAAATTGGTATTTCGTACCACGTGGTAAATATCGCGGCGGGCGACTTGGGCGCGCCAGCTGCTAAAAAGTATGACATTGAATATTGGTCGCCAGTTGATCAGACCTACCGCGAGCTGACGAGTTGCTCAAATTGTACGGACTATCAAGCGCGCGGCTTGAACATTAGGGTGCGGCGAGTGGACGGTAGCATTGAGTCGGTCCACACCTTAAACGGTACGGCAGTTTCGTTGGCGCGGTCATTGGTGGTAATTTTGGAAAACTTCCAGAACGAGGACGGCAGCTTGACAGTGCCAGAAGTGTTGCGACCGTATATGGGCGGACGTGAGCGGATTTAGTAAAATGCATGGTATAATGTAGGTATAACGAAGGAGGGATATGATTACCAATCTGACAATCACTGGTGTAAAGTACGAACTGAATGACACGACCAAACGGTATATTGAGAAAAAAATTGGCCCATTGGATCGGTTTTTGCCACGTCACGCTCGTAAAAGCGTTACGGCAGATGTGAAGATTAAGCAAATTGATAACCCTGGTGGCAACAAATATGAGGTTGAAGTTATCATCAATGTCCCAGACAAGGTCATCACTGCAAAAGACTCAACAATGAACGTGTTGGCGGCTGTGGACATCGTCGAGACCAAATTGAACGGGCAGTTGCGTCGCTATAAGGACGACACGTTGGCTCACGTTGGCCGTAGTCGTGGTGTGTTGGCACGGTTCAAGCGCAGTTTTCGTCGCGGTTAGGACAAGCTACCCGACGGGTGAGCGGGTACCAGTTATGTTGTCTGAGTAGCTATGTGAAAGCATATAGACATGTAGTATACTTCCGGTATAAGTGTCATTATAACCAGCTGTTTCCCAAGTGGTGACTGGTGCAGAACCAAGTTTGTGGTTTTCTGGTCGCCAGCACCATGAATACCACTTTTTTGTGGGGTTTTTAAAGGGTACTTCATTGTTGTTTAATACCATATTCAGGTTATATGTTAAGGACTCAGCGATGGTTTGGTGTTGAATTGGCGGGTTTTGCTGCTGGCTTTGCTTGTAAGACATGTTAAGGTGGGTCGGCGCTTCTTTGCCAGAGATGAGACGTAGTGTCCAATCTATGTTTTTACCGTTCTCCTTAGTTGTGTAGGTTGGTGGAGTGGTGGAGCCTACAGTTGGCGTTTGATCCAATTGACCCCAGGTATTATCGTCTATTGAATCAGCGATATACAGTCCATACACGCCAGAATACCCCTCCTCAGTATATTCTTCGTCAACCCCCAGGGGATTATCCCGTATCGTCTTGTCCAAGGTCATTGCTTTGGCAATGGTGAGCCAATTTTCTTTACCAAGGCCGTGAGGGGCCAGGACGATGTGCGGAGTGATACCATCTTCTTGCTCCATTCGCTCAAATTGCTCAGCCAAATAGCGAAAATTGACACCAGCTGATAGCATTTGGTCTGGTGTTGGTGTTGAAAAGCCAACATACCCAACCAAACGTTCGGACAAGAGAAAAGCTTGTTCAAACGAACGCTGGACCTCAAGATTTTCTATTCGCTCTAATCCATCGAAGCCAGCTGTGCCTTGTTTCTGAGCTTCATTAACAGCAGTGTCGAGCGCTCCAAAGAGGGCGGTGGCGCCGAAATCCTGACTAATGTCAGAGGATGCTTTCTGTTTTGATTGAGCCCTTTCCCACGCGTCCTGAGCAGCAGCGTGGATTTGTGACGAGAGAATATTAGGATTAGGCATAGGGTTGTGTTTTTTATGTTTGAATGGTTGTTTCTATAAATGATTGTAGCACGTTTGGTAAATCTTTGGGGTCATTGATAAGTTTAGCGTTCGGAGCGTACAGTTGTTCGGCGGCATCTGAGCCAATTGATACACCATATACTACAGTGTTCTGGTCACGGCGAAGCTGGCTGACGGCTGCGCGCGCGGTGCCGGGGTCGTTACTTATGCCATCGGTTACGACAACGATGATTCGCTGGCGATCTTGGTCGTGGGGTAGGGCAGCAATTTCCTGGAGGGCTAAATAATCCGCCGTACCGCCAGCACTGGCTGCAGCTATGGCTGTATATGTGTCGAGCCGTTGTTTGTCACTGAGGCTGCTACCAAGCGGTTTGTGGCATGTTGCGTTATTGCCAAATGTATATAATGATGTGCGGATTGATAGATCGGACAAATCGACGGCTTGTTCTTTTTCCAGCTTTCGGATATCGCGTTCCATGCTGGCAAGTCCCTCCAGCATGATGACCGCGCAACTGGCGGCAGCCTGTGCTGGCTTGCCGCTCATGGAAGCAGAGCAGTCAAATACAAAGAAATAGTCAGTCTTGCAGTTTAGTTCCGCCCGCCCGCGCACGGTTTCGTAGCGCTGAGACGCTTCTGGTGCGACGCTACTTTTAATGTCAATGATAGTTTGCGCTAGGCGGTTGGGGTCGAGGATATCGCCGTCTTGGTGAGCACGGCGACTGAGACCGCGGCGGGTAGCAACAACTTCATCCAAGACTGATTGAAAGACTTGGCGCATCTGATTAATCTGCCTATGTAGTCGCTTAACTTCATTATCATATTGCTGTTTTTCCTGTAGTGAATGTCCAGTCTGCTCTTGGTAACGGCGGTTGGCTGTTGCCCGACGGGCACGCTCCTGCTGTTCAGGCGTTACTTTTGTGCGACGGTCCTCTTGAACGGCTTTGTGAATAGCGTCGTGGATTTTTTGGTGTTCTTCGGGACTGAATGGCTCAGGGTGTTTGTTGTCGAAGTAATCGGCGTAAGCATCAGAAAAGGAGTTGGTATCCTGCTGGTTGTCACCGTTTTGTGGCGGATTTGAGTGTTGTTCACTGGCATTGCCGTCAGTCTGCTGACCGCCGTTTTGTTGTTGGGTGTCTTTTGCTTCTTGCTTGTCCAGCCGTATGAGCGTTTCATATTGTGGCCAAATTTGCGTGAGCCAGTAGTCAAAGCGGTCACTGCCAGACAGCTTTTTGCCGCTAGAGCCCCTTGCGCTAGGATCGGTCAAAAATGATATGAGATCAACCTGTCCGCCCTGAAAGTTGCGCAGTTGGTTTATGGCTTCATCGACCTCCTGGCGAACGGGCGTTTTGCTGTTTGGTATCATCTCCTGACGGATGATCTTGTAGAGAAATTGTAGGTGCATCGGTATGTTGGTGTAGTCAACCAGTTCGCCGTCATGCTTCGTTGGGAACAGGCGACTGTCGTAAATGTCAGCACCAACTTCCTGCATGGCGGGCAGCATGTTCATAATTTGTTTGTTGCCGTGAATATCAGTCAGGGTATTGTTGAAAATATGGCGTGCTTGCTGCTCTTGAGGATCTTTGCTACTAGCAACAAAAGCATCTTGTCGCGCTGAAAATACGGGGTCTCGTTTGATGTCACGCACATGGGCCATCAGCTCATGCAGAGTAGCAAACACACAGTGGTCAGCTGAATAGCCTTTTTCAATGAAGAATGATGGGTCAATGGTGAACGAACCAGTTTCTGGGTCGGTAGCCCAGCCACCACCAATCGCTACTCGTACGTCCATGCCAGTTAGTCGACAGAGCGCTGGTATTTGGTCGTCCAAAAACGCTGCTGCTTTGTCAAGCGAGGCCTGATGCTCCCTTGCTAAAGCCTCTTGTTCAGGCGTTACTGCTCGTGATTCTGTACCGGTTGCTGGCGTGTGTAATACTTCGGTCATTTTCTTTACAAACCTTATGCTTATAGTATATAATACGAGCCAGATATTATAAAACACTAACACACTCATGCATACAGCTGAAACGAAACCTACCCCCACTGAACTACATTTTGAACCTTCTGTTTTAGAGACGTATTATGCTCCAGACGCGGCTGATCGAACAGTGGAGGGTGTTGTGGAGTTAATGACTGGTCTGCGGGAAAGTATGCAGGCAGTCAGATCTGACTGGCGGACAGCGGCCATGGGAGACCGACAACTCTTGGAGCAACTGGCGGCGCCGCACGTTGAACGCATCAATGTGTCGAGGCGTAAAGACCATCCAGAAGAGCCGGATATAGCAGTGAGCAAGATTAGCGAGAACTTTTTGCTGGGCTTGGCTGAACCTGACTGGGAAGGGCAGATGCCGCGCGATACAAGCGAAGAGGAGTTGCGGCGTTGGGAGGATTTTAAAAACGAGCATCCTGATGTGGCTGACAATCTGGAAGATTGGTACATGTACCATGCGAAATTACATGAGCTACGCAATGATACCGGACTGATGGAGCGGTTTGACGAGGAGTACCGCGGCGAACAGATGGCGGCAACTCGGGCGGCGGCTGAGTTCTTGCGTGCTCAGGACAGAAAAGATGAAATCAGTGGGCGGATGGCAAGTTTGCGTGCTAAGGCAGTAAAAATGGGGCGTCCTTTGACGGCAGGCGAAAGGCGGAAAATAACCGCATGGCAAAAGCAGTTGTCTGAGGTTGATGATAATATTGACATCCCAGCTAACAGTAGTAAAGAAAAACTTTTAGAAGAAATAACTCGTTTGCAAGTTCGCGAATGGAAGCGACAACTAGACGGTGGCCTGTTGATGACCGAACAGATGCAAACGATCATTGATGAGACGTTACCAGCCATAACGCGGGGTGAGCCGACGTTGTTCGTCGGTGAGACGGGCGGTGCCAAAACTGCCATGGCAGAGTACATGGTGCAAACGTATTTTGGCGTTAATCCAGAGTTTATCAGTGCATATGGTGACGTCAATAGTTATCAGTTGATGGGTAAGCAAGAGCTACGCGAGGAAAATGGGGCGAGTGTCAGCGAGTTTGTACCAGGACCGATTATTCGGGCCATGGAACAGGGTACGCCGCTCATCCTTGACGAAATTAACGCCATGCCGCCAGAGCTGTTGAAACGCTTGAACAAAATTATGCAGTTGCGCCCAGGTGATAGATTTACTGTTCAGGAAGATTCTGGGAAGGTTGTTGAGGTTCAACCGGGCTTTTGTATCATCGCCACGGCGAATGAAAAGTCAAAACGCTACAAGGGCGTGGATGATTTGAGCGTTGAGTTCCAAAACCGTTTTGGCGCAAATATCAATCGCGTGCGTTACCCTGACTACGACAAGGGCTATGACGAATATCCGCGTGAGAATGCTCAGCTGGCCATGGCGACTGTGGCAACGCAGCGAGGTGAGTTGCCGCCAGACATTGACGAAGGAGAATTTGAGAACTTTGTGAGAGCAGCTCGGTTGAGTCAGCAGATATTTAGTGGCATCAATGGTGAAGGTTATAATCAGTTCATCGATACAGAAAAAATGGTAGACAATCGTCCTGGGCTGGAGGAAACAGTACTAGCGCCACGCACCATGGTGGATATACTACATAAGGTTACTGGCAGTTACGGGACAGTGTCGCTGAAGCGAGCTTGTCAAACATTTTTGGATGGCATCAAAAACCCAAATGACCGCCAGGTGATGCATCATATCCTTGAGTATCATGATTTGCTGCCGGAGGAAATGCTCGGCGATGAAAGGATATAGGATATTTCATGGCTAACCCCAATCTTCTGTCGCCAAATAGTCGCACTGCTGCTGAGGCTGCGTGGGAACGCGCTCAGGAAAAGCGTGAATCTTGGCCTTTTGGGAGCAGTGCGACCTATCAGTCACTCGGGACAGTTTCACTTCATACGCTAGACGCTGCTGTTGCTACAGCTAGGGAGCGGGGAGCGGCGGGATTTGATGGACTGAATGGAATTACCAACTCGGAGATCAGAGAGTTGTTTAAACGAGATCTTGAAGATTATAAAACGATTTTTGCCGGAGCGGGTATCGATATGCCGACGCCAGCTGAGTTGGCACAGGGCGGTATTGATTTTAGGCATCTGGCGGAGTTGAAAGAAACATTGCCAGAGTATGACTTGGTTGTGGCGCCACTGACATTGCCGTTGGATTCAGTGCGTCAGCTCATATCTGCGGTTGCGCGAGACGAGACCGTGCCGAATAACCCCCTTCGTTTGGCAGAGAAAAGCAATAGTGCTAGAAGTGACGGATTACTCCTACGGATATTTGCAGTTGATTGGGATCAAGCCATGGCAAGTACTGCGCAAAACTGGCGGCTAGCAACTATGGATGATGAGCACAGGTGGACGGCTTTTTTGCTGCCGAACAATGATGCTACATGGCGTGACAACCCTCGGTGTACTCGGTCGGCACTAGAGGAAAAAATGACAGTTCCAGTTGTAAGTTATGTCACTTATCAAATGCATCGCATTTGCCAGGGGATACCCCCACTAGATCGTAAGAGTAGTAACATACGGTCGGCAGTATCTAGTAGATATAATGAGGCAGATGTGTTGACCGCTTTTTGGGATGATTCTATAAGCAGTATAAGTATCAATTATTGTTGCGTCTACGCGGATAGTAGTCCAAATAATGTAAGGCTGTGTCCTCCTATTGGATAAAGCTATATTTATTATATGTGATTTATCACAATCAATGAGTGATGGGCTTTGTATCTTAAAACACTCTTTAATTTTAGGTCAAAAAAGGTTACAATAGAAAGAGTTTTGAAAATGTCCGAAAGCGAGGGAGTTTTAAGGTTATGGCAATGACACAACAAAAAGCGCTGAGTAAAGTTTTTGGTGATCCGCAGAAGAAGATTTTGAAGCGGCTGGAAAAGCGTGTTGCAGTAATTAACGGTTTGTCTGAAAAGTATGAAAAACTGTCAGATGAGGAATTGCAGGCGCAGACAGAAGCGCTGAAAAAACGGCTGACGAAGAAGAATGTAACGCTGGATACAATTTTGCCAGATGCCTTTGCAGTGGCGCGCGAGGCGGCCAAGCGCGTCATCGGTGAGCGTCCATATGACGTTCAGTTGATCGGTGGTATGGCGCTTCACGAAGGCAATGTAGCTGAGATGAAGACTGGTGAAGGTAAAACCTTGGTGGCGACGCTGCCGACCTATCTGAACGCGCTGGAAGGCAAGGGTGTTCACGTGGTGACCGTTAACGACTACTTGGCACAGCGTGACGCTGGCTGGATGGGCCAGGTATATGACTTTTTGGGCTTGACGACTGGTGTGATCATTAACGAAGCGTCGTTTGTCTATGATAAAAATTATGATAATGAGCATCATGACGATCCACGCATGCGTAAGCTCCGCCCGGTTACGCGTAAAGAGGCCTATGCGGCGGACATTACCTATGGCACCAACAACGAGTTTGGTTTTGACTATCTACGTGACAACATGGTGAATGACATGGATTTGCTCAGGCAGCGCGAGCTGAACTTTGCCATCGTTGACGAGGTGGACTCAATTTTGATCGACGAAGCGCGTACGCCACTGATCATCTCGGCACCAGCAGCGGAGAACCCAGACAATTACTACACCTTCGCTAAAGTTGCCAGTAAATTAGTGCCAGATGACTATGTTTTGGACGAAAAGCGCCGCAGCGTAGCCCTGACCGACGAGGGTGTGGAGAAAGTCCAAAAACTGTTGGGTATAAAAAATTTGTACACACCAGACCACGTGCGCAGTGTGTATCACATGGATCAGGCTCTGCGAGCACAAACCTTGTTCAAGCGCGACAAAGACTATGTGGTGACCAATGACGGCGAAGTGATCATCGTCGATGAGCACACTGGCCGTTTGATGCAGGGACGCCGCTACAACGAAGGCTTGCACCAGGCAATTGAGGCCAAAGAAGGTGTGCCGGTGCTGGAAGAAAGCATGACGTTGGCGACCATTTCGTTCCAGAACTATTTCCGTTTGTACAATAAACTTTCCGGTATGACTGGTACGGCATTCACCGAGGCGGAAGAGTTTCAACAAATTTATTCACTGGACGTTATCCAGATTCCACCGAATAAGCCAGTGATTCGCGACGACAAAGAAGACCTGATTTTCAAGACCGAAAAAGGTAAGCTGAAGGCAGTCGCCGAAGCTATCAAGGATTATCACAAGCAAGGCCGGCCAGTGTTGGTTGGTTCTGGCTCGATTGCCAAGAACGAGCAGATTGCTAAATATCTGGAAAAAGAAGGCATTAAGTTTGAGATTTTGAACGCTAAGAATAATGAGCGTGAGGCGGCCATCATTGAGAAGGCTGGTGAGAAGGGCGCGATTACCCTAGCGACAAACATTGCCGGACGTGGTACCGACATTAAGCTTGGCAAGGGCGTCAAGGAATTGGGCGGCCTGGTGGTGATCGGTTCAGAACGGCACGAGTCACGACGCATTGACAATCAGCTGCGCGGTCGTGGCGGTCGTCAGGGCGACCCGGGTGAGACGCAGTTCTATGTGTCGACCGAGGATGATTTGATGCGAATTTTCCAAGGCGAGCGCATCGCTGCATTGATGGACCAGCTGGGCGTCGATGAAGAAACGCCAATTCAAAATCGCGCCGTGTCCAAGACGTTGGAAGCAGCGCAGAAGCGTGTCGAAGGCTACAACTTTGATACGCGCAAAAATGTTGTTCAGTACGACAACGTTATCAACCGTCACCGCCGCGTGGTGTATGTTATGCGCCGCAAGATTTTGGAAGGCGACAACATTAAGCCAGAAATTGAACGCTTGCTCAAAGAAAAAGTGAACGATTCAACACAGCTGCCGCTCAAGAATAATCCTAATTTTGTGAAAGAATTTGCTGCAGTTATCCCAGTTGATGAAGGAGCTCTGGCAAAGGCTGGCTCAGAGAAGAAAGATAAAACTCGCATCCAAAAGGTGATGAAACTGGCGCGTGAAGCATACGCAGCGAAAGAGGAAGAAATTGGTGACGAGAACTTGCGTGGTGTCGAGCGAGAAGTGTACATGGCGGTGCTCGATACCTTGTGGATGCAGCACCTGGAAAATATGCAACACCTGCGTGAAGGAATCCACTGGCGCAGTGTTGGTCAGCGTGATCCACTGGTTGAGTATCGGTCGGAGTCACAAAAATTGTTCACGAGTTTGCAGAACAATTTGCGAGACGAAGTCTTGAGTACCATCTTCCGTGTGCGTAAGGCTGACGCCACAGTGCAACAATCACAGGATGATGAGTATGACACTGAGCTGACTCGACTCGCTGAAACTGCTGTCGAGAAGGGCGTTAACGAGATAACATCTGGCGAAAAGAACCGTGATGATGATTTCTCAGTCAAAAAGGCAAAGACTGCTTCTGAGTCAAATCGTGCCAAAAACGCAGCGCGCAAGAAGAAAAAGGCACAGCGCCAAAACCGCAAAAAGAATCGGAAATAATCCATGAAGCACACAGTTGAAGAAGTACGACTAAAGAACGGTGCTCGGGGGCTGTTGATAGACGTGCCAGATGCTACAGTAATGAGCTTTCAGTTTCATTTTCGGGCGGGCAGCCGTTACGTGCGCGACAAAGACATCTACGAGACGGCGCACATTATGGAGCATATGTCATTTGGTGCTAATGAAAAATTCCGTTCGCAGGCACTGTATGACCAAGAATTTGTCAAAAACGGCGCGTATTATAACGCCTATACAACAGAGTATTCCATGGGCTATGAAGCATTTTGTGCTGATTTTGAATGGGACAGGGTGTTGGAACTGCAGAGGCTGGCTATCACGGTACCGCGTTTTAATGCCGAAGAATTGGAAGCTGAAAAAGGTAATGTGCGCTCTGAGCTGACAGGCTATCTGAACAATCACAACCGCGTGATGTGGCCACGGGTGCAGCAGGCGTTAGGTGAAGACATTTTGACGTACAATCAGCGCCTGAAGACGATTGCCAACGTAACTTTGAAAGATATCAAAGAACACCACCGTCGAACGCACACTTTGAAGAATATGCGCTTTGTGATCGCTGGTAAGATGACGGGGCGCAAGTCACGCATCAAGGAAGTGTTGGAAGCCTGGCAATTGGAAGAAGGCGAACGCTTTGAGATTCCTAAGGACAATCTACACAGCGCCGGACCTCTGTTGATTAGGCGTAAAGAAGCTTCCAACCTGACATTTGGTTGGTCGATGATTGTGCCTCGTGAAATTAGTAATTCTGAGGCTGATGCCATGGGCTGTTTGAACCACATTTTGACTGGTACATTCAACTCTCGCATCTTTGGGGCAGCTCGCAAGCGGGGGTTGGCGTATAGTATTTTTAGCGACACTTCTGTTGGGTTCTATGATTCAGCGTGGGACTTCACTGGTCAGGTCAACTTGGAGACGGCCGAAGAGCTGTTTGATATCATTGTCAGTGAACTGAAGCGTGTGCTAAACGGCAAGATTTCTGCTGAAGATATCGAAAGCGCCAAGTCCTATTCTTTGGGGCGTTATCAAATGGGTGCGCAGACCGTTTCTCAGATCAGTAATTTCTATACCGGTCGCTATTTCTCAGATGATTTTGTGAAGGATTATACTGGCGTGCCAGCGGCGATTTTGGCGGTCACTGATGAAAAAATTGTGCAAGTAGCACGTGAATTTTTCCAGGCTAACACCTGGGTATTGGCTGGAGTGAGCTGTGGAGAAAAAGAATTATTGGAACGCATCCAAGAAAAGCTGGGAGCATTGTTCTAAGATGAACATTGTCATTGCAGGATATGATGTAGAGGGTAAGTCGAGCTATGCGTATTTTCAGCGTAAGCTTCCAGACGCACAATTGACGATAGTGGATGAACGGGAATTATCTGATGTGCCAGCAGGCGCTGATGTTCACACTGGTGCAGGAGTGTTCTCAAATCAGTTTTATGACGTTGACATGGTAGTGAGGACGGCTGGATTGCCACCAAGTCGCATCAAGACCAGTGGCAAAATATGGTCAGCGACCAATGAGTTTTTCGCACAGTGTCCAGCACCCATCATTGGCGTAACAGGCACAAAGGGCAAGGGCACAACGTGTAGTTTGATCACCAGTATATTGCGTGCTGCCGGCAAAACAGTTCATCTTGTTGGAAATATTGGAGTGCCGTCGCTGGATGTGCTGCCGCAGATTCAACCAGATGATATTGTGGTGTATGAGTTGAGTAGTTTTCAGTTGTGGGATTTGGAAAAATCTCCGCACGTTGCAGTCGTCTTGATGATTGAGCCAGATCATCTGGACAGGCACGATGATTTTGCTGATTATGTTGATGCAAAGTCGCACATTACCACGTTCCAGACAGCCGAAGATGTCCTCATTTATAACAGGAATAATCAGTTTAGCCAGCAGATCGCTGCCAAGTCGCCGGCGCGTCAGTTGTCGTATCCAATTGATCTGTCGCCGGACATGCAACACGCTCTCAAATTGCCAGGCGCGCACAACCAGGAAAATGCTAGCGCGGCAGTGTTGGTGGCTAAGACGGTGGTGCCGGAGCTGTCAGATGAAATAATTTGTCAGGGGCTTGCCGGTTTTACGGGCTTGCCACATCGGCTCAAATTTGTGGCAGAAAAACGAGGAGTGAAGTTTTATGATGATAGCATCTCGACAACGCCAGGCAGTGCAGTGGCTGCATTGCGGTCATTTCAGCAACCAAAGGTGATGCTCCTTGGTGGGGCGGACAAAGGTGGTGACTATACAGAACTAGCCGAAGAACTAGCGCACTCGTCGTCACTAAGAGGAGTGATTGTCAGTGGTGGCAATGCTGATGATATTGCAAAAGCGTTGCAAAAAGCTGGACTACCAGATGCGACAATAGTGCAAAAGGGCGTGATACCGATGACCGAAGTGGTGCAGTGTGCCTTGGATATCGCTCAACCGGGAGATGTTGTAATTTTGAGTCCAGCTGCCGCCAGCTTTGACCAATACGCAAACTATACAGCCCGTGGTGAAGCCTTTGTTGAGGCGGTGGCGGGCATATAACACACGAATCTGATGGTATAATGAGTTCTATGCAGCCATTGAAAAAACGTATCCAATCCCTCCGCAGCGACGTCATGCAGGCTAAACAAGCATTGCAATTTGATGCGCTTGCCGAAGAATTGGCGGTATTGGAAGAGCAATTAAATCAGCCCGAAATTTGGAATAATCCTGATCATGCTCAGTCGGTTGCCAAAAAGGCAGCTGCGTTGCGTCAAACGGTGCAACCGTGGCAGGTGTTGGGTGTTCAGTTGGATGATTTGCTGGAGCTGATGGAATTGGGGGATGATGACTTATTGGACGAGTTTACCAAGCAAATAGATGCTCTGGAGACGGAATTCTCGGCCCGCAAGACAGATCTATTGTTTAGCGGGAAATATGATGGCCGCGAGGCGGTGGTTCGCATCTCGGCGGGTGTTGGTGGCTTGGATGCCCAAGATTTTGCGCAGATGCTGGAGCGTATGTATTTGCGGTGGGCGGAACGATCTGGCATGAAAACTGACGTTTTGGAGCGGTCTACGAATGATGATGGCGGTTTGAAAACCGTTGTGTTGGAAATATCGGGACCGTTTGCGTATGGTAAATTGCGCTCAGAAAATGGTGTGCACCGGCTGGTGCGCCTCAGTCCGTTTAATGCCGATAATTTGCGCCAGACTAGCTTTGCACTGGTTGAGGTGCTGCCAAAAATTGATACGCCAGACGAAGTGGATATTGATCCGAGTGATTTGAAGATAGACGTTTACCGCAGTGGTGGCAAGGGTGGACAGGGAGTGAATACGACTGACTCAGCAGTTCGTGTCACGCACGTACCGACGGGAATAGTGGTGGCGATTCAAAATGAGCGCAGTCAGATTCAAAACAAAGAAACTGCGTTGAAAATTTTACGCTCGAAATTGCTGGCAATGCAACTGGAGCAGCACGCGGACAGCTTGTCAGATCTTAGGGCTGGTGAATCAGCTAACTGGGGTAGTCAAATACGAAATTATGTATTGCATCCATATACGCTCGTGAAAGATACTCGGACCAAACATGAAGACCGGGACACGCAGGGCGTGCTGGACGGTAAGATTGATGATTTTATGACGGCGTTTCTTAGCCAAAATGCGTCAAAAGACGAGTAATATTTAGCCACCAAATATCCTTGACTTTTTAGCAATCAAGTGCTATCATTTGATTATGAAGGTGTTGGATTTTCAAAAAGTTCAGGAAATTGATTCTCACATTCAAGATTTGCTGAGTGAGTTGAGTACGCTCTACCGTGAGCGTAATGAGATTTTTTCTGGCGCAGACAAGGAAACCAAAGTAAACAAAAATCGTCGTATTGCAAAGCAACCAACGACTACTTTGGAGAACCTGGATTTTTCAACATTTGACTTAAGCCTCAAAGATTAGCTCTAGAGCAGAAGCATTATGTTCGCGCTTTTTGATAAAAAGTGTTACACTAGTACTGTATGATTCTGTTGGATAGGGTTACAAAGAGTTACACCAAAACAGGCAAGCCTGCCATCAACCGCGTTAGCGTGCATGTGAAGGCCGGGGAATTTGTCATTTTGGTTGGTACGAGCGGTGCTGGTAAATCAACATTATTGAAATTATTAACGCGTGAAGAAAAGCCTTCAAGTGGCAAAATTGTTGTTGGCGGCATTGATTATGACACGCTCAAAGACAAGCACATTCCGCTGCTGCGCCGAAAAATTGGCGTCGTCTTTCAGGACTTTAAGCTTTTGCCAAATAGAACGGTGTTTGAAAATGTGGCTTTTGCACTTGAAATTGCTGGTATGACTAACCGCGAGATTAAGTCGACCGTTCCAAAAGTTATTGAACTAGTCGGACTTAAAGGCAAGGAAAAGAACTTCCCGCATCAGCTATCTGGTGGTGAGCGCCAGCGAGTGGCGATCGCCAGGGCAGTGGTTCGGCAGCCGAAGATTTTGATCGCTGACGAGCCGACGGGTAACCTTGACCCAAAGCACAGCTGGGACATTGTGCGGTTACTAGAAAAAATTAATAAGTACGGCACCACGGTGCTGCTGACGACGCATAATGTCGATATTGTGAATAAGTTGAAACGACGGGTGATTACCATTGACCACGGTAAAATTACGTCTGACCAGGCGAGAGGAACATATAAGCAATAATGGCCAAGAAAAAGACAAACGCAAACGCAAAAGCAATGCAGCGCAACAAAATGAAACAGCGGCGAACCTTAGCTTTTGTTCGCATGTTGCGCTACGGTGTCAATAATTTCAGCCGTAATGCTTGGCTGACAGTTGCAGCAACGGCAGTTATGAGCGTGACTTTGCTGATTATCTTTGTGACTGTGGCGGCACAACGCATTTTAGTGAATACGACCGAGACCATCACTCAAAAGGCGAATATTTCAATTTACCTCAAGGGATCTGTCTCTGAAAAAACTGTTAACGAATTGACAGATAAGATTAAAAAATTGGATAACGTAACAGGGGTGACGTACATTTCTGCGGAGCAGGCACGCCACGAACAGGCTCAGCGTTACAAAGACAATGTAGAAGCGCTGGAAGCCATTCGTGAAGCGAGTAATGAACTGCCAGCGACCTTGCAGGTTTCGGTGAAGGATTTGAATAATTATTCTTCATTGAAGCATTTCGTTGGTTCTGATGAAACGTATCTTGCCAACAAAGACCAGCGTCGACAACCGTCATTCACTGGTGATCGCCGTCAGGCCATTGAGACAATCGGTGGCTGGGTGCGTGTGGCGAGCATCGGTGGGTCAATTGCAACGGTTGTGTTTGTGCTGATTTCTTCATTGGTGGTGTTTAATACCATTCGCATGGCTATTTTCAACCGCAAGAGCGAGATCCAGATGATGAAGCTCATCGGTGCTGAGCGCAGTTTCATCCGCGGACCGTTTGTGGTTGAGGCGATTATGTACGGATTTATCGCTGCGGTGATTGCTACGGCAGGGGGTTATGGTCTGTTGGCGTTTGCCAAGGAACCGATGCGTAAGTGGTTGCCGATTGATACGCTGCTTCAGGATTTGACACCGTATGTCGGGTTAGTCCTGCTGGCTATGATTATCATCGGTGGGTTGATTGGTACGGTTTCATCGTGGATTGCGACTCATAAATACCTCAAAATTTAAGGGATATAAAACTTGGTTGACACGTGAATAGTGCTTATGCTATTATGGTTATAGTATGAAGCAACGGTCCACCACACCAGTTTCGCACAAACAAGCCACCAAAGTAGCCTTGGTGGTGATGGCTGCCGTCGTTGCCGGAGCAGGGATTTTTCAGACCGCTGGCACGGTTTTTGCGCGAGATTATGAGGCAGAAATTAAGGCTAAACAACAAGAGGCTAATAACTACAATTCACAGGCAGCTCGCCTAGGCGAGATGGCGGCAACTCTGGAAGAGGAGCTGAACCGTTTGACTGCGCAGGTGAACGCGTTGCAATCTCAAATTATTGAAAGCCAAAATAAGATTGATTCCCTGAAGGAAGAGATCAAGAATAACGAAGCGGCGATCAACAGAAACCGTAAGACAATGGGTCAGATTTTGTCTGATATGTATGTTGATGATCAGATTTCTCCACTGGAAATGCTGGCTAGTTCAGAAAACATCGGTGACTTTATCGATAAGCAGGAACAGCGCAGCAGCTTGCAGGGCTCACTGAATGACAAAATCAAGGAAATTAAGCGTCTGCAAAAGAAATTGCAGGACAATAAGGCTGCAGTTGAGCGTACGCTGAAGGATCAAGAAACTCAGAAAGCCCAAATGGCGGCCAAACAGGCTGAGCAGGCGAAATTGGTGAATGATACAAAGAATGACCAAGCGGCATATTCATCTTTGGCGTCACAACGTAATGGTGAAATTGCGAAACTGCGTGAGCAACAGGCTGCAGAAAACTTGCGCAGTTTGCCACGAGGTAGTGTGCCATCTGGTACTCCTGGTGGTGGTGGCTACCCAGGTGTTTGGGCAAATGCGCCACTGGATGCTTATGTCGATCCATGGGGACTATACACTCGTCAGTGTGTGAGTTATGTCGCCTGGAAGGTTCACAGTACTGGTCGCTACGTACCGCATTTTGGCGGGGCTGGTAACGCCAACCAATGGCCATCAACAACATCTCGCCATGGCATTCCAAACGGCAGCACTCCACGAGCAGGGGCGGCAGCGGTGATAATGGGTGGTGCATATGGTCACGTGATGTATGTTGAGTCAGTAAACGGCGACGGTACTATTACGGTTAGTGACTACAACTTGGGCTGGGACGGTCTGTACCGCAATTATAAGCGTTCATCGTCTGGACTTGTTTACATTTACTTCTAAGAATTTGATACCGCTCATGCTATAATGGTCTTATGAGCAAGGAGAAGGCACGAAAAGCTCAGCTGTTTGCGTGGGCGGTAGTTATAGCGGTGGTTAGTTTTATTGCTGGTGCGCGGTCGGATCAGATATTTGCGGCGATTGCACCAAAGCTTGGCATGCGATATAGCGCTGAGCGGCTTGATACGGAGCGTATTCAAGAGACGTATCGACACCTGAAAGCGCAATATGATGGAAATCTGGACACTGATAAATTGATCAATGGTGCGAGCCGTGGTTTAGTGGCGGCTACTGGTGATCCGTACACTACGTTCATGGACGCTGAGGAAGCCAAAGAATTTGAGAAGAGCCTGAATGGCAATATTGGCGGTGGCATTGGCGCGGAGATTGGTTTGAGGAATAATCGGCCAACAGTCGTTAGAGTGTTGCGAAATAGTCCAGCAGAGGAAGCTCAAGTGAAAGCTGGTGATATCATTACAGCGGTGAATGGTAACTCGGTGGTAGATGCTACGACTGAGCAGGTGGTGGAAAAGATACGCGGGGAAATAAACACCACGGTGAAACTGCAAGTACTTCGTAATTATCAGCGGCTGGAAATGTCGATGACTCGTAAGCAAATCACTGCACCAGCCGTGGAACATGACATTGTTGATGGCGTTGGTATCTTGAAAGTGTACCGATTTGGTGAAGAAACGGGTACGTTGGCGCGTGCAGCGGCCGAAGCTTTCAAGCAAAATAACGTCCAGAAGGTTATTTTGGATCTTCGCAGCAACCCTGGTGGAACGGTAACGGCGGCTCAGGCGCTGGCTGGGCTGTGGCTGGATCAGCAAGATATCATGACGGAGCGGCGTGGAGATAAAATTATCAAAACAGTTAAATCAACAGGCAAACCGTTGCTGCAAGACATTAAAACAGTGGTGCTGATCGATGGATCAAGTGCTAGTGCTAGTGAAATAGTAGCAGGCGCGTTGCAAGAATATGGTAAGGCAAAATTAGTGGGAGAAAAGAGTTACGGCAAAGGTAGTGTGCAGCAGCTCATAAAATTGCGCGATGGTGCACAACTCAAAGTTACCGAAGCGCGCTGGTATACACCGAAGGGTCGTACCATTGATAAGACAGGTATTGAGCCGGACGAGAAGGTGGGATTGACCGCTAATGACATGAATTTTGGCAAAGATCCACAGATGGATGCTGCCAAGAAGCTGTCATGGTAAACGCTTGTGTTTTTCTGATGTGGGCGTTAGAATAAAGATAGTATGAACGCAAAGAGGAAAATATTATTAGTAGAGGACGACATGGCACTGGCTGCTGTGTATCGCGCCAGGTTGGAGCTAGAAGGCTTTGATATTAGAGAAGTGCATAATGGCGAAGATGCACTGTCCGCAACAGTTGAATATAAACCAGATTTGATTTTGCTGGACGCAATGATGCCAAAAATCAGTGGTTTTGACGTGTTGGATATTCTACGCAATACGCCAGAAACTGCCAATGTACGCATCATCATGTTAACAGCACTAAGCCAGCCAAAGGACAAAGAACGAGCTGAAGGCTTGGGAGTCGATGAATATTTGGTGAAGTCGCAAGTTGTTATTGGTGATGTGGTTGCGCGGGTAAAGCATCACTTGGGGATGACTGAATAACCATAGTTAGCATCATAAAAATAGTCGCCATGGAAGCGACTATTTTTATGATGCTAGCCTTGTAGTAGGCTGAGATTTTTAGGCTTAGCCTACACAAACTTGTGTGCGGCGTTCAGTTTTACCAGTAAATTTCTGCTTTTTGACTTTCTTAAAGCTAACCACGCCGTCTTTAGCTGCGTGAATAGTGTAGTTACGGCTCATGTATGTACCGTCACCAGCAATCTTGGTGGCACCAGTCTGACGTACCAGCACTTCACCAGCGTTGACTTTTTGGCCGCCAAAGCGTTTCACACCCAAACGCTGACCAGCATTGTTGTGGATGTTCTTGCTTGAGCCACCAGCTTTAACCTTTGACATTTGCTAAACTCCTTATAGTTTCTATAAACAATCCTTACTAGTATAGACCACTACTAGTGTAATGTCAAGAAGTTAGGCGGTTTTTACTAGTAATATTTCACGCACTACGACTTGGTCGGATCGGGAATATATGAGGGGCGGCTGTTGTAGGGTGTAGCCGAGTGCCTCTAGGTTTTGGACGAGCGGCAGATGAGTTAGTTTGCGGTTGGCATCACGCCAAGCAGGTACAGCGATGCACAGTGTGGTGCCGGGCCTAAGTTGACTGTGAATATTGCGTAAAAAGTTGGTGATGATGTGATTGCAATTACCGGTGACCTCGTGGAGTTTTTTGGGGCTTGGCGGTGCGGAGAAGGGTTGTCCGAGGTAGGCTTCGCAGATGACAGCATCAAGCTGTTGACCCTCTGTCCACTGATGAATCATGGCATCGGCTTGTTCGAGGCTACGTACCGAGCCGGTGATATGGTATTTGCTTTGCAACCAGGCTAGATTTTCTGTCGTATAATCAATCATTTTTTGACTGAGGTCGCTACCGCAGACGTCATACCCTTTGAGCAAGGCTTCTTGCAGCACGGTGCCGGTACCGCAAAAAGGGTCGAGGATGGTTGCTTTTGTGGCGTTGCCGACAGCTACATTCACCATGATTTGTGCCAATTTGGGCGGTAACATGCCGACGAATGCGTCACGGCGTGGCCGGTTGCGGTCACGGCGGGCATAAGCGGTGATGTTTTGTGCGCCATTACTTTCAGCGATGAGGATGGCGCCGTTATCGGTCTTGATGATGAATAATTCGCGTTTTTTAGGACTGAGCCCAAGCTTATTGTTGTGTGAGGTGGCGGTTGATAGCTCCGTGGTGGTGTTTGGGATGAGCCGCAGACTGACATTGTGCTTTTTCATGGAAGTTTTGAGCAACAGGCCAATTTTCTGCAGCTGGCGAGGCGAGGTTGATAGTCCATAGGCACTGA
Organism: Candidatus Saccharimonadota bacterium; assembly: GCA_905372835.1. GTDB lineage: Bacteria > Patescibacteriota > Saccharimonadia > Saccharimonadales > Saccharimonadaceae > Nanosynbacter. The sequence continues at coordinate 55,689 of CAJPQK010000002.1, read as the reverse complement.
TGCCAAGGGTGATTTTTCCGCCGACTGCCAGCAGTTGGTTGACATAAGTATGCGTAATCCAATGAGAAGCTTGCTCCAGGGTCGGGCGGTTGTCGGCTGGGAGAGTGTGGATGACTTTGCCGCATTTGAGTGATCCGCCAAGGGAATCGATCGACAGGTTATCAGTGTCAATGACAGCGGTACTGCGGCTGACAGCACGAACGTGCGACTTCCCAAACATGGCTTCTAATTCTGCGATGGATAATTTAGGCAGACGCCCCAATACTGCTACGAACATATCTATAGTATATCAGGCTCGTGGTATAATGGAGAGGTATGTTTTCTGGGAAAATTTCGAAGGTGTTGAAAACGCTGAAATCGCCACGTATAATCATAAGTCTCATCACGTTGTTGGTTTTGGCAGCAATCATCTATTTGTCGCGTCATGAACTGCTGCGAGCGTGGGAACTGTTGGGAACGGCCAATGTTGGGTTATTGGCCTTGCTGCTGCCGGCGCAGATCATCGTGTATTATGCTGGTGGCGAAATGATTTTTTCTTATCTGCGTGATAGGAAGCTTATCAAACATGTGTCGCGACTAGAGCAGGTGCGAATTGCACTGGAGTTGAACTTGGTAAATCATATCTTTCCGTCAGGTGGGGTGAGTGGTATTTCCTACACGACATGGAGGATGAGTAAGCTCGGTGTGAGCTCGGCCCGCTCGACGTTTGCACAGCTGCTGAGATATGTGACAGGGTTTTTGTCAATGCTAGCCATGATGATCGTGGCGGTGGTGTTTTTGGCAGTAGACGGCCGCATCAACCGGTATATTGTGGCATCAAGTTTCCTGGTCGTGGTGGTTGTCCTGAGCCTAACATTTGCCATCATCTACATGTTTTCTTCTCGTCATAGGATGCACAAGGCGGCGCGCCGAATTGCACGAGGGCTTAACGCCATCACCAAATGTGTGACGTTTGGTATGCAGCGTCAGCTGGTTCGAGTAGAGCAGATGGATGTTTTTTTCTCTGATATGCACGACGATTTTTCGGAATTAATGCAAGATAAACGATTGATCGTCAAACCGTTTTTGTGGGGAATTGTGTACGCATCGTTTGATATTTTGATGTTTATGCTAGCTTTTTGGTCACTGGGGGCTTCGGTCAATCCAGCAGTTCTGTTGATTGGTTATATCGCGGCGGGCTTTGCTGGGATCATCATCTTTACGCCAGGCGGTGCAGGTGTGTATGAGACGATCATGATTTTGTTTTTGAGTATGACTGGTACGCCACCAAACATTGCCATTGCAGGTATCATACTAACGCGTGTCATCTTGCTCATGGGAACAATTGTCCTCGGGTATATTTTCTATCAGCACGCGCTAATCAAATATGGTAAGCCTCACCGTGACTCCTAAGTTTAGCGTTAGCGAATTTTTGGCGGTTGTTAATCAGTCGCTAGAGCTGGCCTTTGGCTCGGTGCAGATTGAAGGCGAAGTCAGCTCGTTTAAAGTCAATCATCAAAAATATGTTTTCTTTGACTTGAAAGATGATGAGGGTACGGTCAATTGTTTCATGACAGTGTGGCAGCTAAGAATGCCAATTCATGATGGTATGCGAGTGGTGGTACGGGCAGTGCCGAAGGTGACCGACTGGGGCAGGTTTAGTTTGACGGTGCAATCAGTCCAACCAGTGGGTGAAGGAAATTTACGCAAAAGCTTTGAACTGCTGCGCAAAAAACTGTCAGATGAGGGGTTGTTTGATGATTCTCGCAAACGATTGTTACCGTCCCGACCGCAACATGTGGCGGTTGTCTCCAGCACTAATTCGGCGGGGTATGCTGATTTTATGAAAATTGCTAATGAGCGCTGGGGCGGGGTTCGGTTTAGCGTGGTGAACGTGATGGTGCAGGGCGAAACGGCGGCAGATCAAATCATCAGGGCGTTTGAGAAAATCGAGAGTTTGGCGGAGCTGCCAGAGGTGATCGTGCTGATTCGTGGTGGTGGTAGCGCTGATGATTTAAGCGTGTTCAACGACGAGCTGCTGGTGCGAAAACTTGCATCCAGTCGAGTGCCGGTTGTGACGGGGATTGGTCATGAAATTGATACGACACTGTGTGACCTTGCGGCTGATGTACGAGCGTCAACGCCAAGCAATGCAGCACAGCTATTACTGCCGGATAAGCAAGATATGATTCGGTCGATCAAGCACCAGCTTCGTGGCGCAGCATTGCAAACAGTACGGGCGATTGACACGGAACTGGAACTGGTGCAAACGGCGCGCAGTAGCGCTCTAGACGGCTGGCGTCAGCGGGTTGATGAGCTGCTAGGGGATGTGCAGTCGCGTATCAAATTAATCAGCGAATACGATCCAGAATTAGCGCTATCAAGAGGCTATGCCATGATCAGGGGTAATTGTGCGGTCGGGAAAGTGATTGAAATACAAACTAACAAAGCTTTGATGAAAGCGAGGGTTGAAGCATATGCAGAACGAACCAACAATTAACGAACTATTAGAGCAGCTGGACAAAGAAATGGCATGGTTTCACAGTGATGAGTTTCGGCTGGAAGAGGCACGCGAGCGGTTTCTGGCTGTCAAAAAAGTGGCGGAGCAAGCAGAAGAGCGATTACTAAATATGAAAAATGAGATTGAGCTGTTGAGTGAGTGATACGCCATGGAAGTGATAATTATTTGTGGGCTGATAGTATTTTTGATATTTGGGCTGACGGCGTTCATTGGTGCGCCGTATGTGCCGACGCGCCACACTGATATTCATAAACTGTTGAGAGATGAACTGAGGCTGGCTAACGATGACATCGTGCTAGATGTGGGGTCAGGTGATGGCGCTGTGCTACAAGAGGTGGCGAGGACCGGTGCTCAGGCTATTGGCTATGAAATTAACCCATTTTTAGTACTGGTGTCTCGTTGGCGGCTAAGAAAACATGCCAAGAGTGTGCGCATCAAATGGACGAATGCGTGGACGACGCAGCCTGCCGAGCACATCACGGTGATATATGCGTTTGGCGCGGGGCTGCATTTGAAGAAAATTTATCAATTAGCCAGACAACAAGCGACCTACCAGGGCGGGTCGGTACGCTTGGTGAGTTATGGCTACAAGCTGGACACCACCAGGGACGACCGGTTGCTAAAGGAAGCCGGGCCGTACTTTTTGTACGAAATACGCCCTGACTTTACAGGAGGCAAAGCATAAGCTATAATGCAAGGTATGAGAAGAAGACAATTTGAACAGGGGTCAATCAACGGCTGGATGGTCGGCACGATTGGTTTTTTGGTGTTAACGTTAATTGCTGGTGCTGTGGCGGCTTGGATGTTCGTGGAATACACACGAGAGAAGACTGGCGTTGACGCAAAGGTCGCCAGTGCGGTTGCTAAGGGTAAAAATGAGCAGGCAGAGCTTGACCAGAAGCGATTTTCTGAAGAGGCTAAGAACCCACGTGTTGAATTTGTTGGGCCAAATGAATTTGGTCGAGTCTCATTTATGTATCCAAAAACCTGGAGTGCATATGTTGACCAAGATGGTACTGACCGCGGTGACTACAAAGCCTACCTACATCCGGGTACTGTACCGCCAGCACGTTCAAACACCAGCCGCTTTGCAGTTCGTTTGGAAGTGCTAAACAGCGACTTTGACAAGGTGTTGAGTCAATACGCCAACCAGTTGAAGAAAGGCGAATTGACATCAAGTAGCGTTGAATTCAATGGTAACGCAGCAACTCGTTTGGACGGTGCTTTCACCAAAGAACTACGCGGTTCAGTGGTCTTGATGCGGGTGAGGGACAAAACGATTCGTTTCTCCACTGATGCTGATGTTTTCAAGCCAGACTTTCAAGCAGTTCTCGACACGGTTAAGTTTGTTCAGTAACTCGCCAATTGCTATACTGTAAGTAGGTATGGCGGAGGTAAGATGGAATAATGCTGAATTTGGGCAGCTGCCAAGTGTAGCAGTGGCTGCCCATGAGTTGAAATCTCCGCTGGCACTCATCAGGCAACTAAGCCTACTACTGGAAGAAGAATCATTAGATGAAGCTGAAACGCGTCGGATTGTTCGGCAATTGTCGAATACCAGCGATCAATCACTGGCATTAGTGCAAGATTTGGCGCAAACGGCTCACTTGTCGCCAACGTTATTTCCTCTGGAGCCCATCAATCCACTGGCGTTGTGCCAGCAAATGGCCATGGAATTAAACCCTATGTTGCGCTTGTACGGTCAATCTATCGTCTGGCCGAAAAAGCAGTCAGCGAAGCATTTGGTGGTGGCAAACAGGGCGTTATTATCAAGGATTTTGGCTAATTTTTTGAATAACTCGCTGAAGTATAGCGAAAAAGACATGCCTATACGGGTGACGATTCGCCAAATTGGCTTGACATTGAGGATCTTGATCCGTGACCACGGTCCGATGATGAGCCGTGCGGATTATGCGCGACTTGTTAGTGAGATGGAACAGCGAAAATCAGTTCGAACACGCCCTGACAGCAGTGGCTTGGGTGTGTATGTGGCGTCGCAATTTGCAAAAGCCATGGGCGGAACCATTGGCCTGATCAGACATCGTGATGGGTTGACGTTTTATGTAGAATTACCCATAAGCCAACAGATGAGTTTGCTATGAAAAGAGTGCTGATTGTTGAAGATGATCCAGCGTGGGCAAAGCTGCTTCAACACTATATTTCGGGGGCAAATGCTGATTCGCGGGTTGTTATTTCTCCGGGGCAGGCGCTGGAAATGATTGATCAGTGGAAGCCAGATGTACTGGTGCTGGACATGCTCTTGGCGAGTGAAACTGGCATGGCGCTGTTGAATGAATTGAAAAGCCATGAGGATTTGGCTAATTTGCCGATCATCGTGTGTAGCAATGTTGGTATCACTCATGACGATATGGAGCCGTTTGGTGTATGGGCGGTGCTTGATAAATCAACCATGAAGCCGGCGCACGTGCGACAGGCTTTGACGGAGGTGTTATCATGAGCCAAAGCGAACGCTTGCAGGCCATCGTTCTGAGGAGAACTGACTACGGTGAGGCGGATCGGATTTTACATCTGCTGACCTCGGCGGGGCGGCGCAACGTGATCGCCAAAGGTGTGCGACGCGAAAAAAGTAAGCTGGCGGGCGGTATTGAACTATTTGCGCTGTGCGACGTGGTAGTGCGACGCGGGCGCGGCGAGCTGGGGATTTTGACCAGTGCGCAGCTGCAGCAATTTTATCGGCACATTTTGGACAGTTATGAGCGGATGCAATTTGGCTATGAAATGCTGAAATTGGTCAATCGAGCGAGCGAGCAGGTCGACGAGCCAGCCTGGTTTTCGGTGGCCCAGCAGGTTTTGGCGCAATTAAATCATGTGAAGGTTGAGCAAAAACTGATTGAAACCTGGTTCTATTTACAATACGCTGGGCTATTGGGCGATGAGCTGAACCTGCGCACTGACGTGGCGGCGCACGCCTTGTCACCTGACAAAACATATATGTACGACAGTACGGAAAAGGGGCTGCGACTGGCGGAGCAGGGTGATTTGTCAGCGGACGCCATCAAACTGCTTCGGCTCATCCAGGCGAAGCCGCTGGCGAATGTGGCGCAAATTGGTGGGATAACTGAGGTGATCAGCGCTTGTTGGCTGGTCGCGCGGCAGCACGCGGCGGTGTGATATTGCCCATAAAAATGGTATACTGTAGGTAATAATTGTGAATCGCCATGTTGCCAACATGGAGAAAGGTTTTTTGATGAGTCAAGCAAAAATGGAAGATATTATCAGCCTGTGTAAGCGCCGCGGCTTTATTTATCAGGGGTCGGATGTGTATGGTGGTCTTTCTGGTACTTGGGATTACGGTCCGCTGGGCGTGCAGCTGAAGCGTAATATCATGGATTTGTGGTGGCGCCGGTTTGTTGACGAGCGTGACGATATGTACGGCGTTGATGCGGCGATTTTGATGAATCAGAAAGTCTGGCAGGCGAGTGGGCATGTGGATACGTTTGTCGATCCACTGTGTGAAGACACGGTCAATCACCGCCGCTATCGCACCGATCATATCCTCAAGGATAATGGCGTTGACGCGGACGGCATGACCATGGAGCAGATGGATGCGGTGATTGCGGAAAAAGGCATCAAAAGCCCCGATGGCAATCCGCTGAGTAAATCGCGCACCTTCAACATGATGTTCAAGACGACCGCTGGGCCTGCTGCATTAACTAGTAGTGTACATTTTGAATCTGGCGTTGAAGAACTACAAAAGACAATAGAGGGTTGGAAGCAACTAGCAGACCAGCAGGTGAGTAGCTACAACGCTCTTGATGCGTTAGAAAAATATATTGGCTCTATCGGTAGATACCTTGAGGACAGACAGGCAGGCTTAGTATATCTCCGCCCCGAAACCGCCCAAGGTATCTTCACCAATTTCAAAAACGTCGTCGATAGTTTCTACCCGAGCTTGCCGTTTGGCATCGCTCAGCAGGGCAAGGCCTTTCGTAATGAGATTGCGCCGCGCGATTTCGTCTTCCGCTCTCGCGAGTTTGAGCAGATGGAGATTGAATATTTCGTCGATCCTGAGCATTGGCAGGAGGCGTTTGATGAGCTACTGGTGGCGACGCATGAGTTTTTAGCAGAGCTAGGCTTGAAACCAGAACACATCCACGAGCTGGACGTGCCGGCGGAGGATCGGGCGCACTACAGTAAAAAGACGATTGACATTGAATACGACTATCCAATTGGTCGCGAGGAGCTGATGGGCATCGCGTACCGGACTGATTTTGACCTAATGAACATCCAGCGCGCCAGTGGTAAGAGCATGGAGTATACCATTAAGGGGACGAACACAAAATTTGTTCCGCACGTTATTGAACCGTCGTTTGGTGTCGAGCGGGCGCTGATGGCGGTGCTGTCGGGCGCGTACCGCGAGGACGAGCAGAACGGTGAAAAGCGGGTGTATTTGGCCTTGCCAGAGCACTTGGCGCCAGTTAAAATCGCCGTTTCACCGCTGCTCAAAAACAAGTCAGAATTGGTGGAAAAAGCCCGCGAAGTTTACGCCCAGCTCGCCAAAGCCAACCCAGGCCGAGTGATGTGGGACGACAACGGCAACATCGGCAAGCGCTACCGCCGCCAAGACGAAATCGGCACGCCGCACTGCGTGGTCATCGACTTCCAGACGCTGGAGGACGGCACGGTAACGGTGCGCGAGCGGGATACGACGGAGCAGCGGCGGGTGAAGGTTGAGGAGCTATAGATACTAGACATGAAAAAGTAAATTGGTTTTGAGGAGCGAAAATATTGACAAAAAATAGACCTGAGTTTGATAAAATTACATCGTTTGATGAGTTTAATAAATACTATTGGTATCGTGAGGAAATTTCACAGATTTGCAAGTCATTAGGATTAGAATATAGAGGTACAAAACAAGAACTCAATCACATTATTGAGCAGTACTTTAAGGGTAATCTGATTAAAAAATCACCAATAAAAAATGAAAAGAAACGAGTAGAAACTATTAGCTTAGATACGCCATTACTTGAATGTGGGTTTTCCTTTAACGCAAAATTTAGAGAATATTTCTCCGCCGTAACAGGTATTACACCTTTTAAATTTACTGCTGATATGGCGACTGCTTGGCGGAAAGTAAAAAGAGAAAAAGATTTGAGTTTTACAATTCAAGATATGCTCAAAGTTTATTATGGAAAATCAGACTATGCAAAGTACGACAATTCGGTTTGTCAGTGGAACCAATTCTTAAAGGATTTCTGTGCAGATAAAAATAGTTACAACTACTCAAATAAATTAAAAGTAGCTTCTATTCTTTGGAAAGAGGTTAGAAATTCAGAAAATGAAAAAATTTATTCAAAGAAACTTTTGACTGAATATGCCAGTAAAATAAAAGAGTATTACAATTAGATAATCCCCAACGTGTTAACACCCAATGAGTAGTTAATCATGGATATTGAAAAGACAGAATATACTGTAGGTGAAATGGTATCAGCTATCTGGCGTTCGGGTGTAGTATAATGACTTTCATGTCAAAAATCACCAAAGGACATATCATCACGCAGAATTTAGATGGCACGGACCATCTGGATTGTTTGTATCGTATCTCGCTCAAAGCCTTGATTTATAACGATGCTGGACAAATTTTGGTCGTCAAGGAAATTGATCGGACGTATTGGGATTTGCCGGGTGGTGGCATGGACTTCGGCGAGACGATTGAGTCGTCGCTGAAACGCGAGCTATATGAAGAAGTTGGCTACAAGGGCGGTTTGCGCTATCAGCTTTTTGACGCGTCGGACGAGATGTATATTGAGCGGATTGATGCTAATCAAATTTGTTTTTACTGTCGTGTTTGGCCGGATAATTTTGAGTTTATACCAGGTGAAGAGGGCGATGAGGTAGTGTTTATTGACCCGGAGGAATTGCTGCTTCAGAAGAGCGAGGTTGATGCACCAGCTCGAGCCTATGGGGCGCATATGAAATGGCAAGAGGTTAACGACCATATGAAGGTGCTATAATTACTCCATGACGAAGCCGTTTTTACTACTACAATCGCGCCCCGAAGTTGAAGCATCAGATGATGAGTATCAAGCATTTTTGAAATTTGGTGGGCTGGAGGCCGATCAATTGGTGCGGCTGAGGCTGGAACGCGGTGATGAGCCGGCAGTGAATTTGGATGATTATGCTGGGATTATCATGGGCGGTGGTCCGGCTAATTTCGCGTATGACGAAGCACAAAAATCGCCCGAACAGAAACAATTTGAAAGCTATATTTTGCCGTTGATGCGTCAAATCATTGAGGCAGATGCGCCATTTTTGGGAGCGTGTTTAGGTGTTGGCGCGGTGGTGACGGCCATGGGTGGACGGATGAGCTTTGACTATCCTGAGGCGGTTGGCGCGGTGGATATTGCTGCAACGCGCGAAGGCGAACAGGACGACTTATGTAAAGATTTTCCAGCAGTTTTCCGCGGTTTTGTCGGGCACAAAGAGGGCGTAATTGACCCGCCAAGCGGTTGCACGGTACTGGCTCGCTCAAACACTTGTGTGCAAATGCTGCGCGCTGGCAACAATGTTTACGCCACACAATTTCACCCTGAACTTGATGCTGACGGTCTGGCATTACGCATCAATATCTATAAACATGCCGGCTATTTTGCCCCCGAAGAAGCCGACCTGTTGATAGCTAACGCCCAACAGGAAGTTATCACTTGGCCAGAGCTGGTGCTGCGGCGGTTTGTGGAGCGATATCATTAAAAAAAGTAAATCTGAGATATAATAAAATCATGCGTATAATTCGTAGCGTTCAAGCCACAAGGTTTCGTCATATTGGGGTATTGCTTGTGCTTTTTCTCCTTGGTATGATGGCGATGCGGTTCGCGGCTAGTTATGTGTCGTCGGTTGCCGGTGGTGCGGGGATATTTGATCTTAATTTTGGTAATGATGGTATTTATGTTCACGATAACCTTTTGGCGCTAGGCGACGCTGGTAGAAACGTCTATCTGTACACTTTTCTACCTATTGACACTATTTATGCGGCGATATATGCGGTATTTTATGTCTATACTTTGGCGTTTTTCCTGCGGTGTACTGTGCCTAATTGGTGGAACCATACTCGATGGCTAGTATTGCTTCCTGTTCTAGGTGCTATATGTGACTGGTTGGAAAATATGTGTTTTGCTTTCATGCTTATCCAGCCTTCAACATCCGTAAATCCGTTATTAGTAACAAGCACTTCGCTACTAACTAAAGCAAAATTTGTCTTGGTGTATTTGTCGTTATCAATTGTGTTAGGGCTAGTACTAGGCTGGTTAGTGTATTGTGCTCGTGTTAAGCGACGCCAGGAATAGTAGGTGTTTTAGTTTACCTATCGTTAAGCGTACAGCTGGAGCCTTGTGTGCTATAATAACCATATGCATATTATTCTTGGTGGGACGAGTGGACTTGGCCTGGAAATGGCGCAGCAGCTCAGGAAAAATGGCAAGCGCGTGCTGGTACTGGGGAAGACGCATAATGCTCAGGAGCACGGCGAGGGATTCCCGTTGGATGTGTACTATCCCGAGCAGGTTGAAGCAGCGCCAGCGCGGATTGAGCAGATTTTGGGCAGTGACGCCATTGAACAATTTGTGTGGGCAGCGGGCTATGGCTGGCGTGGTAATTTCGAGGATCAGCCTGACGCGCGCTCCATGGCTGAGGTGAACTTCGCTGGTGCGTTGCCGTTGGTACAGTGGGCGTGGCGCAAGATGGCCCGTCAACATCAGAAGTCAATATTAACCATCATCGGTTCGACCAGTAGCGTCAAAGCTCGCGGGGACGAAGCGGTATATGTGGCGACCAAACACGCCCAAGCAGGACTGGCGCGCAGTTTGGGAATGCAGGCGGATGAACAGAAATTGCCAGTGAAAGTCGCGCTGTTTTTGCCTGGCGCCATGAAAACGCCGTTTTGGAATGGCCGAGAGCTACCAGTTGATTATTTGTTCTTCAATGACCCAGCCAAAGTGGCCGCGCACATCATTAACGCGGTTAATCACCAGCAGCAACCATTCCTTGAATGGGCGCTACCAAAGGGTACGTTGACGTAAGTTTTTTTCGTGATATAGTCAAGCTATGGAACTGATGGGTATAAACATTGTCGTTATCGGCGGCGGTACGGGTAGCTTCACATTACTGAGTGGATTAAAAAATTATACACACAACATTACCGCCTTGGTTAACATGGTGGATGATGGTGGATCAACAGGGCAGCTGAGGGATGAGCTAGGAGTTTTGCCAGCTGGTGACGTCCGGCAGTGTTTGGTGGCGCTGAGCACTTCGCCAAAGGTGAGAGACCTGTTCAACTACCGCTTTGATGAAGGTAGTATGAAAGGCCACGCGTTCGGCAATCTATTCATGGCAGCCCTAGAAAAAATGACCGGTAATTTTACCGAAGCTGTCAAAGTTGCCGGAGAAGTGCTCAATATCCGAGGACGAGTAGAGCCCATCACGTTTGATAATATAACGCTTGTTACACGACTGGCCGACGGCACGGTTGTCAGGGGTCAGCATGAGGCTGAATCATTGATCATTCCTGTTGGCGAGCGTCCATGGTTGGACTTGGAGCCGACCGCTCGCATCAATCCTCAGGCACGGCAGGCAATATTGAATGCGGATTTGGTGGTGATTGCGCCGGGGTTGCTGTATGGTAGCCTGGCACCGGCTTTGTTGGTTAGTGGCGTAACGCGTGCACTCGCTGAGACCAAGGCTAAAAAGGTATACGTTTGTAATTTGGTGAACAAGCCTGGTCAGACTGATGAGTTTACGGTTGCGGATTATGCCAGTGAAATTGAACGCTTTGCAGGTGTCAAATTGGACCACGTGCTATACAATAACCATCGCCCGTCGCAGGAATTGATCGACCGGTATGCCAAAGACGGCGAGATGTTGGTCGAGTGGAACAAAGAAGAGCTAAAAAAGAAGCATTTTTACGCCTCAGGCAAGCGATTGATCGCTGATGAGGTTTGGGAAAACACTAACGCTTCTAGCGACCCGCTGGCGGCACAACGTAGTTTGATTCGACACGACGCTGACAGAGTGGCACGCGAGTTGATGCGAATTTATTTTGCCTAGATGAATTAAAACTGCAGAGGAAGTACTATACTTGCAAAATATTATATTTTGTGATATAGTGTAATCTGTTAACCATGACGGACAATACACAAAATTCAGCAAAGACGATTGATAATTCTGGTAACTTCTCTCGGAGAGGTGAGATATTTTATCATTCTGAAGCCTTATCTAAGGAACTAGTGGAGACGTTCGGTGGTCATCATATGACGCCAGCGCGTCGTTCGGCGGCAAGACTGATCATAGAGATGTCGACGGACATTGAGGGGGACGAACGGATTGATTACATCACCTCGGCACTTGATAATGATGAAACGATAGTCAGTGAGACCCAGCGAGACGTAGTGATTGGTATCCTTGAGGATTACGAAGTCTTACAAGGTTTGTTTGAATCATATATTGAAGGAGTTGACGAGACGACACTGCAAGGTAAAGCATTGCGGCTGGAGGATGGTCAGCAAATCCCTGGTGACTTAGGAGAGGACAATACACAAAGTCCATGGTCTGAGAATCCGCCAATCCCGGCGCCACGTATTGATGATTTGATCAAAGCCTTTTCGACAAAAGGTGAGGGTGCTCAGGGTGTTGGGCTGGAGACGGCGATGATCGTCGGGGCGGTAACACTCGCTAAATTAAAGACTACGCCGTATCACGACGCAGCAGTTTACAAACAGGCAGTGTTTGCAAAAAACTTTTTGATCCCGGTATGTAGTATTGTTGGGCTTGATAATCTAGAGTCTGAGTTGAATGACGAAGTAGATATCATTACTGGGCGAAATATTGGTGATGGTATGGATGGTAGCGATTTGAGCAACGACATTGATCCATTGATTGATGAAGTCGATAGGGTTGAATCGCTACATTTTGGCCCTAAGGACTCGGTTGATCCTGAGCGATTTAATTTTGCCATGAATAATATTAATCAAATCTTTGCTCGGTTGCTTGGTAAGCCAGATTTGCGGCCAGCCGTGGAGACAACGTCACCTCACAATACGCTGTTTGAAGTTGGTACTGTGACCCTGCAAAGCGGTAGTAAGGTAGAAGCGCGAGCTCGCGGTAAGGGGCGAGGCTCGTATCTGAAAAAGTTACTAAGGCGCATAGGATATTATGAGCCACATTCTCAGCCACTGAAGGATGAAGGAGAGCTCCATCCGATTGACCTGTACGGCATGGTGGTGATCGCTGAGGATGATACGCAGATGGCCGATGCATATGTTGAGGCAGTGGTTAATGCTTTGAATGATGAGAATATTACGCCATATCCGTCACCTGGACGAGACAATGAATGCTTTGTTATCAAGGGATCTCCAGAGTTTCAGGAGAATATTCGCAGGGCGGTCCTTGAGAGGATTCCTGATGCTGACATGGAACTGTTTAGTTTTAAAGATAGCGGTAGGGACTTTACCGATGCAAAAATTACTGGTTTTTCTGAGACGGGTGACAAGCGAGTACCATTTGCACCATTTGAGATGCAATTCTCGACGCCAGATGCTCGTTTGGTGGCACGAACTGGTAAAAAGGCGGCGCACTTCTTCTTTAAACTGCGTAAGGTATATGGTGATTTGGTGAGTATGACTGACGAGACGGCTGATGCGATAATCGATATTTGGCAGCGTAAGCAGGATTACTTTACGAGCCCTGAAGATGGTTCTAAGGAAGATCATCTGACGAACCAGAGCCGTGAACGAGTGGTTCACTTTAAGGAGAAGGCATTAGACAGACGCAAATCTTTGTTAAAGCGTGTTCGCGAGATGGCTAGACGAGCGCTGAATGGTATATAATTAATCATATGACAATTTACTACACTGACGGTTCTGCTTCGCCAAATCCTGGTCCGGGTGGGTTTGCGGTGATTCGTGATCTTGAGCCGTGGATTTTGGGTTCAGAGGATGGCGAGACGACTAATATTCGCATGGAGGGTAAGGCACTGATTGCGGCGCTTCAGGACGCGGACGGTGCGCCGTGTGTGATTTATACTGATAGTGAATTTTGGATCAACGTGGTGACCAAGTGGGCGCCAGGCTGGGAAAAGCGCGGCTGGACAAAGAAGGGCGGCGAGATTAAAAATCTGGATATTGTCCAAGAACTGTATGAGCTATATTCAAATTCGCAAGCGGAGCTCCGCTGGGTGCGCGGCCATGAAGGCGACGAGGGGAATGAGCTGGCAGACACTTGGGCCAACCGAGCGCGTGAAGGCGAACGATTGACTAGATAACATATTCATGATATAATATAAACATGAGTGAATTGCATTTGCCAAAGCACGTGCAGCTGGATTTACATCCATTTTACTGTTATCCAGATCCGGCTGATCGGTTGTACTCGCGCATTGGTGTTGTTACGCAGGTTGAATTGGGTAAAGACGCGCTATGCGTTAAGGCGGGTGTTAGTGATGATAGCACCCATGACATATTGGCAGCTCGGATTGGTCCGGGCAGAGACCAACGTATGGCGCTGCCACCTGAGATGTATAGTAAAGATGGGCTAGCGGTTACGTGGTATTATCCCAACATGAGAGACAGACTTGAGGGAAGGGCTGAGGTCAGCAAAAAAGATATTAACCCAGAGGCCAAACTGACACGTGAACAGACGACGCAGTGTTTAAAAATGGCTGCCTTGGCAATCGGTCTATTTGTAGTCAAACCACCACATGAGGTATTGAAACAGGAAGATCTCAGTAAGATCGTGGTTGATGAGACAATGTTGACTGAAGCAGATAAACAATTTGGTCGATATATAACCTCCTAGCTGGCGGCGACTGGCAAAAATTGCTATACTAGGGCAATGGAAGAAGTGAGGGAAACGACTGATATTTTTTTGTGGGCGAATCAAACTGACGCGAAGAAGAATGATTTACAGATAGAGCTGTTTTTGTTTAATAAAAATTACACGCCGTATGTTATGCCTCTGAAGGGCGATGTCGAGCAGCAGCTCCGGCCGCTATTTTTGTTTGATTATATCAATCAAGTCAATTTGGGCGCCGGTACTGGCCTCAGTGTGCGGGATTATGAGCTGAGCGAAGCGGAAGACAACGTACTACTGCGGACAGACCTCGCCAAGGTTGGCCGAGCGGAAACCTTGATTCATTTGATTGAACATGAGCGCGGCGACATCGTGGAGTTTTCGGAAACTGAGCATGAGTTTAAGCGAATGAAGGGAATTGTGGCGCGATTTACCGATCCAAATGATCCAGAAAAAATCTTTTACACAGCCAAGCTGATCCAGCAGGGGCAGACACTCAAAAGTGCACTGGCGTGGGAGTTTTCTGATGGCAAGTTTGGTGCGTTTAAGGCGGAGGTTGGTTTTAAAGTGCCAGATGATAACCAGGTGCTGATCATCGGTCAGGATATTTTCGCCTTTAATCCAGGCAAGTTTGAGCGAATGTTTGGCTATGAGTATAAGAAGCAGGTGATTGCCGACAAGAAAGTGGCGGAAATTGAAAAGGAATATAAATTGAGTTTCCCGGAGGGTCTGGATCTGAATGCGCTGGTCAAGGAACGTAAAAAGACCATCAATAAGTTGCAGAAATTAGAGATTGGCGAGGTCAAGCAAGAGCAGGTGTTAGACTATGCCGACGAGATGCAGCTGGAGCTAATGAGCGATGATAACGGCGCGATTATCATCATGGATGGCAATGATCTGGATATGTTTGTGAACTTGATCAACGAGGACTACATTGAGAGTAAAATTACCGGCAAGCGCTACGAAATTAAGTCGAAAAAACTGCTGGGCGAGCCAGAAGGCGAACCGCCGCGAGGTTAAGCATGGATCAAGAATTAGCGCTGGCGATTTTGATGAGCGGTCGGTCGGCGCTGCTGACGGGTGCGGCTGGTACCGGCAAAACACACCTGCTGAACACTTTTATTGCACAGGCGCGTAACCAGGGTAAAAAGGTGTCGGTAACAGCGACGACGGGGCTGGCGGCAACGCATTTGGGTGGCAATACGATTCACAGTTGGAGTGGAATTGGCGTCAGTGATTATTTGGCGAACAACTTTTTTGATCGGCTGTCAAAAACGCGGCGTGAGGTGATTACGAAGACCGATGTACTGGTGATTGACGAGATTTCCATGCTGCATGATTTTCGGTTGGACATGGTCGATCAGGTGCTGCGTGGTGTCCGGGAAAACGACCAGCCGTTTGGCGGCGTGCAGCTGGTGATGAGTGGCGATTTTTTCCAATTGCCGCCAATCAATCGTCCGGGCGAGCAGGGCGGCGGCTTCGTGGTGTACTCGGAGGTGTGGCAGGAATTGCAGCCGGCGGTGCTATATCTGGAGCGGCAATATCGGCAAAATGACGAGCAGCTGCTGGAGATTTTAACGGCGCTGAGAAATGACGATATCAGGCGGCATCACGCTGAGATGTTGCTGGCGCGAACGGAAGTTCAGCCGCCTGATGGTGATATCACCGAGCTACACACCGTCAATGTTGATGTTGACGCCATCAATAGCCAGAAGCTGGCGGAGCTGGCGGGCGAGGAGCGGACGTATCAGCAGATGACGACAGGCTCAAAGGTGTATGTCGAGAGTCTGCAGCGGTCGGTGCTGGCACCGAGTGAGCTGGTGTTGAAACTGGGTGCGTTGGTGATAGCGGTGAAAAATTCGCCGCAGAAATTGTACGCCAATGGTAGTATCGGCACGGTGGTGGATTTCGAGCCGCTGACGGACTATCCAATTGTGGAGTTTCGCAGTGGCCAGCAGGTGACCATGGTGCCGGATGTGTGGGAATTGCGTGACGGTGAGCGCAAGCGGGCGAGTATCTCGCAGGTGCCACTGCGCCTGGCGTGGGCTATCACCGTACATAAAAGCCAGGGCATGACGCTTGACGCGGCAAAAATTGACCTGAGAAAAGCGTTTGTTGAAGGTATGGGTTATGTGGCCTTGAGTCGGGTGCGTGATCTTGAAAATCTATATCTTTACGGCATTAACCGCAAAGCGCTGGAAGTCTCGCCCGATGCGCTGGCGATTGACGAGGTGCTGCAGCGGGCAAGTAGTGAAGCGGCCGAGCATTATCGTCCAATGCTGGAGGACATGAAGCGAAAACAGTCAGTTCCGAAAAAATCCGGTAAGAAATCTCAGTCTGGCAGCTGGCAGCAAAAGATTGCCAAAATGCGCGAAACCTATCCCAAAGCCTATATGCCATGGGAAAAAGCTGACGATGACCTTCTTAAGCAGGAGTTCTTACAAGGCGCAACCATCCAGCAGCTTAGCCAAAAGCTTGGTCGCCACGAAGGTTCAATTAAGATGCGACTGCAGAAGCATTTTGGGGAGGATACCGTAGCGTAAGCAGAGTATACGGTATAATGATAGATATGACGGAGACAAAACGATCGAATCCAAGCTTTCCAAAACGATTTTTATGGGGTGCGGCTATTTCGGCGCACCAAACAGAGGGAGGCTTGAACAATCAGTGGACCGCCTGGGAACTGGAAAATGCCAAAAAGCTAGCCACGCAGGCGCCATACAGCTTTGGACGAACTGCCATGTGGTCACATGTGGAAAAAGAGGCTACGAATCCTGATAATTACGTTTCAGGTACCGCTGTTGAGCACTATTCACGCTACGAGGAAGATTTCCAGCTATTAGCACAGATGGGGCTTAATTCATTTCGGTTTGGGATTGAATGGGCTCGTGTGGAGCCGGAAGAGGGCGCTTGGGATGCGTCGGTTATTGACCATTACCGCACTTATTTGAAGCGGCTGAAAGAGTTGGAAATCACCCCTGTGGTGACACTGTTTCATTTTACTTTGCCAGTTTGGTTTGCTGAGAAGGGCGGCTTTGAGAAGCGAAGCAATGTGGCTTATTTTGTGCGATTTGTGGAAAAAATTCTGGATGAATTGGGCCGTGATTTGGAGTGGATCATTAGCATCAATGAGCCGCTGGTGTATGTCGGAGAAAGCTATTTTCAGGGGGCATGGCCACCAAATCAAACCAAAAAGTTGCTTGGATTTAAGGTGTTACTAAATCTGATACGGGCGCACAAGAAGGTCTATCAGCTGGCGTGCAAAAATCGCCGCCACAAGGTGTCGATGGCGCATAATCTATCGTACATTTATGTTGGAGATGATGCGTGGGTATCGCGGTTGAGCGCTCGAGTAGCTGACTATTTGGTTAATCAGTGGATTGTGCGGCGAGTGCGCAAACATAGTAACTTTTTGGCGGTCAATTATTACTTTGCGCAGCGGTTCTTTGGTTATCGGATACACAATTCTGAGAAAAACCCAGAGAGTGACTTGGGCTGGGACATGCAGCCAGATAAATTGTATGAGCTGCTAGTTGAGACATACAGAAAGCATCAATTACCAATTTTCATCACAGAAAATGGGCTAGCTGACACAGCAGATAAGCACCGCAAGTGGTGGCTGATGGAAACAATTCGAGCTATGGACAGGGCGCTCAAAGAAGACGTCAAGATTATCGGCTATCTGCACTGGAGTCTACTAGATAACTTTGAGTGGGACAAGGGGTATTGGCCTAAGTTTGGACTGGTAAAAGTTGATAGAAAGACCATGGAACGCACCCTGCGGGCAAGTGGTAAATGGTATGGTATGGTTGTGAAGCGATTGCGATCATAGTGTTCAGCTAGCCACATAGTACACTAGACTTTTCCACAATTTTGTGGAAAAGTTTTCATTTGGGGATAAAATGGGTAGAAAGTACTAAAAAGGACTTGCAAGTGGGTAGTTGTGGGTAGTATTATGAAGTCAGTGGTAACGGCAACAGCCATTGAACAATAACAAACAACCACTAACATTAAAAAATCAATCTAATTCCGTCAGGGAAGGAGCCTCAGTGCAAGTAGATTACTTTGAGCGAAAGCTGGACGACAAGCGTCGTTTGACGATGCCAGCTGAACTCAGAGAGGAATTTGCGTCTGGTGTGGTTCTGACCAGAGGGTTTGGCAAATATCTCCACCTCTATCCACGGCGTGTCTGGGATAAGGAAGTCGAGAGCGCTTTGCAGGGTAGTATCCTGGATGAGCGAATTGCCGACCTGAACGTTAAGTTTCGACGGGGTAAGACAGCATCCACGCTTGACCAAAAACAGGGTCGAGTGACAGTAGAGCAGCATTTGCTGGACTATGCTGGCATTGATCGGGAAATTGTGGCGGTTCGCGCCGGAGCATATTTCCGAGTGATGGCAGCCGATGCAGTCGACGCGGATTGATGAAACTGTAGGCACATTAACAATTAGGAAACCTCTCGAGATCAACTACCTGGGTATTTGAGAAGAGCACTCGTGGCTATTTGCTCCACAATAAAAACGGCAATGCACCTTCCTTAAAACACCTCCCAAAAAAACTCCACCTCACACATAAGTCTCTTTTGGAAAACACGCTTTTCCTCTCTTAAAGACATAAAAACAAACACAAAACAAACACAAAAGCTCAAATTAAATATCCAGATAGGTGATCTCGAGCATTATTCCGTTATAATGGAATAATGATGAGTATTAAAGAACATCCACCACAGCCGGATTTGTCGAATGACGCTCCGGTTCATGTTCCCGTACTCTTAGAGGAGACCGTGCGTGCGCTCGCCCCTCGTCGGGGTGAAGCGTACCTTGATTTGACTGCTGGGTATGGTGGTCATGCGCGGGAGATTCTTAAGAGGACTGATAACTATTTGAACGCTGTATTGGTTGATCGCGATAGTAACGCGATTCAAACATTAGGCGATTTGACGGAAAAAGGTGTCGAATTGATGCATCAAGATTTTGCGTCAGCGGCACGTGATTTGGTCAAGCTTGGGCGAAAATTTGACGTAATTTTGGCTGATTTGGGGGTGTCGTCACCGCAGCTTGACAGAGCAGAGAGGGGTTTTTCATTTCGTTTTGATGGTCCGTTGGATATGAGAATGGACGATACGACGGAGATGACAGCAGCTGATATCATCAATCACGCTTCAGTGGATGAATTGGTTCGGCTGATAACCCTGTACGGCGAGGAAACTCGTTCGCGCGCTATGCATATTGCGAAAGCAATTGTAGCGCATCGTCCGATGACGCGAACGTCTGAGCTGGCTGAGCTGATTGAGCGGACTGTTGGTCGCGGTGGACTAAAAAGACATCCAGCGACTCGCACTTTTCAAGCCCTCAGAATTGAAGTTAACCAAGAACTTCAGCAAGTAGAGCAGGTATTGCCATTATTACCTCAGCTACTCAATCCAGGCGGCCGTGTCGGTATCATTAGCTTTCACAGTCTGGAAGATCGATTGGTTAAACGGTTTTTTAAGGAGCAATCAGAAGCAGGGTATGAAGCCGAGCTGATGATTCCTGATAAAAAATTGATTCTAGGGACTACAGATGTTCACAATCCGCGCAGTCGGAGCGCTAAGCTTCGCTGGGCCGTAAAAACATAACACAAAAAGGAGGCAATTATGCCAGTACACATCAAAGTTCAGTTCCAAGATGCAGACCACTCCGAGAGCGTTGCTGTTCGCCGCGGCTAATTAGTCGTTAGTAGAATAGCTGACGCACTATCCGGACAGTGTATCAGTTGATGATCTGGTCCGTCCTTAGGTTTTGAGACGGGCCAGGTTGTCTTGGAATGTCACAATTTTAGAGAAATTATATAACAAACATAACATAGAAAACAGAATGTACGCACGATCCACCACTTTCACACCTCGACGGCAGCAACAGATGCGCCGCAATCAAAATGCAACTCGTTTTCGGTCTAATGTCAAACTCGGCCCAGTGGCCCATACAGTGCTGGTTGCGCTGATGGTTGCTGTGCTTGGCTTGATTTACTTGACGCAGGCAACTAAAACGTCCGCGTACAGTAAAGAGTCTCAAGGCTTGGATAAACAAATTAGTGAACTTCATGCCAAAAAGTCTGAACTTGAAGTGCAAAATGCTCGATTGACGGCTCTTGATAAAGTGAAAAATAGCAACGTGGCGTCAGCCATGAGTAAGCCGTCACAAACTGATTACGCTAACTAGAGAAAAGTGGTATAATCTAAGAAGCACTATGAAGGGGCGACTTGCGCAATCACGAACGAGTCTACTCGCCATTATTCTGCTGGGGATAATGGCAGTTTTTGTGTTGAGATTATTTCAATTGCAGGTGTTGCAATAT
This sequence comes from Candidatus Saccharimonadota bacterium, assembly GCA_905372835.1. Taxonomy (GTDB): domain Bacteria; phylum Patescibacteriota; class Saccharimonadia; order Saccharimonadales; family Saccharimonadaceae; genus Nanosynbacter. The sequence continues at coordinate 35,054 of CAJPQK010000002.1, read as the reverse complement.
GGTAAATACGTTGAATTAGCAGCGCGCAATCAGCAGCGTACGTTGGTGATTCCGGCCACGCGGGGCGAAATTTACATGATGGACGGCAAGACGCCGGCTCCGGTGGTGCTGAACCGTATGATATTTAATGTGGTGGCTGATCCACAAACCGTTTCTGACAGTCAGCGTCATGAGATCATCCAAGCGCTGCGTCAGACAGCTGGTGATAAGATTGTGGAAAATGCCGAGGGGCGACTTGCTAACAAAAAGTCACGCTATGAAGTTTTGGCGCGCGGTTTGACGCTAGACCAGGCTGAGCAGATGAAGAAGAAGGATTTTTCAGGCGTATTGTACCAGCTCAACTCGGTTCGGAATTATCCAGAAGGAGCTCTGGGCGCACAGGTACTGGGCTTTGTCAATGCAAATGGCGAGGGTCAGTATGGCGTAGAGGGCGCGTTGGACAAGCGCTTGAAGGGTAGTGACGGATTGCTGCGAGCAGTGACTGACGTGCGGAATGTACCGCTGATGATAGGCAAGAATGACGTGAATATTGAAGCGAAGGCGGGTGAGGATTTGGTGTTGTCAATTGACCGCAATATCCAGAGTTATGCCGAAGAAGCTCTCAAACGTGGCCTGCAAAAAGCTGGCGGTACAGAGGGTAGCGTTGTGGTGATGAATCCCAATAATGGCCGAGTGTTAGCCATGGCGAATTATCCAACGTTCAATCCTGCCGAGTATAACAAGGTGCAAAATGCAGCTGCGTTCATTAACGCCGCAACCATGACGCCACAAGAACCAGGGTCAATCATGAAATCATTTACCATGGCGATGGGAATTGATAAGGGTGCGATTACGCCAAATACCACCTATCAAAACACTGACTGTACCCAAGTCGGTGACCGTAAAATTTGTAATGCAGTGCGCGGTTTGACCGGTACAACCACCATGCAGCAAGCACTAAACAACTCGCACAACGTTGGAACAGTGACGGTTGGGCGAAAATTAGGTGACGGTTCGTATATCAATAACGCTGCACGACAGACGATCTATCAGTATTTCCATGATAAATATGGCTTTGGTGAGAAAACAGGAATTGAGTTGTCAGAAGCGCAAGGGTTGATCACTAGCCCGACTGAACAAGAAGGAAATGAAGTTCGGTATGCAAACATGACGTTCGGGCAGGGAATGAACCTAACGCCAATCCAAGTCGCCTCGGCGTTTTGCTCAATCATCAATGGAGGAGTGTACTACCGTCCAACGGTCATCGCTGGAGTGAAAAAAGGCGATGCTGTCGAGTGGTCAAAGCCGCAGCCGCTGCGTCACACAGTGAGTGCGGAAACATCTACCCAGATGCGCACAATGTTGGATACAACGCGCCATTCATTTTGGGTAGGCAAGGGCGATAAGCCAGGCTATCTTGTCGGCGGTAAGACAGGTACGGTAGAGCTTTTGGTGAACGGTGCATACAGCATGAAAGAAACGGCTGGTACCTACGTTGGTTTTGGTGGCACAGATAAGCCAGAGTATGTCATAATGATAAGGGTATCGGCGCCAAACAAGCACGCTGCGCTGGAAGGTAGTGTTCATGCGTCGCCAATTTTTACTGATATTTCGAACTGGATGATTGAGTATTTGAAATTATCACCGAGGAGATCCTAAATGAAAAGCTATATACAAACGGTAACAAACGAAATGACATATATATTCGTGTTGAGTCTAGCAGCGTTCCTACTGGCAATGTTTTTGACGCCAATTTATACGTTCTTTGCTTATAGATATCAGTTCTGGAAACGACAACGCACTTCTGCGGTGACTGGCGAGAAGCTGCAGGTGTTTGATAAACTTCATGAGGAGAAATTGCGTCGCCATATTCCTACGATGGCTGGCATCATTGGTGTAGTTTCCATCGTCTTGATCACGCTGTTATTTAACCTGGACCGCCGGCAAACATGGTTGCCGTTGGCAGCTTTTGTTGGTGGTGCGGCTGTGGGATTGATCGATGATTATTTGAATATCTTCGGTAGTAACAAAAAAGACGCTGGCATGCGGGCGCCAGTTAAGTTTGCACTGATTACGCTGATTGGTTTGGTGCTTGGGTGGTTCTTCTTTGCTAAATTGGGCGTTAGTAGCTTTCATGTACCGTTTTATGGCGATCTATCAGTCGGCTGGCTGATCATACCATTGTTTGCGTTTGCGGTCGTCGCGACGGGCAATGCGGTTAATATTTCAGATGGCCTGGATGGCCTGGCAGGCGGACTGCTGGCTATCAGTTTTGTGATGTTTGGCGTGATTGCGCTGCTACAGGGAAACTTCTTATTGGCTGGCTTTTGTTTTACGGTGGTTGGCGCGTTGCTCAGCTATCTGTGGTTCAATATCTATCCAGCGAGGTTTTTCATGGGTGACGTTGGTGCTTTTGCTTATGGAGCAAGCTTGGGCGTGGTGGCGATGCTGACGAACTCATTATTGCTTCTGCCGATCATCGGTTTGTTATTTGTGGTCGAAGCAGGTTCTAGCGCGTTACAAATTGCTAGCAAACGATTGTTTGGCCGAAAAATCTTCAAATCTGCACCAATTCACCATCATTTGGAGGCGAGCGGCTGGCCAGAAACCAAGATTACCATGCGTTTTTGGGTAATTGGCTGCGTGATGGCATTCATCGGTTTTCTCGTTGCCTTGGCAGGAGGGCATATTGCGTAATACTATGCCTAGTGTGCCAGCTGGGACGATTCGTAAGCATCGGCCGGTTTATCAGGTGGCGTTATATGTCAGCCTGTTGTTGCTGTTGGGTTTGGTGGTGATGTATGCGCTGGGACCGCAACGAGCCAATGTTATGAATTTTGCATACGGCACGAACTACAGCGATATGTTTTTCTTTAACAAGCAGCTTATCTCCGTTGTGATTTCCTTTGCAGCGTTTGCTGCGTGTGCTATTATTCCATATAAAATTTTCACTGAAAAATACGCAAATTGGCTATTTGTCGGTGGCTTGTTTTTCTGTTTTTTGCTGGTGGCGTTGGGTATGCTGGGCGTTTCGTTTGCACAGGAAACCAATGGTGCGTACCGCTGGTTCTATCTTGGCGGGCTGGGAAGTTTTCAGCCGGCTGAATTGTTAAAATTTGGTATCTTAGTGTTTATCGCTGGATTTTTGGGTAAACGTATGCGACAAGGCAAAATCAACGACGTGGAGGAGACGCTCATCCCGCTCGGTATTGCAGCAGCGATAGCCATGTTCATCGTGGTAGTGCTACAAAAGGACCTGGGAACTGGATTGGCGTTGGTCGCCATCGTCTTGTCTATGTCGGTGGTCTCAGGTATACGGTCAGATATTCTCTGGAAAATAGTGGGCGTTCTGTTGGCGGCGGGCGTTATGCTCATCCTCATCGCGCCGCACCGCTTGGAGCGTGTTATGACGTTCTTTCAGGGTGATCACTCGAACACGTCGTCCATGGACAGTAGTAGTAACACCTATCACGTGCAGCAGGCACGCATCGCCATCGGTTCGGGTGGTATCTTAGGACTGGGTATCGGGAAGAGCGTGCAGGTGTCGGGCTATTTGCCTGAGGCTATCAACGACTCGATCTTTGCCATCATGGGTGAGACATTTGGTTTTGTTGGACTGCTGATCATTTTGGGGCTATTTACCGCCTTGCTGCTTGGTATTTTGCACATTGCTGCGCGACTGCCTGACCCGAGGCTTCGATTAGTGGCAGCTGGTGTGTTTGGTTGGGTTGCTTCTCACGTGATATTGAATGTGGCAGCTATGACGGGGGTGGCACCATTGACTGGTATCCCATTGCCGCTACTGAGTTATGGTGGAACCAGCATGCTATTCATCGCTGCGGCCCTTGGATTAGTTTTTCAGCTGTCTTGCTACACATCACACAAGCCATTAACAGAAGGGAAGGATAGCCATGCGGATCTTAGCGGTCGGCGGCGGTTCGGGCGGACACGTTACGCCCGTGGTCGCCGTGTTTAAGGAATTGAAGGATAGGGGAGAGCACGAGTTACGATTTTGGTGCGACCGTAAGTTTGGACCAACAGCAAAGAAGGTGGTTGCAGAATCCGGCTATGATATCCCAGTTTCATTCATCACCGCCGGTAAATTGCGTCGTTATCACGGTGAGAGCAAATTGCAGCATTTAGCGCCCTCAATCCTATTTCCTAACTTGTACGACTTGTGCAAGGTTATCATTGGTTTTGTGCAGAGCTTTTGCAAGCTGCTGATGTGGCGACCTGACGTCATTTTTATCAAAGGTGGTTATGTTTGTCTGCCAGTTGGTTATGCTGCGCGATTACTGAGAATTCCATTGGTATTGCATGACTCTGACGCTCATCCAGGGTTGACTAACAGGCTATTGTCGCCGTTTGCCAGGCGCATCGGTACTGGCGCACCGCTCGAGTATTATCGCTACTCTCCTGAGATAGCAACGTATGTTGGGGTGCCAATTTCAGATAAGTTCCGGCCGTATACTGATGCGGAAAAGCGAGACATCAAGGCACAGTTAGGGTTTGACCCGTCACGGCCGCTAGTGGTTGTCACTGGTGGCGGGCTGGGTGCTGTGCGCATCAACAACGCTGTGGCGAAGAATCGTGATAGACTTCTAGAGACCGCCTCGGTATTTTTGATATCAGGACAACATCAGTACAACGAGCTGAGTAAAACTTTGGACCGTCGTGATGGTTGGCGCTTGGAATCGTTTTTGCACGGACCACAAATGGCACAGGCGTTAGCGGCTGCAGATGTGGTCGTCGCGCGAGCTGGGGCAACAACGCTATTAGAATTGGCAGCGCTGGGCATGCCGACGGTCATCATCCCAAATGGCAGGCTGACAGCCGGCCACCAGCTGAAAAACGCTAAGGTCTATCAAGACGCATTGGCTGCGGTGATTGTGAACGAAGATCAACTAGACAAGAACCCTGATTTACTGGGCGACACACTGATTAAACTGCTTAAATCTCCAAAGATTCGTTACGACTTGGGTAATAATTTCCTCAAATTTGCCAAGCCGAATGCTGCTGGTGATATGGCTGAGATGATCCTGGAAGCTGCTGGCAAACAGGGGAGGCGACAGTAGATGTCACTGCTGGGCAGGAAGAAGCCAAAACAGCGGTCGCTGGCCAATACTGGCCCGCGTCGAATGCGTGATGATATCATCAAAGAATCGTCCGCCTTCCAGCTCAACCGTACCATTAGTAGCTTTCGAAAGCAGCAAGACGAGGTTTCTGAGCGATACATTCACCATAAACGTCAGGATCTGAAAAAAGCTTTCATGCAGCGAATAGGTATGATCTTGGCTGCCTTGGCGGTGTTGATTCTATTGTCTTTCCAGCTGTCGCTGTCAATCTCCATACAAACGCCTGACACGGCCAGCGGACAGCAAGCTGCGACTTATAAGAAGGTCTTAGCTGACTATTATGCTTCACGCCCTGCTGAGCGATTCAAACCATTCCTTAACCAAGACGCATTGCATCAATATTTCCTTTCTCGTGCGCCAGAAGTCAAAACCGTGCGCATAGAGACATTTGGTGCTGGTATGGCGGCTGCAAAACTAACATTTCGCCAGCCGCTTGCACAGTGGTCTTCTGGTGAAAAGACATATTTTGTTGATGAATCAGGCGTGACCTTTGAGCGTAATTATTTTGCACCGCCAAAGCTGACCGTTAAAGACCAAAGTGGTGCACCATTATCCGGCGGGCAAGAGGTAGTTAACCAGCGCTTTTTGAGCTTTTTAGGCCAAGCTGTTTCCCAATTTGCCAAAAATAATCTGTCTGTTTCGGAGATAGTGCTGCCGCAAGATACGGTTCGCCAAGTGCTATTTTTGATTGAGGGTAAGGGCTATGCGGTCAAGATGACTGTCGATAGGGCAGCAGCAGCGCAAGTTGAACAAGCTATTAAAGCTATGCGCTTCATCGATGAGAGGCGACTGCGACCAGAGTATCTCGATGTGCGGGTAGACCAGCGAGTATTCTATAAATAGGGCATATAGGTTAGTGAAGTGGGGTATCACCCAGCCTGATGCTTTGTTCTCTTTTTGTTCTAAAATGAGAATGGCAAAAAAATATATATTACAATATGCAAAAACTAAAAAGTCAAATATAGAGGAGTCTCAAAAACAGAGCGGGGGAATAAAAAAGAAAAAAGTCAAATATAGGTTGATTATTTAAGATATTGCAATGTGGAAAACTTATTACGGTATAATGTAGTAAATACTACGTTAGGCGCCGTGGTGCTGTGGTGGGCCTTTGCGAGCTTGTGTAGGATCTCCGTGCGATGCACGACGTATGTGTGTGATGTTATAAAAGTTTTACTTGTGTCTGTGTGGCGGATGATAGACGCCAAGGCCCCTGCTAATTGGATGAGTATATTCGTACTATTGTCACATTTTGCCGCACTCGTTATTATCAGTGGTCATATACTATATAATACGTAAAACATACATTGTGCGACATTAAGAATATTTCTCTTTTATGAATACACACTCATTGATTTTTGACATGTTACAATTGGATTTTTAGTTGCCTGTACGCTTGGCTGACTTAAAATAATTAGCTTGCCCTTTGCTATATGTCTGCTGCGTCTTTTGTGTGCAATTACTAGATTTTAGCTCCTAGTTCTTGGTTGCGTTTTTATGCGCTTTATTTCTGAATTGCAATATAACATACGCTAACGCACTATTACAGCGTGCCAGTGTCTGACAGATTCTGGCCAATTTTAGTTCTCTTTTTGTTCTATTATCGTTCAGCGGCCAATACATGTAAGGTTTAACGGAAGGCGAGGTTGGCACTGTGATGGCTGGGTAGGGGTCACTTCTCTGCTGTCGATTTAGATACGGTTGCTGTTTTTGCTGGATGATATTATCATAAAAGTATGAGAGTTATTTCACCTGACAACAGGGGCTTGCATGAAATATTGCCGTCGGTAGATTTATTTTTGGCGGGAGGTATTACCAATTGCCCAGACTGGCAGGCGGAGGCGCTAGCTCTATTGAGCAATCAAGATATAACAGTGGCTAACCCACGTCGTAAGAGGGTGCTGGCTTTTCAAGGCAAAGGGGCGACGCACCAGATAGAGTGGGAGTATGAGTACCTCAAGCGGGCGCAAGTGGTGTTGTTTTGGTTTCCGAAGGAATCCCTCTGCCCTATCGCGCTGTTCGAGTTGGGCAAGGAGCTTGAGAGCGGATCGCGTGTGGTGATTGGTGTGCATCCAGATTATGCGCGGCGGTTTGATATTATCACGCAGGTGCGTTGCTATGATCCTGAGTTTCCAGTGTATGATAAGCTTGCTGATGTGGTGGTGGCGGCTCAGCTGGCGCTTAATTATTAGGGTGATTGCTTGAGAAATAGAGGGTGTTGCTTTAGAGATCAAGCTATTCGTTTTGTTATCTGAAGTGCGTTGTGGTATGTTTATAAGCGGATTGGACAGTTAGCTTAGCTAAAAATACTTAGGAAAATATCAATGGTTATCAAAAAGCTTGGACAAATACAACAGAAAGAGAGTAAGAATAAGACCTCTACTAAGAAGCATAAGCGGGGATGGCTTATTTTTGGCGGAGTTGTCGTTACCCTTGCTGTTATAGGACATGTCAGCAACGTTATGGAGCAATCTCGTCTTGAGAAGGACAATATTCCTATCATTATTTCCAATGTGGACGAAAACATTAAGCTTGATTACCACACCGACAAGCGCGAAGTTTCTGCTAGAATATCAGGAGTCAGCTTACTTGCCAAGGTAAAGGTAGCTAACGGCAAAACTAGCATACACGGGTATAAAAATTCGGCTGGTGACATTAAGTATGAGATCAAAGACATAAAAGAGGGCGACAGCGATATTTCTATATCCGTCGTCGATGGCAAACGCTACGGTGATAAAACTATCAGGCTTCACCGCCAAACGAAAGCTGATTATGACAGACAAGAGCTAGAAAAAGCCCTCAAACGTGCTGAGGAATCGGTTGAAAAGGCCGAGCAGCAATCGAACGACGAGAATATCTCCCGCGCCAAGTCGGACGTAAATAAATTACCAGAGGATAAACGCGGTCAGCTCTCTGAACGTATTGCCAAGTTGGAAAAAGCCAAGCAAGAAGAAAAAGAGCGCGCCGAGAAAGCCAAGAGAGACGCTGAAGAGAAGAAAAAGCAAGAAGAGGCAGCGGCTGCCGCAGCTAAAGCTCGGCAGCAAGCGCGACCGCAGCCTGCACCTCGCCAAGTTGCCCCTGCTCCGCAACCAGCTCCAACAGCTTCTCCACGTCCACGCCCAGCAGCACCTACACCCGCTCCCCCGGCAGAATTATATTTTAGTAGTTGTAAAGAGGCGCGTGCTGCCGGCTATAGTCATATGCACCGGGGCGAACCGGGGTATTCGCCTCATCTTGATAGAGACGGTGACGGCATAGCTTGCGATAAACATAGATAAAAGTATCTGTTTAGGTAGCACTCTTCTTCCGTCTTCGCCGCCGCTTTTTTGGTGCGGTAGCTGAGTCGGATGTAGTGTTAGTGTTTGTGTTATTGCCGCGGATTTGGAGAACGACTTCATTATTGTTTGGAGCTGGTTGTGGTTGGGCTGGACGAGTGTTAGCAGTAGTAATAGGCTGTTGAGCTGGCTGTCTGGTGATTGGCTGAGCGGCAGGTCGAGGTGGCTGCTTCTGTGGCTGGGGTTGCGGCATGATGGCGGCATTGATTTCTTTTTCGACATCCTCCCTGCTCCGTGAGTACATGCGTCGTGAATGTTCAATGATATGCAAGGTGTTATCAGCCTGGCTTGGCGGGAGTTCCAGGGTGCGTGCGGAAAAGGCTGGGGTCTTCTCTCCCCCGATAACCATGTTGATGACAAAGTTACGATTGTGCATCTGTAAGAGGTCGACTGATTCAAAGTTTGGCTCAAATTGCTTGGCAAGAATCGGTGCGTCGTCAGCAGATACACGGAACGATATCATGGTGCCGACGTTGCCAAACACTGCGTCGCGCACGGTTTCGTTCATTTGGGAGATGTACTGGTTGGCGACGGTCAGATTGAGACCGTACTTGCGGGCTTCGGACAGGATGGTGGCAAACGAGTCGGTGGCAAAGTTCTGGAACTCGTCGACGTAAAGGTAAAATGGACGGCGGTCGCGGATATCGGGGATGTCAGAGCGGCTCATGGCGGCCAGCTGGATCTTGGTGACTAGGAAGGAGCCGAGGATGGCAGCATTGTCTTCGCCGATGAGACCTTTTGACAAATTGACGATGAGAATCTTGCCTTCATCCATGATTTGGCGGATGTTGAAGGTGGATTTGGGCTGGCCGATGATGTTGCGGATGATTGGGTTGGCGGTAAAGGCGCCGACCTTGTTGAGGACTGGTGCGACGGCCTCGGCGACGAATTTGTCGTTCCAGCTGGCGAATTCAACATTCCAGAACTGCAAGACCACGGTGTCACGGCAATAGCCCAGCGTTTCTTTGCGGAAGTTTTTATCAGTTAGCATGCGGGTGATGTCGAGCATGGTTGTCTCTGGCCGGTCGAGCAGTGCCAGGATAGTGTAGCGCAAAATGTACTCTAGCCGCGGTCCCCATGAATCGCCAAACATACGCTTCAAGACGCCAATGACCTCTGATGAAATGTTGGTTTTTTGGTTCGGGTTGGTGACTTCCAGCGGGTTGAAACCGAGCGGATAGGCAGTGTCGGCTGGGTTGAAATAGACGACGTCGTTTAGCCGTGAGCCGGGGATGAATTTCATATTGTTGATGGCAAAATCACCGTGCGGGTCGATGATGGCGTAGCCTTGATTGTGAAAGATGTCGCTGAGCGCGAATAATTCGAGCAATCCCGACTTGCCTGCCCCCGTCTGGCCGATGATGTAGACGTGGCGCGAGCGGTCGTAGCGCAGCATGCCGAACTGGTGGTTGATGCCACGGAAATTGGTGACGCCAAAGGCGGAAATCTGGTCGTCATTGGCGTCGCTGCCGGTCAGGACGGGTAGCTTGGACGGCGGTTCGGCGGTTTTGGCGCTGGCCCAGACGATGTTCGGCGTCTCAACATTGGTGTGCGGCAAGTGGAAGACGGAGGCCAACTCTTCGATGTTGAGGATGAAGCCTTCGCCGAAGAATGCACGGCGACGATACTTTTCCAAGAACTCTTTACCGTAAGCTGCTTTAATGGGTTTAAAGCCATTCAGGTTTGTTGAGTTGAATTGTTTGAAAGTTCCCACCAGTGCTTGCATGCGCAGCTTGGCGTTGGTTTGGTTCTCTCCAAGATAGGCCAGGCGTATTTTTACCTCATAGCCCAACTTGGTGGCTTTCTTCTCAGCCTCGGCAATGCGGGTTTTGTTGCGTTCAGAAATTTCTGGACCCTTACCGCCAGATAATCCCTCCTCTGGTGGTCGCCACAAAGCAGCAAACAAACCACCGAGCCACCGCATGCTGCCGCCAACGCTTGGCAGGATGCTCGCAGAGCCTTCACGTAGGCGCGATATCCAGTGGTCAGCTTCAATTTGCCATGAATCTTCAACTGGTTTGGCTAATACCTGGATCCACAACTCCTCGCCTGTTGACTCTAGTTTTGCTAACGTCCCTGTGATACCAGCCAATGGGTCAACTTCAAAGGTTTGGAAGGTTTTGATTGGTAAAAATTCAGACGCTGTCAAGGTCATCTCAGTAGTATACGTTACTGAATGATCACGTTCGTGCTCGGTATAATCTTCACTGGCCTGGTGGATTTGGACGGTTGGATATTGGGCGTAGATCTGCCCTTCCACGAAGCTTTGCAGGGACCGCGGCGTCCAGACATAAAACCGAATTTGCCCATTGACCGAAGCCACTTCAAAACTCAAATGTTCCTGCGCTCCCCTGCTCAGTTTGAGTTCGCGTTTATCGCGCAAGATTCCGTGCAGGCTGGCGAATAATTGCTCGGCGGCAAGCTCTTTCTTGTCATTGGTTTTTGGGATTTCCAAGATGAGCAACACATTGTCGCTTGAGATGAATTCATTGAGCTGTTGATAATTGCGCCACGTCAAAAAAGACAACAAAATAACCAGCGGCAACCAAACATACCACTGCATCAATAACGCTATAGTCCAGGAAAATATTTCCATGCTATTAAATTATCCCATATTTGATGTAACAATACAATCAGGCTTGTTGCTGTTCAAACACGTAAGTAGCTTTGGCGACACGCTTGAACTGTGACTTTGACTGCAGGTTCAGTAAAATAGTCGTTTCTTTGACTTGGCGCTTGTCCAAAACTCGTTTGATGATTTCGTCGCGGTGCAGTGGCTCGTCAGCTTCTTTGAGGATGTCGGTGATGATGTCAGCAACAGTACCGCGGCTGTAGCCCCATGAGTCCAGCGCGTAGATACCACGACCGATCAGCACAAAGCGGCTATCTTTGATGAGTTCGTTGTGAATCGCTTGCGTGGTGACGTTTTTGCGCTTAAAATCGCTGTCTTTGATTGCCTTAGCGATCTCTGAAAAGTGCATTGGTTTGCCATTGTCGTCCAGGATAACAAAAATTTTGTCGCGAATATTCTTTGGGTTGACAGTTGGCCACTTGATGAGCCCCCAGTTCCCTTTTAGCTCAGCCAGCTTCTTACTGATGGACGCCAGCGCTGCGATGTTCTGTGGATGCTCATAGTCCATGGACTCATGAATCGCTTCAGCGGTGATTGGTTGACCATGTTTTTTGATGAATTTAACAATTTCTTCAACTTGCTTTTTCACTGACTTTTCGTCACCGACGGATGAGATGACCGCGGACTGATAGAAATCGTCATTTTCATTGATAACAGTCAAGCCTGGCGCTAATTCTGCCAAGAAAGCGACGGCTGAACGTTCTAAAAGTGTCGCATCACGACCCAAAATGTGCGATGTCAAGTTTTGCATGCGAGCGCCACGACCCATCTCTGACAGGTGCGACACAACAAGCTTTTCAGCTGAGTTGACAGATGGCAATTTGTCTTCTGCTACTGATGCACGCAGTTTGGTGAGGATGGCTTTTTCAAGTTGACGAACGCGCTCACGAGTAATGCCCAGCATCTCACCGATCTGTTCCAATGTCTCTTTCCTGTCTTCCAGCCCAAAGCGACGTGAAATGATTTCACGCTCACGCTCCTGAGAAATGCTACCAAGAATATCCGCAACCGCTGTATTCAAACTCTCTGCCGCGTCAGCTATTTCTGGTTTGCTCATGGTATATTCCAAGTATCCTCTCTGCCACACCCTGCATATATTTTTATCATTTCTATGTGCTTGATTATACAACAATATGTAACTCAAGTCAAATATTTGTGCTGCTTTTACAAATTATAGCACGTTCTTTACGATTTTTGCAATGGGTTGTTTGATGTATATACAATAAGCGTTTTATATGGTATGGCACTAGTGATTGCGGCTATGCTTTGTAAAATATCGGCTATATTATATAGTTACCACTATGAATGAATTAGGAAGAACTTCAATTGAACAAGCAGCGTCTCCAGAAGACTTGGGAACTGTGAAGGATTTTATCATTGAGTGCTTGGCGGATGGACAGCCAATGACAGTGCCTCAGCTGTCTCAGCGGTGGTGTGAAGCTCACGGCTCCAAGTCTCTCATTAAAGCTGGTCTGTTTAATGAAACAATTCGACAAGCACTAAGTGAAATTGAAGCTGAGGAGGACGGGTCTTTTGAATGTTTGAAAAAAACGGTTGTTCAAGATACTAATACGACCGTCACGTACTACCACCTTAGTGGTGCGTCTGAAGGATATCAACCAGCCGTAATGGAGCCTGTTAATTCGGAGAGGTTTGTGCCTCCGCTTCAGGCTGCCATTAATGAGGTTGTTGGTAATCATGATGCAGTAAATCCAGACTGGGATATGCGCAAACTATGTGCTAAGAGAGCGGTTGGTACATTTACTACTAAGCTGTGTGAAAAATGTCCAGTAAAGACTGACTGCCTGAAGACTGCGCTTGCGGAAGAGGCTCGATTTAGTACTAAGGATGTTAAAACGTTAGGTGTCAAGGGTGGTTACGCTCCTCGTGATCGGTTAGGACTCTTAAAGGAAATCAAGGAAAAAATACACGAGACTGACCAAAAGTCATAGTCATCCCTAAATGCGAATATCATTACAATTGGCTAGCGATGCGGCTGAGGGTTTTGTCTTTGCCAAACAATGCCAGCGTGTCGTTGAGCTGTGGACTGAAAGGTGCCCATGTCGTGACGATGCGAATGAGACTGAACAGTACGCCAGGCTTTTGACCAGTGATTTCTAGTAGCTGGTTTAGCGTTTCTTGGATGGTTTCAGGGCTCCAGTCGGCCAACTCTGCCAGCTTGTCATGTGCGGTTTGCAGTAGCGCGTGAATTTCACCATCAGATAATTTTTTCAGCTGCTTATTACTGGTGATCAGTTCCCAGTTGACTTCTGGCTCTTCAAAGAAAAAGCGACTCATCATGGGTAGCTCAGCCAGTGTTTTGAGCCGATCTTGCACTAGAGCCAAGACTTGGTGTTTGTATGACGCATCAAACTGGGCAGCTGATTGTGGCCAATAGCTCTCTACTCGTTGGTAGAGGTCGTCTAGGTTGATTTGGCGGATCCATTGTCCATTCATCCACAGCAAACGCTTCTCGTCAAAACGTGCGCCCGAACGCTGTACTCGGTCGAGACTGAATTTATCAATCAGCTCTTGCCTGCTGAAGATTTCCTGCTCAGTGCCATCGTTCCAGCCCATAGATGCCAAGAAATTCAGCATGGCCTCTGGCAGGATTCCGTCAGTTCGGTAATCAGTCACGCTTTTGGCGCCGTCTCGTTTACCAAGTTTTTTCCTGCCATCTGGAGCCATGATGTGTGGTAAGCAAACCAAGGTTGGTGGTGTGATTTCCAGGGCTTCGTATAGACTCAAATATTTAGGAGTACTGGAGATATATTCCAGTCCGCGAATGACGTGAGTGATGCCCATCTCAAAGTCGTCAATGATGTGCGCAAAATTGTAGGTTGGATAGCCGTCAGCTTTGATGAGGATGAAATCATCCAGAGCCTCAGGACCAGCTGATAATTCACCCATGACAGGGTCGTTCCACGTGTATCGTTTGGGTGCGGTTACCTTGAATCTGAGCGGCTGAGTGCCATCCCATTCTGGGGGGTTTTCTGGTCGATAATCACGGTATAGGAAAGCTTTTTTCAACGCCCGCGCTTCTTCTCGAAACCCCTGCACTTCCTCGGGTGTGTATGGATCAGCATAGGCGAGCCCCTTCTCTACGAGCTTTTTTGCCCAGGTGTGGTAAATCTCCAGTCGTTCTGACTGGTGATATGGTCCGTGTAGTCCGCCTTTGCGTGGCCCTTCGTCCCAATCAATGCCCAGCCACTCCAGTGTGTCCAATATCAAATCTTCGGCACCAGGCACAAATCGTGAGCGGTCGGTGTCCTCGATGCGTAAGATAAATGAACCTCCCTGTTGGCGTGTCAGTAACCACGGAAACAAGGCAGCTCGAACATTTCCAACATGAATATAGCCGGTTGGTGATGGCGCAAAACGAGTACGAATAGTCATGATGACATTATACTACATGCTGGTAGCTATTTTGCGAATCTGTTCGCTGGAGAGTGGAGCATGGCTGTTGATCTGGTACAAGATGCCGCCATTCACCCAAGCGACATTTTCTCCCGCTGCAAAAATAGTCAGGCCATCGACAATGGTTGTAGCTGGCGCACCTGATTTTCCTGAGATGTATTCTTTGACAGCGGCTGAGTCCCAGTTGCTCTTGCTTTGAGAAATTGTGTAGTTGGCGGTGCCGTCAGCGTATGCAAATTTCATGCTGACCTCTCCCTGCTTGAAAGAGATTGGGCCGTTGAGCGCATAGCCATTTGGTTTGTAACCAGGATAAGTGGCGTTAATACCAGACTGCAAGGCGGCGACACGAATGGAAATGTTTGGCATGCTGAGATAGGTGAAATAGCCACCGAGCAGCATGATGGCCAGTCCTGCAGACGCCAGGCTGGTCCAGCGCTTCAGCTTGCTCTGCTTGCGCTCGGCGCGGTGACGTTTCTCCGGTTTTGGCTCTTGAGCTTTGGCCAAAGCTTCAGTGATGGCTTCATTTTTGAGAATTGATGCTGGCTTTGGCTCGGTCTTTTGGACTGGTGTGACGGGCGCTTTGGCGATTTGTCGCTGCTTGGCGCGTTGCACAACTGGGTGAACTTCAGCTGGACGATCTATCTGAACAGGTTTTTTGGGCGCCTCTACTGCTGGTTTTTGAGCTATCTGAGGGGAGAATTTTTTCACGGCAACGTGTTGCTGTACGGTTGCGTTAGGGGTCCTAACTGGACGAGTAGCGAGGGCTTTTTGAGGGGGTCGTTTGATGTGGCGTCGGCTGAGGGTGGCTGATTTCTGTACTGGAACACGGTGAATAGTTGCAGTAGTTGTACCGCGTGCGGTTGATGCCTTGACTACGCGTTTGGGCTGCGTTGGCGCTACGGTTGGTGATTTTTCAACTGAGATTGGTAGTGGTAGCCCTGTGACTGGGTCGTATACCTTACCATTGACATTGATAAATTCTTGTTTCATTTCTTCCCCTTGTTACGATGTTCCCTCGCGAACTTCTATATATTATAGTACAAAGTGCCAGCGGTTTTTGCAAGGGCGAAAATGTGGTATAATTCGTTTTATGTACCACAACAATACCTCCGCAAAAGAAATCGTGCGTCGTACTTTGGTGTACACCATCATGACGCTGATGGTGATTGGTCTAATCATTGTTCTTTTGTGGCACAACTTTGGCTATCAATTCAATTCAAAAGATCTGAAAATCGAACAAAACAGCTTAGTGCAATACGATTCATTCCCGCGTGGTGCGCAGGTGTCAATCGACGGCAACGCATTTAACCTGACACAAACCAAGGGTCTCATTGTACCTGGGCAACACCAATTCACCATGAAACTGAACGGCTATGAGCCATGGCAAAAGACGTTGGACATCAAGGCTGGTACGGTGACGCATTTGGTGTATGCTCGGATGATCCCCGAGAAGAAAGAAGCCACCAATTTGAAAGAATATCCAGTGCTAGAATCAGCTAAGTTTGCGCCTGGCGGGCGGTTCATGGCTGGTACTGGCGTGGTGAACGGAACGCCGAAACTGTTTTGGGGTGATGTTCGGTCGTACAACAATCCTAAATTTACGGAAACTGACATTAGCACGCAACATTTGGCGCAGTATGATGTGGCAACGACCAAGCATCAATTTGCCATCGCCGAGTGGGACTTTGCGGGCCGTTACGTACTACTCAAGCATACTTACACCCCAGAGGGCTCTGAGGGCAAGATTCAGTGGCTGCGCTTTGACCGGGACAATCCAAAAGAGATGATTGATGTGACGAATATTGCTAGCGTGGATATTTTGGACGCACATTTTATCGGCACTAATGGCAATGAGTTATATGTGCTGCAGAACGGCGGCCATGTGCGCCAGATGAATGTAGGTGGCGCTTCCCTGTCGCGTCCAGTGTTGTCTGGTGTTCAGTCGTTTGTGTTGTACGGCAGTGAGACGATCGCTTATGTTGGTACTGAAGCAAATGTCAAGGTGGCTGGCGTGTGGAAAAAAGGCTGGGAGCAATCACGAATCATGTATCGAGCCGCTTCAGCGCAAACTGATGATGTGGTAAAAATTAAGGCCTCAAAATATTTCAACAAGGATACCGTGGTTGTGACGGTCAATGACACGGCACAGATCTATCGCGGTGATTTGCGTCCGCCAACCGAGGACTCAGAAGCGGTGAAGAAGTTTTTGAATTCCGTGAAAAAGGTGGCGTTTGGACGGACCATCAAAAATCTGACGCTAAACAGCGATGGTCGAATGGTGATTCTCAAAGATGAGACTGGTTTTGTCAATTATGACATTGAGCGAGAGACTATTTCGCCAGTCATCGCGCTTGATGCAGCGAGTGAACTTAAGTGGCTGGACGAGTTTTATGTCTGGCGACGTGATGCGAGTGGTAACTTGGTGATTCAGGAGTTTGATGGCACCAATGCGCACACACTGACTCCCGTGGCTGCTGGTTACGACGCAGCGCTGTCCCCCGACGGTAAATATCTCTACTCGTTTGTCGGTGACGGTGACAAATTAGTTCTCAGTCGTTTGAAGATGACGACAGAATCATAAGCATACGGAAAATTTTCCGGTTATCGAGCGCCAAAGATGCGCTCCAAGACAGTTGGCGATGGATTGCCTGGTATTTGCCCTGTCGCGTTGTTTTCAGCAGCAGCGGAAGCAGTGTTTGGATTTGGACTGATTTGATCAGCATAGACCAACAGACGCTTGTCGGCAGTGCCAACAGGAACACAGCTGACCAACGTGAGCATTGGTTTTTGGGTACCAGTTTGGATTTTGGTGACCTCGTTTGGTTTGACGACTTCTGAACCAGTGATTTTATAGGTGTATCGTTTGCCTTCGTAGTTAAGATATATGACGTCGTCTTTTTGAAGTTTTTCGTTTTGGGCGAAGATGAATTTATATCCTCCGGCGGCAAAGGCGTCATTGCTGGAGTGCCCAGCCAATACAACATTTCCCGCCTGTCCTGGTAGCGCGCTTGCTCCAGAAACGGCAAAGTGCGCTACGCCTTTTTCCATGGCTTTGCGCTGTGATTGTACATCTGGTGCGGCGCCGTACACCACGGGTGCATCAACATTAATCTTCGGGATGATAATCTTTGGTTCAGCGCTGACTTTGGTGTCAATGCTTGGGTCGACGATGATGTTTTGTGGCTCAATATTGCCGGGGCTGGTATAGGCTGCGACAGTACCCAAAATGACTCGGTTGTATTGCAGGAAGACAAAGGCCAACATGACCATGGTTCCAGCAAGGGCTGGGATGAAATGTCGAGAATTGCGCACTTTTTTGGCGGAGTCATTGACGGTATTGCGAATTTTAGAGCGCAGATCGCGGATGGCTTGCTGCTGTGGCGACAAGGTATCTGCTGTCTCTGGAGCGCTGGCTTGCGGCTGCTGAGCTGGAGACTGTTGGGTGTTCAGGTGGTTAGCGTAGTACCGTTCGTAGTACATCTGATAATATTTTTGCCAGGCACTGTGGTATTGCTGCCACTGATCGGGCGTGGCTTGCGGTGTGCTGTTGGCTAGTTGAGTGGGCTGGCTGGTGGTTGCGACGGTCGTGTCAGTAGGCGGTGTAGTATTGAGGCGGTGGCCCTGTGGTTCGGTCTGTGAAACTGGCTTGACTACTGGTGTAGCGGCTTGTGACTGAGGTTGTGGTTGCAGTGTTGGCCCTTGTGGGGTTGTGTTGGCTGGCGCGGGTGTGGTGTGTGGCGCAGCATCAGACGAATTACCAGTGTAAATCGAGTTTATTTGCCCGCGGATAACATCAGCAGCAGCATTGCGCGTTGATGATTGGTCACGTGCTGGCGGTTGGAATGGTCGTGGACTTCCGGGGTTCATACTTATGTTTAATGATACAGGAAAATCACCAAAAAAACAAAAATATACCCTTGTCGAGGGCGAGGATGACGTGATATAATAGCCAGTAGTTTTGGAGCGTTCTCTCGTGCCGCGGTGGCGGAATTGGTAGACGCGCTAGACTCAAAATCTGGTGAGCAATAGCTCGTGCCGGTTCAAGTCCGGCCCGCGGTACCAGAGGTCGCTCCAAGCAACCATCGCCCGCTGACTGGGCGATTTTTATGTATGGACAAAGAAAATAGCCCACCGAGAGGCTCAGCCGAAACTTTGAAGTCTCAAGGCGAGCTATTTTCTCAGCGGGCTTAGGATACCTCATAGGGTATCTTATCACTTCAGCCGCCTTATACCGTGACAGGTAAAGGCGATGGAGCAGACCAGGCAGGCCATAATCCACCACCAGGCTTCGGTGGTGAGAACGAGGCCGGCTGCTGTAATAGAACAGACTACAGCCAGGCCAAATGAGAGCGGGATTTCTGTCTCCCCCCATTTGAGCATAATACACCTCCTCTCAGGAGTGTATCGCTCAAAGCTAAAGGGCGTCTTTCGCCCTTTGACAAAACTTCTGAGCGAAAGCTACCTTACACCATATCACTAAAGACACAAAATGTCAATGCTTGCTGTGGGCAATTACCCTGTACAGACGGCGGTGCTGGCAGCAGCCAGTGGTGAACCGGGTGACCACACCAAATAGCTGGCAATTTTTGCGCCAACGACTCCGCGCCAAATGGCCATTGGCTCGTCCCAGGCTTGGGTAACGACGGTGCCACCGTGGGCGATGACTACGTGTTCGGCGTGAAAGGTGCAGATGGTGACTGGATAAGTGATGGTGAATTTGTGGAGTATGTCGACAAACTGGGCTAGTTGGATGCTAAACGTCAGCATTTTTGGATAGTACACTGAACGACATATTTTTTGAACTTGAGCAAAAGAAGCCACGAACACTACGTGCTGATTGTCCAAAATCTCCGCAAAACTGTTTTGTAGTAGATCGATGGCGTCACGAGTGATGACGACTGGTTGCTGTGAGCGCTTGACCAGCTCTTCGTGGACAATTGCGGTTTGACTGTTTCTGCCAGCGTCGCCGATCAGTAAGAGGACGTCGGACCAGTCACAGAGTGACACGGCTTCCGTGAGTGCTGCTTGCGCTAGGCTGCCAGATGGATTGGTTGGCGCGAACAAAACATCAGTCATACTGGACGGCACACTTCTTTTGAGAACGTCGGGCAGTAATACGCGGACTTGGCCAACACCAATTGTTTGAGCGGTTGCGTAGGCCTCAGCGACAGACGAAAAGCCCAGTTTGTTACCACCGATGATGGCTAAGCGCCCATACTGGTCAAGCCGTTCGGGACGATTCCATTCAACATCAGGAAACAGAGGCTTGCCTGGTTCCTGACGCTGCCAGTATGACGAATTCATGAGGTTTCACGAGCTTTCTTTAGCTGCGACACCACTTCTTCTAGTGTGAGCTTGTTGCGGTGCATAAAGCCTGCTAGGTCCTTGCCGACATAGCGAAAATGCCATGATTCTGGTGCGACGCCAGTGATGGCTTGTTTGCCTTCTGGATAGCGCAAGATAAAGCCGTATTCGTGGGCATGGGCGGCTAGCCACTCGGCGGAAGTCTTGTCGAGGCGACAGGCAGTGAATTTCTCCATACATGGTTCGGTGTATGATGAAAAGTCCACCGCCAGTCCCAGCTGGTGCTCACTCTTGCCTGGTTCTGCTACAAATTCATCGGCGTACAATTGCCCGTTGGTGCGAGCCAGCTCTTTGCGGGTCTTTTCTTGGTCGGCATAGGAGCGATAGGCGCTGGTAATCAGTATGGGATGACCGGCTGCTTCTGCGGCTTTTGCAAATGGCTTGAGATTGTTCAGTGCTTGTGGGCGCAAGCGTTTGTCTTCGACCCATTTACCAACTTTTACCTCTTCAAGATTTGCCAGCTCTGGCTGATAGTTTTGATCAAGGCCGTGTTGTTTCCAAACGTGCGCCCAGATGTTGCCATCATCAAGCCGTCGCCAGCTTGGTATAGTCAACTTCTCGGTTGTATTATTATGAGTGAACTCCACGACGGCGTCAGGTTTCCAGACCGAGGTCGCTGCTAATTGATTAACTTCTTGACTCTGTTGACTGGCCTGTAAGCCACCCCATATCAGCAGCCCGCTAAACGTTATCCATGCGGATAATACGAATGCCAGCCCTGCCCGCCCAGCTGATAGTTTCATGACGATGTCTCCTTTTGCTTCAATTCATTTTGTGCTTTTTCTAGGTATGGTAATGCTTCTTCTAGGGTTAAGCCGGACTGGTGCAGCGCGCCGGCGAGCTCACGGCCAACGTAACGGAAGTGCCAGGCTTCGTACTGATAGCCAACGATTGACTGTTTGCCTTCTGGATAGCGTAAGATAAAGCCGTATTCGTGAGCATGGGCTGCCAGCCATTTCCCTGCTTTGGTGTTTTTGAAACAATCATCTACCCAGCATCTGCCGTCTGGCGAGCCAAAGTCTAGGGCGAGGCCGGATTGGTGTTCGCTATAGCCAGGCCGGGCGCTAAATCGTGCTGCTTGCGCTTCGCCAACTTGACGGGCGTATCGGTTAAATAGCCCGACTTGCGTCTGATAGCTGCGATATCCACTCCCCAGTCGTACTGGCGAGCCAGCGCTTTCGGCGGCCGCCATTAATGCTTTCAGATCCGGCATAATCGCTGCTCGTAGAGATCGCTCTTCTGGCCCCCTACCTGGCAGGGTCGGTACGTCCGCGGTTTGTAGGTCACTCGGCACGTAGGTTGGCTGTTTAAAGCCACGGGTTTGGTTGACGATTTGCCAGATACTGCCGTCAGCTTGGTAGTCCTCTTGCCTGGCTGGGATTGGTGTAGCTCCAGGTAGTGTGACTTGAACCTCCTTTGGTGTCGGTGCTGGTGCTGGTTTAGTGGCGGTGGGTTTTTCCTGGATTTGACCTGGCGTGTTGTCGACTGGCTTCTTTTCGTACTGGTTGTTGAGATACAGTAAATAAGCAACGCCAAGACATGCCAAAACAGCACTCCCCCATTTGATCAGTTCTTTCCAAGGAAATTGTCTCTGAATTTTCATACGTTACCTCTAGATATTCTTTATTATAGCAGACTTACAGAAACCATAAGCAATATATTTATACATTTTTATTGACAAATACAAAAGTTTGTGCTAATATGGACTGTAACAACCGGTGAGAAATAGTAAGGTTGAGGAGGAAACAATGAATAAAATAGTAAAGAGAGTACTTTTGGCTGGCTCTATTACTGCCGCGATTATCGGTGGTATTTGGTATGCTACGCCTTCTGACGCCGTCGGCTGTTCAGATATCAAGATCGTTCGTTGTGGTACCATGACTCATAGTGCCATGAAGTCGGCTTATCACAGCGACAGCGAAGTCCGTGGTATTTACAACTACTTCGGCATTACACAATCAATGGTTGAGGGCGCTGGCATGCACGAAGGTGTGGCAGACGCTTCAAACAACACCGTTACGGTGAACGGTCGTGTCGTAGCAACGAATGCAAAAACCATTCAGCGCCGTCACGTTAACTACACCAACCCAATTAACTACCAGCAGATTGGTAGCAAGTCATACCCAAGCTACTTGATTCGTCACAGCTTTATGCCAGTGGCAAGTAAGAAGCCAGTGTTTGTATGGTTGGACGGTAATGGTAAATTCGTTCAGGCAGTTATCAAGGATTGTGGTAACCCACTTTGGGGTGAACCAACACCTCCACCAACACCAGCTCCAAAGCCAGTATTGACGTGTGACGCATTGAGCGCTCAAAAAGTCGCTGGTACCCGCAACAAGTTCGCCTTTGCTGCGACTGCAACTGCAAAGAATGGTGCAAGCATCAGTAGCTATACTTTCGACTTTGGCGATGGCCAAAAGACAACTGGTAGCAGCAACAAGGCTGAGCACACCTACACAAAGGCTGGTACTTACACTGCAACTGTTACCATCAACAATGGCGTAACCAGCCAAAACTGTAAAGTTACCATCACGGTGACTGAAGAGCCAAAAATTCAAGTTTGTGACTTGAAGACTGACACAATTGTCACTATCAAAGAAAGTGAATACGACACAAGCAAACACTCAAAGAATTTTGCTGACTGTGCAAAAGTTAAGGTTTGTGACATCAAAACTGGTGAGATCATAACCGTACGCAAGAGTGAAGAAAACAAGGAAGGTTACTCAAAGAACGAAGAAGACTGTAAGGTGAAAGTCTGTGACATCAAGACCAAGCAGATCATCAGCGTCTGGACTAAGGACCAAAAGAACGAGGGATACGCATCAGTGGACAGCGACGCATGTAAGCCAAGCACTCCTCCGACTACCCCTCCTGCTCCTAAACAACCTACCCCACCAGCTCCAACGACAACTGAGTTGCCACGAACTGGTACGACTGACGCGCTCCTTTCAATCTTTGGTCTCGGCTCACTTGCTGCTTCTGCCGTTGCCTACATCGTAAGCCGCCGCCAATAATCTGAGCGCTTACTAACACTAAAAGCACCCGCACAACTCGGGTGCTTTTTCGTGGTCTATAGTTCTATACTGACTGGGCAATGGTCGGAACCCAGCTGTTCGGGATGGATGTGTGCTTGTTTGATGGACGGGGTTAGTTCTTGACTGGCTAGCCAGTAGTCGATGCGCCAACCAACGTTTCGGGCTCTGGCATTGGCCCAGTGTGTCCACCAAGTGTAAGCGTCTGCTGTTGTTGGATGGTGTGCGCGAAACACATCGACAAAACCAGCGTCCAGATACGCTTGAAAACCTGCTCGTTCTTCGTCGGTAAAGCCGTGCTTGCCAACGTTATCTTTGGGTCTGGCAAGGTCGATGTCTTGATGGGCCACGTTCATGTCGCCGCAATATAGTACTGGCTTGGTGGCGCCGTAACTCCCCTGTTCCAGGCCTTTGAGATATTCCAGACAAGCTGGGTCCCACTGATCATGACGTAAACTGAGGCGGCTGAGGTCGCCTTTGGAATTTGGTGTGTAGCACGTAACCAGCCAAAACCCGTCAAATTCAGCGGCGATGATACGCCCCTCATCATTGGGGTTGCCATACTCGTCGGCGGATAGGTTGTATTTGTTGGCAATGTCTGCTGGAAAACCATCAAGATAGTTCAGGGCTGGTTGCTTTGAAAATATGGCGGTGCCAGAATAGCCCTTTTTGGCCGCCGAATAGAAATGCTCATGAAATTGTGGCAGGTCTAATTCGACTTGCCCGCGTTGGGCTTTAGTCTCTTGCAAACAAACAATATCCGGGTCGTAGGTTTCGATGAATGTGGTAAACTCGCCTTTGTTTAGGACTGCGCGGATGCCGTTGACGTTCCAGGAAAATAACTTCATGTGGCTATTGTAGCGGGTTTTGCGGGCTGCGTATAGGCTTGATGTGACGGAGCTTGTGTGCAAGAAGTGGCATAACTTGTTACAATGAACCTATGTATAGCAGAATTCTTCTCAAGCTTTCAGGCGAACAATTACAAGGACAATACGCTGGTGGATTTGATCACGCCAGAGCGCGGTGGATCGCCGCACAAATCAAGCCAGTGGTGGCGAGCGGAACACAGGTTGTCATCATGGTTGGCGGTGGTAATTATGTGCGCGGGGCGCAAATTGCTGGTAGTGGCATCGGCGACGTGACTGCACACAACGCAGGTATGCTGGCGACGCTGATCAATGCCATCACCCTGGCTGATGTCTTCAACGATGATGGCCTAGCAACGCGTGCTCTGTCGACAGTGGAAGTGAACCAATTTGTCGATCAATACACTTACCGACGAGCGGTCAGTCACCTGGAAAAAGGTCGTGTAGTGGTGGTTGGTTGCGGCACTGGACGACCATTTTTGACCACCGACACGGCAGCCGTCAATTTGGCACTAGAGATGAAATGTGACGTGGTTATCAAAGCTACTAAAGTAGACGGCGTGTACGACAAGGACCCAGTCAAGTTTACTGATGCTGTCAAATTTGACCAATTGACCTATGACGAAGTTTTGGCAAATCCAGACATTGGCGTGATGGACAAAGCGGCTATCGGCTTGGCTGCTGAAGAGAAAAAGCCAATGATTATTTGTGACCTGCTGAGTGACGGCAATATCGTGCGTGCTGCCAGAGGCGAAGCGGTTGGGACGCGACTTGTGGTATAATAGGTAGCATGACACGCAAGACTCGACTGAACGTCGACATGATTTCCGAGAGTGAGTTTACTGTCCAAGGCCATGGTGTTCACACTGCTTTTGTAGAGATGACAAATGCGCTTAAGGCGAGAAAAGACACGTCCGTCGTGGTTAATCAAGCTCGCTCTGATGCAGACATCGTCCATGCTCAGACCATTGGTTTGTATTCAATGTGGATGCTCAAACGTTCACGTGGTAAAAAGATTATCTCTGGTCACGTCATCCCTGCTTCCTTGGTTGGCAGCATCAAAGGCATGGGCAGAATGCAGTGGTTGGTGCGAGCGTATATGCGCTGGGTATATAACCAGGCTGATTTGGTGTTGGCATGCTCTAACATGGTCAAAGAAACCATGACTGGTCCGATGAAGCTGAAAACGCGCGTGGAGGTGCTGTACAATACGGTCGACATGAGCCGCTATGCATCTACTGTAAAAACCAAACAGGCTGCTCGCAAAAAACTGAAACTGAAGCCGTCAGACTTTGTGGTGGTTGGTAATGGACAGGTTCAGCCGCGCAAGCGTCTGGACACGTTTTTTGAAACGGCACGAGCTTTGCCTGAGGTGACATTTATCTGGGTGGGTGGTATTCCCTTCAAACATTTGGGCGCAGAATATGGCAAAATGCAAGACCTGATAGCATCAGCTCCTAAAAACGTGATCATCACGGGCGTGATTGATCATACAGACGTCATGACCTATTTACATGCGGCCGATGCGTTCTTTTTGCCTGCTGAACAGGAAAATCATCCAATGTGTGTGCTGGAAGCTGCGGGTGCCGGGCTGCCAATCATCCTGAGAGATATTCATGAATATGACGATACATTCCGCCCAGATGCTCAGTTTATCTCCTCGGCTCAAGATGCTGTTCAGGTGATAGATAAACTGCGAGATGACACCAAATGGTATAAACAACAAGTTGCTGCAGCTGGTCGGATTGCCAAACGGTTTGACAGTCGAGCTGGCGGCGAGCGATTAGTGGAATTTTACAGGAGCGTGCTAGAATCATGAGAATTGGACTGTTTACTGATACCTATCGACCATCAATCAATGGCATCGTTTTTGTGGTTGAATCGCTCAAGCGAGAGTTGGAAAACTTGGGACATGAGGTCTACGTATTTTGCCCTGCCAAGTCAATGAGTCCGTCCAAGCAAGCCGAGCTGCTCAACGAAGACTCTGACTCGCGCATCATCCGCTTTCCATCAATCAAAGGCGCATTTTTCGATGATTATGACACATCAGTGTTCTTTCCGCCGGCAGTACAGCGTCGCATCAAAGAGCTGGAGCTCGACATGGTGCATGTATTCACGCCGTCGCAGATTGGTTTGGTTGGTGTGAAGGCTGCCAAAAAGAATAACATTCCGTTGGTGATTCAGCACTGTACTGACATCTATGAGTTCGTCGATCACTATCCAGCAGTGCTGCCCGGTGCCTTGGCGCTGGCGGGAATTGTCTTCCCGATGTCGGTGAGACTGCGTGGTCATGACTTGCTGGAGATTGCCAAATTGTATAAACCACGAGCGGGCGTCACTAAGTGGAACAAAGATATCATTGAAAGCGTCATCACCATTTTGTATAGCAAAGCAGACGCGGTCATTGCCTTGTGTCGAAAGAGCTGCAAGCAACTAAAGTCTTGGCAGTACGATGATTATCAATACGAATTGGTGCTGATGCCAAATGGTGTGAACGCACTACCTCGCCCGACAAAAACTGAGGTGAAAGCATTTCGTGAGCAGTGGAACTTGGCGGAAGATGACGAAATCTTTGGATTTGTTGGCCGGTTGGGTGAAGAAAAGAATTTACCGCTCCTCATCAAATCGTTTGAACGGCACATCGCCAAGAAGCGGCCGAAAGCAAAGCTATTGTTTGTTGGTGATTTTGAATACCGAAAGACATTGGAGGAAATGGCTGCCGCAACCAAATATGCTGACAGAATTATTTTCACTGGCGCTATGCCGCGCGAAAAGCTCGGTCTGGCGTACTCGGTGTTGGACGTGTTTGCTTTTCCGTCACTGAAAGACACGCAAGGCTGGGTGCTACATGAAGCGGCTCATGCAGGACTGCCGATCGTGCTGGTGGATAAAGAGCTGTCAGAAGTGGTGCAAGACGGCGTGAATGGTTTCATCGCGAATGATAATCCGACGAGCTTTGGGCGAGCAATCATTACCCTACTAGAGGATGCCAACAAGCGTCAAGAATTTGGTGCTGTTAGTAAAAAGTTGGCGGCCAAATTTACTGAAAGCCGCCAGGTGAAGAAACTGGAAAAATTATACCAAGAGCTTATCGACCAGAAAGTTGCCGACGAGTCTCACGATCCTGATCTCGACGCTTGATGGTCTCACGCTTATCGTAGCGTTTTTTACCCCGTCCAAGTGCAATGACAATTTTGATGAAGCGACCATTGGTTAATAATTTGGTCGGTACAATTGTCAGGCCTTGTTGTTTGGCGGCAGCGAATTGGTCAATTTGTTTACGGCTAGCCAGTAGCTTCCGTGCTGAGGTGTCGACACTCTTTGAATTTGCCTGACCACGAACGTTCAGCCGCAACGAAAAACTCGCGTTATTGAGCCACAATTCATCATTTCTCAGACTGACAAAGGCGCCTTTGAGTTGGACATGGCCGTCTCGTGCAGCTCGTACCTCTACTCCTGTCAGCACCAGCCCAGCTACGATTTCCTCGCCCAACTCATAGTCAAACCGCGCTCGACGGTTAATGACGGCGTGAGTAGCTGGTTTTTTTGCTTTGGGCTTTGGCATGGTCCCATTATAGCAGGTTTATCAGTCTGCTGGTGTGTAGACGCCAGTGTGAAAGTCGTAGTCACCTGGGCTGCCGCTTGTTGCGAGAAGGGCTTTTCGAATTGCATCTCTGACTGGTCGGTAGCTTGGATGTCGTTTTCTTGCTTGGAAGTTGGGGTCATATTGCATATTAAGGACGACACCAAGCAACCTTACGAAGTTTGGGTGATGGACTACTGCTTTAGAGAGGTTTTCGTGGGACTCGCCCAGCACGCTGGTGAGCTTGATGGCTAACGCTTTCTTTTGGTCAGAGCTAAGCTCTTCGTAGCAATCCTCCAATTGATCATTAATGGTGTCTAGGAATCCTCCTAGGTCACCGTCATATTCTGGCAAAGCTTCAAAGTTTGTTGTGATATCTTCCACCATTTCTGCAATGACTTCCCTTTCGGTATCTTGCTCCCCAGTAACGATATCTTCTTCAGCGGCAGCCTCTGGAGCGGTGGTTTTTGGGAGACGACTGGAGATGTCATAAACCCGGGCTAGCGGTTCTGACTGTGACCCCTCAGCATCTGCACTGAGTCGTCTAAACACAATACGACCAGCTTCTCGCATTCTCCTCCTGTTGAGATATGGAGCGAGAGGAATAATTTTAGCTTCTTTGCTAGCATGAGAATCTTTTTCCATAACTCGTATTATACCACAAAAAATCATATATTTCAATACCCTTACGGTATGGCGTGTGGTACAATAGCCCAATGATAGCCGACATTCACATCACCGAGAAGAGTTTTGGCGACAAGACGTTGATGCGCGACGTCAAGTTTAGTGTGGATGACGGCGAAAAGGTCGGCGTGGTCGGCCGCAATGGCGTTGGCAAGTCAACGTTGTTTGGTATCTTGGCGGGCACGGACACCGACTATACTGGCGAGATAATTTTTCGGCGCGGCATCACCGTGGCCAGTACGGCACAGGAGCATCACGGCTTGGGCGATCAGACGGTGCTGAGCTACATCCTGGCGGGGCTACCGGAATACGCGGCCCTAAAGAAAATTATCGATGAGTACCCCGAGACCATGGGCGATAATATGCGCAAAATTGAGGAGTATACTCAGGCGCTGGAGCGATTTGACCAGAAAGGGTTTTACCAGATTGAGGAGAAGATTGAGCGGGAGCTTGATAATTTTCAGCTGAGCGAGTGCGGCGAGCGGCCGCTTGGTTCCCTGTCGGGTGGTCAGAAGCGGCTGGTGGAGATCGTGAAGATTATGCATGCGGAGGCGCATTTGCCGCTGATTGACGAGCCGACTAACCACATGGATTATGTGGCCAAGCAGCAGTTTATTGACTGGATGAGTTCGCAGCCGCGCCAGGCCATGCTGATCATCACGCACGACCGCGATGTGCTGGGTCGGGTGGATCGGATTATTGAACTCAAAGACGGTCGAGCGGTCAGCTACCGCGGTAATTATGACGCCTATCTCAAGCAGAATGCTCAGGCGACGGCGGCGGGCATGAATAATTTTGAGCAGGTCGAGAAGCGGATGACCAACCTTCGGCAAAAGGTGCTGGATTATCAGCGGCTGAAGGAAAAGTCGCGCAACCCCGGCACTATCCAAAAGTTTAAGCGGCTGGAAAATGAAGCACGGGCGGAGCTGGCGGAATTATCAGAGATGGACAAGCCGACGTTTTGGATCGACAAGGAATCGGCTGGGCAGCTTGATTATAAGTCGGCTGAGCGCTATGGTAAGCTCAAGGCGCGCAATATTCGGCTATCAATGAAGGATGCCGCCAGTCGCAGTCAGCATGTGCTGGTGCGAGTTGAGGATGCGGCAGTTGGGGTTGGTGAGCGGATATTGTTTGAGGGTGTGAATATTGATTTGCGTGAGGGTGAGGCGATTGAGCTGCGTGGCCGTAATGGCGCTGGTAAGACGACGCTGATTCGGATGTTGTTAAATAGTAGGGCGGCAGTTACTCCACCGTCCTCCGCCAGAGCACACTCTTCGCTCAAATCTCCACCGGAGATTTTTCGCGAGCGTTCGGCTGAAACGTCCGCTACTCGCGAACGTTCCACAGTCTCTGGCGTAGAAGGTGTCGCACCTGCCGCTCCTATCCTCTACTCCGGCAACCTCTTCCTCGATCCGCAGGTGCGGGTGGGCGTGTATGAGCAAGAGATTGATGAGCGGTATTTGGCGGATCCGTTGGAGGTGGCGATTGAGAAATTATACCTTAGCCGCGACTTACCGATTTCTGATACCAAAATCCGCCAATTACTAGCCGATTATCTGTTTACCGAAGCGGACCGGATGACACCACTGGCGCGCCTGTCGGGTGGCCAGAAAGCCCGCTTTCAGATCATTGCTATGCTGGCGAATGACCCGCAGCTGCTGATTTTGGATGAGCCGACCAACCACCTTGACCTGCCGAGTATCGAGGAACTGGAGATGGCACTGGCGAAATATTCTGGCGCTATCCTGTACGTTAGCCACGACAATTATTTCCGCCAAGAAATCGGCGGTGAGGTTGTGCAAATTGGTGCAGAATAAAAATCCCGCCACTGTTAGGCGGGATAATTCGTATTCAGATTTTTAATCAGCCAACAAGCCGTTCTTGCGCAGCAAGTCTTGTAGTTTTGGTCGATCAAAACCAAGCACTAACTCGCCGTTAATGTCAGTCACTGGCACACCTTGGAAGTTGCCGCCGTTTTTTGCCAACAATTCTTCTTTGGCTGCAGGTTCTGCTTCAATGTCTTTTTTGATGAAGTCAATTCCCAGTTTTTCCAACCATTCCATTTCAGTGTGACAAAATGCGCACCAACTGGTGCTGTAGACGGTTACTTTGGCGCTGTGGTTGGTTGCTGTATCTTCGCTCATATATTCCCCTCAACTTTCTTTACATAAGTCTATTATAGCATATTGTACATGCTTATCGACAAGTGTATAATGATGAGTAATCATGGGTGCGGACAACAAAAAAACAGGATTTACCCTACCAACAGTTCTCATCACCTCAGTAATTATGCTGACCTTACTTTTGGTGGCCATGCAGCTGGCTGCCTCATATGCGGCGGCGTTACGGGACCGGTATTATAACCAATTGGCGCGCGAAGCTGCTGAAAGTGGTCTGGCATATGCTGTGTCTTGTCTGCGCAGCAACGGTATGATCTCGCCGTGGGGATCAAAAAATCTAGCTCCAGAGACAAACTGTGCGGGTGACCCAGAGCCTGGTCAGGCAAATACTGTGATGCATGAGGGCAATATTCGAACGCGGTTTACTGTCCCTCCTCTTGGCTCAACCGGTGGTGAGGTCCAGCAGGCCTATGCTACCGGCTATGTTGAGTTATTGCGACCAAGCGGTGGCGTGTGGAAAACGTATACCCGAGTGTTGTCATTGGCCACTGGAGCGCAAACACGTGTCGACACCTTGGCGTTTGGATATGAGGGTGATATGCACGGCATACAGCACAAAGTATTCTTTGCGACAATTGACTCTGCTGGACGTGTCCGGTCAGTTGGGGCGAACGACCGCGGTCAATTGGGCGCTGGATTGATTTCGACAGCTCAGCCAACGCCAGTGAGATTTAATATGTCCCAGCGCGCAGTTTCAGTGCACACCAACTTTGTCTCTGTCGGTGGAAACTTGATGATTCGAGATGAGAACGGTGCGGTGTATGGTGCGGGCAAAAATGATCGCGGTCAATTGGGCGCTGGCTATATGAGTCCGACCGTCTCAACACCAGTGAGGTTTGGCTTGCCGGTTGGAGTTAAAGCAGTTACTGTCAACTCAGGTTGGGCAAACTTTGTACTGGGGAATGATAAAAATATCTATGCTGCTGGTGAATGTACTTACGGCCTATTGGGTACTGGTGATTATACCGTCACTCCGGCGTATGCGACCGCCTGTAGTAACAGGTCTACTCCAAAGCGTGTCGCCTTGCCTTTCCCGAACCCTGGTAATCCAGGAACGATTCCGACTGCTCACTTGGTGCAGGACCGATATAACGCTTATGTCATCATGCAGAATGGTGCCGTGTACGGTTGGGGTGCAAATGATTATTATCAGTTAGGTCGCGCCAACATATCAAGTTCATCAACGCCAGTAAGAATTGGTGACTTTGGTAATCCCGGTAAACCACGCGCCATGCAGCTGGCTTTTGACGGAGGTACCCTATATATCTTAGCGAATGATGGTAAGGTTTATGGCGTGGGTGGCTCAAACCACTTGGAGGTTGGTAAGGACAATCTGGTGTTCCGCTGGCGGTTCTTGGAGGGCCGTTGCATGGAAGCGGTTGGTCCTACGACCGTAGCTCCTCGTAGTTGCAACGATAGTTCCCAGCAGCAGTTTGAATACACGCCGCAAGAGCAGATCAAGATAAACGGTAAATGTGTGGAAAATACTGCCGGTGACTTGGTGAACATTCGTTTGGCAAATTGTAATCCTTCAGCCGCCATTCAGCGCTGGCGCATGGTCTCCTATGGTTCGGATCGTATTTTCCGCCGAGGTGCCAGTAACCACTGTCTAGCGGCTAATGCTTCGGGTACAGGGATGGCGATAGCTGCTGGCTGTCCGCCGAGTAATAAGCATATATTCTTCAGGCTCCAGACGCCAAAGATTCGAGATTTGGGCGTCCCAGGATTTGTGCAGCAGATTTCCACCGACGAGTTGTTTGCATCGTATCGTACGTCTGACGGGCGCGTCTACAGTACTGGTAGTAACTACCATGGTGTGTTTGGTAACAGCGCCAACCACGCAAATGGGGCTACTAATTGGCGAAACCCAACCCCAGTACAATTCATGCTGCCAGCTGGTGTGAAAGCGGTTGATATCTGGTCAACGGCATACGCAGGGCGTGTCAGTAACCTGTTTGTGGTGGGTGACGACGGTAAGGTTTACGGTGCTGGCTCAAATGAGAATGGTCAGTTGGGTACTGGTGATAAGGTCAGCCGTAATACACCAACGCCAATGCAACTGTTTGGTAGTGGTCCGACTGCTCCTCGTGCTAAGCACGTGGAAAGTGGTGGGGGTACGACTGTGATCTTTACGACTGACAACCGTGTGTATACAGTCGGCAACAACAACCGAGGACAGCTCGGTGATGGTACGACGACTGATTCAACGGTGCCAATTTTGGGTCGTTACACGAATGTACCGATCCAAGAACATCTCGTCTTCTAGTGGCTCTAGCGTGACGTGAGGTGCCAGCCGCCACACCAATTGCATTTGTAAGTTGACAAGGTCAGCTGTGGGTCGGTCAGTTGTCGGTTGGTTATTTCCCTTTCGGCCTGCTGTTGTGTAGTAAAACGGCGTTTTTGGCGACAGCTACTCAGCTCATGTACAGTAGTCAGTGGCTGTCGATGTTTCTGGAGCGGTTGAGAATTTGGATAATTTTTCCTGGGCATATTGTCAAATAGTATAGCAGATTGATATAGTATAGGTAATGGCTGAAAAACCTAAGGTTCAGAGCGACCAAAAAACAGATGTAGACGCCACTGCGATTATGATGCAAACCATCATTGGGACGACTTGGCGCATGTTTGTGCCGAGCATCGGCTTGATGCTCGTGGGGCTGTGGGCAGACCTGATGCTGCACACAAAACCGTGGCTGATGATTACAGGGATTATCGTGGGCCTGGCTGCGTCAGCAGGATTGATTTATCAGCAAATACGATTTATAAAACAGAGAGAGGCCAATCAATGATACACCAGTTTGCAAGCAGTCTGCATATTTCAGTGAAAGCAGACGAGATAATACAAGTTGGCGGCATTTCGGTCACTAACTCTCATCTGCTGGGTGCTTTGGGCTTGTTAGTTTTGGTATGGATTATGCTACGAACACGCGCGGCAGTACTGGGTAAAAAGAAACCTAACTTTGTGACACGTTTGGTTAACTGGACGTTTGATGGCTTGTATGGCACGGTCAAGCAGGTTATCCAAGATGACGTTTGGGCGGCGCGAGTGGCACCATTGACCATCACGATATTTTTCTTTGTGATAGCACAGTACTGGCTGGGGCTGTTGCCTTTTGTTGGCCCAGTCACTGTTGGCGAGCATGGCACTCCCCTGTTTCGTGGCGGTGTGGCTGATTTGAACATGACATTTGGGCTGGCTATCATCACTATCATCGCGGCGCAAGTTTACGCATTCCGCTACCTGGGATTTCGTGGCAATATGGGGCGATATTTCGTCAATCCGCTGAAAGATCCAATCATGTCATTTGTCGGTATTTTGGAGTTGGTGGCAGAGTTTTCGCGTCTACTCGGACTGAGTTTTCGTCTGTTCGGTAATGTGCTGGCGGGCGAGGTGTTGTTGATCATGATCGCGTA
Source organism: Candidatus Saccharimonadota bacterium (assembly GCA_905372835.1). Taxonomy (GTDB): domain Bacteria; phylum Patescibacteriota; class Saccharimonadia; order Saccharimonadales; family Saccharimonadaceae; genus Nanosynbacter. The sequence goes on along the minus strand of CAJPQK010000002.1, from coordinate 1,436 downwards.
TCTAACAAAGTACGCTTCACCGGCAATGTTGCAGCCGTTCTATCTGTTCGAGCTATTTATCGGCGGTATTCAGGCATATATTTTCTTTATGTTGTCAACGGTATTTATTTCCCTAGGACTCACTCCTCACGGTGACCACAACGAGTCCAATCATGCACATGTTCATTCCCCTGTTGATATTTCAAAGAAAATGACAGAGAATGAAAATAAGTAGTTAAGTAATAATTATAAGGAGAATATCAACCATGGAAGCATTAGCTTTTGCCTTAACTTACGCAATCCCAGCAGCCTTCGCAGCAATTGGCGCCGCAATGATCGGTGCTGCAGCGATGAACGCCGCAGGTCGCAACCCAGAGAAGATTAATGACTTGCGTACCATGATGATTCTTGGTATTTCATTTATCGACGCCTTGGCAATTATCGGTTTCGTGGCTGCCATCGTCGGTAAGGTTATGTAATTTAGAGGTAAATTGTGGAAAGATTGGTAACACAATTTGCGAGTGCTGAGGCTCACGCAGCCGAAAAGGCTGATTTGTTTGGCTCTTTGGGGATCGACTGGAAGTTGTTGATTTTGCAGTCAGTAGCATTCTTGATATTACTGTTTGTGTTGAGCAAATGGGTATATCCGCCACTAGCAGCGATGCTGGACAAGCGTGAGAAGGATCTTCGAACGGCTGAAAAAGCTGCCAAATCAGCGCGTGAAAATGCTGACAAGACGGAAAAGATGATTAACGCATCGATGCGCAAGGCACGAGCAGAAGCGCGTGACATCGTTGCTTCAGCGAGGAACGAGGCGGCAGAAATCGTTGAAGCCGCAGCCAAGAAAGCTGAAGTACGAGCGGACGGCATCATTGAAGCAGCTCGAACAGAAATTGCTGGCGAAGTTGCGGCTGCGCGCCAAGCTTTGCATAACGAAACATTGCAATTGGTGGCTGAAGCGACTGGTACCTTGGTTGACGAGAAATTGGACGCTAAAAAAGACGGCAAATTGATTGAGAAAGCTTTGAAGGAGGCGCGCTAATGCCTGCACGAACGTCGCGTCGCAAATTGGCTCGGTATGTGGCTGAACGATTGATGGACAACGATGTGACGGTTGTGGATGAGGTGGCGGCACTGCTGAGTCATGAAAACCGTCAGCGTGAAGTTGATTTGTTGGTGCGTGACATTCAAACAGAACTGGCGGAACGTGGCTTAACAGTGGCGACGGTTGAATCAGCGCGAGCATTGACGGATGAGGCGCGTTCGGCTATCATGACGCTACTCAAGAAGCCTCAGACGGTTGTTCAATTGAGCGAAGTTGTTCGCCCAGAACTCATCGGCGGCTTCAAGCTACGGACGCCAACCGCAACGCTGGACGCGACGATTGCCAAGAAATTAAACAACTTGCGGGCGAAGAAAATCTAGGAGGAAAAATGAGCAAGATTGATGTGACAGAA
>CAJPQK010000001.1 GCA_905372835.1 Candidatus Saccharimonadota bacterium | reverse complement strand
GGCCGGCTGGCGGATGAGCGGCGACGGCTTTTTGTAAGAGGTCGTTGAGGACGCGGGTTTTGCATTCTTGGCGGCGGCGAGTGTGGATGTCGAGGGCTAGGTCGAACAATTTGGCGACGTTTTGGCCAGTGACTGATGAGGTAAAAATCAGCGGTGCGTAGGGTGTGAATTTAAAATGATAGCTAATTTGCGGTGCTAGCTCGTCGTGAGTGTAGGCGTCTTTGCCTTCGACGGAGTCCCATTTGCTGACCACTAGCACGAGCCCCTTGCCTGCTTCGTCGATGATGCCCGCCAGGCGTTGGTCTAGTCCGACGTTCAATTCGTTGACATCCATCAAGAGGAAGCAGATGTCGGCTTCATTGATGGCTTGCATGGTGCGTAGGACGGAGAATTTTTCGATGCCGGTTTCTTGCTTGCCCTGGCGACGAATGCCGGCGGTGTCCAGTAGTTCGATAGTCTGGCCGTGGTAGCGGACTTGGACGCGGTTGACGTCGCGGGTGGTGCCGGCAACGTTGGCGACGATGGCTTGCTGCTTGCCCGCCAAGGTGTTAAACAAGTTGCTTTTGCCGACATTTGGCCGGCCGATCAAGGCGACGCGAATGATGTCGTCAGCTTCGGTTTGAGTGGCTGGCGGAATGAGATTGGCAATGTTGTCGAGTAGCTCGGAGATGCCAATGTTGTGCTCGGCAGAGGTTTTGATGATGGTTTTGATGCCGAGACGCTTGAATTCGTCGGTGTGGAGCGAGCCTTTGAGGTCAGCTTTGTTGGCGATGAGGAGGACGGGCTTGCCGCTTTTGAGGGCTTTTTTGGCCAGTTGACGGTCGGCGTCTGATGGATAGACGGTGGAATCGACCATGACGAGAATGACGTCGGCCGCGGCGGAGGCATCAGCGATTTGGTCTTGGATGGTGGCTTCGAATTCGTCTTCGGCGGGCTTGAGGCCGGCGGTATCGATGAGCCAGAATTCAGCCTGGCTTGCCTCGTCAGGAGATGAGACGCGGCGTTTGTATGAGACTTTGCCAACAACGTTGTCGCGGGTGGTGCCGGCTTCGCGGGCGACGATGGCGGTGCGGGCGCGCGTCAAGCGATTGAATAGTGAACTTTTGCCAACGTTAGCTTGGCCGATGATGGCGACGGTAGGTAATTTATGAGACATAATTACGCTTATTATACCAGAGGCGCGGGGATTTGGCGAGGATAAGCGGTATGCAAAATGGGGTTAGCCTTAGCCTGCTGGGGTGGGTGTTACTATAGCAACTGGTGTTGGGCTACTTTCTGGTGCTTGTGAAGCGGTACACTCAGGGCTGTTAGGGACTGCTGTTATGCCACCTTGCCCGTAGTAATTATAATATTTGTATAGTAGAGTGGTACCATCACAACCTTTCTCTACGGATGATATTGCACGCTTGCAGTCAGGTTCATCAAGACAGTTCTGGTCAACAGTTTGCCAATCGATATTGGGCTGGTTGGCTGAGTCTAGCTCCGGGCTGATTGTAGATCCTTCTGTAGTTGCCGTTGGTGCTGTTTCTGATATTGGCGCACCGCAGCCTGACAGAGCTAATGCAGCGCTGGCTACTGTGCCGAGCACGACCCCTACTTTTTTCCGCCATAATCCACTATCATTTTCAATTGAAAATTTGTTACCTTCTCGCATGGTATGTCCTCCTATATATCTATACGATACACCAATCATTGACTTGGTGTCAATTTACTTTCCTGAAATTCCCCGCGTTTGATGCCATCGAGGGTGTAGTTACCGAAGTCTGTCCGGTGGAGCTTGGTGACGGTGTAGCCAAGGGCGGCGAAGGTGCGGCGGATTTGGCGGTTGCGGCCTTCGCTCATCTGGACGATCCAGCGGTGGTCGTCACCGTCGTGCTGACGTTCGAGCGTCAAGCGGCTGGGACCGTCAGGTAGCTGCACGCCAAAGTCATTGATCATTTGCCGGTGGAGCGGCTGGAGTGGTCGGTCGAGCGTGACCAGATAGCGCTTAATTTTATAAAACGATGGGTGTGTCATCTGATGGGCAAAATCGCCGTCGTTAGTGAGGAGGATAAGCCCAGAACTGTCTTTGTCGAGGCGACCGACGGGTTTCAGGTGATGGAGGCTGGCCGGTAATAATTCATAAATGGTTGGTATGCCACCCTGAGAGGCGCGCGAACAGAGGTAACCGACGGGTTTGTGGAGGAGAATGAGCTGGTGAGTTTGGGCGATGAGCGGTTTGTTGCCGTAGCGAATGATGTCGGTTGTGGTTACGCGTTGACCCAGCGTGGCGGGCTGGTCGTTCACCGTAACCTTGCCCTGTTCAATCAACTCGTCAGCCTGGCGGCGCGACACACCAAGCGCCAGCGCCACGAATTTGTTGAGGCGCTGGGCTGAATCATGAGTTGGTATGGTATTGTCTGCCATTTACGCTTGTGGTTGTGCTGGTGGAGGAGTTTGCGGTGGCTGAGACGGAAGCGGATGTAAGACCGGAGCTGGTGGTATGTGAGTTGGCGCAGCATTTGCCGGTGGTTGCGGAGCTGGATTGGCAACTGGTGCTGCTGGGACGCTTGGAGTTGGTTGTCCTGGAGCGGCGGCACTTTGCATACTTTGTGGAGCTTGAGGCGTTGGTGTGGTGACAGGAATGTGCGTAGGCTCTGTCGGAGCTTCAGGAGCTGGAGCCGCTGTTAGGGTTGGAATAGTTTCTTCTGGAGTTGTATCAGGTTGCGGAGCTGGTGCTGTTTCCTCTGGGGCGTGCTCAGGTTCAGCCGGTTGCGGTTTGAGGTTTGGAATTCCCTCCAGTTCCTGTTCCATGAGCTTGGCAACATCCTCTGTTGGCGTCAGACTGGCGCCCTCAAGTGGTCGAATGACGCGCTCGCCTAAGTTGGCAGGACGCGGTGCTGAGGATGAGAAAGGCGCAGTTGGCTGCGGCAATGTGGCTGGCGCTGGTGCGGCAGCTTGCAATGTTGGCTGCGGTGACAATGCTGAGACATCAGGCCGGACCGGCGGCATTTGCGGTGACTGTGGCATAGCTGGCGCTTGTTGCGGTGCTGCTGCTGGCTGTGCGGCTGTTTGCGGTTGCGGTGCTGGCGTAAGTCCCGGAACATCGCCCAAAACTTCGTGGACCGTGCGTACGACGTCTTCGATGCCGACTTGGGATTTCACGAGGTAGCGGTCAGCGCCTAATTGTTCACCGCGAGCTCGTTGGTCTTCTGAGGACAAAGCGGTCATGATGATCACTTTGATGTCTTTGGTTTCAGTGGCAGACCGCAAAATATCCAGCATGTCAAAGCCAGAAATTTTTGGCATCATCACGTCACTCAAAATGAGCGCTGGCCGTTCTTTGATGGCCATGGCGAGCGCTTCTTCGCCATCACCTGCAGACACGATGTCGTATCCTTCTGCTAATAATCGTACGCCATAGATTTCGCGTAAACTTTTGTCATCTTCAACGAGTAAAATTTTTGTCATATCTACTACCTACTATACGATATTATTATTAAAATTGCTATCATTCTTATGCTTTTATGGGTTATTGTTCCTCCGCGGTATGCTGATGGCGCGACGAGTGGTCTCTAAATGATGTTCGATGTCGGCCAATGTGGCGTGTTCTGGGCTGGTTGATATTGGTTGTGGCTGTGGTGGCTGGTTGGGCTGGACAGGTGACTCAGTGACCTGAGCAGGTTCGGTAGGCTGCTGGGGCTGTTCTGTTGGCGGCTGTGCTGGAGGATTTGCTGGTGGTTCTACGGGCGTTGCGTCAGGAATTACCGGGGCTTGCTGCTGTAGTTGATGGTACTGAACTGATGCTGGCTGTAGGGATGCTTCTTTGTGAGCAGCTTCCTCTTTGGAAATCCGTGGTATTTCCAGGAAGAACGTACTTCCCTTGCCGTACTCGCTTTCGACGCGTAAATCGCCTGACATACTTTCGGCTAGTCGGCGGGACAGGTACAATCCCAAGCCAGTACCGCCGATTTCGCGAGTGGCTGAATTGTCAACCCGATAAAACTTTTGGAAAAGATGCGGAACGTCTTCTGCGGGAATCCCCAGGCCAGAATCCATCACGCTGACAACCACCTTTGACGAGTCACCAGTGACATCAACCACCACCTCACCTTCTTTGGTGTATTTGATGGCGTTTTCTATCAAATTGGCGGTGATTTCGCGGAAATGGTCAGGGTCGACAAAGGCATAATAAATGGGCTGCAAATGCTGATCAGCGGAGTCTTTGGCCAACGCGTGTGGTCGGAAAGAATAGAGCAGATTTTTCTCAGCCGCTTTGTGTGCCAGACCTTCAAAGATGTCTGCCACAAAATCAGTCACATTGAATAGCTTTGGCTCATCTTTGAGACGCCCATCCTCGGCCCTACTGATATCCAGCAAGTCTTGAAATAACCGGCCCAGGTGTTGAGCGGAGGCGTGCGCTTTGGTGATGAAATCACGTGCTTTATCGTCAATTTGGGCAGTTGCTGGGTTGAGTGCCAGGCCCAGATATCCCTCGATGGAAGCCACGGGCGTGCGCATTTCGTGGCTGGCGGTGGAAATGAACTCGGCTTGTTCTCGCTCCTCAGCGCGTTCTTTGGAGATGTCGCGGAACACGATGATGACGCCCTCCTTTTGTGGGCCTATGGGAGAACTGACGATGGTGATCGGTAGTCGTTTGTCTGAGAAAGTTTTGAGAAATAGGTTGTCGCTGTGGGTGGGCTGGTTTGAAGACAATGCTTGAGCGACCGGATGCTTGCCCTCTGGGATGTCAGATCCGTCCTTGAGTACCAGCTTGAGGACACTTTGCCAACTCAGACCCAAAGCGTCGCCTTTGTCCCAGCCGATCATCTGTTGCGCGGCTGGATTGATAAGTTCAATGATACCGTCATTGGAAATAGCCATCACGCCGTCGTCAATGGTATTGATGACGACATCAGATTTGCCCTCGGCGGAGGTTAGCCTATTTTCCAGTTCAGTAAATCGATCATCAAGCTTCTTCTGCGGTTGGTACCGCCACAGGACGATGCTCAGTGCGAGCGGCATGATGCCAAGCGCTGCACTGATGGCTATTTGTTCCAGTGTCAGTGGTGTTTCAAAATGAATCATGGCGATGTGCGCCACGACTAGCAAGATGATACCGCCAGTTAACCATGGTCCGAACACTGCAGCAAAAACGGTGACCATGAGCCACAGGCTGGTGAATGGAGAATAGATGCCGCCGCTGGTGGCGATGAGTGCGGCGATGGTGATGATGAGCGACGCATAGGTGGCGCATGCCAGGTAGGTGCGTTGTTTTTGTGGCATCCAAACACAGAGACAAAGCGCCCAAGCTGCGGATAATACGCTGATGGTGGCAGCCAAGTCCGTCACTGAATCGCCGATAGTAAAGCGATAATTGCCAGGCAAAAAACGAGCCGATGCGTATGTGAGGAGAATGAAGAGATTGACTAGCAGTGAAGCTTTGCTGAGACGACGCAGCCAAAATTTGGAAAATGTTCTGTCAGACTGCCCCACCCTCGATTCTTTCATGATATTAAGTATAGCGTCAAACTGTGGTAAAACGCAAGTGTGCCCCTGTTGGCTGACGCGGCGGTATAGACAAAGGCAGCTGCGTCGTGATATGATGCTTAGTGTTGGCCTCATCGTCTAGCGGTTAGGACACCGGGTTCTCATCCCGGCAACCGGGGTTCGATTCCCCGTGAGGTCACCAATATGGAATTAAGAGGCTCTTTGGAGTCTTTTTTGTTTGTCCTTCAGTCTTAGACATGGTCAAACTATCCGCTTCAGAGTTGAGAATCATTATGACGTAGATATATAATTTAGTTTTTTGTCATTACAAACTGAGACCTCTATGGTCTTATTATCAATAATATTTGGTATAATGATAGGGTCTGGATTAAACAGTTAGATAAAAGCAGGTCTCTCGGAGATTCAGTTGAGCTATAAAAGCGACAACTGTACGAAAGACTTAAGGAGCTCAACTCTTTCTGTTTGGTCCAGACAACCTAGTACGGTTGTCGTTTTTTATTATTTAACAGAAAGGAAGTAAAATGAATAAAAAGCTTGGACCCGGATCATTGCTTATCTTGAGTCTAGTACTACTATATACAAGTAGCGCGGTCGAAGGAGCTCTAGGAGTAGGACTTGGCGTAGGTGGTCTAGTATGTCTAGTACTGGGAATTGCAGGTGGAGCAAAGAAGCTTTTTAGGGGTGGTGATAGTATAGAAAAACGAACTAGATCCACAGCCCGTGCAATACTATCAAGCTTTCTATTGGTGCGATCAGAGTGTAATTACCCTATCGAGTCACCTTCAGATAAAATTCGAATATATACTCACATATTGAAAATACGAGGATATAATGATGATGCAGTAAAAGGACTTCTACACGAAGCTAAAAAGATTAGTGAAGTAAGGGACTCCGTAAAAGGCATTAGCTTAAATACATTAGTGCATGTGTTGGTGTCTCATGAATACACAAAGGACACGCATAAAGAGCTGACGGAATCACAGCTAGAGATAGTTGATAGAATACTAAGTCAAATATATAGGGCGTAATATGGATGCAACAAGTATAGATTGGCTAATGGTTTTAGCTTTTGCAATCATTGGCGGTGGTTTTATAGGGCTTGTAATGGGTCATAAGATTAAAGACGGTCCAGAAAGACTCCTTACTACTCCTATGATATTTCAGACTGGTGCAACTAATACCGTTCTGATAGTTATTGGACTGAGTCTTATCGCACTATGCTTCACGGTGGGCGTATGGCACGGTGTGGCTGCTATAGCCCTAGGATTTATAACCGAATCCTTTGTTGGCGGTAAAGTGATGTATGATGAAAAAGGTGGTATCGGTAGGGCTATTAAAACAACCATCATCTTTCTGCTCATGGTATGTTTGCCTTTTGGAGGTTATCAATACTACCAATATAACCGCTCACCAAGCGAGAAAGATAGGCTAGCTTTTATATATGAGTGCGACGAGTATTATACAAACGAAGTATTTAAGAGTGAGCGTTCACGCGATACGGCAAAAGCTATATGCAATTGTTTATGGCCGGATTTAGTCGGTAGATATGGAGCTATGGGAAAAATTAATGATGTAGCTAGATGGAGTGGCAGTGTAACCCAGGGAGATGAAGAATTCAACCACATGAGCAAAGTGTGTTTGGATGACTACCGTAACAGGGACTCACATGAATAAAAATAGATAGCCAATTTACTTTTGACTACTCACCCAGCTGCTCAATCACCTCCAGTAGCTTCCGGGGTGTGATGTCGGCTTTGATGAGGTAGCCGTCAATTCTGGGCAGCAGTTGCGACTTGGACTGGTCGTCTTGCTCAAAATTGGTCATGATGAGAATTTTGCTGTTAGGCACCAAATCAGTTTCGCCGTTTCTGAGGGCGTCTAAGATTTGATCGCCACGCTGTTCTGGCAACATCAAGTCCAAGATGATCAAGTCGTACGACTGGTTGCGCGCTGCCACCAAACCGTCATTGCCGTCCACCATCCAGGTGACGGTGTAGCCGGCACGCTCCAGGCTGCGCACGTACATTTCGCCGATAAATCTGTCGTCTTCGATGCATAAAATTGTTTTGATCGCCATGATTACTCCCTATACATTTTGTGATTTTTTATCCACCCGCCGTCAGTGCGAATTAACCGATTGTTTAGCTGGCCGTCTTCTAGTAGTTTTTCTTTCACCGAGGCGTAGACAGGAATAGTGAAGGAGAAAATTGAGCCTTGGTTTTCTTGGCTGCGTGCGGAGATGCTGCCGCCATGTGACTCGACAAATGCTTTACAGATGTATAGGCCGATGCCAGTGCCGGCCACTGTTTCGCGTGATCGGTGTGAGCGGTAAAATTTGCGAAAGAGGTTTTTGATCACGCCAGCTGGCATGCCGACGCCGTTGTCTGAGACAGAAACTTCTACAAATTCGCCTTTTTGTACGGCGGAAACTTGGACAACTCCGCCTTCGAAGCTGTATTTGATGGCATTGTCGATGAGGTTGGAAATCACTTCTCCAATGCTACCGCGGTCGGCTGCGATGGTCGGCAAATCGCTGGGGATGGATACATTCAACATGCGGTGCTGAGCTGAGGCGCGCAGCTGCATGTCGTCAGCGATGGTGGCGTAAATAGCTTCCAGTGTGTCCTCGCGCAGATGCACGTACAGGTGGTGCCGATCGAACTTTGAAACATTGAGGATGTTATTGATATAGCTGGACAAACGGTTAGCGGAAACGGTCAGACGATTGAACAATTGTGGCTCATCATCCCGCAGGCGGTCGTGAAGTTCTTGTTCCAAGATGTCCAAGTAACCGCGGATGACGGTGATGGGTCCACGGAGTTCGTGCGCTGCAAAGGCGATGAAATTGAGATCCTCTTCTTCGGGTAAGTATTTGGCTGAGCGATCAAAGAGGATGATGACCGTTTCGCCAGCTGCATCTTTTTCGTAGGAGGCGCTGACGTCATAGAACTTTTGTGGTGCGGAGGTTTTGGCCTGAGCTGGTACGCGAGTCCACTGGTGGTGAGCGGTGATATTGTCTTTGGCAACTTCCTGGATCCACTCGTTGATAGAAATTTCATCAATAAAGTCCAGCCCCAACGTTAGCACGCCGTCCATGTCGGAGACGATGGGCGCGGTTTCATTGGCAAAGATGATGTTTTTTTGGTGGTCCAATACGACAATGCCGCAAGGCGTGTGATTGAACGACTGAATGATGGCGTCAAGTTGAGACGAAGCTTTTTTGGCAGTTGGTTTGGCGGGCGCGCCGTTGGTATAGATTGCCTCGAGCACAGTCTGAAAACCAGTGCGTGCATGTGCTGGCGAGTTGATCTTGACTGGCTTTTCGGCGGTTAGCTCCCCTGTTTTGTAAGCCGCAGCGTAAAGCACGTCGCGCATTGGTTTGCTAATGAATGGCGTGATGGTTACCGTGCCAATGACACCTCCGGCTGCGCCGAGGAGGATGATGACGTACCAGTTGACCTCGACGGCAGCCAAGTTTGTCAGTATGAGATGAGTGATGGTCGCAAAAGTAGCGGCGATGCCGACAGGCAGCAGCAATAGCAATATCGACCGACGCATGTAATATCGATTGTAGTCGCGAATCGATCGGCGACGGGTTACTGCCATGCAATGCTTCCTCGCCCTGGTGTAAAGGCGGCGATCCACGTCTGGCCTCGGTTCAGTACGATGTCCTTGCCAGCTGCATCGATCAGTTTCAGCTCTGCACTTTCGTTGTCACGCTTCCAGGTGGCCTGAGCTACGACACCATTTTGGAAGATATATGCCTTGCCAGTGCCTACGGTGATGACATCTTCGTAACCTTCGCGACTGCCTGGGCGATGCTCAACGTTCACTTCCAGCGCTACGATGCTGTTTGGTGCAATTTGCCCAGCCTCGGCGTCATTGTGCGGTTGCCCTGCCAGCGTGCGAGCGTAGGTATTTGAATCTTTGTTGTAGGTGTAGTTGGTATTGAACAGTGGACCGCTGAAATTGATGGCAATTTGGGTGGCGTTTGGCGTTTCGGCAGGCTTGCCATCGGCGCGCTTAAACCCGGTGAATACTGATTCGTTATGTCCTTTGGCAGAGTTGGTTTGGTCAATTTTCTCGCCTGAGGTGTAGGCATTGTGCGGCGCACGTCGATCATTGGCGCGCCAGTACGAATTGCCATTGCTGAATTCGTCGATATCGTGATATTTGCCGTTACGAACTGTACTGAGGGCGTTGGCGCTACCACCAACATGGAAAATTGAGGCCTTGTACGGCGTTGACCACTGCAGATAGTACAAGCGCAGGCTGCGTACCGGACCAATTTTGGCTGGTTTATTTCCCTGGTACAATGCAAAGAAACGAGTAATTCCGCCTTCAGCCACGGCTTCATAGACGATGCCGGCTTTTGATAGCCCAGACTGTGGCCGCGCGTTAGGACTGTTTTCGACAATTACGCCAGCGACGGGAGCTTTGACGGCATTTGCGTCAGCTACTTCCAGACCGGTGAGTGACGAGTAAAACTTCTCTTTTGGTTTTTTAGTGCCAGAGAAAAATGGCGAGCCGCCGTCTGATCGGACAGAGTACATGGCGATGATGAAAATGATTGCGACAACTGCCGCGCCCACGACAAGTGCTAGCGCCAAATGGTGCTTGTGAACCCACTGAGTGAAGGCTTTGAATTTAGAATGATTGATGAGTTTATCCTGAGGAATTCGAGGCTTTTCCATATGATTAGTATAGCATGTCGCTTATGCTAATAAAACTAAGACAGTGTGCGTCGGCCTTCAAGGGCGTGCGACAGCGTGATTTGGTCGGCGTATTCCAGGTCAACTCCCACGGGGATGCCGCGAGCCAGTCGCGAAACAGTCAGCGTCAAGCCAGCTTCTTGGATGTATCGCTGCAGAAACAGCGCGGTCGATTCACCTTCTACTGAGGCATTGGTGGCGATGATGATCTCGGTGACGCCGTCATTCTTGATGCGCTCAATCAGCTCAGGAATGTGTAGCTGTTCTGGTCCAATACCGTCGATTGGTGAAATCGCTCCACCCAGCACGTGGTAGGTGCCGTCAAACTGACCAGTGCGCTCCAGCGCCATGATATCCAACGGTTCTTCGACGACGCAGACGAGCTGGCGATTGCGGCGGCTGTCAGTATAAAGTGGCGACACGTCGTCACTGTCGTCAATCAGCGCAAACGTCACCGGACAGGTTTTGACGCGTTGATGCAACTCATTTAGAGCCTGAGCTAACCTTTTAGATTGCCCTGCTTCACGTCGCAAAGCAGCATAAGCGTAGCGTTCGGCAGTTCGCGGACCAACTCCTGGCAGATTACCAAATTCATCAATCAACGCCGTCAGCGCTTTTGGCAAAATATGAGCACTCATTGGTAGGATTAGATGCCCAGATTACCCAAGCCGCCCATCAATGGCTTCATTGTTTCAGCAGCAACTTCTTGAGCTTTAGCCAAACCGTCGCGCACCGCGATTTGAATCCAGTGCTCAAGCTGTTCGATGTTGTCTAGATCTACCATATCAGGATTGATCTTGACTGATTTGATTTTCAATTCACCAGTGATCTGAACGATGACTGCACCGTCGCCAGCCTCCACTTCGATGATTTCTTTACCAAGTTGTTTTTGTGCTTTACGCAGCTGTTGCAGCATTTTTACCTGATCAAAAGCCATAATGTTCCTCCTTCAATTAACTCACTTATTATACCGCATTATTCACTAAGTTTGTAGACATAAAACCGATCGCCCGCCTCAGTCCAATCACTCGTGATGACGCGCGTGATGGTTCCAGGTATGCCAGTGATATCTTGGCGAGCAGCGCGGGTGACGATCACCTCTTCTTGAGTGCCCTCTGCTGGCAGGCCGTCGCTGATGGAAATCGCAACGTTGTGCTTATTCATGTGGCTGGACAAGGCGTCGTACAGCGGTTTTTCGGCAGCTGCCACGACGAATATATATTTCTTGTTTGCAGCGTCGCGCAGTAGTGTGTCACGCACAAGGCTCAAATCTTTGGAATGTTCGCGCACGGCGTCAGGCAGGTCGTGATAGCTGTGGACGTATCGATTAACGCCGCTCAGGGTCATGACACCGACCAAGATGATCATCAGCACGAGTCCGGTGCCACGCGCATATGGGTTCCTTGGGAACAATCGGTACCACTCGTATAGCAAACGTTCTACGCCAGTAGCCAGCAAAATAAACATTGGCACAGAGATGATCATATTGACTTGCGGCGCTAGGGCTAGTAGTGGCAATGACAGAAATAGCCAAATGTTGACCACGTAGGACCGAGCGGTGTGCCAGTTGCGGAAAGTGATGATCATGCCGAGGAATATCAACGCTACGGTGCTGACGTCGATAGCTGGCAGCACTTGTCCGTTGGAAATGTACGGCACTGGCCAGAGATAGGTTCGAACGATGATTTTGAGGTTTGCTAATATATCAAAGTTGAGTGACGACCAGCCTGACACGTCCAGCAAGAAGCCATGATTTTTCAGGCAGAAATACACTAGCGGCGCACTTACTAGCAGAAAGATGATGAATGCTGGCGTCCAGCTGGCACGATATTTTCGTGAAACGATGATGTAGCGTGTGTATGGGTGCAATAACGCTACTAAGATGAGACCAAGGTTGAGGTACCAGAAAAATGGCGTGTATAAGCTGGCAGCCATGACGGCGGCGAGGAGGATTTTCCAGAATTGGGTGAATTTGGCTTTTTGGATGATGAGGCTGGCGAACAGCAAAATCAATGACGCCGTGGTGATGTAGATGATGCCAGGCGTGAAGCTTTGCGCTAAGTAGATGAATTGACCAGTAGCGATCATGAGAGAAAGTGACAGTACGGCAATGCCCGGTTTGAACCAGTGCCTGAGGAGGAAAAAGAGCGCCAGGGCTGCCAAACACATCAGTGTGACGGCTGGTAGCTTGACGGTGAGCGTACTGACGCCAAATAGCAAGAACAGCGCCGTCTGGAATGCGTGTAGTGGCAGATTGACGATGGACCAATTGCCTTCCATGAGTAAATTGGTTCGTGCGACCATGTCTATCTCTGACTGACTGATGCCACCTGGCGCGTACAACAACGCCACGCTGATGACTGCAGAAAATATCAATATCAAAGCACTGTAGCCCCAAAGATAGCGCCAACGGTAAAGAAATAGATGAGAGAGAGTTTTCTTTTTCACTGCGGTTTATTATAGCATGTTTCGTTAATCGTGTCGTCTGTCCAGACTCATGAAGCGGAGGCGTTCTGGGTGGAAGTATAACTGGACTTTACCGACCGGACCGTTACGGTGCTTAGCGATGATGAGGTCGGTGATATTTTGGACTTCTGGATTGTCTGGTTCGTAGTAACCTGGGCGGTAAATAAAGCTGACAATGTCGGCGTCCTGCTCGATGGAACCGGACTCACGCAGATCGGCCAGCTGTGGAATTGGCGGTGTGCGCGACTCGACAGAACGGCTCAGCTGACTCAGGGCGATCAGCGGTACGTTAAGCTCACGAGCGATCAACTTCAGACCGCGGGAAATTTCCGACACTTCCTGAACACGGTTGCCGTTGTGATTGTTGGTAGCTTGCATCAGCTGCAAGTAGTCGACGATGATCAGGCCAATTTCGCCTTCGTGCGCCAGCCGGCGAGCTTTGGTGCGCATTTCCAAAATGCTGAGGCCCGGTGTGTCGTCAATGTAAATCGGCGCTTCGGCCATCTCGCCCATGGCCTCAGACAATTTGGCAAAATCATTATCACTCAAGTTTCCGGTGCGGATATTCCAGCTGTCAACACCTGAGGCGTCTGCGAGCATGCGGTCAACCAATTGCTCTTTGCTCATCTCCAGGCTAAAAAACAGTACCGGCTTTTTCTCGATGGTCGCCACGTTGTACGCCAAATTGGTCACCAGCGTGGTCTTACCCATGGCTGGACGAGCGGCCAGAATGATCAGGTCGGAGCGCTGCAGACCAGCGGTCATATTGTCGAGATCACGGTAGCCAGTGCGAATGCCACGAAGCGTGTCTTTGTTACGGTGCAATTCTTCGATTCGGTCAAAGCTGTCAGTCAGAATATTCTCCAGGCTAATCAAATCTTGCTTGAGTGATTGGTCGGAAACGCTGAATAGTTCAGCTTCGGCCTTTTCTAACAACTCCTGGGTTGTTGTCGATTCGTCATAGCCAAGCTCGGTGATGTCAGCACTGGCTTTGATGAGTCGGCGCCGTACGGCTTTTTGCGCCACCATTTCAGCGTATGCTTCAGCGTGCGCAGCGGTCGGCACGTAGTTGGTGAGCTCTGTCAGGTATGCCGAGCCACCAATGAGTTCCAACTCATCCTTACGCTTCAGTTCGTCAGTCAAAGTCAAGAGATCGACTGGCTTGTGCTTTTCAAACAGCCGCATCATGCCCGCAAAAATCAGTCCATGATTTTTATCATAAAAATCAGTAGGATGCACGTGCTCGGTCGCATCTGCCAATACTTCTTCATCAATCAATATCGCGCCCAACAAACTCTTTTCGGCGTCCAGATTTTGCGGCGGCAGTTTGCCTGATGATGTATGTTGACTTGCTTCGCTCACTTATAGTTCCTCCAGATTCACTTCTTCGCCACCGCCCATCATGGCAGCGATTTCCGCCAATTTTTCGTCTTCAGGTGGTTTCTTCTCTCCAATTATATCAACTTCCAGCTCCATTCCCGCTTCTGCGGTGATGATTTCTGCCAGTAATGGTCGATTTTTGGCATCATCCAATTTTTTCTTGTAGAACGCACTGCCAGCAAAAATAGTTAGTTTATCTCCGTCAAACGCCCACTGACTTTTTTGGAGCAGTGACGACAGGCCGACTGATTTTTCCTTAGCCTGCTCGATTACCTTTTGCCAATCTAGCTCTAGTGGCGCACCAGATTTGCGTGATTTTGTGGACGATTTTTTGGCTGGTTTAGTGTCTTGGTTTTCGGACGTTTTTTTCACTGGCTCAGTTGATTTGGTACTTTGGCTTTTTGCTGGCTTCTCCGCTAATGACGCTGGCTTGGCTGGTGTCGAAATGACGGTTGGCGTTGCCGTGACGGCCTGGGCAACTGTCTTCTTCGGCCTGACTGGTTGAGCGTGATGTTTCATGAAGATAGTCAATAATTTCAGGTCGGGGTGCGAATGGCGATCGACCTCGATGAGCTGCTGGATGAGTTCAACAAGGCTCGGGTTTGTACGCAGTCTGGTGCGAGCGATTGACAATAGCTGGTGTGACACCACAGTCGGGCTGATGCCACTTTGCTCTAGCTCTTGCAGAATGCTAAGGATGCGCGCAGTGTCCTCAGATTGATACGTATCAAGGAGTTCTTCTAGCGTAGCTGCGTCACTCAAGCCCAGATATTCAGTTACCATGGCGACGGTCAGTGGCTGGTCGGGTGTAGCTAAAATTGATAGTTGATCGAGCATACTAATCCCGTCGCGAAACCCGCCGCGTGAGCGCTCAGCGATTAGTCGTGCGGCGTCCGCCTCGATGGCAAAGCCCTCTTTTTCGGCGATAGCTGTCAGCTGGCGTGCCATGACGTCGACTGAGATGGGGTGAAAGAAAAACTGTTGGACGCGACTGAGGATGGTGGCGGGCAGCTTGTCGGCGTCGGTGGTCGCCAAGATGAATACTACGTGCGCTGGTGGTTCCTCCAGGGTTTTTAATAATGCGTTGAAGGCAGGCTTGGACAACATGTGGACTTCGTCGATGATGTAGATTTTCTTTGGCGCGGAAACCGGCGCGACTTGCGCTTTCTCGCGTAATGCCCGGATGTCGTCAACGCCGTTGTTGCTGGCGGCATCAATTTCGATGATGTCCAGGTGTGAGGCTTCCTCATTGTATGGCAACTGATTGATCTCATGCGCCAAAATGCGCGCCACGCTGGTTTTTCCCACGCCGCGCGGACCCGTCAGTAAATACGCATGGGCGATTTTCCCCTGCTCCAGCGCTCGGCGCAAAATGTTGGTCACGTGATCTTGCCCCAACACCTCGTCCAAGCTGCGACTGCGATATTTGCGGTACAGTGCTTGACTCATTACTTATGTATTATAGCGCAAAGTGCGGGATTAGTAAGCTCTTTAGCGGTCAGGAATGGGAACTTCTTCACCACTTTCTAAAATCATGGTCTTTCTTGGCCATAGTTCTATCGGTTCGTCAATATACGGCAAGTCAGTCGCTTCTGCGATGGCCCGCATAGCCATGTCTATCGGTGCACGTAGGGCCTGGCGTCGAGACTCACGGTCTGTCGAAGCGGCATAATCTCTATACGCTGCTGTATAGTCAATAGGATCACCCAGAGTAACGTGGATTTGCTCATCTTGTGGCATGTATGCATCCAGATCAGTAGGCCACGGTTCGTAGCGAATACCTACTGGCAATAAGTTAGGCTCCACCCCCCCTACATTTGCGTCAAATAAAATTCGTGACGCACCCGTTCGCCCTTTGGTTACCTGAGCGTCACCGGTATATGCACCTTCTGGAAAGATGAGTAGTGAGCGTCCGTCAAGTAACGCTCGTCTGGCCATTTCGAGCCCAGCTTTCAAATATTCTTTTCCGCCGTGTACTTCAAGTGGTATCGTATGCAGTGCCTTTTCTATAACCAATCGCCGTACTGCCGTGTCAACAGAGCTGTTTTTATACGCCAGTCGCGAGCTGATAACAACATCGCAGTCTTCAGGTAGGCTTGCTGGTATAGCAAAGATATCACGCATACAGGCATGATTTGCTACGAATACATTTGGGCCTTCTGGCATATCGTCAAAGCCGTGAGTAGTAATGGCCATTTCCCGACCTATAGTCTGTAAGAGCGGTTTCTTTCCCCTGCTCATGCCTGCCTCGCTTTCAAGGCATTTTTAACAATGCGTGCCAGTAAGCGGTGACCTTTTGCTGAAAAATGGATGCCATCAGACAGTGGCATAAGCGGCAGCTCAATATACTCACCAAGCGAATCTTTATCTCTCAAGATTTCTTGTCGTATTTCTTCTGATTGTTCCGTAAACTCTGGGCCAGAGTCTTCACCAGTTGAAAATGCTGGTGGCAGGATATATATGATGTTAGCACCGTGAGCCAGTTTTTGATAATCTGTCAAATCGTGAATGACAGCTTGCGCCGTCCTACCGTATTGCTGTTGTAAATCGTTAGTGCTAAGGGCGATGATAATAATGTCCACATTGCCTGCCCGTTGTAGGGCTTTCGCAAAAGCTTGCTTGCCATTCTTGTACGGCTTTACCTTACAGAAATCTCCCGCTACGCGACCTGACAGCCCGTCGGCGATGATATGCGCTTTGCCTCGCAGTTCTCGCTTCAGGCGGTTAACCCAGCGGTCGCTGTATCGCACTCGTGATCCAACGAAACTGTCTCCCCAGACATTAGAATCGCCATAAATAAAAATCCTTTTCATTGCGTGGTCACTGTCCATATATAAACTCCGTTTTTCATATTATACCATATTCTATCAAAACAGCGTCAGCTGCGTGTTAGGTATCTCAAGGTCAACCGTCCCTTGCACCACTTGTGCCCGGTGGCCGATGAACTTTTTCACGTTATACGCCAGTAGCTGCCCGTCATATTTAGTGATAAGCACTGAGCCAATGACACTAACAACCGTGCCAGCTAAGACCTTATTCCTTGTCATATCAATCACACTGCTGAAGTCTCGGCTGTCCGTGTGAAAATACTCTTCGCACGTGATGAGCGTTCGGTTTGGAAAATCCAGCCCCAACTGGCGGTGGATACGCATCAACGCATCAGCCAAAGTCTGTTCTGCTGCCGTAGTATTCAATGGCTGCTTAATTAGTCCTAGTTTTTTACTGGCGGCCACTGTTTCCATGATGCCATCCAGCTTGGCAATCTTCGCTTCATATTGCCGGGCGATCAACGCCGAAGCAAACGTCTCCAGCTTCAGCGCCAGGCGCGCTCCCTGTTCCAGTAGTCGCCGAATACCGCGCTCCTCCTGTGAAATTCCAACTTTGATCACCTCTGGTGAAAAGTACGCCAAATACAAAAAATGTGGATTTTGATTGATTTTTTCCTGCTGCGCCGACACTGAATCAGCGTGGTAAAACGCTGGATTGAAACCGGTGCGATTGCGACACTTCAAGCAATTCTCATATTTCTCATCAACCGTGGCACCGTCAGGACAAATCTGGCTGCAGTGATTGTCAAAATCCAGCCAGCCGGTGCAATATTTGGTGGAAAAGTCAAACTCCAGTGACAACTCCTGCCCCAAAACATCACCACGCTCAGCCCTACCGTCAATCTGCCATTCCAGAAACGGCCTGCTTTCAGTGTCAAAGCTAGTGTAGCTTAGTAAAAACTCTTCAGGCATAACACAATTATACCAAAAACCGCCCGCACACGCGGACGGCTTCAAATGTCAAAAATGTTTTACAGCGCTGCTTCAACGGCTGCCCACGTCGCGTCAGGATTGTCCTCTGGCACAATGATGGTGACTTGGTCTCCAATGTTGATGCGGAAGAACGTGACGCTGGCGAGTAAAATGCGATACTCGCGGCCGTTAGCCTCGACGTAGTAGACGCCGTCGTGTTGCACCAGTGTACCGATGACTTGCTTGCGCGCCACTGGGCCGATTTGCTTGTAGATGAAGCTGCCGTCATCAGCAATGGTTAATTTCAAAATATCGCCTTCAACAAGCTTTGATTTTGAAGCGTAGTTGGCTGGGATTGGGTAGTTCTTGCCGTCTGGGCCAAGCATGGTCTGACCGTCAAACACACCTTCGACAACTTTGCCGGTTACGTCTTCAGTGGAGGTTTTTGGTGTGACAACTTGACCGTCATCACCGATGATGCTGATCAGTAGTTCTTTTGCTGCTGCCAAATTGGTTTCTGCCTCTTGTATCAATGAGCGAAGCCGCTTTACTTGTTTTTCTGGTAATTCAGACATAGTGATTCTCGCATTTCCCTGTCTATTTTTGATAGTTCTCATTCTATATATAGCATAGGAAAAAGGTTCGGTCAAGGCTGACATAAGCATGTTGCTACAGATTTCCACAGCATTTTAAGGGGTGCTTGCAAAACTGTTGCAAATTTTACCCTTGCAATCAAAATACCGCCCATGGTATAGGGCGGCATAATGATTTCGAAAACAAATTGGCGTCATGTTTAGAATGAAATTAGCTGAGCTCAACGCTAGCGCCAGCGTCTTCCAAAGTCTTCTTTGCAGCTTCAGCTTCGTCTTTTGAAACTTTTTCTTTGACTGGTGCTGGAGCGCCGTCAACGATAGCTTTTGCTTCACCGAGGCCCAGGCCGGTGATTTCCTTAACAGCCTTGATGACTGCAACTTTTTGAGCACCTGCGTCCTTCAAGGTAACGGTGAACTCAGTTTTTTCGTCAGCCGCAGCAGCGTCACCGCCAGCAGCTGGACCAGCAACAGCGACAGCTGCAGCAGCTGGCTCGATGCCGTATTCTTCTTTCAAGTGGTTTTTCAATTCGTTAACTTCCAGAACTGTCAACTTGGTCAGTTCTTCAGCCAATTTCTTAATATCAGCCATGATATGTCTCCTTACATTATTGATTGATTGCTAAACTTAAGCCGTAGCTTTGGCTTCGATGCCGTCCAAAAGTCCGTGCAAATTGCCGCCCAGCGCACCCACGGTGTCGTGGACTGGTGAGAGCAATTGTGCCACCACTTCGGCGATGAGCTGGTCTTTGCTTGGTAGACCCGCCAGCGCTTTGATGTCAGCTTCGTTGATGCTGAGGCCCTCACCTGAGAAACCACCAGCCAACTGCAGTGCTGGATGCGTCTTTGCAAACGTGTCCAAAACTTTCGCTGGCATGACCTCGTCTTCGGCACTGATGGCGTAAACCAGCTGGCCGACCAGGAGGTCGGTGTCAGTTTCTTTGTAGGTGTCGACGCCCTGCAATGCTACGCGTACCAAGCGGTTTTTGACCACCTTGATGACCACGTTTGCCTCGCGAGCAGCCTTGCGCAGCTCTTGTAGTTCAGCCACGCTCAGACCCTGGTACCGCGCAAATGCCGTACCTTTGGCGTCTTTTAGAAGCTCTGTTAGTTCAGCAACCAAAGTTTGTTTTTTATCGCGTGAAATTGCCATAAAAATCCTTTCTTTGATTGAGTTAATTTCATTCTTTTCGCCAATTTGTTAACGTGCGGTAATGGAGAATCAAAAAGACGTCTTTGATTCTCGCACTACCAAAGACGTCAAATAAAACTGTTCGTTTCATCCCTCGGCGGCATGTTTACATCTGTTTATCAGCCAGATCGCCGCTGTCTTTGGTAATGTTCCTCACCATTGTAGCAGAAATGACAACGAAATGCAACAGGCAGATTATATCAAACCAAAGAGAAAGCCCGCTCCGTGGTGGAGCGGGCGGACGAACCTCCCTTCTCTCTGTATCTTTCATTTCCTCACCAAGGGATGCCCGTCGTGATGACGAGCATCCCTTGGCGGTATGCTACTCCTCGTGGGAGCGACGCCGCCGGGCTTCGACGAAACCGCCAAAGCCCAGGCCTGTGATAAGCAGACCTGCCGATAGTTTAATCAGCAGGTCTCCGTTGCTGCCCGTGTGGGCCAGCCCCCCTCCCGGCCGCTTGTGCGGCGGCTGGGCGGGGGGCGCGACGACCTCCTGACCCCTTGTTGGGGTCGGGGAGGCGGCCGGCGCAGTCTTCAGTGTCGGTGTCACACTGGGCGTTGCCGACGGAGTCGGGCTGGGCGACGGGGTTACCGTCGGGGTTGGCGCGGGTGTTGACGCCGAAGGCGTGGCTTTCGGCGACGGTGTGGCCGACGGCGACGGGGTTGCCGTCGCGCTGGGCGTCGGAGTTGACTCCGGTGTCGGCGACGGCTCCACACTCGGTGACGGCGTCACCGACGGAGTCGGGCTCGGCTCCGGTGTTGGAGTTGGGCTCGGTGTCACGCTGGGTGACGGCTCCGGCGTCGGAGTCGCGCTGGGCTCCGGTGTCGGAGTTGCCGACGGGGTCGGTTCCGGCTTCAGGAGGTAGCTTGCGCCACCTCCAGCCTCTGCCCTCCGCACGGTGGCGGAGGTGTCCCAGGAGCGTTCCTGGGATGTGATAGTTGCACTGTCTGTCCACGGACCGGGGTCCGTGGGGTCAACGTGGAGATAGAACTCCACGCGTGCCTTCTCACCCTCGTTTAGGGTGAGTTTCATCGTTAATACAGTGGAGGAGCACTCCATTGTATCGACTGTCGTGCGATGAGTGTATAGGGGTCTACCCCATACACTCGCCTCCTTGTAAGTTCCTGCTTGCGATAGCACGGTGTTGCTGTCGCAAGAGAAAACTTGGCCCTGAGACGTGAGTTCATCCCTCAGGATGAACTCTTGGGCGTCCGTGGTAGCGGTCGGGGTTACTAACGTAACCTCGACCAATGAGGGGTCATTCGGGTGAACGACACCCCATTTCGAGGCTCCAGGCCCGGGCTGGCTGCAGCCCGGACACTCCCCCACGTGGATCTCAGTCCGGCGGGTTTGACCGCCGATCTCCCACAGGAGGTCCCGGGTTTCCCCGGGAACGAGCGTGTCGTCAATGTCGACGCGCCACCAGCCATACGCCTCGAAGGCGTAATGGTTGGCCACCTCAACGGCATCGGTCAGTGTGATACCGACCTTACCGCCTTTGTAGACGGCGTGAGCGATAATCTCGCCATTTTCGGTGGCGAGATTGATGGGGGCACCGTAATCCCCCAGTTCCGCCGGCGGTGTGAAGGTGATGCTATCGCCTTCACAATGGCCCTCCTCAAGGGCCAATCCAAAGCCGAATTCAACCGCCTCATAGGCGGTGAATTCGGCAGAGCCGTCGACAGCGCGGATGTACTCCGCGCTGATTTCCGTGGCCGAAATCGGCCGCGGGGTGCATGACGACGTTGTTGTCGTCATGTCGTCGGGGTTCTCGGGAGCAGCAGCTGCCACCCCCGAGAAACCCAGGGCCAAGGCTAGCAGCGCAAATAGCGCTGCTAGCCCACGTCGAGCTTTGAACATGGGATCTCCTAATAGGGATGTAGAATGAAAGGATACAGATGTTAAAGAGCTTTTTAGTTCGCGTCCAGCTGGGCTGGCAAGCGAATCAAAAAGGACTCTAGCACATCAGCATCCAACTGGGCTTTAGTATTCTAGCATAAAATGTAGAAAAATGCAATACCCCCATGGCTATCTCGGCGACGTCACCCCAGTAAAAATCCCGCCATGATCGGCGGGATTTTATGGGTCAAACTGTCAAATCAATCATGTTTAGAGGTTGTTTTCAACCTTGATGCCAGGACCCATGGTAGTAGTCACAGCAACACTTTTGACGTAGGCGCCTTTGAGGCTGCTTGGTTTTTGGGCGTTCAGGCTGCTCAAAAATGCGCGGGCGTTGTCTTGCAATTTGTCCGTACCAAACGACACCTTACCGACGCTCAAGTGAACGATGGCTTGTTTATCGACACGGTATTCAACTTTACCAGCTTTGGCTTCGGTGACGGCAGTCGCCACGTCTGTTGCTACGGTGCCAGACTTTGGATTTGGCATCAAACCACGCGGACCGAGCAAGCGAGCATATTTACCAAGCTTTGGCATGTACTGTGGCGTTGCCACCAAAATGTCAAAGTTCAGCTCTTCTTTGTCCAGCTGCTTCAAGAATTCTTCATCACCAATGATGTCGGCGCCAGCTTTTTTGGCAGCGGCGTGCTCTTCTTCTGGTGCAAATACTGCGACGCGTACGTCTTTACCGGTACCGTGAGGCAGTGACACGGTTGCGCGAATGTTTTGATCTGCCTGGCGTGGGTCAACACCCAGACGAACGTGCAGTTCCACTGACGCGTCAAACTTGACTGGGCTGGTCTCTGTTGCCAGCTTCAAAGCTTCTTCCAGGGTGTGCACTTTGTCTTTCTCAATCTTTTTGGCAGCTTCTTGGTATTTTTTACCGCGGCGCTCTAGGCGTGGTCGAGTGACTGGCTTTGGACCCTTTTTGATGTGTGCTTCAGCATCTTCGTCTTGTGGAGTGGTATCGCCTGCTTCTTTGCGAGCTTCCTTCTCTGCTTTAGCTTCAGCTTCGTCCAAAGCTTTTTGGCTGCGCTTGCCTGCTTTGGCAACGTGCGCTTCACGGACTTCGTGTTTTTCAGCGCCAGCAATGGCAGCTTCAATCTCAGCGATGGTGTTTTTTTCGCTGACTTCTAGGTTTAGTTCTGCTGCTTTTTCCAGCAACTCGGCTTTTTTGGCCATGAGATATATCCTTTCTGTGGTGCAATCGGTGTTCGGTTTTTCCCGAGGTTCACCTCCCAGCATTGATTATTATTCCGGTTGATTATATCAGTTTTGGCGATCAATTTCAATGAGACTCCTGTGCCAACCGCCGAAAGGCTGTGACGAAGGTATTGCTTGGTACCACAAACACGTCTGCTTGTGAGCTGTCATCTGCTGAGATGAGCCGTAGTCCAAATCGCCACTGTCCGGATATCTCCTCACAGTCTAGTTCTGGCTTGGCGTTGATAGTATAGTCGTCAAACGTCTCCTGCCATTCACCGTTATTGTCAGTGTAGAATATTCCGTCAACATAAAACTCGCCTGACTCAAGCATATGTTCCGCCAAAAAATTCTCATCAGCCATGAGTTGGGCGCACCGTTCTGCGGCCTCAGCTTGCATTAGTTTAGTGACGCGTTCAGCTGAAATATCGCGTTGGCTCAAGTCAGTGGCTCTGTCCGCAAGTAGATACTCGGTTGCTTCGATCGACTGACTGCGCCATTCGTCCTGAAAAGTCGCCAGGTAGTCAAATGGCTGGCTTTCATCTCTCTGTTCGTGATAGATGAGGTCGATATCTGCTAGCTGATCAAACGGTACGATGGTCTTTGTTGCACCGTGAGTCATTTCGATATGAAGTTTGGGCAGCAGTTTGGCTTCCCCGTCTTCTAAAACGACTGGCACAAATACAGCGAGCTTGTCAGCGATGATTGGCTCGGTTTGTTTAAAAATATTCACAATGGCTTGACAATGCTCTGAGTCGGCAAGCAGCTCATCAAACTCCCTGGTAGCTTTTTCGGTGAGTCGTTGTATGATGAGTTGCTGTTGTTCGGGGTCAAACTTGTTGAATGATTTCCTCGACAAAACTCGGTTGACTAGTCCACCGGTATCATAAACCAGTTCGGCGTAGTCCGACGGCTCTTCTGGCTCTTGCTGACGAATCTCCATGATGTGAGATACATCCAAGCGGTCGCCGTTATCGAACGCCAAGCGTACCGTGCGTTCGCCCAGCTCTGAGCTGACCTCAAACCGTGCGATTGCTTCTGAGAACTGTTCAACACCTAAGGTAGGCTCGCCGTCACTGTTGTTGTGGGAGGTTATGGCGGTGATGTCGACCGGCTTGCTTAGTAACTCGGGAGTGAATAGTTGGTTGTTCAGGGTTGTCTGCAATGTCTCATCTGGTAGGTCTAGCGTCGCTTCCCTGTTGTAGGCCATATCCATCAGGCCGTCCAGAACAATTGGTCGCTTTTGGGGACTAGGAAAAGGTGCTTCACTCATGTAAATATATTATACCAGTGAATTGCAGAAAAATCAATAGCAGTGGGTGTACTTCATGGAATATTTGCGTATTTAGCAACAATATGATAGTATTTGTAATTACTATGGAACGTGAGAAGAACAGTAATTTTACACCTGGTGGGCACGATGAAACAACTATTGGCGCGACCTTTGATGACATTATGGCGGGCGCAGACATAACTGGCGAAGACATGGCTGATGTTCCCAGGAGGTGCCGAGACTGTCCAGTGTTAAAGCACAACCTAGGAGAGATAGCTTGTATACGTAAAGAAGTACAAGAAGGTCTGAACGCGAACCCGGAAGAGCTAAAGAAGCGTTTACTGATGATGAAAGAGGCGGGTCATGAGGCTTTAGTGCCGTTAACAGATGACCAGATAGATCAAATAGCCGCTAGTGCTACAAGCCATCAGCAAAGAGAGGCTTTAGCAATATTAAACAACTTTGATCAGCAATCGCCTAAACTACAGGCTGATGTAGATCTTCTTACTGGTCATTGTGCGGGACCTCTTAAGATGCGTGGTTCGCGGGATGGCAAGACGGTGACAGTAACGAGCTGTATGTCGGGTATAATAGCCCATTCAGGTAAAACAGGATTTGCCGACGTACACTACAGTTAGCGGTCTATCACGTGTTCTGATACAATAGATCATATGGACTTTATTACAATTACACACATCAGAGCACGTCAAATTTTAGATTCTCGAGGCAATCCAACGGTTGAAGCAGATGTCATATTGAGCGACGGTTGTTTTGGTCGGGCTGCGGTGCCGTCCGGAGCGAGTACTGGGTCTCACGAAGCGGTAGAGCTACGAGATGATGAATTGCCATTTGGTGGCAAGGGTGTTCTAAAAGCAGTTGAAAATGTCAACACGGAAATTGCTGACGCACTGCGCGGCATGAGTCCGTTTGACCAAGAAGCTATTGACCAAAAGATGATCACCTTGGATGAAACGCCAAATAAGGGCCGTTTGGGGGCAAATGCCATCTTGGCGGTCAGTTTGGCAACTGCCAAAGCAGCAGCAGCGTCACGCGGTGTGGCACTGTTCACCTATATCAACACGTTGGCTGGTAACCCGCAGATGAGTTTCCCAATGCCAATGGTTAATGTCATGAACGGTGGTCAGCACGCACTGGGTGCGACGGATATTCAGGAGTACATGATCATCCCTGTTGGTGCGTCAACCATTCAAGACGCAGTAACCATGAGCGCCGAGGTATTTCACGTGCTGGCAAAAGTTCTCAAACAAGAGGGCTACCCAACGACTGTGGGTGATGAAGGTGGCTATGCACCTCGCGTTCGTTACGGTAACTCTGAGCCAATCACCTTGCTCAGCCGTGCCATTGAGCAGGCTGGGTACTTGCTGGAGCGTGACTTTGCCTTTGCACTTGACGTGGCTGCCAGTGAGTTTTATCAGAGCCAGACTGAGCAGTACAATTTGTCCACGGAAAACCGCGTGATGGATACTGACCAAATGATCAAGATGTATAAGGAACTACGCGCACAATACCCAATCGTTTCCATCGAAGATGGGCTGAATGAAGAAGCGTGGCGTGGTTGGCAAAAGCTGACGCTGGAATTGGGCGGCACCACACAGTTGGTTGGTGACGACTTGTTGGTAACCAATGTCGAGCGTCTGGAACAAGCCATCGAGCAAAAAGCTGGCAACGCCATCCTCATCAAACCAAACCAAATTGGTACACTGACCGAAACCATCGCCGCAGTTAAGATGGCCAAAGAAGCTGGCTGGAACACGGTGATGAGCCACCGTTCTGGCGAGACGGAAGATACCACCATCGCCCACTTGGCGGTTGGCTTGGGAACTGGACAAATCAAGACTGGTTCAATGTCTCGTTCAGAGCGCATCGCTAAGTACAATGAGCTGATGCGTATCTCAGAGCTGCGCCCTGACATCGAGCTGGCGCGACCGTTCGTTCAGATGTAGGTTGTGTTAAGCGCGAATAGTGACGATGTTGTCGGCTTGTAGCTTGATGATGCGTGACGCGACTGAGGACGTCACTTCCCCGCCGTCGACATAGACACTCACCATATCACCGAAGTAATTGATGGCTTCGGTGATATTTTTGGCTGGTGGCATACCAGCTGGGTTGGCGCTGGGTGCAAATAAGGGGCCGGTTTGGTGGATGAGACGTGCTAAGTTGCCAGTGACCAGTCGAAAAGCCAGCGTGCCGTTTTGGTGGGCGGTGTGTGGAAAATCGTTGCTGGCTGATACAATGATGCTGGTCGGTCGCTCAGCGTTCAATTGCAAGTAGTGCTGACGTTGAGCGGCAGTTAAACCTGGGATGTCGGAGATGTTGGCGACCAGGATGATGCAGGATTCGTTAGCTGGACGATGTTTAGCGCGATACAGGCGCTCCATGGCGCAGTGGTTAGTCGCGGCAGCAACGATGCCGTAGATGGTGTCGGTTCTGAGGACGACCAATTTGGCACTAGTGAGTGCCTCTGATACACGGGGGTCGGATACGGTATTTACGATGAGCATTGAATTTTACTAGAGATTAACCGCCAAGATTGTCGATAATGGTTTGCACAAGACCTCTAGGAGTTGGCGGTGGTGTTTGGTCTGGTTCTTGGGTCGATGATGTTTTTTCAGTTGAAGGTGCCGAAGTGGGCTCGGTGTTGATGTGGATAGAATTAGCAGCGGTATCGGCCGCTTTATTTAACGCGACAGCTGTCGGGATGAATAAAGCAGAGGTGACGGCTATCGCACCGACGACGGATGTGACAGTGTCCTTGAGTCCTCTTTCATTTTCTGTTGATAACCTTGCAAATTCTGGCAGATCCATACCTGTATTATATCATATTTGGTCATAATATACAATTACTCCCGCCTGGACGAGAGTAATTTGTAGTTGATGCGAGAAACTGATTAGTCAGTAACTTCAACACCCATGCTGCGAGCAGTGCCGGCGATGATTTTGACGGCGCCGTCTGTGTCGATGGCGTTGAGCTGGTCTTTTTTGATCTCAGCGATTTCTTCCAGCTGAGCGCGGGTGATTTTACCAACCTTGTCGGTATGTGGTTTGCCGCTACCCTTTTGGATGCCAGCTTTTTCGCGGATCATATCGTCCACTGGCTGACCCAATGATTTCCATGCAAAGGTGCGGTCTTCAAATACTTGAATGTGTACAATAACGTCTTTACCCATCAAATCTTTGGTGGCGTCGTTAAATGGATTGATGAAATCCATCATGTTTAGTCCCCACTGACCCAAGGTTGAACCAACTGGAGGCCCAGCGGTAGCGCGACCAGCTGGAATACGTAGTTTTAGATTTCCAATGACTTTC
Source organism: Candidatus Saccharimonadota bacterium (assembly GCA_905372835.1). Classification (GTDB taxonomy): domain Bacteria; phylum Patescibacteriota; class Saccharimonadia; order Saccharimonadales; family Saccharimonadaceae; genus Nanosynbacter. Next base: position 548,623 of record CAJPQK010000001.1, on the reverse strand, counting down.
TTTGCCATGATGATAAACCCTTTCAAAATTAGTTGAAGCGTATTGAAAGTGTGCGTAACATAGGTATTATACAAAAAAGTATGGTATAATTCAAGCATGAACGTGCGAGGCCCGCTCCCCATTAAGCGCATCATTAACGCGTTTGGTGCGGTGGGCTACACATTGCTCCTATTTGTTTACGCGATCATCTCCCTGTCCGCCGTAGTTTGGCTGATGCGTCGCGGTAAGTTCTTTGGACTGTCAATCAATCTGCGCACTGCAGAACCGCTGATGCAGACGGCACCGACAGAACCAGAGCCGCTGATGGCGCAGTTGTTGAGTGCTGCGTTGGGGATTGCCACGGCGTTGGTGCTGGTCATCACTCTCACGGCTCTCACCTATTGGCTGGGACGTGGTGGGTCGCGGATGTTGAAGCGGTCAGTGCGGTTTTGTCAGTGCCCCGTTACATTGGTGACGTTGTTGGTAGGCAAAGTGCTGGCTTGTGGCGTGGCGACGGTGCCAGTTTTATTGGCTGGTATTTTGCAGATGGGTAATCTTTGGGTAGTGATCATTTTGTTGGGATTTATCACCGTGGCGTTGATCATTTTTCTGCTACAGCATTATCTGGCGCACACCAGTGAAGTAGTACAGGCCAAAGACGTTTGGTAATTTAGCGTGTGACGCATTATTTTTTGCGTGACAGAAAGTGTGTGACTACGTTGCCGGCAACGATGCCAGCTGCCACGCCACCAGCAATGGTCAAAGCTTTGACCGCCTCTTTGCCAATCTCTGAGAGCGCCAACATGCGAGCTATCTTTGGGTCTTTGATTTCAAGGCTGGTTGGGATTTCAGGTGGAGGAGTGTCGTCCTTTGGTGCCTGCACCTCTTTTGATGCGACAGGTATACTGCTATACGCGGAATTTATCATGTCGACTTGTTGCTGTCCCAGGGCTACTGCAAAATCGGCAGCAAAATGAGCAGGTATACGTGAAGGGTCTCCTTCGCACTCTTCTACGGACTCTTCGTATAGTTGGTTTACACATAGCTTAGCTTGCGCTAGTACGCCTGTCTGCTTCTCTGGAATACTGTCTGGAGCGATGATGTGCGCTGCAGCGACAATTGCCTGTGTATCGCTTTCCATCAGTCCAGCGAACCAAGTGAGCAGAGATTCCTTTTGCTTTGGTGTCGTCGGTAAGTCTTGTAAGTAATGGGTAATAAGTTCTCGTACTGCTGGGAGATATTGCATATTTAACGAGTTGCTAGTCTTATTTATGGCACGCTGTTGCTCATCAATAGTCTGTTTGGCAGACAGTTCTTCAAAGGTCGCGATCAATTTATTTCTGGCAGCTAAATGTTTGAGAGAGGCGCTTGTTAAGTCCTCGCCATCAGGCTCACCCAGTGCTTCTAACCATTCTTCTGAGACTTTGGCGGCCTCCTGGGTGGTGTCGTCACTGGGCTGTATGACCTTCTCGTTCTTGTCGGAGTTATCATCACTGGGTTGTGGCATTTCTAGTGTACTCATGGTAAAACCTCTCCACCCTTTTGATAATATATAAATTGGCCTGTCTGGTCTGTGTATTAGACTTTTTTCACCTGCAAAGCGTCAAGTTCAACTGGAGTGTCACGTCCAAACATGCTGACCATGACACGGATTTTGCCTTTGATTGGGTCGATTTCGGCGATCGCACCGTCAAAGCCTTTGAACGGACCATCGGTGATGGAAACAACTTCGCCTTCTGAGAAATCAATCTGGTGCTTTGGCTCTTCGACGCCCATGCGCTTTTTGATTTTGGCAATTTCTTTGTCAGAAACGGGTGTTGGCGTAGTGTCGGCACCGACAAATCCAGTCACGCCAGGCGTGTTGCGGATGATGTACCACGTCTCATCAGTCAAGTTCATCTCCACCAACACATAGCCTTGGAAGATTTTGGCTTCAACGACTTTGCGTTTGCCGTTTTTGATTTGGATTTGTTTTTCTTTTGGGACCATGACGTCAAAGATTTTGTCTGCCATGTCAACACCGTTGATGCGCTGACGAATGGATTCTGCTACCTTTTCTTCGTAGCCAGAATAGGTGTGAATAGCGTACCACTGACGGGTTGAGTCGTAACGATTATTTGCCATAAAAAACTCCTTTTACCTTTATTTCAAAATTTGCTCAAAGACCCAGTTAAATCCAGCGTCAAGTAATAAAATCAATGTGGTAAGCAGTAAAGTAAAGCCAATCACGGTGCCAGTCATGATCCAAGTGTTGGCGCGGGTTGGCCAACGAACTAGCTTCAACTCGGCCCACGCTCCCTTGAAATAACCAACAAATGAGTCGCGCATGCCTGAATCTGCTTCAGTCTTTTGAATAGCGCATGCTGGTTTGGTGGTTGATTTCTTTTTGACGGTTTTTTTAGGGGAATCATCCGTTGCCTTGATGCGGCGTACGGTAGTTTTCCCTGTCTGCTTACCCTTTTCTGTCATGTGTTTCTCCCAAATTAAAAAGTCTGTTTTTCACAGACTGTCAAGTATAGCTTAGCACAAAAAATGCATGCATTGCAAGTTTGAGCGGTATTATTGCTTTTTTGCTGGTTTTGCCGGTGGTAGGCTGAAGCTAAAAGTTGATCCGTGGTTGAGACGGCTTTCTAGTCTGATGGTGCAGCCGAGTTTGCGGGCTAGTTTGGCTGCTACGTACAGCCCTAATCCAGTACCGCTGGTTTCGCGGGTGCGGTAATCTTCGGCGCGGAAGAAGCGGTCGAAAATCTTTTTCTGATCACTGCGCCCGATGCCGATGCCAGTGTCCTTGACGCCAAAGTAGACTTTGCCGCTGCTGCGTTTCATGATGAGGGTGACTGAACCTTTTTGGGTGTATTTGATGGCGTTGGTGATGAAATTTTGCAATAATTCTTCGAGGTATAGTCGAGACACGTTGACGTTACCGACACCAGCTCTGACGTCCAGGTTGAACGCCAATTTCTTTTCTGTTGCTTGCGGTTCGTATTCGTGGCGGAGTTTTTCGGCTAGTTCAGTGACGTTGATGAGCTCTGATTCATCGGCTATGCCACGCTCCGCGCGAGACAGCGTGCTGAGGTCGTTGACAATGCGCGCGAGGAACATGATTTGTTTGTGAGCTTCGGCAAGTGAATCGTCCAATTTGTCGGTCATGCCGCGGTGCATCATGAGCTGAACGTTGGAGAGTGAGGCTTCGGCGATGGTGATGGGGGTGCGTAATTCGTGGCTGATCACGCTGATGAATTCATCACGCTCTTCTTCTAGGCTTTTGACTCGCGTGATGTCGCGCAAAATAAGGACGTAGCCATCTGAAGTGAGCGTGTCGCTACCACCCTGTACTGGCGCGAAAGTAGCTGACAGCCGCACACGGTCACCGCCCTCAAGGGGCATGATGATGTCGTCGCGAGTACGAATGGCTGGTGATTTTCGCAATTCTTTGAATACAGGAACTGGCTGTTTGTCGTTGGTTTCAAAATTTAATAGCTCATCAATGTGTACGCCTTGGATGCTGGCGTTGGTGTCAAGCAGACTCAAGGCGGCAGCGTTGTAGAGGCCGATGATGCCGTGGGCATCCATACTGATGATGGCGTCGGTGAGGTTGTTCACCAGTGTCAATACACGGTCGCGTTCTAGCCGTTCACGGGAGCGACTGCGTCGTAGTTCTTGGCGTGACTGGTGCCGTCCGCGATAGGCGATAACGACGGCTGCTAGAAACATCAGCCATGATATGACAAGCAAGATGATGATGGCATAGATAAGATTCCCTCCCTGCATATGTACCAGTATAGCACAAGCATTATACGTGTGGAGTGTATTTTTTCAGGGCGTCGCGGTGTCGTTTATAGTGCGGGTCGATGGCAGCGACTTCGTGCCAAAATGCTGACGAATGGTTCATCTGGCGCGTGTGGCACAGTTCATGGATGAGGACGTAGTCTAATAGCTCAAACGGTATATTCATGAGGGCGATGTTTAGGCTGATGGTGCCGTTTGAGGAACAACTGCCCCAGCGACTGGACGAGTGCGTGAGTCGAGTTTTGTCGTAATGAAAGTCGTATTGCTCTGCTAAGAATTTGAGGCGGCGTGGCAAATAGCTTTTGGCTTCTTTGCGCAGGGCTTTGACGACGTGGTCGCGAATGGATTGTTGAAAGATGGGGTCAGCGAAATCTTGGTCGTCTCTTGCGTTGATGATGATGCTGGTGCCGACAGTTTTGACAGCGGGTTCTCCCTGTTCCACCAACAAATTGTGACTTTTGCCAATTTGCTGAGGCGTGCTGTATGGAAAATCGCCTTGCTGCTCGGCGATGAGTTTTTGAATGCTGCGACGTGACCGTTTAATGAGCAGTTTGGCGGAAGCTAGTGGCGCGTGAAGCGGCATGGTGATGCGGATGCGACCGTTGGGAGCAATGCGCAAACTGACGCGACTGGCTAGTGCGCGCCTGGTGACAGTGATTTCGCCAAATTCAGAATCAGTGATAGTTGGCATCAAGCCCTCCGTCTACTGTACGCGAACGCGCCCGCCAATTGACCGTGGCTGAGTACGTATAGAAGCAGCTGGACGGGTAGCATCGCTGAGTTTTTTCAAAAGCGTTTTTGCCTGCGTATTGTAAGTGTGGCGGCCACTGATAACCATGTAGGGCTCGCTGGCATGCGGCGGTGAGAAAGTTCGTAATTTCTGTTCGAACAGTGCTTCATCGCCGTTGTGTGAACGGAGCCATCTAGCTCTGGACATGGCAGGATCGGTCTGTACCCACACAAACAATGGCTTAAATCCAGCCTCACGAGCGACTTTGGCGATGTCGGAACGCCAAGCACGCTTTTCGGTGTTGCCGTCAAAGATGATTGTCTGTTTTGGCTTGAGCAACTCTCGAAGTAAGTCAACCGCAGTCTTGTGAATGAGCGCGTCATCACTCGACAATTCACGCAGCGTGTCACTGCTTAACATTGGCGCATTGAACATTTTGGCAAATTCAGTCGCAAACTGTGTTTTTCCCGCCCCCGGTGCGCCGACCATGATAATCAAGTGCGGCGAAGATAACTGCAATGGTTTCATGAAATCAGTATACCACACGCCTGGTGAGAAAAAAACAGAGGGAAAACCTCTGCTATTTTATGGCTCTACGGCTCTATGGCAGGGGAGACAGGACTCGAACCTGCGACACCCGGTTTTGGAGACCGGTGCTCTACCAACTGAGCTACTCCCCTGTGTCTTGGCGTTATTTTACATGATTTTTCCGTCCTCGGCAACTCATTTTGGGTGATTTGAGGAGGCTATCTGACAGGTCGCTGCGTGAAATACTCCTGAAAAACCGTGAAAAACTATTGAAAAAACATAAGCATCGTTTTATGATAAATAGTAGGTATGAAAATATTGATGCTTGGGTGGGAATTACCTCCGCATAATAGCGGGGGTTTAGGCGTCGCTTGTTATCAGATGTCACGGGCATTAGCCGACTGTGGTGTGGATATCGACTTTGTTGTGCCCTACTCTGCCGAGCATCCGAACATTGACTTCATGAATGTACACGCGGCAACGCACTTGGAGGCATCAAAAGATGGCTTTGGCGCCTATGATGATTTGGGCACTTCGGACAAACAAGCGCATGATTGCGGGCTGGGTGGTATGCGTGCGGTGCAGCGACGATATAATTGCTTCGTTAAAGAATTTGTCAAACAGCATCCTCCAGACGCTATTCACGCTCATGACTGGTTGACCATGGAAGCTGGTATCATCGCTAAGCAGCAGTGCAATGCGCCGTTGATCGTGCATGTGCACGCGACTGAATTTGACCGTTCTGGCGAGAATGAGGGCAACCCGTTGGTGCATGAGATTGAGCAGCAAGGGCTGTTGATGGCTGACCGAATCATTGCAGTGAGCCACATTACCAAAGACATCATTGTCAAGAATTATCACATTCCACCAGAGAAAATCGAGGTTGTGTACAATGCCATTGACCTGGATGAGCTGCCGCCACACGAATACGACCAAGGTACCTATCAATACTTGGAAGACTTGAAGAAGGAGGGCTATATCATCGTTGGTGCATTGACCAGATTGACAGTGCAAAAAGGTTTGACCTATCTCATTCGGGCGGTGGCTGAGGCCATCAACCAGCACCAAAAAATTGCATTGCTGCTGAGCGGTAGTGGTGAGCAGCGCGACGAACTGGTTGCTTTGGCGGCGCACCTGGGCATTAGTGACAAAGTGGTGTTTACGGGTTTTGTGCGCGGTCGGCAGTGGCGCGATGCTTACCATCTGATCGACGTATTTGTCATGAGTTCGGTATCAGAGCCATTTGGACTGACGGCGCTGGAAGCGGCGCATCATGACACAGCACTACTCATCAGTCGCCAGTCTGGTGTCGGCGAAGTACTTCATAATATTTTACGATTTGACTATTGGGATACTAACAAATTGGCGCGACAAATCGTCATGTTGGCGCGCTCACCTGCTCTTTTGGAAATTCTCAAGGAAGATGTCAAAACAGAATACGCCCAATTGTCCTGGCATGACGCGGCTCAGCATTGCTTAAAATTATACAAACAGGCTCAATCAAAAGGCGGTGGCGCATGAGCCGTCCAGTAGTCACCCTGTATCTGCACGCCCACCAGCCGTGGCGTGTCCGCAGCTATGGTGCACTCGACACTGCTAATCGTCATGATTATTTCAGCGGTGATGGCGACCAAAACAACAAAGAGATTTTTCTGAAGGTAGCAAATAAATCGTACCGACCGATGAACGCACTGCTGGAAAAGCTGCTACACGAACATCCAGGATTTTGTTTGTCGCTGAGTTTGTCTGGCGTGTTTTTGGAGCAAGCTGAGCAATTCGCGCCAGATGTGATTGAGAGTTTTCAGCGACTAGTGAAAACAGGACGCGTAGAATTATTGGCGAGTCCTTATCATCACAGTCTGGCCTTTTTCTACGATCAGTCCGAATTTGAGAAGCAGGTCGCTCTACACGCTGAAAAAATCAAACAGCTATTTGGCGTTTCGCCCAAAGTGTTGGCGAACACTGAGTTGGCGTACAATGATGAGCTTGGAGCTTGGGCAGAGGCACACGGGTATAACGGTGTGCTGGCTGAAGGCTGGGACAAAGTGCTGGGTTGGCGCAGCCCAAATTATGTCTATCAACCAAAGGGCGCCACGCGCACAAGACTATTACTAAAGAACTATCGCTTGAGTGACGACATTGCCTTTCGTTTTAGTAACAAAAAATGGAGTGGCTGGCCGCTGACGGCTGAAACCTACAGCTCATGGCTTACGGCGTCAGGTGGCCCATTGGTCAATTTATTCATGGACTATGAAACCTTTGGTGAGCATCAGTGGAAAGAACATGGTATATTCACCTTCTTTGAGCGGTTTGTTGGGAAATGGATAACGGCTGGCGGTCAGTTTAATACGGTGTCGCAAGCCCTGTCGAACGCACCGGTTGGAGACGTGAGTATGCCAGAGACGGTGACTTGGGCTGACAGTGAGAGGGATTTGACGGCCTGGAATGGTAATGCTCTGCAACAAGAAGCTTTGCGCTATGTGTATCAGCTGGCGCCGCGAGTACTGGCGTCTGGCGATTCTCAGCTGATTCGTGATTGGCGTAATTTGCAAACCTCTGATCATTATTACTATATGTGCACCAAGTGGTCGTCCGATGGCGATGTTCACGCCTATTTCAGCCCGTATAGTTCACCATATGAAGCTTCGTTGTATGTGATGAATGCCTTGCGGGATATCTATTGGCGCTCGAGGCATGCTCGCCCAATAACATAAAACCCACGGTTATATACGTGGGTTTTTAATGATATGCGCGATAAGAAACTAGCTTTTACGAGCTTTAACTTCGTTGCGACCAAGATTTTTCTTGGTTTCGGTATAGGTTGCATGCTCGCGAGCAATTGGGTCGTATTTGCGCAGTGTCAACCTACCTTGACCTTTAGTGGTGCGATTTTGTGTATTGATTGTCGTGTAGTAAGTTCGGTGCTTGCTTTTGTCGCTGACCAAACCGATCAACTTGCGTTTCGTATTCTTCTTTGCCATAGTTTCCCTTTAACAATTTGTACTTAAACTTCGATTATACAATATAACAGATTATGCAAATTAGTTCAAGCAATTATCAAATGTTCATTCGTTGCGCTTGTGTAAAATATATGATACGGTAGTAATAGTAAGATATAACGCATCAGGTGGAGATGATGCATTAAGGAGTGAGGGTATGGCTAGACAGTCGTGGAAAACATATGTAGCTCGCTTGAAGCAAGCAGCGACGGCATCAAAACAAGTAACTGTAAAACACCTGGGCATTGGCATGATGGTGATGGCGATGGTGCTGCAGTCAGTAGTCTTCTTTCAAGACTACGCACAAGCCGCATCAGACGACATGATCCAAGGCGGTGTTGGTAGCAAAGAAGCGATTTTGGCGCACTATGACAAAAATACCAACAATTTCCGCGACGTACTAACCTATAACGGTATCACTAGAGCAGAGTTGGCGAATATCTCTAGCACCAAGGTGCGCTATGAGGTCGACTCCTCTGCTCAATCATGGGGCTGGACTTCACGGTTCTCTGAGGCCCAAGGCCAAAAAGCCCACACCGTTGCTGGACGCACCATTTACTCCCGCCCGCAGAAGTTGTGGGATAGTAGTTGGTACATGGGCTGGGAAGGCAGTTCGGCTACTCGCGGTAAATTCCGCATCATGTCTTCTTGTGGTAACTTGTTGACATATAGCGTACCCCAAGCTGTTCCAGTGACGCCAACGCCGCAACCAAAACCGCAACCACAACCTCAGCCGCAGCCAGTTGCTACTTGTGACAGCTTGACTATCACCCAACTGTCACGTAACCGCTACCACATGAGCGCCAAGGCATCAGCCAAAAATGGTGCCACCATCCAGTCAATCCACATCAGGGTTTATGACCCATCAGGCAAACTTGTTGACGCTGGTGGTGTGACTGGCGATCAGACTGGCATGGGTGTTGAGCTCAAGACGCCGGGTACATACAAAGTTCAAGCAACAGCAGTTACCAGTATTGGTGAAGTAACCAGTCCTAACTGTACCGGCAGCTTTACTATCACTGAGGAAAACAAACCAGAAGAACCAAAGCCGTCAGTCAGCATCACCAAAACAGTTAACAAACAAGAACATGTCAAAGTGGCAGTCAACAGTGATTTCACCTATGAAATTACCGTCAAAAACACTGGCAAAACAGACCTGAAAGATGTTGTGGTGAGTGATACTGCTCCGCAAGGAGTGACGCTGTCAAACAGTAGCACTGGTAAGATTGATGGCAGTAAGTGGACACACACCATCGCCAACTTGCCTGCTGGTCAGTCGCAGACGTTCTCTTTGACTGCTAAGTACGCAAAATTCATTGAGGGTAAGCACAAAAACACCGCTTGTGTCGACACACCGACCATCGCCGGCTCTCCAGATGCTTGTGATGATGCGACGACCGAAACCTACACAGTAACGACACCTCCAGCAAATCCACCAACTCAACCAACACCAAATGAGCCAAATAAGCCAACTCAGCCGACACCTACGCCATCAGTACCAAATGAGCCAAATAAGCCAACACCGACTGAGCCGACTACACCACCAACTACCAATCAAACCACGCCTCCTGCTGCCACGCCGCAGCCACAGCCAACTCCTACCGCGCCAACCACTAAGGAATTGCCTCTCACTGGTACTCTGAACACCGCTAGCGGCATCTTGGGACTTGGTGGACTGGTGAGCGTGACGTGCGCTTATGTGATGAGCCGACGCAGCTTGCGCTAATCCGCAAATAACAAATAACAAATAACTACGATAAAATCCGCGCCATAGAACCGGCGCGGATTTATTTTTGGTGGGCGAACAGCTATCGATAGTTACCAAAGCTCAATGGAAAATCAAAATCTGCTTGATTGAGCGTCGCCATGACGGATTGTAGCTCATCTTTGCTGTTTGAGGTGCAGCGTACGCTATCACCTTGAATCTGGGTTTTTACCTTGGGGTGTGATTCTTTCAGGAGCTTAGTAATCTTTTTGGCGTTTTCTTGGCTGAGGCCGTCTTTGAACGGTACATCTTGCCAGGCACGCATATTGGCGGCATTGTGCGCCCCGCCAAGGTCAAGCACCTTGCTGGTCATATTGCGTTTGGCGAGTTGCCGGCCAATCATGTCAATGATTGATTGCACCTGAAATTCATCTGCACCAATAACCTTGAAGCCTTTTTTGTCTGGCAGCCACTCGACATCAGCCGGCGTCCCCTTAAAATCAAAGCGGTTGGCAATTTCCCGCACCACCAATTGATGAACGTTATTCATCTCTGGTTTATTAAACGTGCTTTCTATATCAAAACTAAATTGAGCCATAATTCCTCCTGGTAATTATTATAGCAAATGCTTTTCACCGACAGGATAATTTGGTATAATCAGCTGTGAGTATGACGCCGCGATAGCTCAGTTGGTAGAGCGCATCCATGGTAAGGATGAGGTCTCGGGTTCAAGCCCCGATCGTGGCTCCAGAATAGATTTTGTAGAAAAGGCCGCTGTTTGAGCGACCTTTTTGATTTGCAGCGGATAGGATACGTCCTATTTTTTGCTTCGTTTGGCTGTCTTTTTGGCTTCGTGCTTTGGTAGGATTGGTGCGATGAATGCATCGAGCAGCGCCCAGGCGACGCCGTTGAAGATGTATACGACGGCGGTAAAGGCAGCGATGATCATGAGTACGCGTCCGAAGTCGCTGTTTAATAGAGATAGAAAGCCCGCTACGACTGCCAGTGAGATGATGATCAGGAAATACGCCTGTTGCAGTTTGGTACGCTGGTTTTTGTTGCTATTCCATTCGGTTAGAAATTGTTTGAATAATAAGAACATAATTAGATTATAGCATGTATCTTATGTTTAGTCAATGGACAGAGGTCTACTTGACGGAATTATGGGCAATCAAAAACCGCCTCGTGATGAGACGGTGTTTGATTGGTACCGGAAGTAGGACTCGAACCTACGAAGCCTTACGGCGGGAGATTTACAGTCTCCTGTGATTGCCACTACACGATTCCGGCGTGTGTTTGGAGCCGCTTCTCGGGCTCGAACCGAGGACCTACGGTTTACAAAACCGTTGCTCTAGCCAGCTGAGCTAAAGCGGCACTGCTGTGATTATAGCAAAAAAAAATAGGCTAAGCAACTACATTACCAACTTTTTGGGCTGTTTTGGCTGACGGCGCTGACGCGGTACGGCGCCGTGGCTGTCAGGTACCAACATGGCCGCAGCTTTTTTGCGTAGTCCAGAGGCTAACTCTGCTTGTCCATTGTTGTCATACGCCTCAGCCAGGACGGTGAGCGTCTGTGGAATTGGGTCAAGTTCGACTGCTTTTTCCAGTGCAGCGATCATCTTTTTACCATTACCCATTTTCTCTTGGACCTTGGCGTAGGCGATGTAGCGTGCCGCCAAATCGTCTTCCATCTCCAGAGCTTGCTCAAAGGCCAATGCTGCTTTGGGATAATTCTTTGTTTCATAATAAATCAAACCGACATTGTGCAGGCTAGAGGCGCTTGGTTCCAAACTCTGAGCGATCTCAAAACACTCGATGGCGTCTTTGTAGGCCTGCTGCTTGGCATACAAAATGCCCAAGCGGTTGTACGCGGTGGCGTTCTTCTCGTCGACACGCAAAATCGTCAATAGTGCCTTCTCTGCCCTGAGATATTTGTTGTCGCGAATGGATTCTTGCGCAATAGCCCACAACTGATCTAATTTTTCAGAAATCTTGGCTGGAAAATCTGCGGAATTTTCTTCGGAAGGTTTGTAGGTGATTGCCCAAATGATAATTGCTAAAATGAATATCAAACTTAACATATCTGCTTAATTATAGCACAATTTTCAATAAAGCGAGGCGTGTATTGCCATTTGCTAGGAGAGACTTCTCTGCTTGTAGTACTTTTTTGAGTAATTGATGCATGGCTGGCGGCTGGGCGGCGTGTTTTAGCTGGAAATGGATGAAGCGTAGGAGAATGTCAATGAGCTGGAGGGCGCTCGCTCGGTCGGTGTAGCGTAGGGCGCATTTCAGGGACGCGTAGGAGCTGGGATGTTCCAAAATGTGCTTGGCGTCAGTGGCGATGGCTTGGCGTTCTGCCAGCTTCGTGGCGTCGTGGCTCAGTTCGGTGATAAGGAGCGGCAATCCAGCGGCGAGAAATGCTATTTGGTGCTTTTCTTGAGGTGTTAGGTTGGTATTTTCTAGTAGCTTGGCGTCTTGGCTGGTGGTGGTGCGGTGGAGTGTCAGCTGCTGGCAGCGGGACTGGATGGTTGGGAGGAGATCTGTGCTAACGGTGGTGATCAAGAGAAAGTGAGTGTTAGGATTTGGCTCTTCGAGTGTTTTGAGTAGCGCGTTTTGTGCGGACTCGGTCATGACGTTGGCTGGATTGATGATGATCACGCGGCGGACGGAACTATGAGTGCGCAGCATGGCCGTCAGGTCGCGGATCTGTTCGGTTGAGATGGTGCTTTTTTGTGGCAGTGGGCTAACAGTGAGGACCTCTGATCGGCAGTGATGCGCCAGGTGGCGGGCTACCCCTGCTCCGTCTAGGCCGGGTTCAGCAATAATCATCAATGATTGCGGCAAATGGTTTGCTAATTGCTCTACCGTGGCTTGGTCGGTAGTGGAGATGAGAGGTGCTTGGCTCATTGATGGCTTGGCTCTTCTATGGTTTGGGTGCAATCAGGAAATAGTTCAGTAAATACACCAGGGATGGCCGCCTCAAACGTTTTTCGCTCGCCAGATGGCAATGTAATTTCTAATTTGTGGGCGTGGAGCATCAGACGGCTGGCATCAGGTTTGCCGTAGACGCGGTCGCCGAGAATTGGCGTGTTTAGGTATGCCATATGGACGCGGAGTTGATGGGTGCGGCCGGTGGTTGGTTTGAGCTCAATGAGTGCTTTAGTGCCAGCTACTGCCAGCACTTGGTAGTTTGTCTGAGCAGGCTTGCCGTTGGGGTCGACACGGAAAGTGCTGGGCGCGGACGGGTTGCGGCCAATCGGTAGGTCAATCTTCGCGGTGGCTAGTTTCGGTACGCCGTCGGTCACCGCGAGGTAGGTTTTTTTGGTGGTGCGCTGGGCGAATTGCTGCTGTAAATAGGCGGCGGCTTCAGCAGTTTTAGCGATGATCAGTACGCCCGAAGTGTCGCGGTCGAGCCGATGGACGATGCCCGGCCGATCGGTGTCCGAGGCAAATGAAGTCTTAGGACGAATAATTTCCGCCACCGTTGGCTCGGTCGATAGTCCGCCTTTGGCGTGCGTCAGGAGACCGCTCGGTTTGTTAACTACAATTACATCATCGTCTTCGTACAACACTGGCAGCTCTGCACTGGCCTGCTCTTGCTCTGGCAGTTTGACGGCGATCTCGTCGGTCTCGTCGACCTCAAACTTTGGCGCCGTCACTACGCGCTGGTTGACCGACACATAGCCGGCTTTGATGTACTTTTGCCAGAGGCTGCGCGAAATCGACGGGTCAAATGTCGTGGACAAGTGGATGTCCAGGCGCTGCTTGGTCGGCATGACTTGAAACATCATGACAAACTTGCCCTGGAACGGCATCTCGGTGAAATTCGGGTCAAGCGGATTTGGCAAAATCTCAGCGTTGGCGGGCTTATCGGGCCATAATTCGTCAATTGATTCTTCATCGACGATTGAGCCGTAGAGTATGGCGAAGTGCTGTTTGTTCAGGATGAATTCTGCCAGCACGTGCGATTCGTCTGTCTGAATCCTCAGATGGCGCAGGGCCTTGATGGGCGTGTTGTCGTCCGCCAGCTGGTACAGCCTGGCGATTTTGAGGACGGTGCGCGGCGAAATTTTCACGCGAGCGTTCCTATCTCCGTAGTCCCACGGCTGTTTGGACGCGGTGCAAGGTTTCGTTGGCGACGATGTTCATGTCGCGCTCGCTCGACTCCAGTTTGCTTTCAATTGCCAGCTCATCAACTGCCGCCAGACGCGCCTGGAAATTCGCCAAGAACTCTGCCACTTCATCAGCCACGATTCGCTTGAAATCGCCGTAGCGCTCCATGCCAGCGTATTCGCTGATGGTTTGCTCCAAGCTGACGTCTCGCCCGGCATCCTGGCGTACCAGCGTCAAAATCTCCAGCAGATTGGAAATGCCCGGTTGGTTGTCGCGGTCGTACTGCACCTTGCCCAGTGAGTCGGTGGTGGCACTCATGATTTTTTTGTGCGCTGCCTGCGGCTCGTCGCCGAGGAAAATGACGCCCTTGCCGCTGTCGTCGGATTTGCTCATCTTTTTGGTCGGATTCACCAGGTCTTTGATCCTCAGGCCCTGGTCGTTGCCGAAGAATTGATGCTGCTGGGCAACTGGTTTGGGTACGACGAACAGATCGCCAAATTTGCGGTTCATCCGCTCGGCGATGTCGCGCGTAAATTCTAAGTGCTGGGTTTGGTCGTCGCCGACTGGCACGTAGGTGGCGCCGTAGAGCAAGATGTCAGCGGCCATCAGGACTGGGTAGTTGAAGAGGCCGACGGAAATCTGGTCGCCGTGAAGCTTGTCAGATTTATCCTTAAACTGCGTCATCCGGCTCATCTCGCCAAACCCAGTGAAGCAATCCAAAATCCATGTTAGCTCGCTGTGAGCTGGGATATAACTTTGGCGATATAGATGAATAGAGGGGTCGTCTAGTGGTAATCCAGCGGCGGTATAGATTCGTGCGTTATTTAAGATGCTATTGTACAACTTACTGTGGTCGATTGGTGTGGTGAAGCTGTGTAGATCGGGGATGAACAGATTGATATCAAAATCAGCCGAGCGGCGCTTCGCCATATCGACAATCGGCAAAATGGCACCAAAATAATTGCCAATGTGAATATCGTTGTTGGCGCGCACGCCAGTGAGGATGACGGGTTTACTCATAGTCCTATTATACCATTGATTCGGCGAGAGGTGTTTTACGAAATGCCGCAACAAAAAACGCCTCAGTCAGTACACCCGGCATTAAGCGCAAGCAACCGCTCAGATCATGCGTAAGCCTGCGGTCATTCCAGGATTGGACGACAGGCACACGATGTGGCAGCAGTGTGATGTCAATTGGCACAAGGCGAGCGTCAGGCTGACGACGCAGCAGCCAGTCGACGACTGATTCGTTTTCTTCTGGCGCCATGGTACAGGTACTGTAAACAAGCGTGCCGCCAGGTTTTAGCAGGCGCCAAGCCTCGAGGATGAGGCGCTTTTGCAGATCACTTAGTCTCCGAATATGTGCTACCGACCAGCTGTCAAACAGCGGGGCGTCACTAAGGTTCAAGCTCATTAGTCCTTCACCAGAACATGGAGCGTCGAGGAGGACCTTGTCAAAGACCTCCGGCTGACGGCGGGAAATATGTCGAGCATCGGCTAGTGTGAACTCGGCCGGGGCGTTGAGTCGTTTGAGATTAGCCTGGAGCTTCATCAGGCGCGGCTTGGAATTGTCATTACAGACGAGGTTGGCTTGACCATTAGCTAGGGCTTGTATGTGGCTGGATTTACCGCCGGGCGCAGCGCATAGATCGAGGATGCGCTCGCCAGCCTCAGGTGCAAGCGCCAGCACCGGCAGCCAACTGGCGGCATTCTGAATATAGCCGCGGCCGATGTCGGCGAGGTGTTGATAATCAGCGATGTGCTCGGGGACAATTTCATAGCCATCTGGACACCACGCAACCTGGCAGCTCAGCAGTTCGGGGGTGACTTCCCCGTCAACCAGCGGATTGAGGCGAAAACTCTGGGTGCGCGTTTGTGCCAGCATCGTCTCGACCTCGGCGCGAGACAAGCCACTCCACTGCATCGTGCGATCGATCCAGAGCTCGCGCTTTCTCTGACGCTCCTGAACTGGGTCTTTACGCTTGGCCATAATCATCCCCAGTGACGTGCCGATTAATGGCCTGGACGACGAATTGACCGTAGCGTCTATCAATTTCATGACTTGCTAAGATTTTGGTGACGGCGATGTGCTTTTGTTTTGCTAATTTTCGCAGGTTTTTATTGATGATGACTGGGTCGAATTGCCCGTAAAATATTTCGACTGGTATGGTTAACTCGGCAATTTCCGTCAGTGCTTTTTGGTTGACGATGGCCGCGTCTAAGGTGTCGAGAAAGATTGGCAAATTTGACTCATCGACGAGAAAGCCAGGGTTGAATAATTTATACTTCTTGGCAAAATCACTAGCAATCACCTTGCCGAGCGCTGGTTTATCGATAATTTTTTGGTACAGTGCACGCAGTTGGCGTTCAGCCAGGCGATCCTTGCCTTGTTGGCGATACAGCGGCGGGCTACACAGGATGAGCGAATCGATCAACGAAGGATAATATCGGGCGGCGTGTACCGCTACGAGCGCCCCTAAGCTATGGCCAACCAAGATGATTCGTCCATCGACTTTCTGCTGCGCCAAGGTTGCGACTAGTGAATCGACCTGTGTCTTAACATCATACGTCTTCCAGTGCGGTCGCGGCGAATTGCCAAAACCGAGTAAATCGACCGCTAGTACGCGAGTCGATTTATCAATTTTACGACGCCCTACAACTCGCTTCCACATGGCTGACGAGCTCCCGATGCCATGAATCAACACGACAGTGGCGCGAGGCTGTTTCGGTGTTTGAAAATCATGCACGTATAGTTTATACGGGACACGCAGCCAGTGATGGATAAGTCGGTCAAACATTATATCAGTATACTATGAAAATACCCCGCCTGTACATGACGGAGTATTTTCGAGAATTGGTCTCTCCTCTGTTTAACGCTTGGAGAATTGTTCGCGCTTGCGGGCAGAACGCAGACCGTATTTCTTGCGCTCTTTCTCGCGTGGGTCACGCTTGAGCAGCTCAGCCTTCTTCAAAACTGGGCGTAGGTCAGCGTGAGCAGCCGTCAATGCTTTGGCGATGCCAAGCTTGATGGCGTCAACTTGACCAGCGAGGCCACCACCTTTGACCAAGATGGTAACGTCGTATTCCTTTTGCTTGCTGACGACAGCTAGTGGGTCGGTCACTTCGGCTAGCAAGGTTTTGTTGCCATCCAAGTACTCAGCGGCTGCTTTGCCGTTGATGGTGATGGTACCCTTGCCAGGAAGCAAGCGAACACTTGCTGAAGCACTTTTGCGTCGTCCCAAGCCGTAGAAATAGGTATCAGTAGCCATATTACTTTACCTCAACTTTCTCTGGGGTTTGTGCTGTGTGAGCATGCTCGCTGCCAGCAAATACGCGCAGGCGCTTGAGGCGTTCTGCTTGCAATTTGTTCTTTGGCAGCATGCCTTTGACAGCTTCTTCAATAATTCGTTCTGGGTGGCGTTCACGCATTTCTTTGAACTGCGTTTCTTTGATGCCGCCTGGGAAACCACTGTGACGGTAGTAGTACTTGTCAGTTTCCTTGTAGCCAGTAACGACGGTGTTTGCAGCGTTAATAACCACGACGTAGTCGCCACCATCAACGTGTGGTGTGTAAGTTGGCTTATATTTACCGGTCAGATGTTTGGCAATTTCGGTTGCCAAGCGTCCCAGTGGCAATTCGCTCGCGTCAAACAATACCCAGCGGCGAGAAACTTCAGATGGTTTTTGTGAATAAGTCTTCATCTTATTTCTCCTTCTTTGGCATTGGTTTGATGTCGTCGACAAACTCGATGATTGCCATTTGCGCGCCGTCGCCAACACGTAGGCGGGTGCGTTCAACGCGAACGTGTCCGCTGGTGCGGCCGCCGAGTTGTGGGGCAATTTCATCAACGAGCTTGTAAGCAGCAGCGCGGGTGCTGAGTGCTGCGATCACCTGGCGGCGGCTGGCCAGATCGCCTTTCTTCGCCTTGGTGATAATTTTTTCAATGTGGCGCTTCAGCTCTTTGGCTTTCGGCAAGGTGGTCTCGATTTTGCCGTGCTCAACCAGGCTGGTTGCCAGACCTTTGAGCAAGGCTCGCCGTTGATCACGCTCACGGCCGAACTTGCGCCCTTGATATCCGTGTCTATGCATAGTTAAAACTCCAATTCCGCCATCTTGTCGCGTACTTCATCCAGCGCCTTTGAACCAAAGCCTTTCAATTCTCGCAAATCTTGCTCGGTCAAAGTCACCAGGTCGCGAATCGTGCGGATTTCATTGTTAATCAGCGCGTTCGTCGTGCGGGCGCTTAGGTTTAATTCTTCGATGGATGTATCCAATTCAGCTTCACTGTCTTCAGTGGTTGTACCAAGCGCAGGTGCGCTCACGACAGTGGTGCTACCAGCTAAAGCTGTGTATTGGTTGACCAAGATAGCTGCAGCCTCTTCAAACGCCTCACGTGGAGTCATGGTGCCGTCAGTTTCAATAGTCATGGTCAATTTGTCCAAATTGGTTTCGTCACCAACACGAGTTGGATCAACCTTGTAGCGTACGCGCAAAACTGGAGTGAAGACTGCGTCCAGAGCGATCATGTCTGAGTGTAGGCGTGATTCGCTTGAGTCCTCAATTGTCTGGTAACCGCGACCAGCCTCTGCTACCAAGTCCATGATGACCGTTTTCTTTGGATCATCAATGGTAGCGATGACGTGGTCTGGGTTAACAACTTCTACTTCGCCGTTTGCTTGGATGTCACCAGCGGTGATAACACCACCAGTTTTCTCCAGACGCAACTCAACTGGCTCGTCAGTGTGAACGCGGAGTCGCACACCCTTTAGGTTCAGCATGATGTCAACGACATCTTCTTTGATGCCCTCGACGGTAGTAAACTCGTGTGTCGCACCTTCAATGCGGAAAGCGACGATTGCGCCACCGCGGATGCTGGAGAGCAAGACGCGGCGCATTGAGTTGCCCAACGTGTTGCCGTAGCCTGAGTGGAGCGGTTCAATCAGAAAGGTTGCACTGGTGTCAGAAACATCTTCGATGCTTGCCAGAGCTGGATTATAAATTGCTTTTGCCATACTTTTCCCTAACCCTTCTTTTATCGTGAGTAATACTCAACAATTAATTGCTCGTTGATATCAGCTTCTGCTTCTTCACGCTTTGGCTGTCCAGTGATCTCAATTTTCAATTTTTTGACATCACTCTTCATCCAGCTGAGCGGACCTTGAATTGAGTTACTGATAACGTCGTCGATGTGTGTAAAGTATACCGACTTGGTACTCTTTGGACGTACTTCGATGATATCACCTGCTTTGACGCGAATTGATGGAATATCAACACGGCGACCGTTCAGCAAGAAGTGACCGTGTCCGACCAGCTGGCGAGCAGCGCGGCGGCTGGTTGCAAAACCAGCACGGTACACAACGTTGTCCAGGCGGCGTTCCAACAATTTCAACAGGTTCTCGCCTGCCAAACCTTCTTGGGCGCGTGTTGCCTCGTCCATCAGCCGAGCAAATTGCTTTTCAACCAAACCATAAAGCCGGCGAACTTTTTGCTTTTCGCGCAGCTGCGTGGCGTACAAACTTGGTTTGCTGTGTCGGCTGTGTGCGTGCTGACCTGGAATGCCAGATTTTCGTGCCAAAACTTTATGTGCTTTTGGATGAAGCGCATAACCTTCGCGGCGGCTTTGCTTGACAATCGGTGAATTATCTCGTGCCATAATTATGCCCTCCGTGCCTTTCGTGGACGAACACCGCCGTGAGGCACGCCAGTTACGTCCTTAATGCTTTCTACTGAGATGTCGAAAGCGCCGACCGCACGAATAGCGGCATCGCGGCCCAAGCCGACACCTTTGACGAAAACGTCAACTGATTTCAAACCATACTGAGTTTTCGCAGCTTCAGCAGCTTTTTCAGCAGCAACCTGTGAAGCATAGGCGGTGCCCTTTTTGCTACCACGGAAACCACATGCACCAGCTGATGAAGCGGTCAACACGTTACCCTTCTTGTCAGAAAAGGTAACAATGGTGTTGTTGAATGTTGCTTGAATATGCAGCTGACCAGCTGGGACTGATCGGCGCTGCTTTTTCTTGGTAGATTTTGCGTCTGCCATTTCTTAGTCCTTTCTTTAGGTCTTACTTGCTGCTTTTGGTTGTGTACCGCCCACGGCGATGGCGCGACCCTTGCGAGTTCGTGCATTCGTACGAGTCCGCTGTCCGCGTGTCGGCAGTCCTGCTTTGTGGCGAAGACCGCGATAGGCGTTGATATCCTTCAAGCGCTTAATGTTGTTAGTTACCAAGCGCTGGAGATCACCTTCGACGGTGTATTCGCTGTCGATAATTTCGCGAATCTTGTTTTCTTCAGCCTCGGTGAGATCTTTCACCCGAGTGGTCGGCTCAATCTTAGCCGCCGCAAGGATGCTCGAAGCGTGCTTTGGCCCAACCCCATAAATATAGGTGAGCGCGATTTGCACTTGCTTCTCTGTTGGGATAACTACCCCAGCAATTCGAGCCATGCTTAACCCTGCCTTTGCTTATTCTTAGGTTTTTTCTTGTTGATGACGCGCAACCGAGCGATACGTTTGCCTTTTTTGCGGCCAACGCGGCGCACGAGTACGTCATCGGGACTGATTTTTCTAACACTTGCACGAACTTTCATAAAGTGCGTAAATCTCCCTTCCCGAGTAAACCCGAGATTACCGTTAATATTTGACTAGCGACCTTGGTGCGGTCGGTCGTCACGTAGGCGGAAGCTGATTCGTCCCTTTGTCAGATCGTAAGGGGTCATCTCAACTTCAACCTTGTCACCAGGCACTAGACGAATATAGTGCTTGCGCATTCGTCCTGAAATGTGCGCGATGATACTATGGCCATTCTCCAGTTCCACCCGAAATTGAGTATTAGGCAGTGCTTCCACTACCTTACCAATCATTTTGATGACTTCCTTTTGACTCGCCATAAGTTACAGTTGTCAATTATACAGCACGCAGCGCAGTTTGGCAAGAGGTATTTCCATAAATTTATGTGCTATATGTATTATCTCACAACATTTCTTAGAATAGACTTTTTAAGTTTTTTTATATCATTTCTACAAGTTTGTAAATTGCTATTTATAAATTATAATATTGTAAACTTCAACCTATTTTTTAAAATTCTATTTAACTTTAAAAAAATTCAATCTTAAAGCATTACCCAAAACAGATACTGAACTAAATGACATTGCAAAAGCCGCTATCATCGGATCCAATTTTGGTCCATTGAAAAATGCATAAAATATTCCAGCGGCAAATGGTATTCCAAGTACGTTATAAAAGAATGCCCAAAATAGATTTTCCTTTATATTTGTGATTGTCGCTTTACTTAATGCTATTGCACCCGCAACATCTCTCAAATCGTTTCTAATTAAGACAATATCAGCTGATTCTATCGCAACATCCGTTCCATTTCCTATCGCAATCCCAACGTTTGCTTGAGCAAGTGCTGGTGAATCGTTAATTCCGTCTCCAACCATTGCGACAAACTCATCTTTTTCCTGAAGTTCCTTTACTTTTTGAGATTTCTGATAAGGCAGCACTTCTGAAATTACATCATCTATTCCCACTTGTTTTGCGATAAATTTGGCAGTTTTTTCGTTATCTCCAGTTAGCATTACTGTCTTGATTCCCATTTTTTTCAGTTTTTCTATAGCTTCCTTGCTTGTTTCCTTGATAACGTCTGCAACTGCAACAAGTCCCGCCAATTCGTTATCAATCGAAATGTACATTGGCGTTTTTCCTTCATTCAACAAAATATCATAATCTTTTTGAGAAATTTCTACATTGATTTTTCGATTTTCCATCAATTTTCTATTTCCAATTTGAACTTCCTTGCCTTCAAATGTTGCACGAATACCGTAACCTGGCATTGCCCTAAATTTTTCATACGGCTTAATTTCAATATTTTTCTCTTTTGCTTTGTTTACGATTGCTTCTGCCAATGGATGCTCTGAATCATTTTCCACACTTGCAGCAATTTTTAACAATTCATTTTCATTATATTTCCCATAAGCAATCAAATTAGTCAGTATAGGCTTTCCTTTCGTAATCGTACCAGTCTTATCAAATACAACTGTTTTTATTTTGTATGCTGTTTCAAGAGCTTCCCCACTTTTGATAAGGATACCGTTTTCAGCCCCTTTTCCAGTTCCAACCATTATTGATGTAGGTGTTGCAAGTCCCAATGCACACGGACACGCAATTACGAGTACAGCGATGAAAAACGACAATGCAGTAACCAATCCACTTCCACTTAGAAACCAAGCAATTCCTGTAATTATCGCAATCCCAATAACAATCGGCACAAAATATGCCGACACAATGTCTGCCATTCTAGAAATAGGAGCCTTTGACCCCTGTGCCTCCTCAACCAGCTTTATAATTTGTGACAAAACTGTATTTTTCCCAATTTCAGTTGCTTCAAATCTAATACTCCCATTTTTATTAATACTTCCTCCAACAACCTTATCTCCAACTTTTTTGCTTACTGGCAAACTTTCTCCTGTCAACATTGACTCATCAACAGAAGTCGCCCCTTCCACAATTCTTCCATCCACCGCAATTTTTTCTCCCGGCTTCACAATAACAATATCTCCAACTTTCAAGTTTTCAATCAGAACTTCCTTTTCCGCTCCATTTTCAATAATTTTAGCCTTTTTAGGTTGAAGTCCGATAAGTTTTTTTATTGCCGATGAAGTTTGACCTTTTGTTTTTGCCTCCAGCAGTTTTCCAAACAAGATTAACGTAATAATTGCACCAGCCGACTCATAATATAAATCCATATGTGCTTCAGGGTCTACAATTACAATTTCAAAAGTTGCGTAAATTCCATAGAGTACCGCCGCCGTTGACCCAATAGCAATTAATGAATCCATTGTTGGAGATTTTCTTACTAAATTTTTAAATCCATGTGAAAAAAAATCTCTCCCAGCATAAATAATAGGCAAAGTCAACACAAACTGTGCCAACGCAAAATTAAGCGGATTTACCTTAGGATTCAAAAATTCAGGAAGTACTGCCCCAAGCATATGCCCCATCGAAATATACAAAAGTGGAACAACAAAAATAACTGCTAAAATTAATCGATTTTTCAAACTTGTTATTTTTTCTTGATAAAGTTCCACCTTTTTATCTTCTGTCATATCCTCAGCCAGTCCATACCCAGCCGACTCCACTATTTTCCTAATTTTATCAAAATTGTACTTATTCTCATCATATTCAATATTCAATTTTTCAGTTGCAAAATTAACTGAAGCGTTAATATCATTATTTTTATTAAGTGCCTTTTCCACAGTATTGGCACAAGATGCACAGCTCATTCCAGTTACTGTATAGTTTTTTTCTGCCATAATCTTTTCTTCCTTCATTTAGCACACTATATCTTAAATATGCTTATGTCCGCTATGTTCGCAATTACACTGCCCCTCCACACAATCACACAAAACTTCTCCCATAGCCGTTTTCCTCTTTTCCTCAACAGCCTTTAAAATCAAATCCAAGTCGTCAAAACTCAGTTCACTGTTCTCAATAACTTTCCCTATCATTTCTCCAACTTTCGTTTTACAAATTTTATCAAAAGTTCCTAATATATAACTGTTAGCAACTTCCTTTTCTGTAAAATCTGTCGAATAAATATACTTGTTCCCAATTTCCTTCTTTTTCAAAATATTCTTTTTCAACAGCCGATTCAACAGCGCCTTTATTGTAGCCTGTTTCCAGTTCATTTTCTCACAAAGCACCTCTGCCACAAACTTGCTCGTAACTTCGCTATTTGCCCACACAACTCGCATTACTTCCCATTCTGCATCGGTTATATGCTGTTTTTTATCGATTCTGCAATTTTCTTTCACATTCTTACCTCCTTTAATGTTTACGTTTGTAATCTTTTTACATTATATAGTTTACAACAGTAATCGTTTTTTGTATAGTCTTGTCACATATGTATTATCTCACAACATATTTCCATAAATTTATGTGCTATACTTGAGCTATCAAAGTTAACATAAGGATTTTTATGGCAAGTACAAAAAATCAAACAAAGTCTCAAGCAAAAAAATCACAAGTTGAGCTGCTGGTGCCCGTTTTGATTGG
This sequence comes from Candidatus Saccharimonadota bacterium, assembly GCA_905372835.1. GTDB lineage: Bacteria > Patescibacteriota > Saccharimonadia > Saccharimonadales > Saccharimonadaceae > Nanosynbacter. The sequence continues at coordinate 524,723 of CAJPQK010000001.1, read as the reverse complement.
TGTGATAGCAGTGTTGATGCTGATTGTTGGTTGTTTGGTGTGGAAATTGAACTGTCAATCATCGCACAAACCATATGCAGCGACGGAAAAGATTGGCAGCGGCTTCGTGAGTTTGGGCTCATTGGGCTTTCGTTTTGAGGGAAATAAGGCGATCGCTCGGCACGACGCGTCCGTAAAAGAAATTCGTGAGTTTCTGAAAAAAGAAAATGAGCGATCAGGTTGCAAAGATAACAATGGTGCGGTCAGCGTGATCGCGTATTCTCAAGACGAAAAACAATTACTATTAGGCTCTGGTTGTGGCAACACGCTCGCGCGGATGTTTGCAGTAAAGAAAGACGATGGTTGGAAAGCAATTTCACCAACAAATCAGTTCAATTTGTTTGAGGTTCCAAGCTGTAAAATGACTGATGAAAATAATATCAGCAAGGAAATCGCACCAGTTTGCCAGAATGAAAGTCGCGCTGCAGAGAATGCTCCCCTGACTTATTCTTACAGAGTACGTTAGTCTCGGTATTGTACCAAATAAAAATCCCCGTTTCGTGCGGGGATTTAGTGTATTATTTTTTGCGGAGCAATCGCCGTTTTTTTGGTTTATCGCTTCCCAAATCGTCGGCATCAAAGTCATCGTAGGTCACCATCAGTGCGCGCGAGCTGATTTGACGGATGGATTCGAGGGCTACGGAGACGATAATCAAGATACCGGTACCACCGATTGATAAGCGAGTGCCGGTCAGCCCCGTGATGTGATAGATCAGATATTCAGCGACGAACGGCAAGATGGCGACCACGCCAAGTGCCAATGAGCCGAACAAGACCAAACGGTTGACGGTGCGGCGGAGGTATTCTTCGGTTTGCTTGCCTGGGCGAATGCCTTCAATGAAGCCGCCCTGTTTTTGCAAGCCTTCGGAGATTTCGGTGGCGTCAAAGCTAAAGCCAGTGTAGAAGTATGTGAAAGCGATGACTAAGATGAAGTACAGGACAGGATAGATGAAGGCTTCAGCGGTGCTGCCGGTAAAGCTGCCTGGGTTTGGTGCTTGGAACCAGGTGATCAGTGTGTTTGCTAGTGATTGCAACCCTTCGTTACCAGAGGCTTTCATGATTTGACCGATGAACTGTGGCAGACTCAAGAAAGCCACGGCGAAAATGACCGGGATCACACCAGCGGCGATTAGTTTGACTGGCAGGATGCTTTTGATGCCGCCGTAGTTACTGTTACCGTGGACACGCTTGGCGTAGTTGATAGTGATAACACGCTGTGCTTCGTTGATCTTCACGAGGAAGTACAGGACGATTAACATCATGAGCAAGAGGAAGAATACTATCCAGAACATAGTTGGACTGACCGGCAATTGGAACCAGCCAAATACGCTCAATGAGCCGCTTGAGGTGTCAAAGAGTGAACGGATGACAGTGGCTAGCATCTGAGGTAACTGGCTGACGATTCCTGCGAAAATCAACAGCGAGATACCATTTCCTACTCCCTGCTCGGTGATGAGCTCACCTAGCCACATCAACAAGACTGATCCAGCGGTCATGGCGACAACCGAAACTGTCCATTCCATGATGGTTGGATCGCTCAAGACGGTTGATCCGCCAGCCAAGATGGTCTGGCGCAAGATGAAGATGAAAGCAATTGACTGAACGATGGCCAGTGGAACGGTGATGCGACGTGTCCATTGCTGAATTTTACGGCGTCCAGTTTCGCCGTCGTCGTGGAGTTCCTTTAGTTTTGGAATAGCTTTTGTCAGCAGCTGGATGATGATGCTGGCGGTAATGAATGGGCTCAAACCAACCAATACCAAAGAAAAGCTCGCCAAAGCACCGCCGGACAGAAGGTTAAGGAACCCTCCTAAATCTGTGCTTCCTAATGCGGAGCTGATGGCTTGGCGCAACTGTGTTGGCTCAGCCAATGGCACTGGAATGTGCGCGAGTAATCGATATACGACAATGATACCTACTACAATTGATAGGCGTTTTTGCATATCTCTATTTTTCAATGACCGCCAAATGGTCTTCCAGCTAATCATACGTGTACTTTCCCCTCTGTCGTTTCAATATATAGAATTCTCTAACCAGTATACAGGAGTATTTGGCTAAATACCAGTGTTGAACGTAAAAATACCAGTAAAGCAAAACGCCCCGGTTTACGAGGCGTTTTAGTTATCATAAGACTACGCGGGCCTTATTTTTCAGCAGACTCAACATCTTTTGCACTTTGGCGCAGTGGTGTCGGAACTTTTTCGAACGAGCCGCCAGCTTTTTCAATCGCTTTGACGACTGAAGCGGAAGCAGCTTGCACCTTCAAGTCAACCTTGGCTTTCAATTCACCGCGAGCGATCACCTTAACCGTGTGGAACGGTGTGGCGATGTAGCCTTCGGTAAATAGCAATGCGTTGTCGACGGTTTTGCCGTCAAAAGCGTTCAAGTGATCAAGGTAGACTACCTGAGCTGGCGTGCGCAAGCTCTTGAAGCCGCGAGCTTTTGGTACAGCCTGAGCCAGTGGGCGCTGACCACCCTGGAACATGGCGCGAAGCTTTTTACCAGTGCGAGCGTTCTGACCCTTGGTACCGCGACCAGCGGTTTTACCCTGACCAGCGGCGATACCGCGACCAACGCGCTTTTTATTTTTGTTTGCTGAAACTTGGAGATCGTTGTATTTCATTACTTAGCCTCCTTTTTAGCAGCTTTTTTGACTGGCTGAGCATTGAGCCACTCCTCGCGTGGAACCAGTGATTTCAATGCTTCAATGGTTGCGTAAGCGATGTTCACCTTGTTGGTTGAACCAAGTGACTTGGTCAATAGGTTGCGAACACCGGTCACGCCGATGATTTGTCGCACCACACCACCAGCGATGATACCGGTACCAGGAGCGGCTGGCTTGATCAGCACGCGGGCGCCTGAGAACTTGACTTCGCTGTCGTGTGGAATAGTCTCGCCGTTGAGTGGCAAAGTGATCAAGTGTTTCTTAGCAACTGAGGTTGCCTTAGCGACAGCAGCTTGCACGTCGGCACCCTTAGCCACACCAACACCAACCTTATCTTTGCGGTTGCCGACAACCACCAACGCCTTAAAGCGGAAGCGGCGGCCACCTTTCACCACGCGGCTGACGCGGTCAATGTTGATTACTAATTCTTCAAACTCTTTTGGTGCGTCATCGCGCACATTTCGCCGGTCATCGCGGCGACCACCACGCGGACTGCGAGGCCGGCGGCCTTCTGCGCGTGGGGTAGTATTTGCAGCTTGTTCTGCCATACTAGAACTCCAATCCTTCTTGGCGCGCAGCATCAGCCAATGCCTTCAAGCGACCAGCGTACTGACGGCCGTTGCGGTCAAAGACCACTGCGCTAATTTTACTTTTCTTTGCTTTCTTGGCAATTTCAGTACCGATAGTGGCACATTTTTCGCTCATCGTACCTTTTGCTTTGGTGCCAACGGTGGTTGCGGCAGCCAATGTTTTACCTGCAGCGTCGTCGATCAGCTGAGCACTGACGTGCATGTTGCTGATGGTGACGGTTAGGCGTGGGCGCTCTGCAGTGCCTGAAACTTTCGCGCGAACGCGGTTTTTACGGAGAGCGCGGTTGAGTAATTTCTTGTTCTCAGCCATGATTACTTACCTGTCTTTCCTGCTTTGCGCAAAATTTGCTCGTCAGCATACTTGATACCCTTGCCCTTGTATGGCTCAGGCTTCTTCAGCGCACGGATTTCCGCAGCGACTTGGCCGACTTGCTGTTTATTGATACCGCTGACGATGATGGTCATCTTTTCGTTGGTAACGGTGATGCCCTCTGGGGCTTTGTATTTGACTGGGTGTGAAAACCCGAGCGCCATTTCCAGTTCGTTGTTGCTGGAACTCACGCGGAAACCGACACCATTGACCTCGAGACGCTTCTCGTAGCCTTTGGTAACGCCGATTACCATGTTGTTGATCAGCGCGCGCATCAGACCGTGCTGGGCGCGAGCAGTTTTGGACTCATCCTTCGGATGAACCGTGACGTGTCCGTCTTCGACTTTCACCTCAACCGCTGGCGTGATGAATTGTGTCAATTCACCTTTCGGGCCCTTTACGACCACATCACCAGAGTCAACCGTGATTGTCACACCGGCCGGAATAACCACCGGCAGTTTTCCGATTCGACTCAGACTCATTACTCACCTTTCGTGTGATTTGATATTAACCCTGGTATTTTAGCATAGATTAGGGGTGAAATGCAAGGTTTTTTGAGCGCTCTGCCTAGCTACCGTACGGGATGAGTAGAATAATCGCCAAGATGCCGAGAGTAATATATGTTACTAGGGCGGCTTTGGTCAAATACGGCTCTTTCATATCGTAGATTTTACGTACTTCGTAATAATCCCATAGCCGCCAGCCAGAGATCATTAAAAGAATGCCAGCGAAGATACTTAAATAGCCACTAACATCAATATGCCAAAGAAAGTTTGATGCATCAACTAGAGCGATGAATGTAGCTACTCCCATTGTCGACCAGAAGCGTGCCTGTGGCTTTTGTCCAACAGCAATAAAACAGGTGGCGGCGACCATGATCAACTCAACGAGAGGATTTTCCGCGAACAGTACCTGAATATAATAACTGGGGACTCCCTGCCTGGGGTCAGCACTGCCAATAAGCCAACCCACTCCATACAGTAGGGGCATCATAACGACGATAGACAACAAGAAGGGCAAAAAATCAACAATGAAAACATCTTTAACAGTTATTTCTGCTTGGTCTGATGTTTTTGTCATATGGAGGAAGCTACGCATATGTCTTACAGTATAGCAGATAAAAATAAACGCCCTGCAATGAGGACGTTTATTTGATTCGCGTAAGGCTTAATACACCTTCAACAGCAACTCACCACCAAGTTTTGCCTTGGCTGCCTCGGCACCAGTCATGACACCTTTTGAAGTTGAGATGAGTACCAAACCGCGGCCGCTTTTCACCTTTGGAATTTCGCTAGCGCCGACGTAAACACGACGACCTGGCTTTGACACGCGGGTGATCTCGTTGATGGTGCTGTTAGTACCTTCTTCGTTGATGGTCACGACCAGCACGCCGCGAGGCTTGGCGTCCTCTAGTTTAACATCTGCAAGGTAGCCGTTTTTGACTAATTGTTCAGCGATGACTTTCTTTATCTTGCTGGACGGAACACGAACTTCCGTCTTGCCAACCAGTTTCGCATTGCGAATGCGCGTCAGAAGGTCGGCGATTGGGTCTGTAGTTTGCATAGACATTGTCGAATCTCCTTTCCTTCTTACCAACTACTCTTTGTTATGCCTGGGATTTCGCCCTTGGCTGCTTTTTCGCGGAAATTGATGCGGCTCAGGCCGAACTGGCGCATATAGCCACGTGGACGGCCGGAAATGCTGTCGCGGTTCTTGTGCCGAGTCGGGCTCGAGTTGCGAGGCAATTTCTGCAGTCCGTCGAGGTCGCCAAGTTCTTTGAGCTCAGCGCGCTTCGCAGCGTATTTTGCAATCATCTTCAGACGCTTTTTGTCGCGAGCGACCATTGATTTCTTAGCCATTACCTGACGCCTCCTTTCTTCTCAAACGGCATGCCAAATTTCTCCAGCAAGGCTTTTGATGCTTCCTTACTGCCGTTCTTGATGACAAATGTTACCTGCAACCCGTGCAAAATCTGTGTTTCCTCGAAGGTCAATTCTGGGAAAATTGATTGCTCGATGATGCCTAGGTTGTAGTTACCGCCTTTGTCAAACTTCAGGCCGACGCCGTGGAAGTCGCGGACGCGTGGCAAGGCTACGTTGATCAAACGATCCATGAACTCGTACATCCGAGCCCCGCGCAGCGTGACGCTAACACCAATTGGTGCACCCATGCCTTTACGGATACTAAAGCCAGCGATTGACTTCTTTGCTTGGCGGGCAACTGGTGCCTGACCGGTGATTTTCTCAACGGTGTTTTTAACAATCTCAAAGTGACGCTTGTCATCTTTCTTCTTGCCGGTGCCAACGCTCACGATGATCTTTTCCAAAGCTGGCACTTGGTGCACGTTCTTTAGATCTAGTTCGGCTTGCAGTTCCTTTAGGTATTTCTCCTGATACAAGGCTTTCAAGCGAGGAGCTGGCACGACGGTTTTCTTCTCTGCCATTATTTAATCTCCTTATTTTTTGCTTGGCGAGCGACGCGAGTTTTGCCGCCGTCAGCGTTCTTTACTAAACCAACCCGGCTGGTTTTGCCTGACTTTTCGTCGACGACCAGCGCGACTTTGCTGATGTCCATCGGTACGTGGATATCTTTCTTGCCGCCTTTTGGATTGTACTGGCTTGGTTTGACGTGGCGGTGTCCGACACCAACACCTTCGACCAAAACGGTTTGATCTTTGGTGTTAACTTTCAGGACTTTACCAGTCGTACCCTTGTTCTTACCAGCGATGATTTTTACGGTGTCATCTTTGTGAATACGAGCCATTAGAGTACCTCCGGAGCCAGGCTGACGATCTTCATGTAGCCCATGTCGCGAAGTTCGCGTGGTACTGGGCCGAAGACACGGGTAGCCTTTGGCTGCTTGTCATCGTTGATAATCACCACGGCATTGTCATCAAAGCAGATGGTTGAGCCGTCTTTGCGGTGGATTTGGTCGCGGGTGCGAACCACCACAGCTTTGACGACAGATTTCTTTTTGACATTGCCGGTTGGACTGGCGTCCTTGACTGAACAGACGATCACGTCACCGACGCGAGCGTAGCGGCGGCGGGTACCACCGAGAACGCGGATACACAATACTTCTTTGGCACCCGAGTTGTCAGCTACCTTGAGGCGAGATTCTTGTTGGATCATTTGTCACCCTCCTTGGTCTCTTCCTCAGCTTCGCCAGAAACTTCAGCCTTTAGTTTGATAGAACCGCGAGACTTTTCAATCACCTTGACCAGCGTAAAGCTCTTGGTCTTGGAAATTGGGCGAGTCTCTTCGATTTGCACCTTGTCGCCTTCGCCTGCTTGATTGGTCTCATCATGAGCAGTGTACTTGCGAGTCACGGTGTACTGTTTGCCGTAGAGCGGATGCGTTTCGCGGCTGGTGACCGTCACGGTGATGGTCTTGTCGCGCTTGGCACTCGTTACGACGCCAATCAGTGTTCGTCGGGCCATTACTTGCTCTCCTTTTCGTTAATTTGTGTCAGCAGGCGTGCGATGTCCTTACGGAGTGAACGCAGCGCTTTTGGATTAACTAATTCGCCAGCAGCGTGAGAACGTTTTGCTTGAAGCAGGTCATTTCGCTTTTCGGCGACTTCCTTCTTCAAATCATCAACGGTCTTTACGACTGCTGCCTTTGCGGTTTTCTTTGTCTCAGCCATTATGCGTCCTCCCGCTTGATGAACTTACATTTGACTGGTAGTTTGTGGCTCGCTAGGCGCATCGCCTCACGAGCGACTTCCTCTGAAACGCCCTGCATTTCAAACATCACCGTGCCGGCCTTCACCTTGGCAACAAAGAACTCTGGATTACCTTTACCACCACCCATCTTCAAACCAAGTGGCTTGCGAGTAACTGGGGTGTGTGGGAAAATCCGGATCCAAATCTTACCACCACGCTTGATGTAGCGGGTCATTGCCTGACGGGCAGACTCGATTTGGCGGGAGTTGATGCGCTCGTTTGATTGTGATTGCAGTGCAAAGTCGCCGAACGCGATGTAATTACCACGGGTTGCTTGACCACGGTTTTTACCGATGCGCACTTTGCGGTGCTTGGTTTTCTTTGGTAACAGCATTTAGCGACTCCTTTCTCCCTTATAAATCCACACTTTCACGCCGATGATACCAGCTGGTGTCTGGGCGCGAGCACAGTGGAAGTCAATATCAGCGCGAAGGGTGTGCAGTGGCACAGAGCCTTCAATCACCTTTTCGCGGCGTGCCATTTCAGCACCGTTCAAACGACCAGCCACCTCGATGCGGATACCTTTGGCGCCAGCACTCATGGTGTTTTGTGCGGTCATTTTGGTTGCGCGGCGGAAGTTTATGCGGCGCTCCAACTGGCGGGCGATATTCTCAGCCACCAATTTAGCTGCTAGTTCCGGTCGGCGTACTTCTTCGATGTTGATGCGAACCGCCTGACCGACGATCTTCTCAACTTGTTTTTTCAATTCATTCACGCCAGCACCACCACGGCCGATCACCACACCAGCTTTCGCTGTGTGAATAGTTACCGTGATCAAGTTGGCACTCCGCTCAATCTCAATGCGATTGATGGTTGGGCGTGAGGCAAATTTCTTCTCAATCAATTCGCGGATTTCGTGATCCTGGCGAATTGCCTCCGCAAACTCTTTCTTATTGGCCGTAAACCAACGAGAGCTCCAGTTCTTGTGAACTTGTAGGCGGAAGTTGATTGGATTCACTTTTTGACCCATTTACTTCTCCTCCTTTTTTGCCGTGGTTTCGGCGGCTTTTTTCGCTGCAGGCTTGGCAGATTTGGTCTCTGCCTTTGCCTTGGCTTCTGGTTTTTTCGCAGGCGCTTTCTTTGGCTTCTCAGTACCAGTTACTTCAACCAAGATGTTTGACGTCTTTTTCTGGAACGGCAAGGCACGGCCGCGAGACGCTGGCTTAAAGCGACGTAGACGCGTACCAGTGGTAACGCTCAACGTGGTAATCACCAAGCTTTTAGCGTCCAAACCGTGATTGTTGATGGCGTTTGCCTTGGCGCTGTCGATTGCCTTTTTTACTGGCAAAGCAGCGCGTTTTGGCACATGCTCCAAGATAACCAATGCGTCAGCGACGGTGCGACCGCGTACTAATGCAGCCACCAGACTGACCTTGCGTGGTGTTTGGTCAACACCTTTGGCGTAAGCGCGAACAGTATAAGTTGTATCAGCCATGATTACTTCTTATCCTTTCCGCCGTGCTTACGGAACTTACGAGTTGGGCTAAACTCACCGAGTTTGTGGCCAACCATGTTTTCGGTAATCAGCACTGGCACGTGCATCTTACCGTTGTAGACAGCAATCGTTCGACCGACCATTTCTGGGGTGATGGTCGAAGCGCGCGCCCACGTTTTGATAACGGTTCGATCGTCAAGGCTGAGAGCAGCGACTTTTTTCGCAAGCTTCACATCGACGAATGGACCTTTCTTTAATGAACGACTCATCGTGATTTACCTCTTCCTCTTCGCGTCGTGACGCGTGCGTACGATTAATTTATTTGAGCCTTTGCGGCGGCGAGTTCGATAACCCAGCGTCAATTGACCCCATGGCGTACGTGGTGCTTTACCAGTACCGTGGCGACCACCGTCACCACCACCATGTGGGTGATCTGCGGCGTTCATGACGACACCGCGAACCGTTGGGCGAATACCCTTGCGGCGGCGGCGGCCGGCTGAACCGATCTTCACGTTCTGGTGCTGGACGTTACCGACTGTACCGATGGCAGCGGTTGCTTCCAGGCGAACTTTGCGAACCTCACCAGATGGCAATTTGATGGTTGCGTAATTGCCCTCTTTGGCCATCAACTGAGCTTTGGCGCCAGCGGCGCGAACCATTTGTGCACCTTTGCCGGCAGTCAGTTCAATAGCATAAATCATCGTACCAACAGGGATAGCAGACAATGGCAGGCGGTTTGACGCCTCAATTGGTGCTTCCTCACCAGTCTGAATCGTCTTGCCCTTGACCATCGAGGTGTCGGCCAACACGTAGTGGTACAAATTGTACTGATCTTTCACGCGAGCAATGCGTGCTGAACGGTTTGGATCGTACTCAATTTCTTCAATCGTCAGCGTCAAGCCAGCCGGCAAATTGTGGTTCACCAAACGGTAGTGACGGCGAACGCCACCGCCGCGATGACGCACGGTGATGCGGCCTTGGTTGTTGCGGCCGGCATTTTGCTTTTTGGCCTTGATCAGACTTTTGAGCGGTTTTCTTGTCGTGATGTCCGACAAATCCTGACTCGTCATGCCGCGACGAGCAGGAGTGGTTGGATTGTAAGCTTTCACTGGCATTACTTGTTCTCCTCCATCTGCTGCTCTACTGCGTCAAACACATCGAGCTTATCGCCATCTTTCAGCGTCACGTAAGCCTTCTTCCAGTCCTTGCGCGTAGTCGTGCCAGGATAGCGGTTTTTGCCTCGTGAGAAACGCACAGCTTTGCCGTCTTGCACTAAGGTCTTTACCTTCAGGACGGTAACGTCAAATTGCGCTTCAACTGCTGCTTTGATCTCGTTTTTATTCAGGTTGAGCGGAACGCGGAACACGTACACGCCGTTGGCGCTCTGTGCGTATGCTTTCTCGCTAATGCGTGGGATAATTGTCATCTGTTTCATATTACGCTTCCTCCTTACCCAGCCATTCAGTGATTACTGGCAGAGCTTTCGGGGTCATGACAATAGTATCCGCATTCAGAATGTGGTAGACGCTGAGGTAGCTCGCACGAATCACCAATACGTTCTGAATGTTGTTTGTCGCACGCATCAATTCTGGCGTCTTTTCGTCGACGACGATCAGTACGCGGCGCTCGAACTTGTTGTCAGCCAAGAAGGTTGCGACCTCTTTGGTCTTGCCAGTCGTCTTGATGTCTTTGACGACGATTTTCTTCGCTTCATTGGCTACCGTCAAGGCTTGGCGAATTGCCACTTTCTTGGCGGTTTTAGACAATTTTTTGGTGTAGTTTTCGTTGCCGCGTGGGCCAAAGACCACACCACCACCGCGCCAGATTGGGTTACGGCTTGAACCGAAACGTGCTCGACCAGTTCCCTTTTGCTTCCATGGCTTTTTACCACCACCGGAAACTTCACCACGCTGCTTGGTGGTTGCGCTTGCTAGGCGGGCGTTAGCGAGATAACTGTCATATGCCAATTTCAACAGTTCGTGGTTTGGCACTTCAACAGCGAAAATGTCTTTAGGAAGTTTGGTTGATTCAGCCATTACTTGTTACCTCCTAAAATGATCAGCCCTTTTCGTGGCCCAGGGACAGCGCCCTTCACCCCGATCAGATTGGTCTCTGGATCAACATATGCCACTTCCAGGTTCTTGACCGTAACACGCTCGTGACCCATGTGGCCAGCCATCGTCTTACCCTTGAACACTTTTTGTGGATACATCGAGCCAATTGAACCTGGCTTACGAGTATTACCTTTACCACCGTGCGTCTTGCGGTGACGCTTAAAGTTGTGGCGTTTAATGGTTCCAGCGAAACCTTTACCTTTGCTGGTTCCGGTCGCATCGACAGAATCGCCGACTTCGAACGCGGAAACGTTGATTTCATCGCCAACTTTGATACCCTCAGGGATCTCGTCGACGCGGAATTCCCGAATATGCTTCGGGGTCACTTGGGCTGGCTTGACGTGTCCAGCCACGGCCTTGCTCAGGTTCTTACCCTCTCCATAAGCGACCTGTACCGCATTGTAACCGTCGATTTCGACAGTCTTCACCTGAGTCACGGTGACAGGGCCGGCTTGGATCAGCGTCACCGGAATGGCTTTGCCGTCTTCAGCCAAGAGCTGGGTCATACCAAGTTTGGTACCGAGAAGTGTTTTCACTTTTCCTCACTCCCACTTAAATACTCCTGATGACGTGCGGTTTCTGGGTTCTGAGTGAGGCGTTCATGACAAGCGCTTCAATAATAGCCAGACCTGCTCATTCATCAAGGAGAACAGTTGATATTACGCGTAATAGAAATTACCTTGTAATTCTAGCACAAAACATTGGTTAAAGTCAAGTAAATCAGATCATCACGCCGACTGGCGTAAATGAGGTCAAAATTGCCATTAAAATGAGGGTGACATACCAAATTTTGCGATTAAATTGATACTGTTCAATCTTCAGAACCAGTAACAGTGCCACGAACAAGCCAACTGGCACTGCCTGCACAGTGAAAGCGCCCAGTTCAAAGGGGCTTTTGAGGCGCAACCACAGCGCACTGAGGATGACAAATATCACCAATTTCAAAAAGAATGTGCTGTCATTTTCATAGATTCGCTCACGTCCCTTGCGGCTGAACAAGGCGCTGGACTTTGAGCGGTTGCGAGCGTAGGTGCGAGATTTTTGTTTTGTCATAATAATTATATTTATTATATCAATCAAAACTACCTTTGACAAATGAAAATGACCCCCGAAGAGGCCATTTTCTTACATTAGGATTTATGACATAGCATACCTCCTGATGATAGTGTATTACATACGAATTTCAGCGTCAACGCCAGCTGGCAAGTTCAAGTTCTGCAAGCTATCGATGGTCTTTGGTGTGGCGTTAGTAATGTCAATCAGACGCTTGTGAACGCGGCGCTCGTAGGTCTCACCACCCATTTTATATACGTGTGGGCTTTTTACCACTGTGTAGGTGCTGCGGCGAGTTGGCAGCGGCACTGGGCCAGCAACGTTCGCGCCGGTGCGAATTGCAGTGTCAATGATTTGTTTTGCTGATTGGTCGATGACTTTGTGGTCATACGCCTTCAGTCGGATGCGGATTTTAATCCCGGTATCTTGAGCCATGGCTCCTCCTTTTGTGCAATCCCGTAACCTCCAATTGCTCCATTTTACGAACAACCGAGTTCTCGAGACAAATTATTATTAACTAGGCGATTATATCAATTTTCCTGGGCTTTATCAAGATGAGCAATCATCTCGCCGATGATCGCAGCGGAATTATTCAGCGACTGCTTCTCGCGCTCAGTCAGTGGATAGCCCCTCAAAATTTTCACGCCGTCACAACAAATGATCGACGGCAAGCCCAGTACGACATTGTCCAGACCATATTCACCCTCGGCCAGTGAACAAACTGGATAGACCGTGCGCGTTGACTGACGCAAAGCCGAAACGATTTTAGAGACCACAAAGCCAATGGCAAAATACGTCGACTTCTTTGTCTCAATCACTCGGTAGGCGCGGTCACGGATTTTCTGCTCGATGCCTTCAATCATCTCCTCCGTAAAGCCCGGATATTCTCGAATGGGCACCTCACCAACCTGCGCGGTCTCAATGGTCGAAAACGAAGAATCGCCATGCTCGCCCAGGATGTAAGCATCGACCGCCTTACTGTCAACATTCAACGCATCTGCCAAGTATGATTTCAGTCGCGAGGTGTCCAGTGTCGTTCCCGTACCAAACACTCGGGTTTTTGGCAGTCCCGACTCTTTCAGCGCCACATACGTCAAGACATCAACTGGGTTACTGACGACCACCAAATACGGCTTGGCACCGCCAGCCATGATGTTTTTGACAATGCCACGCATGATGCTGGCATTGACACCGACCAGCTCCAGTCGTGTCTGACCTGGCAGCTGTGGCGAGCCGGCGGTGATGACCACGATGTCATCGTCGTTGATATCAGCATAGTCACCCGTACGCACCACAACGTTGCGGTCAAGCCCCATGGCGTCGTTAATATCCGCCGCCTGACCCCACGCCAGATCTGCATTGCGGTCGATCAGCACAATCTCCTCAATCACACTGCGCAGCGCACAAGCATACGCCGTCGTCGCACCAACCATTCCGCCGCCACCAATAATCACCAATTTCTGTTTATTCACCATATCTCCTTTTTGTGTTAGATGTATTGTCTATACTATTTTACCATAGGTACTATGTCGTTAGGACCGGGGTTGAGGTTACAGGACTCCTCGAGGCCAAAGCCTTCTCGTGCTCGACCTTGATCCATGGCGCGGATATTATACCCACCAGTAGCGTTCGGACTGGCATCTACAAAGTAATAATGAATCTCTCCCTCAGGGAGCTGGCGTGGAATGCACATGTGAGCACCACCATTATCTTTTTCTTTCCAGCCATCACGAGGATATCCTTTACCCTCACAGCGCGTGGAATCAACTTCTGTGGCAGTTTTATCCCAGCCACTACTAATCAGTGCGTCTCCCCAAGACAATGCATATTCTTTGTCCTGGAAACATACTTTTAGGCTCTCGTCGTCAGAGAACCCGGCTGTATTTTCTATGTTTGGATATTTTGACGAAGCCTCAGCCTCAAGACCATCATCAACTGGAGAGGTGTCTTCCGTGCTGACAACTTCTGGCTGTGTAACATGTTGCTGTTCGTCCGCTGGTTTTTCGCAGCCGACTAAGCTTAACGACAGTGTACCAGCTGCCGCCACAGCTGCAGCTCGCCTCCACCAAGAAAAACCGTATTCCAACCCCGCTTCTCTATTCATATGATTACTCCTTATTTGGTTACTGTTACCCTCTCCCGACCCTTTACCCATTACCATACCAATGCGGCTTATGATTGTCAATACAAAAATACCCCCGATGATCGAGGGTATTCTTGATAATCTACTAGAGTGATTACTTGTTGATCTTGGTGATCACACCAGCACCAACGGTACGGCCACCTTCGCGGATAGCAAAGTTCAAACCTTGCTCCATAGCGATTGGGGCGAGCAACTTAACCTTGAAGGTTACGGTGTCGCCTGGCATAACCATTTCTTTGTCGGCTGGCAATTCAACTTCACCAGTCACGTCAGTGGTGCGGAAGTAGAACTGTGGCTTGTAACCCTTGGAGAATGGAGTGTGGCGACCGCCTTCTTCCTTCTTCAAGATGTATACCTCAGCTTCAAATTCGGTGTGTGGGGTGATAGTACCTGGCTTACACAGAACCTGACCGCGCTCGATGTCGCTGCGCTCAATACCGCGAAGCAAAATACCAGCGTTGTCACCTGCTTGACCTTGGTCAAGAGATTTCTTGAAGGCCTCGATACCAGTCACAACTGATTTTTGGGTTGGCTTCAAACCAACGATTTCAACTTCATCGTTCAATTTAACAACACCCTGCTCGATACGACCAGTTGCCACAGTACCACGACCCTTGATTGAGAAAACGTCCTCAATTGGCATGATAAATGGCTTGTCCATGTCGCGAGTTGGCTCTGGGATGTAGCTGTCCATAGCGTCAACCAGTTCCATGATGGCGTCTTCATACTTCTCATCGCCTTCAAGAGCCTTCAAAGCTGAGCCCTTGATGATTGGAGCGTCTTTGTCAAAGCCGTTAGCTTCCAAAAGCTCACGAACTTCTTCTTCGATCAGCTCGACCATCTCTTCGTCAGCCATGTCCATCTTGTTCAAGAAGACAACCAACTTAGGCACACCAACCTGCTTTGCCAGCAGCACGTGCTCACGAGTCTGAGGCATTGGACCGTCAGTTGCAGCGATAACCAACACTGCACCGTCAACCTGAGCAGCACCGGTGATCATGTTCTTGACGTAGTCGGCGTGACCTGGCATGTCAACGTGCGCGTAGTGGCGCTTTGGTGATTCGTATTCTTGGTGTGAAGACGCGATGGTAATACCGCGGGCTTTTTCTTCTGGTGCGTTGTCGATCTGGTCGTACGCGATTGGTTTGTTAACTGCGCTTGGAAGGCGCTTTGCCAACACTGCAGTAATCGCAGCGGTCAGCGTCGTCTTACCGTGGTCAACGTGGCCCATTGTACCCACGTTAACGTGCGGTTTGCTTCGGTCAAATGCATCTGCCATTTGTAGAAGTTCTCCTTATTTAATTATTATTTCACGCGGGTATGACCAATTAAAGGCTCCACGGCGTATGCGCTTAATTATAGCGGGTTTTATAATATTTCGCAAGGAAATCGTCTCTGATTTTACAAAATATACCGTTCGGGAGGTTTAGGTGAATAGGATTAGCGTAAATAGCGTCACGAAATGTCCTGTTCAGTGCGTCGTGACAAGCCGATGATATCGCGAGCACGCACCAGATAGAACATATCATTTTCGCGGTCGCCAATCATCAGTACTGGCTCGCCAAAGCTAAGCGGTAAATCCGTGACTTTTGTAATGTTTCCGTCAAACCTCGACGGATCATCCAGCTCTGGGTTCCATACCGCCAGTCGATCCGCCCGCAGGGTGAACGGCTCAGTACCCTTATCATCACCGACTTCTTGCAGCGGAGCATCGTTCCACGAGACAACGTTCAGCAGGTCGCTTGGCAAACAACGATACGCCATGACCGTACACTCGCCGTCAAAGTCATGCGGGTTGTTGATAAATCCCAGCACACCATGTGCTTCGTCATCATATTGTTTCAAGATCTCAAGCTGATCTTCCAAAGAAAACTGATAGAAAGCCTCCTCAAATACACCTCCGGCATCCTCGGCAATGTCATGCAACTCATCAACAGCAATCCTCAGATCTTCAGTGTCGGTGTCTAAACTCTCAAATCGTAACAACTTGTCACGACTAGGGATTACATAGACACTTCGCGACTGGCTATTTGAATAATCAAACACACCTACCTCAATCACCGCGTGAAAGGATTCGTCATATTTAACAAATTTTGCCTCACTGACATATGCCCTATCACTGTCGACAAACTCAAGCTTCAAATTGCCATCCGTACCACTTGGCACCAACACGAAACCCGACAAGCTGACGGCATCAAGCTCACCAACATACGGCAATGCATTATTTAGCGTCTGGACATGTTCGCGCAGTGCATCCGGAAGATAAGCTTCCTCAGTGTATGAAAGATCAGTCGCCAACTGCCACGCCAACTGCTGGAACTCCTCAGTAAAGACTGTTTCAAACAAATCAGCACCGTCCTCAAACCCTTCTTCATCAGTTGGCATGATATCAACCATGTCTTTCACATCAACCCGAAACAGTACTGACTGATCTTCTTTGTCGAACATTTCCAGAACTGGGCGATTACCACGCCAGGTGAAAATTGGTAGGTCAGCAAATAGGACTTGAGTATCTGTGTCAACATCAACACCGTATTCATTAGCTCCGACCCTCCGTGCATATGCCCTACATTCCACCCGCACTCCAGTGCCGCAAATTATTTCATCTAGTACCGTGTTCAAATCACCTATCAGCTCTCGCCTGGACGCAGCGTCTTGAATATCATTAGCCTCGACGACTTCTTCGGTCTTGTCGACATAATGACGCAGTTTGCGGATGTGACGTGGTACACGGCTGGTGTCGGGCAATAGCTCTGCTGTTACGATCGCTTGCCGGTCAATTGGAAAATAATAGTCCATTGCCGTATCATTCTGTACCGTACGCACACATAAAGCCGCCATCTCCTTGGTATACGTGGCAAATGGCGCTGATTCATCAGGGTCAATTTCTAGTGACGTCACCACGTCCGCCACACCCTCAACCGCCCGTAACTCATATGCATCATCACTCGCGGCTTGAGCATACCCAATCACCCGCACCCGCTCACCTTCAATTTCGTCTGTGCGCATCACTCGCTCGATATCGCCCAATGCTGCAGCCTCTTTATCACTGCCAAGCTGTATATTAGCCATGGCAATTTCCTGCCAATCATCCGTCGACAATCGACCCAAGAGATTGACACCGGTCTCTACTTGTGGTGATTTCATATAGTTGTATCGTATACCTCTCCAGCCTAAACTTCAAGCATAATCATCGCTCCATGCGGTATACTATAACCATGAGCAAGAAAACCCTGGTTGAGCTTGATCCGTGGCTGGCGCCGCATGAACCCGTCATCAAGGCGCGAGAGACGTATGTTTCGTCGACACTCGAAAAAGTTTTGGATGGAAAATCGCCGACGGAGTTTGCGTTAGGGTTTCATCATTTTGGCTTGCACCGGACAGCGACAGGCTGGACGTTTCGCGAATGGGCGCCAAACGCCACACGCATAGTGATGGTTGGCGATTTTTCTGACTGGCAGGAGCGTGAGGAATTTGCCCTGCAGCCTGGCACGCATGGTGAATGGAGTGTTGACTTGCCGGAGAACGCGCTGCATCACGGGCAGAAATATAAGCTGCGCGTCTATTGGCAGGGCGGCGACGGTTGGCGCTTGCCATCATACGCCACCTACGTCGTCCAGGATGATAATTCGGTGGATTTTTCAGCCGTAGTGTGGCAGCCGGATGAGCCATATCAGTGGCAACATGATATTCCACCTGCACCAAACGTGCCGCTGATTTACGAAGCGCATGTTGGCATGAGCAGCGAGGAGGAAAAAGTAGCCAGCTTCAAGGAATTCACCGCCAATGTCCTGCCGCGCATCAAGCAGGCCGGCTATAACACCATCCAGCTGATGGCCATCGCCGAACACCCGTACTACGGCAGTTTCGGCTATCATGTCAGTAACTTTTTCGCGGTCAGCTCGCGGTTTGGCACGCCCGATGATTTCAAGCGGTTGGTTGACGCGGCGCACGGATTGGGGCTGCGCGTCATCATTGACATTGTTCATGCTCATGCCGCCAAAAATGAAGTCGAAGGCCTCGGCAATTTCGCGGGTGATCCAACGCAATATTTCAAGGCTCACGACCATCCAGCCTGGGATTCACGGCTGTTTGATTATGGCAAGCAGGAAGTGCTGCACTTTTTGGCTAGTAATTGCCGCTGGTGGTTGGATGAGTACCATATTGACGGGTTCCGGTTTGACGGTGTGACGAGTATGCTATATCACGACCACGGTTTGGGCAAAAGTTTCACCAGCTATGATGATTATTTTGGTGATGATGTTGATAAGGACGCATTGGTCTACCTGAGACTGGCAAATGACGTCATTCACGCTGTTCGCCCCGATGCCACGACCATTGCCGAGGAAATGAGCGGGCTGCCCGGGCTGGCGGCACCGACAGAACACGGCGGCCTGGGCTTTGATTATCGACTGGCGATGGGCGCGCCTGATCTCTGGATTAAAACACTGAAGGAAAAGCGCGACGAAGATTGGGACTTGGGCGAATTGGCACATACGCTGAGTTCGCACCGCCCAGAGGAAAAAGTCATCACTTACGCTGAGAGTCACGACCAAGCCTTGGTCGGCGACAAGACGTTGATTTTCCGGCTGATCGACAAAGCCATGTACTGGCATATGGATAAAGCCGACCCCGATTTGACCGTGGAGCGTGGCGTGGCGCTGCACAAACTTATCCGCCTGCTGACCGCTGGACTGCACGGCGGCGGCTACCTCAACTTTATGGGTAATGAATTTGGACACCCCGAGTGGATCGACTTTCCGCGTCAGGGCAATCATTGGTCGTTCAAGCACGCGCGGCGCCAGTGGAGTTTACGCGACAATGGCTTTCTCAAATACCAATGGTTGGGCGAATTTGACGCCAGCCTGATGAAACTCATCCAAACCGTTGATGACCCCGGCGTTCACTACCTCACCATTCGCCAAGATGACCACGTAGTTAGTTTTATGCGCGGTGACCTGCTGTTCATCATCAACTTCTCACCCAGTCAGTCACAAACGGACTATGCACTGCCAGTAGTGGCTGGATCATACCGAGTAGCCCTCAGCAGCGACGACCAGCAGTTTGGCGGTCACGGACGAGTCCAACAAAACCAGCGATATTTCACCACACCAGGGGCGCATGGCGACAATGTACGGGTATATCTACCAGTGCGCAGTGGGTTGGTTCTGTGTAGAATTGACTAGGGCTTAGCGACGTACTGAAACATAAACAGCATACTTGACTTTTTACTATTGTATGATACTATGCAAATAGCTTTTCATTCGTCGTGAGGCGTTTGAAAAGAGTACTTGTCCATCCATCTTTTTCCGGTTCTTGAAAGGAGGTGAAGGAGATGTGGTTCTTGCTGGGGGCAGCGTTACTGGTCGTGGTGCTACTCATAGTAGTAGCGCTGTTGCGACGGATTGTACGTCGTAAGAGCACGTGGAATGCCACGCTGCTGGTCGTGGCCCTGTTGGCCATCGGGCAATATTGGGTTCTTCCGCTCAAGGGAAATGCCCATGAGCTGCAAGGCGGTTTTGCCATTATGGCGGGACTGAGCCTGTTTAGTGTCCTCACGTCATTTTCATGGGGACGCAACCCGGGCAAATAACTTGCCCACCGAAAATAGTTCGCCGAATCGGCTCAACCTGATTGAGTGCTTCATAGCATTCTCGGGTTGACCACACCCGATTCAGCTTGAGCCAGTTCGGTGGGCTATTTTCATGTCATTGACTTTTTTGTAAATATGTGCTATATTATACATTAGCCTGTTCGGTAACTCTACTCTAGAGTCACCAACTGCGCTTCGCTACCAAGCCAGACACTTGGTGGCTTGAGGCGCGGAAAGGCCGCACCTCACATTGATCTCGAGAGGGGGGTGAGAATGATGCCCATCTGGAGAATACAGGCCAATGCGATAGCCATTCTGGTTATCGCATTGGCCATCCCCGCGATTGCGGGGATGGCCGCCCAATTCAACCAGGACGTTCCGTCCTGGTTGAATAGCCCCGTTACAGGGGTGGTCACGCTCGTGGTGATCGGGGCCGCACTCGCGGTCCTGACCACCACCCTCTTCATCAAAGATGAGGAGAAGTAAGGTGCACCCGCGCCAGCAGAGGCGCGCGTAGATAAAAAATATCTGCAAAATCGCGGAAATCCCGCGTCCCCGCACATGTTGCGGGGTTTTTCTTGGCAAAAATTTGATAAAGTTTGATACACTAATTATTGATGAACAGGATAAATAAAAAAGTACCAGAAATCTTACTACAGTCACTCGGCAAAATTGCTCGCCTTCCCTTGCCAATTCCTGCCCAAGTGATTGAAAAAATTGACGAGAGTTTGACGCCGAACATGCGTGCCTTACGGTTGGTTCTAACCATCTCCGAAAAGCTCCTCAGCATGGGCGTGTCGGCTCGAGATGTGGTACATATGATGCTTGGCATCACCAGAACCTACTGCAAACAGCCAGTTCACATGGACATCAGCTCAACGCTCATCACCGTGTCGCAAGACCGCGGCATTAACCGCGAACCACTGACCTTGATTCGAGCCATCACCTTGGTGGATGTCAATTACCAAACCATCCAAGCATTGCAGGCATTGTCCCGAGGGATCCGCTACCAACACATTCACCTGAGCGAAGCCGAGGAGCGACTGGAAAAAATCATCAACCCTGAAAAACGCCACCCACGGACACTCATTGCTCTGTCTGGTGGTGCGTTGAGCGCTGGTGTGGTAGTCATGTACGGCGGCAGTGTGCAGATGGCACTACTAGCCATGCTGGTTGGCACGCTCAGCACTGTTGCCATGCGCCTGTTGTGGCGTGTCGGCGTGTCGGTATTTTTCACGCAGATCATCATGTCACTTTGTATCACACTCATCGCCACGGCTGTTGTCTGTGTCAATACCAAGTTCAACTTGGCGTTTAACCCAACCTTGATCGTGATCGGTGGAATCGTCCTGTTGGTGGCAGGCATGATGATCGTCGGTGCGTTTCAGGATGCAATTGATGAATATTATGTCACGGCAAACGCCCGACTGTTGCGAGTGCTGATGGCAACCAGTGGTATCGTGATTGGCGTCGCTATTGGTCTTCATATTGCCACCAGGTTGGGTATTAGTTTTCCGACCACGCCAGACCGTTTGACGTTGGTGGATAATTATACGCAGTACATCGGTGCGGCAGTCATCGCTTCAGCATTCGTCATTGGCAATCACGCGCCGTTCTTTGGCACTATATTGGCCGGTCTCGTGGGGGCAAGTGGTTGGGGATTATTCCAGTTGTTGACTGACGCTGGCTGGGATGTGTTGCTGGCCAGCGGTACGGCGGCTGCGGCCATCGGTTTGGTAGCAACGTTCATGTCCCGACTGTGGCGCATCCCTTCTCTAGCCATCATCGGCGCGGGCATTGTGCCGCTGGTCCCAGGTTTGTCGCTATACAATGGCTTGATGGGCATCATCAGTCAGGCACCGTCAGACCCAGGCTACGTTGTCGCCCTGGCAAGCTTGGCGCGAGCCGTCATGATTGGATTCGCTGTTGCTGTGGGCGCGTCATTTGGTAATACCGTTGGCCGTCCCATTCGCAGTCAAATCAGGAAGCTTTTTGTTGGGACACCGACGACTGCAGAGTAGTAGCTGACGTTTGGACAGCTTGTTGGGTGAATCTACTGGTCAGATAGAACCATAGTGCCCCAAGTCCACCAGCCGCAGCTTCGTACACTACAAATGAAAATTCTCTATGTACAAATCCTTGAACGCACGCCATGACAGCAGCCACTGACAGACCCAACATGATGCTTTTTTGCTGGCGTGTGAACAAACTGGTGGTAAACGGCAGCATGAAGGCATAAAATGCAAAGATGATGATGGACAGGCGTGAAAAGATATAGTGCAGCCCGTGTTGAGTGTCATTAGGGAATATGGCTATAGCCATGCCGCAAAAAGCTATGGTTCGCAGTGCTACCAAACTCAACCTGGCAGTAGCCACCGCCTCAGCCTGCTCCAAAATGTCAGACATCGACTCCGCCAAGCACCACATGATGACTGCCATCATGGCAATGGAAATATTGAATACAAATGAAGACAGCTCGCCGCGCTCGCCCAGAGCGCTGAAGCTCCAGTTTACCCATTGCGGCTCTGACGTTAAGAACGCCGACAGAGTAATCCCTGCCAAAAAAATTAGCGTCATCCAAACAGTCAACTTTGCGGGCGCAAGCTTGCGAGTTGACAGAATGAATGATTTCATGGATACATTATATCATATGAAAAACCCCGGCTAGTGACCGGGGCTTTTGGTGATTATTTGTTGCGCTTTTCGATTATCTCTTGAGCAACATTTGGTGGAACTTCCTCGTACTGAGCCAATTCCATGGTTGATGCAGCGCGACCCTGTGACATCGAGCGGATGTCTGAGGTGTAGCCAAACATGTTTGCCAGTGGCACGAAAGCCTTGACCAGCTTGGCGCCACCCATCAAATCTTCCATGGTATCAATGCGACCACGACGTGAGTTCAGGTCACCGATGATGTCGCCCATGAACTCTTCTGGAGTGGTGACTTCAACTTTCATGACTGGTTCAAGCAGAATTGGCGTTGCCTGTTTGATACCTTCGCGGGCTGCCAACGAACCTGCCAATGAGAAGGCCAGCTCTGAGGAGTCGACATCGTGATATGAACCGTCGTACAACGTGGCTTTAACGTCAACTACTGGATAGCCAGCGATAACACCACCTTCCAAGGTTTCACGAATACCCTTCATAACAGCTGGGCGATACTCTTGTGGCACCACACCACCCTTAATTTCGTCAACAAACTCAAAGCCTTTACCAGCCTCGTTTGGCTCAAAGCGTACCCAGACGTCACCGTACTGACCACGACCACCAGACTGCTTGGCGTGCTTACCCTGAACCTCAGCTTTACCCTTGATTGACTCACGGAAGGCCACTTGTGGTTCACCAATGTTAGCTTCAACCTTGAACTCGCGCTTCATGCGGTCGATCAAAATATCCAGGTGCAACTCACCCATTCCTGACATGATGGTCTGACCAGTCTCTTCGTCAGTGTGGATGCGGAAGGTTGGATCTTCCTCAGCCAAACGCTGCAAGGCGAGTGCCATCTTCTCCTGGTCGGCCTTTGACTTTGGCTCAACGGCGATGGATACTGGTGGCTCTGGGAATTCAATTGATTCCAGGGCAATTGGGTGTGCTGGATCAGTCAAGGTGTTACCAGTACCAGTGTTTTTCAAGCCAACCACCGCAGCGATGTCACCAGCAGCGATTTTGTCGATTTCCTCGCGCTTGTCGGCATGCATTCGCACAATACGACCAATGCGCTCTTTATCGCCCGTCGTGGTGTTCAAGACATAGCTACCAGAGTTCAAAACACCTGAATAGACGCGGATGAAGATCAATTTACCGACAAATGGGTCAGTGGCAATCTTAAATGCCAAGGCACTCATTGGCTCTTTGTCGTCTGGCTTGCGACTCACTTCGTCGCCAGTCTTTGGATTTTTACCCCAAATTTCGTCAACGTCCAGCGGGCTTGGCAAGTAGTCAACCATGAGGTCAAGCACCTTCTCGACGATAACGCCGCGGCCGTCACCACCCGTGACCAAGAAGAAGTCACCAGCCAGCACACGCTTACGCAATGCAGATTTTAGCTCATCAATCGTAATCGCTTCCTCGCCTTGGTCGAGGAACTTCATCATCAATTCGTCGTCAGCTTCAACGGCATTTTCCACCAACAAACTGCGGGCATTTTGACATTTTTCCAACATGTCAGCTGGGATTTCACCCTGCACCAACTCATGATCAGAAAAATCAGTGTAGGTATAAGCCTTCATGTCGACGAGGTCAACCACACCATTGATGGTCTTTTCAAAACCAATCGGGATGTGAATTGGGAACGCTTGCTTGCTCAAACGGTTGTGAATTGATTCCAGAGATTTCCAGAAGTCACCACCAGTTTGGTTGATCTTGTTGATGAAGCAGATACGCGGCACACCATATTTGTCAGCCTGGCGCCACACTGTCTCAGACTGTGCCTCAACGCCCATCTTACCATCAAACACCGTCACTGCACCGTCGAGGACGCGGAGTGAACGCTCCACCTCAGCGGTAAAGTCAATGTGCCCTGGGGTGTCGATGATGTTAATCTTGTGACCCTTCCAGAAACAAGTCACCGCTGCGGAGGTGATGGTGATACCACGTTCTTTTTCCTGCGCCATCCAGTCAGTGGTAGCGCCGTCGCCGTCGCCTTTGACCACACCGATTTTGTGGGTCAAACCAGTGCGGTACAAAATACCCTCAGTTGTCGTCGTTTTACCGGCGTCAATATGGGCGATAATACCGATATTTCTAAAATTTTTCAGCGGAACATTCGTCTCTGTCATAATTTTCCTTTATATTACGTTAATTTGTCGAGATCTTTGGTCAATTTTTTGGCACCAAAAAACTACTCTTGCTGCTAATTATACCAGATAGCCACAGAAAATAATAGCTTGATTTTATGGGTTAGTTCTCAAGACTTTCTTGGCAATAGCCCAGCAAGTCGTCCCAGTCCACTCCACCAGCATTAGCCTCGTGCCTCATCTTGTACGCGTCACACTCTTGTAATTTGAAATTAGCATTGCGTAGAAAGATGCCTAGACCTGTTTTAGTAAAGATTTGTCGATCAATTTGCGGGGTTGCTTCATCAATCCAGGATTCTACTATTTCTTGCGTAGCTGGGTCCATCAACGCCAGCCCATGACCGGAGAGTTCAAGATACCGCTCCGCCAGCTTGTGTAGTTCATTCATATCGCCCGGCTTATGCATTTGACTCTTCAAATCACTCGGTACTAAGTCCTTGGGAGATATGCCGGTATCGCGAAGCTGCTCTTTGCAAAGCCCCAGGCCGATAACTGCACCTTTGGCGGTCTCAATCATGACCTTTACCGGATCATGGAAAGGATTACCAGTGGATAGATCCCGTGGATTTATGATGACCCCCAGCCCTTTAGCTACCCTGCTCACCATTTCCTGCGCGCTATGTGGTTGTGCGATATCATCAAGAACATAACCTAACCCACTCTGACCTCTGTGGGTCTCCTCAAAAGTTGTTATCCTCTCCTGCATTCGCTGGGCGGCACCAGTAAAGTCAATATAGCAATTATGCTTTCGGTCAGGTGAAAATTGTTGCTCATTCATCTTTTGATAATATCATAATTACACATAAAATGCAAATCCGCCCCAGATTACCTGGAGCGGACGATATCTTGCATGCTCAACAATTAGCCGCGAGCAAAGTGCGCAAAGGCGCGGTTGGCTTCGGCCATCTTGTGGGTGTCTTCCTTCTTCTTGAAGGCAGCACCAGCTTCGTTGTAGGCATCAACGATTTCCAATGCCAAACGCTGTGAGTATGGCATACCGCTACGAGCACGAGCTGATTGTACCAGCCAGCTAAACGCGTAGTGTAGCTGCCGGTGTCCCTGAACTGGGAACGGAATCTGGTAGTTCGCACCACCGACGCGGCGGCTCTTCACCTCAAAGTTTGGGCTAACGTTTTTCAATGCTTTTTCAAACACTGCCAACGGATCTTCTGAATCCAATTTCTTCGCAGCAGTTTCCAGGGCGGTGTAAACAGCACGCTCAGCTGCCAATTTCTTACCGTCCAGCATTGACTTGTTAATCAAGCGCTGCACTAGCACGCTTTGGTAGCGGCGGTCAGGTTGCAATTGGCGTTGTAGTTTCTTGGTAACTTTACGAGGCATGATTATTTATCCCCTTTCTTGGTACCGTACTTCGAACGGCCCCGCTTGCGGTTGTTGACACCCTGGAGGTCCAACGCGCCACGGACGATATGGTAGCGCACACCCGGAAGGTCAGGCACACGACCACCGCGGATCAAGACCACAGCGTGCTCCTGCAGGTTGTGACCTTCACCACCGATGTAGGCCCAAACTTCGTAGCCGTTGTTCAATTTCACGCGGGCAACTTTACGCAAAGCTGAGTTTGGTTTCTTTGGTGTCTTGGTCGTCACACGCACACAAACACCACGCTTGAGCGGTGCATTTTGGTCATAGTAACGCGTTTTCAGGGCGTTGTGAATGCGACCCAGTGCTGGCGACTTGGACTTTTTCTTAGCCGTTTGGCGCGGCTTGCGCACCAATTGGTTGATTGTTGGCATCCAATTTCTCCTTGGTTGAATTAGTGATTTATGGCAATTCGCCCGGTGGCTCTAATGAGTTGGCGCGCGATTTTATACGCAAAAACCAGCTTCTCTTAGCACCTACGGCTTGGATTCAGCAACTCCGCCCCGTGTCTATACCTTTTCTGCCGAGCACGCGGTCTGTACACATTCAAAACACCGCTTACTCCGAAAAGAGGAAACTCTGGGATAATTTTACCACACATAACCTAAAAAATCTACTGGTTTTTAACTCGAGCATCAACCTCTTCTAAGACGCCCTTCCACCAGGCCATAT
The DNA here is from genome assembly GCA_905372835.1 of Candidatus Saccharimonadota bacterium. Lineage (GTDB taxonomy): Bacteria > Patescibacteriota > Saccharimonadia > Saccharimonadales > Saccharimonadaceae > Nanosynbacter. Next base: position 498,146 of record CAJPQK010000001.1, on the reverse strand, counting down.
TGTCCTGAGAGGCATGCACTGCGTCCATAATTTTGAAGCCCATTACTGACATACCAGCCGCACCTAACCGTTGAGCTAGTCGTTCATTGTCTTGGATAGGGCTTATTTTATCAGCATCAGTGGCACTCACCGTCACCACTGCTTCGCGCAGCGAACGACGACTAGCACTCATCAGATCACTGGCAATATCATTTTCAGGATGAGCGATAGCCCGAGGATAGTACCACAAGCCAGCTGGCCGTTGTAGTACCATTTTGGGTAGCAATAATGAGTCTTCACTACGACATGGAGCTGCCCAATCAGGGTTTGCAGCAATAGTCTCCGCTAATCTGTCACCACCGTGGGCCAGAAATCTCATAGCCAATTTAGCCATAGCCTTAGTCGGACGGGATGTTTTGTCAATCACTGGTGTTTCAAATAAGTCTAATTGCGACAAACTCACTTCCCCTGGTGCATGTTTTGCGGCTGACGCCGCCAGGTGCGAGCCCAGTGAATAGCCGACCAGTCGCTTCACGTCACCGAAGTCATAGCCCTTCTGGTCGAGTGCCTCGCCCACGGCGTCCCACTGCAACATTGACACTTTTGAGAGATTGCCCTCTTTTAAGGCTTGTTTAATTTCCGAGCTCATGGGGTCTGCTTTTGGACTTACCCCTGGATTATCTACTGTAACTGCCAGTCCTTTGATATGATCCGCCAAAACCTCCGTTCTTACTTGTTGCTTTGCTCGCTCACCGTAGTCTGACCATTGTGAAAAAAGCACGGCAACCGGCGATCCACCATCCGAAAGCGTAGAATCCGCCAAATAGACAGGTCCTTTCACCTCACCATCAACCTGTTGAGGTGGCTGAATGACATCCATATCAATGGGCCCAATCTGTGCAAGCAACTCACTCATATCTCGCTATTATACCATAAATTGTCGTAATATACAATTCTCCCCTCTGTTGTAGAGGGGAGAATACTGCACGGTTGATAGAGCTACTTAGTGATTAGATCTCTGAGAATTCTTCAGTCAATTCTTCAGTATTATCTTCAGTCAGCTCTTCGTCTTCTTCGACAGCACCGGTTCCTACTGGGATCTTGCGGCCGATGATGACGTTTTCCTTGAGGCCATGCAAGTGGTCAGCGCGGCCAGATACGGCAGCGTTGATCAGCACACGAGTAGTGTCCTGGAAGGACGCAGCTGATAGCCATGAGTCGCTCCAGATGGACACCTTGGTGATACCGAGTAGTAACTGGGTGTAACTGATGAGGTTCTTGCCCTCGGCCGCCAGTTGCTTGTTGGTGTTCACCACCGCAGCCTTGGAGACGATGTCACCCGTCACAAAGTCGCTATCACCCGCATCTTCGATTTGGACGCGGCTGAACATCTGGCGAACGATGATCTCCAGGTGCTTGTCGGCCACGTCTTGACCCTGAGCAGCGTAAATGCGCAGCACTTCGTTGATGATGTAGCGCTGAGCAGCCTCGACACCCTTCAGGCGCATCAAGTCGTGCAGGTTCAATGAACCAGCCGTCAAGCGGTCGCCGGCTTCGACGACGTCGTTAGCCTTGACAACCAATTGCATGGTGCCTGGGATTTCGTAACGAGCTGGTGCGCCAGCTTCAGCAGCGATGACCAAGGTGTCCTCAGCCACCTCAACCACACCGTCAAATGGTGCGACCAGCGGACGAGTGTCACCTTCGCCAGTTGCCAATACGTCGCCAGCCTTGACGCTTGAACCGGCCTTGACCACGATGGTTCGGCCGTCTAGCGGTAAGCGCTCAACTTTGCCCGATTCTGGAGTGACTTGGACGATGTACTTTTTGCCATCTTCCCAAACGTCAACTAACCCGGCAATTTCCGTAACAAACGCCTGACCCTTTGGTGTGCGCGCCTCGAACAATTCTTCAACACGCGGCAGACCCTGGGTGATGTCACCACCGGCCACACCGGAGTTGTGGAAAGTACGCAGGGTCAGCTGAGTACCTGGCTCACCGACCGACTGAGCAGCGATGACACCGACTGGCTGATGATTACCAACCAATTTACCAGTTGACATATCAACACCGTAGCTGCGCTGCGGGATGCCGTTGAGGTTGTTGGTCGACAAGACTGATTGGATCTTGACACTTTGGATACTTTCATCATCATCAATTGAGTCAGCAATTTCCCGAGTGATCAATTCGTCCTTGTTGACGTGACCTGGAATTGTCTCGGCGGCGTAACGACCAGCCAAGCGGTTCGAGAAGTCGATCATCGTTTCCTCAGTTTCTGAACGGTAGATTGCGTAACCTTCGTCGTCACCTTCAACGTCTTCAACTGTGAAGACATCCTGCGCCACGTCGACCAAACGACGAGTCAGGTAACCTGAGTCAGCGGTCTTCAGCGCGGTGTCGATCAAACCCTTACGCGCACCACGTGTTGCCACAAAGGCCTCAAGACTGGACAGACCACCAGTGTAGGAGCTACGGATTGGCAGCTCAATTTCGTGGTTGGTCGCGTCCATCTGGATACCAATCATGGCACTCGCCAGCTTCACGTTGGAAATATCACCACGAGCACCAGAGTTGACCATCATGGAAATACTGGTGTCCATGTGCGCCAATTGATCCTTCAAGAACGCAGTGATCTTATTGTCGACGTTTCGCCACGCACTGACTGTCAAGTTGTAACGCTCTTCCTCAGTGATCAAACCTTGGTCGAACTGCTCAGAAATCAAAGCCGCCTTGGCGTCACCCTCAGCCACAAACTCAGGAATTTCGTCGAAGTGCACGTAGTCGGTCATACCGGTTGACACGGCCGCAGTTGTCGCAAAGCGGAAGGCTTGACCCTTCATGCGGTCAGCGATTTTGGCAGTCTCCTCGGCACCGTACTTGTTAAAGATTTGCGCCAAGACCTTCTTCAGCTGTTTCTTGGTCTGGACGTTGTTGTCGTAAGGGAAGTCCTCTGGCAGAATCTCGTTAAAGAAGACGCGGCCCAAGGTTGTCTGACGCACCTTACCTTTAGTAAAAATCCGGATTGGCGTTTGCAAATGAATGTCGCCCTTGTCGTACGCCAGCTCTGCTTCGTAGACTGAACTAAACGCCTTGATGTTGTCAGTCTGCGCCTGTGGCTTGTCATAGGTCAGGTAATAGTTACCCAGCACGATGTCCTGCGAAATGTGCAAGACTGGCGCACCGTCAGCAGGCTTCAGCAAGTTAGCAGTAGCGCTCATCAACTCGCGGGCTTCAGCTTGCGCTTCTTTAGAGAGGGGCAAGTGGACCGCCATCTGGTCACCGTCAAAGTCAGCGTTAAAGCCGGCACAAACTAGCGGATGCAGTTGGATGGCTTTTCCTTCAACCAAAACTGGCTGGAAGGATTGGATTGACAAACGGTGGAGTGATGGAGCACGGTTCAACAGGACGTATTTTCCTGCAATCACTGCGTCCAACGCGTCCCATACAACTGCTTCGCCTGATTCGATCAACCGTGTTGCTGAACGGATGTTGTGAGCAAATTCGCCCTTGATCAGCCAGCTGATGACAAAAGGCTTGAACAGCTCCAATGCCATTTGTTTTGGCAAACCACACTGATGAATCTTTAGTTTTGGACCAACGACGATCACTGAACGTCCAGAGTAGTCCACACGCTTACCGAGCAGGTTTTGGCGGAAGCGTCCCTGCTTACCCTTTAGCATGTCAGAAATTGACTTCAGACGGCGGCGACCACCAGTCGAACTGACGGCGCGACCACCACGAGCAGCAGCATTGTCGATCAATGCATCGACTGCTTCCTGTAGCATGCGCTTTTCGTTGCGCTGAATGACTTCTGGCGCATTGAGCTCAACCAACTTCTTCAAACGATTGTTACGGTTGATGATGCGGCGGTACAAGTCGTTTAAGTCTGAGGTCGCAAATCGACCACCACTGAGGGCGACCATCGGACGAAGGTCCGGTGGGATGACTGGCAATACGCTCAGCGTCAAGCTGCTTGGCTTGATGCCAGCGGCGTGCATACTCTCGAGCATCTTCAAACGCTTGAGGATTTTCTTCTCGCGCTGACCCTTGGCGCTTTCAGCCTCTTCGGTCAATTCCGCAATCAGCTGCGGTAGGTCAATCTCGTCCAACAATGTCTTCAATGCTGAAGCACCCATGCCGACTTCGATGAGCTCATCGTATTCTTCTGGCAAGTTACGATAGTCAGTTTCAGACAACAACGCGCCCTTGTTCAAGCTGTCAAGCTGCGCCTTGCGGGTATTGTATTTCTCGTTCAATTCTTCAACTTCACGACTCTGCTCTTTAGCCAAAGCTTTGATGTCAGCGCCGTCTTCTTCTGCCATTTTTTCATAGCGAATTTTGATAGCAGCACGACCAGCTTCGGTTTCAGCCTCTAGATCTGCGAGGTATTGGTCGCGAGTTGCTTCGTCAACCTTCAAAATGACATAGGTCGCAAAGTAAGCTACTCGCTCCAAGTTACGAACCGTCATGCCGAGCAGTTGGCTCATGGCGCTTGGCGTACCGCGCATAAACCAGATGTGGGCGACTGGCGCCGCCAACTGGATGTGACCCATGCGCTCACGGCGAACGATTGATTTGGTGACCAGTTCACCATTCTTATCAACCGCCGCTTCGCGTGAACGAACACCTTTTAGCTTTGAGTCGTGTGGATTGATGTCCTTAACCGGACCGAAAATTCGTTCACAGAACAAACCGTCACGCTCTGGCTTTTGAGTACGATAATTGATCGTTTCTGGCTTAGTAACTTCACCGTGACTCCATTTCAGGATATCTTCTGGGCTGGCAACCACTAAGCGTACTGCATCAAAATCGCTAATACCAGTAGCATTGAATGCAAATTGCGCCATCTTACGCATCCTCCTTTATTTCTTCTACTTCGTCAATGTCTTGTACGCTCATGCCCCCTTCGATTTCTCCAATATCATCAGATTCATCCAAGAAAGTTTCTGCTTCTTCGTCTTCAGACGTTACCGCAGGCGTGGTTTTATCTTCAGGTCCACTGGACGCGATCACATGCTCAGCGTCAACGACAGCCTCATCATCCACCAAGTCAACCTTCAGACCCAATCCCTGGAGCTCCTTAACCAACACGTTGAAGGATTCTGGGAGCTTTGGACCGACGATTGGTTCGTCTTTGATGATTGATTCGTATGCCTTGGCACGGCCATAGACGTCGTCAGACTTGATGGTTAGCATTTCCTGCAAGGTTGCGGCAGCACCGTAGGCTTCCAGCGCCCAGACCTCCATCTCACCAAAGCGCTGACCACCGTTCTGTGCTTTACCACCGAGTGGCTGCTGAGTCACCATGGTGTATGGACCAGTTGAGCGGGCGTGAATCTTGTCAGAAACCATGTGGTGCAATTTGATCATGTGCATCACACCGACCGTGGTGCGCTCTTCAAAGGCTTCACCGGTTCGACCATCAAACAATTGACTCTTACCGTCGCGTGCTAGCCCTGCTTTTTCTAGTTCATCAGAAATTGTTGCTGATGACACACCGTTAAACGATGGTGTCGCCACACGGTAACCCAATGCTCGTGCTGCCATACCAAGGTGCGTTTCAAACAACTGACCGAGGTTCATACGGCTTGGCACACCGAGTGGGTTCAAAATTACGTCAATCGGCGTACCGTCTTCCATGAACGGCATGTCTTCAACTGGCAGAACCTTAGCGACCACACCCTTATTACCGTGACGACCAGCCATCTTGTCACCAACACCAATCTTGCGGAGCTGGGCTACAAAGATTTGAATCTGCATCAAGACACCAGCCTTGAGGTCATGGCCATTTTCGCGGCTAAAGATCTTGACGCCAACAACTTTACCGCCACCTGCATTGTTCATGCGCTGTGAAGTGTCGCGAACGTCCTTGGCTTTTTCACCGAAAATGGCGCGAAGCAAGCGCTCCTCAGAACTGAGTTCCTGCTCACCCTTTGGTGTAATCTTACCGACCAAAACGTCACCGGCCTTGACTTCAGAACCAATTTGGACAATACCGTTTTCGTCCAAGTGACGCAGACTTTCCTCAGAAACGTTTGGAATGTCGCGGGTAACAATCTCTGGGCCCAATTTGGTTTCACGAACTTCAACATTGTAGTCTTTGATGTTGATGGATGTCAGTGTGTCGTCTTGTACCAATCGGTTAGACAAAATTACCGCGTCTTCCATGTTGTAGCCACCCCATGGCATAAAGGCCACCAACAGGTTGCGTCCCAGTGCAATTTCGCCTTCTGCAACTGAAGCGCCTTCGATCAGGACATCGCCCTGCTTCACCTTATCGCCGCGCTTGACGCGAACTTTTTGGTTGTAGCAGCGGTCGTCATTGTTTTTGACGAAATGGCGGAGTTCATATACTTTGACGCCGTCGCTGTATTTGACATGAATTTCATTTGCATCAGCTTTGACTACTTCACCGTCACCTGACGCCAAGGTTAAGTGACCACTGTTTGCAGCAATGGACTTTTCGACGCCCGTACCAACAGTTGCTGGTTCTGGTGTGAGCAGCGGTACTGCCTGGCGCTGCATGTTTGAGCCAGTCAAGCTACGGTCGATACGGTTCTTTTCGATGAACGGAACCAAGGCTGCAGTTGATCCCAAAATCTGCTTGTGTGCAGCGTCCATGTAGGTAACTTGATCAGCATCAACCTGAGATGGCTGCATGTTGTTACGAGCTGACACACGCTCGTCACGGAACGTACCGTCTTCGTTCAAAACAGCACCAGCATCAGCGATCACTTCAGCTGCTTCTTGCGCCGCATCCAAGTAAACAACATCGTCAGTCACACGGCCGTTGACAACCTTGAGGTATGGCGTTTCGATGAAGCCATATTCATTCACCCGTGCGTAAGTAGCGAGGTTCAGCACCAAACCAACGTTAGCACCTTCTGGCGTCTCCACCGAACAGATACGACCATAGTGCGTTGGGTGAGCGTCACGAACGTCAAAACCAGCACGTTCACGGCTCAAACCACCAGGACCCATTGAGCTCAAACGACGCTTGTGGCTCAATTCAGACAGTGGGTTAACCTCATCCATCAACTGACTGAGCTGTGAGCTAGTGAAGAATTCACGAACTGCTGCCACCACTGGGCGAGCATTGATCAGTTGGCTTGGTGTTACACCTTCCATGTCTGCCACGCTCATGCGGTCCATGGCGTTGCGCTGCATCCTGAGCATACCAACACGGAACTGACGAGCGACCAATTCACCAACCAGCTTCACCCGGCGGTTGCTCAATGAGTCGATGTCATCAGCTGGCTCTTGGGTGTTGTTGAGGCGAATGATTTCGCGAATGATGGCCACCAAGTCACTCATCTGGAAAATACGGTTTTCAGCAGTGTTGGCAACGTCCAAGCCCAAACGTTGATTGAGCTTATACCGACCGACGCGAGAATAATCAAATCGCTTAAAATCAAAGAACATTCGCTCAATCATCTGGCGCGCATTGTCAACCGTCGCCAAATCACCCGGCCGGAGACGACGATACACTTCAATCAGCGCTTCATTGGCACCACGAGTTGTGTCCTTGTCCAAAGTTTCTTGGATGTAGCTGGTCTCACCAGTGTCAATGTCAGCAAATAGTTCACGAATTTCTGACGTTTTTGGATGACCCAAAGCACGCAGCAACGTCGTCACTGGCAATTTGCGACGACGGTCAATCTTGACGTAAATCGTACCATTTGGCGCGGTCTCAAACTCCAGCCATGCACCGCGGCCCGGAATCATCTTGGCACCGTAATAGTTACGACCAGCCACGGTGTCGGCCGTAAAGAATACACCAGCCGAGCGAATCAGCTGGCTGACTACCACACGCTCCGTACCATTGATAATAAAGGTGCCACGCTCGGTCATCCATGGATAATCACCAAGGTAGATTTCCTGCTCTTTAACTTCGCCCGTGACTTTGTTGGTCAATTCGACAGTTGCGTGCAGTGGCGCTTCAAACGTCACATTGTTTTCCTTGGCGAACTGGTCGGTGGTCTTTGGTTCGTCAAATCGATACGCACCAAATCGCAATGACAATTTCTGACCAGTATAGTCGTCAATTGGGTTAATTTCTGAAAAGATTTCGCTCAAACCATCCTCGACGAACCAACGCCAAGAATCTTCTTGATGAGCGATCAGGTTTGGCAGCGGCAACGAGCTGTCTTCAGAGGTGAAGAACACGCGTCCGCCATCCGTGGACTGTTGTTTTGCCACAGGTATGAACTCCTCGCTTTAGTTTAATTTAGTGATCACGGCCGGAAGATCCCTAATTCACGACTGCAACAAAAGCGATGTGCCTGTTCGTTTTGTTTCTCCCTGTCGTGAATACACTACTTCTCTAACTATCAGTATGCACGAAACCAGGTCAAAAATCAATATTATTTTTGGAGATTTCTTGAAGAATTTGCTGATGTACGTCAGTCGGCGAACGCTCAGCCAAAATCAGTGGAATATCGTGCGTCCGGGCAACAGTTTGGTAGCCATCATTGATCTTCTTTTGGAAGGCGTCATCGCGTGACTCAAAACTATCAACCGCCTCTGTCGTACCACGCTCGGCGATGCGCTGCTGTCTGGTTTGGTCATCCGCAAATAGCACCACCACAAAGTCAGGGTTCATGTACCACTCATGAGTGAAACGTTTGGTCATATTGATGATGGCGTCCTCTGCCACACCCTCGCCATAGCCCTGATACACCAAGGTTGACACGTAATTCCTGGAGCTCAATACCACCGCACCACGCTGTAAGGCTGGCTCAATTTTATGAAACCACAATTCACGCCGCGCCGCACTGAACAAGAGCACATTAACCTCTGGATCCAGCTTGAACCGATCGTCTTTCAAAACTCTCCGATATTCATTGGCGACTGGCGTGGTTTTAGCCTCATCATCACTGCCTGGCTCCTCGACAACAACAACTTCACGGCCGCGTTCTCTGAGCCACGCTGCCAACATATCTACTTGCGTGGATTTACCGGTGCCGTCATTGCCCTCAATGACGATGTAAACTCCCGCGGCGCCCGAGCGTTCCATCACAGCAGCCCCTGACTCAAGCCGTCAATTGGCACTGGAGATTTACGGCTGTCACGGTACGTCTTTGGTAGTAGCATCTCCGGTCGCCAGCTGGCGATGATTTCCTCTAAATCGTTCCCTGTCTGATATTTATCACTGACCTTACGCGCGCCAGAGCCATAGCCGCCTTCAACTGGCCCAGTTTTGTGAAAAATCATTTGACCAATGCGTTCGCCAACCGGCAACACGACACTTTCGTGCATGTTAAGGTTATAGATTTCCAGCGTAATCCGATTGATATACCCTGGGTCAATCCAGCCAGCGTCAAAGCAAACCGCCACGCCATTGCGCCCCCACGAACTGCGGCTCAGCACCTGCGCTGCACCGCCCTGTGCACGAATGCCCACAAATTCGTGCGTGTGCGCCAAGATTCGCTCCCCAGGACGCAGCACAATGATTGGGTGGTCTGGTGGAATATTCTGAAACGGCGTTGCATCATGCTCCTTGCACCATTCAGCGTGCGGCATGGCTTTGAGCGGACCCTTGAAATATTTGGCGACATAAGCCGCGTCAAAGGGATTGTAGACGCGATATTCGCCCTCAAATTCTTGCTTATAGTAGTAGTGACCCAACGTAAAGTCCAAACTGGCTTCTGCCACGTGGTCTGGATTGAACGGCTGACAGACGATGATGTCGTCGTTGATGGCTTGGCGAATCTCGATGTTGCTATAAACAGTCATATTTATTTACTCCACAAAATATACGGTTTAACACTAGTGAATAACATGTTTTTTGGTTTGCCATGCGTTTTGATAAGGTGGGTGTGTTGATGAGCGACGGATTTTTGTTTATTTTCTGGAGCGCGGGCGTAAACGGAATATCCCTGCTCTTCGTACTCAGCGATCACATCCATCAACTCAGCTCGCTCTGTCTTATTCAGCTGGTAGATGCCTTCAACATGACGCCTGGGGACGACCATGATGTGGTCAGCGACTTCATGACTGTCCCAAATCTCATATGGAAACAGATTGTCTGTCACCAAAAAATGCTCGTGCGCCACTCGCACCTGCTTATCCTCTGGACTAAATTGGCAAAAATTACACCCAGGTGCTGCCTGCTGTTTCATCATTTTTCGATATTTGACATAGCGCTGCTCTGTCGACCGTCGCCGATAAACCATGTTTCCTCCGTTTTCCTCAGTATCTGTTAAAAGTATAGCACGTCTGACATAAGCATCATATACTGATTTTTACCCTCAAATATACGTCATAGCAACATCATATCATTGACATATCAACACTTTTTTGTTATGATATAAAAAGTATTTGATCAAATTGTTAATAGTGAGAGACAAGGAGAAATACATGGATCGTAAAGACAGTTTAACGCGCTTACCAGTTATTTTCGGACCAAATGAGCTAGGCCTCAGCACAAAAACCACTGGCAAAGGCGAAAGCTCAAAATGGGAGACTTCTTTTGTGGTCGCTGACCCTCAAGGGATTATCAGAGAGGTTGAGACACCCAGCGCCCCTGATGAAATTCCCGTACCTCCACACAGAATAGTCGCTATTACCATTGACAAATGTTCACCTCAGGAAGGCGATACTAGCCGGTCCCACATCATCGGCAATGCGGCAGAAATATCAGCAGACCTAGGTCCGGACGCAGAGCCGAGAAAACTGGGGCGAGCCGCCGTCTTTAATTACGACCCAAGGACTGGTAAAGGCGTCATGATGTTCAGCCCAGGCCAAGCAGCAACCGAAAAATAATAGACCGCTCCTTTTCTAACGTATCGCTCATGCTTGGGCGACGCTTATAAACATCTTATACTAAGAGTATGTCAGACAAACTGTACCTCAGAGAAGACATCATGCCGGGGTATCCGAGTGATCCAGGCGAGACCATCATGGGTTCACTACACATGCCATCCTATGAGTTGGAGGACAACTCGATGGTAATTCATGACGCAGTATGGGGAGACTGTTCAATTGGTGACCGACAACCGTACGATTCACTACTCATGGAACTGGCACGTTCACCACTGTTTCGCAGACTGCAAGCAGTCGAGCAACTGACATTGCCGCCATCGTTCTCTACGGTGCCCAACACAACCCTCTTTTCCCGGTGGCAACACATTTGGGGAAGCTTGGCTTTTGTGCGAAAAATGACCGAAGGTGATGATCGATTTGATGACCGACAGCGGACCGTGTTGGAGCTGCGAACGCTGTTTTCTGACGTTGGACAGACAGCTTTCTCACACTTGGGAGACTGGATTTTCCAAGGTATCCAAGGTGGAGAAAATCTCCACGACCAAGATTTGAGGGCGTTACTGGAGACGTTTGGTATCGATGAAACATTAGCCGACTATGGTCTAACCCTGGAAGAAACCGTTTTCCCTGAGACAGAAGACTGGGTGGAGTGCCCATCACCGGCTTTGTGTGTCGATAGAGTTGACTACGGTATGCGCGAAGTTTTGCGCTGGTCAGGCTGGCCAATGGGTATCATGCAATATGAAGATCAGCTCCAAGATCCCAAGTCTCTCTTCCGCATCAATGACCACATGATGCTAGAAATCACAGATCAAGATTTTGCTCGTCGCTTTGCCGCTGGCTACAGTATTTTGCCAACAGAGCACTGGGCGCAACCAGTGCATCGACTGCAACTTGAACTATTGCAAACCGCTACCAAGCAAGCACTGACTGGTGGTGGGCATTTTAGTGACGGAATCTTCCTGGCTCACCCTGTCCATCCTCGTGACCGCATGTACGGTATCGATTCAGACTTTCGCTTTGCTTTTAGTGGTGGCGACGCTGCCTTCAGGAGAATATTAGAGACTATTGGCTATCATCAGCGGCAAATCTATCAGCGAGCACGTCAAGCAGATCTCCGTAGCCAATTTGGCGAGATGAAAGGCGACTTCCCCGAGTTTCTCGACCCATTGACCTCATACTGTTCAAAGTCCCGCAATTTCATGCTAGTAGCGCCTCAGGTAGAAATAGAAAAAGATAGTACCGCACAGCAAGGTATGGCGTTAGATATGGGGCGCATCGCCATTGGGCTGCCAGCCCTGAAGGCGCGGCTGATCGATCCGCCTGTTCAAACCGCTGAGGGCACAGCGCCGCTAAGCGAAATCGATCCAAGCTACAAAAACTATTTGGACGGCCAAACCAGAGCCATGAAAATGGGCTATCAGGCAATAGTAATGCTCAACAGAGACTTCAGTCAACGCATTTATGATATCTATAGCGAAGCGTCAGCAACCTGGCAACGCTGTTCAACCATGCCGCGAAACGCTGATAATCTGCGCAACCTTGTTGCTCAAGCTGGTTTTTACGGTGCTGGCGCGCGCTTTGATGATATTCGTGAGATATGAGTTAAGCTTTCTTAATCACCGCATCAATCAGGCCGTACGCCGCTGCTTCTTCTGGCTTCATCCAGTAGTCGCGCTCCATATCAGCTTTGATTTTGGCGAGCTTTTGACCAGTGTTTTTGGCCATGATTTTTGCCAGCATTTCCTTCATCTCCAGCGTCTCTTTCAGGTCAATTTCCATGTCAGTCACCTTACCACGCGTACCTGACGATGGCTGATGGATCATCACTTTGGCGTGCGGCAAGCAAAATCGCTTGCCCTTGGCACCGCTTGAGAGTAAGAATGCGCCCATACTAGCTTGCAAACCGATGCCGTAGGTCGCGACGTCAGGCTTGATGAAATTCATGGTGTCGTAAATCGCTAAACCGTCATACACGCTACCACCAGGGCTATTGATGTACAGCGAGATGTCAGCCTCTGGGTCAACCTGAGCCAAGTGCAGCAGCTGCGCCACCACAATGTTGGCGGTGTGCTCATTTACTTCCTCACCCAGAAAAATTATTCGCTCGTTCAAAAGGCGTGAATAAATATCAAACGCTCGTTCGCCGTCAGAAGATTTTTCGATAACAGTTGGTACCAAGTAGCTATTTACTTTATTCATGAACTATATTATAGCATATAGCCGGCGCCTCATGATACACTGAATATATGGAGAAAGCCATCATCGTTGCCTATGATACCAACCGCGCCATCGGGCGAGGCGGTGATTTACCGTGGGGTCGCAGCTTGCCAGCAGATTTGGCACATTTCAAGCGGCTGACCAAAGGCGGTGATGTCATCATGGGTCGAAAAACCTTTGAATCAATTGGCTCTCGCCCGCTACCAGATCGCGAAAACATCGTCATTTCCTCGCGGCCAACAGGCGTCAAAGGCGTCCTCACGGCTGTGAATTTAGAAAGCGCCCTAGCGCTAGCTCGTTACAAAACCTTCATCATCGGTGGTGCACAGGTCTATAGCGATGCTTTGAACGCGCCAGAGATTGACACCATTTACGCCACCGAGATGGACGCTACATTTTCAGACGCTGACACCTTTTTCCCAGAGCTGGACATGACCGCTTGGGAAGAGACTGACCGCGTCCATCACCCAGCAGACGAAGCCAACGCCTACGCTTTTGACTTTGTAATTTACCAGCGAAAACCCGTGGCATGACAGTGTCTTACACCGCAATCGGTGCCTTAATCGGTGGGTGATGCTCATAGCCCTCTAGGCGAATATCGTCAATGGTGAAATCGTCAATGTTCTTGATGTCAGGATTCAGCCACAGCTTTGGCAGCGGTAGTGGACGACGCGACAGTTGCTCGTCAACCTGCGCGCGGTGATTGTTATAAATATGCGCGCTATTTAGGGTATGGACGAATTCACCCGGCTGTTTATCCGTCACCTGAGCGATCATCGACAGTAGTAGCGCGTAGCTAGCGATATTAAACGGCACGCCAAGGAACATATCCGCCGAACGCTGCGTCAGCGCCAAATCCAGCTTATCTTTCTCGCCGTCCCCGCCCGGCCGCACATTGAATTGGAACATAGTGTGGCACGGCGGCAGTCCACCGGCTCGGGCGATATCGTCAATTTCCGCCACATTCCAAGCACTAACGATGTTGCGCCGCGACGTCGGATTATTCTGTATCATGTCGATAGCATTTTGGATTTGGTCAATCGTCCCGCCCTTGCCGTCCGGCCATTTGCGCCACTGCACGCCGTAAACTGGCCCCAAATCACCCCACTCCTCGGCAAAGGCGTGATCAGTCGCAATTTTACCGATAAATGTTTTCATGCCAGCGCGCCACTCCTCGCCATTGATTTCTGGAATGCTTTGGCCGGTTTTCTCCAAATAATTCTTGTACGGCCACTCGTCCCAGATGTGCACGCCGTTTTGTGCTAGATATTCAATATTACCCGTGCCTTTGAGAAACCACAGCAGCTCGTGCGCCACACTGGTAAAATACAACTTCTTAGTAGTCATAGCCGGAAAGCCATCCGCCAAATCATACCGCGCCTGCACGCCAAACACTTCCGTCGTTCCCGTGCCAGTGCGGTCACCTTTTTTCACGCCGCTGTCGCGAACCTGCTGTAACGCGTCTAGATACTGCCTCATATTTCCCTACTCCCTTTAGCTACAACTAGTATACCAAATACTCATTAGCTCTTGGAAGCTATGGAATAATTACCGAATACACTAACTACTTATTCATAATCTGTTGGTTACGTTCATCTACTCGCTGATACTCGGCTTCAAAGATACTTTGCCCTGCTGAGCTGCTCAGCTTCTTAAATTCGATATAGACACGGCCCTGAATGTATCCAGAAGTAACCAGTAGGTCCAGCTGTTCGTCTGCATAATTCACCGATTCCGTTTGAGAAGTATAATCAATTAGGTTAAACGGGCTCGTTTCGAGCAATGCTGTGCCACGGTTGTCTTTCCAGGTGGCAAATACACCAATCTTCTGGATAGGATGCTCGATTTTGTTTCCTTGTTCGTCGAACAGTGGTCCGCAAATTGGTCCAAAGAAAATATTTTCTATATCTGGCAAGATCTTCTTCAATACATGATCAGCCGGTAATGGCATGACTACTCCTAGTCGCTCATCAAATTCTTGAGACAATGAGTACCGTACTGTCTCCGAGTGGCCCTCAAAGCCATTAACTTTACGGCGTGGATCAAGGTGTTTTAGCTCTGGTGGCGAAAATAGCAGTCTGGAATTCTTAGAAAGATTGGAAGTGTTGGAAATAATACCGGCGCTCTTTTCGAATAGATCTGGTCGTCCCATAACACTGAACGGTGAAGCATACTGCTGTACTCGAGAAGGTTCTCCCGGTACTCTCTCCAGATCAAAACCAGCGTGCAAGAGGTTCTGTATGGTATCAAACGCGCACGCTGTGCGTAGCTCTCCGTCCTCGCCTTGGATTTGGTTTGGCATCAACAATTGATGCCCCAGTCCTTTGCCTAACTCTGGACCCAATAAATGACCTGCTTCATGCGCAATAATACTACTAGGAGCACGGTTGTAATTAGCAGTAAACCACGGGAAATATGACCCATTTGCGTCGTCAGGCTTCTGGAATGCCAGGCCACCATAATTTTTTCCCTCTGTATCGCCACCGTTGATCATCACGGCAATAATGGCGTTACGCCCCAGTGCCTTCTTTTCATGATGAGATCGAGCAATCTCCTCTATTAATTTATCAGAAAAAACCCCATCAGGAAGATCAGGAGGGGTCTCATCTATCCAATGAGGTGTTTTCGTAAATGTATAAGCTCCAGCAGTCGTGTCAGTTATCCATTCTGTTTGCTGCTGAATCTCCTTTACGATATCACTAGTAATTCTGTGGTTACTGTGGCCCTTGGGCTGCAAAATAACCGAGCCAAGAGTGATATCATATGGCGGCAATGAACTAGCAGCCTCCTGTGGCTTGGGTCGAGAAGGCTCCCCTCCATATCGAGCTCCAAGCTGATATCCTGCACTCCCCACTAATCCAACACCGGCACCAACCGCCGCAGAAAGTCCCAAAAAACGACGGCGAGACATCCTGACTCGCTCTAGTAACGGTTGCTGTTCTGGTTCTGAACCGCACTGGAGAATGGTTGAGGTATGACCTTCGTGACGTTCACACATAACTGAGTGCTATTTTACACCATAAAGGCATTTTTGTCAATACCAGCAGAAGTGGTATAGCTGTCGCCAGAGCTACCCTGAGGGACTATTTGTTCAGTTCTATCAGCTGTTCGACCGTTTTGTCCGTAATCATACGATTTGCGATATCGCGGTGAACATTTGGGTCACTGAAGCGTTCAGCTATTTTTGGATCTTTACCATACTGCTGTTTCATAGCCTCAATCTGTGCGGATAGTTCTTCGTGAGAAACCTCTACGCCCAGTTCCTTGGACAATTCCGCCAAAACTAATCCAGCCTTGACGCGTTTTTCGGCCGCAGGACGGGCTTCTTTGGCTCGCCAATCGTCCTTGTCCGTAAACTTTTGCGTCTGCAAGTAACTGTCCAGTGTCAATCCACGGTACATCAAGTTCTGCATTAAATCTTGCTCAATTGACCGAATCTGATCGTCAATCAACAGCTCAGGCAGCGCCACCTTGGAAGCTTCCGCCAACTCTCCTACCAAATCATCTTTCAATTTTTCGTCAGCTTCACGCTCTTTCTGATTGGTAATCTCACGCTTGATATCGGCCTTAAATTCATCTATTAAAGTAAATGGACCACACTTGGCAGCAAACTCGTCGTTCACTTCAGGCAGTGACAATTCATTGACCTTGTGCAAGGTCACCGTAAAGACAACGTCGGCACCAGCCAGTTCCTTGGCGTGGTAATCTTTCGGGAACGTCAATTTCAGATCAAATGTTTCGCCAGCTTTGTGACCAACAACACCCTCTTCAAAGCCAGGGATAAATTGGCCAGAGCCAAGTTTCAGTGCAAAGTCTTTTGCTGCGCCGCCATCAAACGGTACATCATCTTTTTTGCCAGTAAAGTCGATGACCGCTTCATCACCTTCTTTGGCAGCGCGCTTAACTTCCGTTTTTTCAGTAAAGTTTTCACGCATCCGAGTGATGATTTCCTCTACTTCTTTGTCCTCAACTTTGACGGCTTGCCGCTTGGCTTTCAATTTCTTGTAATTGCCCAATTTTACCGGTGGAATGATTTCTACTTCTGCAGTAAACTCCAATTCCTGACCTGGCACAAACTTCTTCACATCAACAGCTGGACGGTCCAAAGCTTGGATTTTTTCTGCCATGAAAGCTTCAGCCACCGCCTTGCTCAGGGCGTTGTCCAACGTCTGCTCTTGCAACGCTGCTGGATTAACGTGTTTTGCAGCAACACTGACAGGAACTTTGCCCTTGCGGAAGCCTGGCACTTTCAAGTCACTCGCCATTTTAGTGAGAGCTACTTGTTCAGCAGCCGACAATTCTTCGCTGCCAAGTGAAATGGTCAATTCTACTTTAGTATCTGATAGTTTCTTTACAGTCGTCTTCATATCTGTTGATTATAACAGATATGGGGCTAAGCCTCAAATAACGCGTCTTCGTCGCCGTCATATCGGTGATCAGTCACCACGCTAATCATGCGAGTGAAATTGACTTTTTGTTCAGTTGATTCAACCAAGTTTTTCACGGTGTACGTTTCTGATTCTAATTCTTCTGGCCCGACGAACACCGCAAACGGCACTTGCTTTTTCAGGGCAGCTTTTAGCTGCTTGTCAATCTTGCGACCCGTGATGTCGAGTTCAGCAAACACCCCCTCGGATCGCAATTTCCTGGCAAGTGCATCTGCACCACTCATGACCTCTGGGCTGATCGGGATGATATACACATCGGTGTGCGTGGCCAGCTCTGGTAGTAAACCGTGGACTTCCAAAAACACCTGCATGGTCGTTGCACCCATACCGACACCAACTGTCGCCATTGGCTCAACGCCAAACAATCCGACAAGCCCATCGTACCGACCACCGCCAAACATAGCGCGATTATTCTCTGGAGCATTATCAAAGAACTCAAAGACTGTGCCTGTGTAATAGTCCAGGCCCCTCATCAGCGTCACGTCAAATACCGCATTAGTCACGCCTTTTTGTCGCAACAGGTCCATGACCGTGCGTATCTGCTGGACGCTTGGACTATCACTCAGCTCAGGCGGCAAATCATCAACACTCTTCATGCTAATCATCTGAGCCAACTTCGGTAAGCCTTCACGCGAACCCTCAGCACCAAAAATTTCTATGGCTTGCTGTTTGAAAGTTTCTGGCGGAATCTTATTTTTCTTATCAAGCAGCTTGGTCATCATATTGGCGCCGATGACATCCAACCCCAGGAATTGACCAAGGAGTTGATTGACCAATTGGCGATCGTTCACTCGCACTGTAAACATGTCGGGGCGCGCGCCAAAGTTCAGCACCGAACGGTAACTCATCTCAATGATTTCGGCATCGGCCATGGGGCTGTCCACACCGAACAGGTCGGCGTTTAGCTGCCAAAACTCACGCTCTCGCCCGCGCTGTGGGCGTTCATAGCGCATGAAATTTGCGATCGAATACAGGCGTGCTGGCACCGCAAATTCGTGTCGTCTGGCTGCCACCATGCGGGAAATTGACGGCGTCATCTCTGGTCGGATGGTCACCTTGCGTCCACCACGGTCTTCAAACGCGTAGGTCTGCTCACCTGCTAGTTCCTGACCTGACTTTGCCAGATAGATATCCATGGGCTCCAGCAATGGAGCGCCGTATTCTTCATAGCCAAAACTTTCGATGGTTTTACGCCACACGTTAAAAATATAATTTTGCAGACGTTTTTCTTCCGGGAAATAGTCTCGCGAACCTTTGTAACTTTGTGTTGATAAACTGCTCATGTTAGTTCCATTATGTCATTATTTCTTATATATATCAATCAAAAACGCCGAGGCAGAACTCGGCGTGGACAATCAAAAAATCAGAGTTCTACCTCGGCAACACATGCGGATGATGGAATTTAGGCGAAATCATGGGTTAATTATAGGACACGTGAGACTGTTTGTAAACGTATTTGTTGACAAGCACGCGAATAATTGATATATATCAGCTTTTGCACATGCAGAGGCTGGCGTCTCGCCTGGAGCCACCAGGCTGGAGACGCCCCACTTCGCGGAGAATATTTCTCCGCCCGACTCCAAGAGGAGTTATCATGAAACAGCTCGGCTGGTTTGATGGAAGGGAAGCTCTCGTCCAACGCTTAGGAGGTATGATTAATGTCTATTACGGCGGTAGTTTAAAACCGGATGGTACTGGGCATGGCCACGTAAAAGCCACGGGGGTCCACTTGGTGAAAATATCGTCTACTGGCGACTACCCGCTGATGAAGGAGGTAATACCATAATAGACAACAGATTCACAACCCTGAATGGCAACGATCTGAGATTAGACGTCTATCTGACCGGCCTATATTAGGCCAACAGACCTGGATAAGTCATAAAACTGTCCACTTTTCTTGATATAATTAAGGTTGCTGTATGAATAATTATTCAAATATCCTATTTCCGGAAATAATCAATGAGGCTTTTCCAATTATCAATGATGCGTCGTATGTTCGCCAGCTGGCGTCGCTTGTGCCACTCTGTCCTGATACGACATTTCATCTGTTTGCTGATAAAAACGGATCCTTCTTCGCGCTAGTAATGACTGATTATCCCGACCCTACTAATCAGAGTGTAGAGCTCAAACAGATTTCCGGAGAATATGAATTTGAATTCACCAACCTCGTCAAGCCGTATACCGACGATAAGTATATAGAAGTTCGTGAGAATGATGAGATGAATGAATCGTTTTCCGTTCCAGATCCGAATAGTTATTATCATTATTACCTGGCAGCGGTGAAGCAAAAGCTGGACTGGTAATAGCTAATCCACAGCAGACTGTCACCTTAACACATACTGTTGCAGCCAGCAATACATCGCTACAGTCGCTGCCGCGCCGACATTGATGGAGCGGGTGGAGCCAAACTGTTCAATGGCCACTATCTTGTCCGCCGCCTGTGCCATCTCCTCAGAGATCCCTGGCCCTTCCTGTCCAAACACCAGCACCGCACGCTCCGGCAAGGCCGTCTCCGACATGTTGACACTACCCGGGATATTATCAATCGCAATAATTTCTCTGTTTTCAGCCCGTATTAACCGAGCAAACTCCGCCGTCGAACCGACATACTGCACATGTAGATATTTATCCGTCATCATGGCGCCGCGCTTGTTCCATTGCCGCCTGCCGATAACATAAATCTGCCGCACCCCAAACGCATTGGCACTCCTGACAATCGTCCCCATGTTAAAATCCCGCTCGGTATTCTCCAGAGCAATCACCAAGCCGTGATCTTTGGCGTCCAGTTCCTTCACAATATCCGCCTCGCTCCGACCTTTGAACTTATCAATCACATTTCGCGTATCTTCCATCTCTGTTATTGTAGCAAAATCATCAAACAAAAGACAAAATCTCATCTTGTATTGTAAAGAGAACAATACTTAGCTGCAACCCGCAGGGATGAGAATTGAAGATGAGGAGAGTATCATGTCATCAGATGACATTGCCCGCGAAGTTATCAACCTTGATGAAACGTGGCATAAAATTGTCAATCTAGTATGCAAGCAGGGGTGTGCTTCAATACCCCGAATTAGGCGGTTCATCTACCTTATTAGGGGCTGCACCGAGCACATAGAAGATTTGGAGACATATGTCGAGAATCATGTCTCCACAGGTGATATCACTGACGACATCAATGACGTCGTGATAGCGTTTGAAGCGGTCGATCGCTTCATCCAAAGGCATATCGCCCTATCCAAAGAGGATCTGTCACTATATCAGGCCCTGAAGAGTGATATGGAAGACCACCTCCTTCACCTCCTCTATATAGCAGAGGAGGTGAAACTCGACGACGGGCAACTGCTCGTCATCTGCATCCCCATCCCCTAAGCCATAGTCTACATGACAGGCAATTGTTCTTTTACGATTGCCTGTCATGTAGACCCTGAATTTTACGTTACTAAAATCACCCTAGCCCGGGGTGATTTTCTTGTAGTTAGCGCAATCACCAAAACTTAGTGCAAATACTATGTTATGATAAACATAACCGTTATGCGTAAAGTTAGCTATGTCAAAAAATTCTGGTTCTACCCTATCATTAGTGCTTTTCTGTCCTTTAGTTATTTGGTGTACATGGACGGATTTGTCTCTGTCAAAGATCTTGTCCAAGAAAAAACCGGACAAACCTCTTGGCAGCGGCCCAAGCAGTGGAAGCGAATCAATAATTTGAGTTATGAAACGGATGATTACGTCTATTCGGGTTTTGGTGATAAAAAGCTCAAAGACAATAAGTCAGAATCATTAGTGTATCTGTCACAAAGTCGTGAGCCTGTCGCCCCAGCCAACGCCTCAACCCAGATATATAACAGGCTGCGAAGGTCGCTGATGACAGAACAGCACATCAGAAAAACGCTTGAGCAGACACTGAAGAATAGTACTACCATTGAGTGCACCACAGACCCCTCTTCTACTCAAGTCATAGATCACAAAGAATACGGCAATACAGTGGGAATCGTCTACATAACGATCAGCTGCGAGGTCGGCAGAGCGACGTTCGTCACTAAAGCTCGCCTGACTGTTGGTAAAAATGATGGACTGGCGCGGTTTATTGCCATCAGTACAGACGGTGACATCTGGGAAAAGAACGCTCAGGCCTTTGAAGCCATGCTGAATAACGTCTCAGAAGTTGGCGATGAGAGATATGTGTAAATAAAAACCAGCCGAAGCTGGTGATGATCTCTGGTACGGATGAGAGGACTTGAACCTCCACGTTCTTGCGAACACTAGCACCTGAAGCTAGCGCGTCTACCAATTCCGCCACATCCGCGCATGGTTTGGATTGCACAGCTAATTATACGACACCAATGGCTGATGCGCAAGAGATTTGAGCCTATGACTTCGTGCGGCACCACAAGTTCAGTTCGTCAGCCAGTTCTTTGGCTGGGACTTCTTTCTTGATGTCGGGCATCAAAATGTTTGCTGGGTCGAAAATGTGTTTGATTTGAGAATAAATAGCCGTTTCTTCTGGTGAGACGGTTGCTTGCATCAAGCCAGCTTTCAGGCGACCATCACCGTAACGACCAGCGACATTGCCACGGCTTTCGGCAACTATTTTGGCAATTTCTGGGATCAACTTCAACAGTGCGCGGCGTTCGCTCACTTTGTGTAAATTGAAGACTGGCAGTAGGTCAACATAGCCATTGACCGCATCCACAACAACTGGCAGCGCCAGCTTGGTCTCAGCTTCTACTTTGCGTAGTTCGCTCAAAAATCCGTCCAATCGTTCCAGCGGTAGCCACAGTCCTGAAAATACTGCCGGGTATGTTGCATGCTCTTCGGTTGAATGCAACATGAATGACAGCGGAGTGTAGAGTGAAGCAACTTCTTGGGTTTTGATGTCATGAACCATCAGTCCAACTGGATGAATATTTTCTAGTTTTCGAGCCAACTTCTTGGCCGCGCGACCACGAGCCCTGTCGGAGAATTCACTCATACTGACGACAACTGCGGCGCCTTTGAACGCCTCACGTGGCGCCCAGGAGAATTTCTTGCCCTCGCTCGCGGCCCGCGCGATGATTCGCCCGTCGATGATGTCAACTTTGGAAACTTTGTGTTTCAAGGCTTCGTCAACTGCCGCTTGCGCCTCAGACATGTCACCAAATGTTGCAGTGATGACCGTTGCATCATTGCTGCTGTATTCTGCTTTCATGATCACTTCACTGATGATACCCAACGCGCCTTGAGAGCCCACAAACAGTGGTGTCAGGTCAAACGAATCATCTTCGCCTTTGACTTTGGTGATTCCCCAAAATCCAGCTGTGCTTTTTTCACGGCGCTTGATGGCGTCGATGATTTGCTGATTGTCCTCCAGCAGGTTATCCACTTGACGATAGATCTCGCCCTCTAGCGTTGATAGACCTTTTTTCTTTGCTAATTCGCGCTTGTTGATGCGCCCAGTTTGAATGACGTCACCATTTGCTAAAACAATTTCCATCTGAGAAATGGCGTCAGTGAATAAGGTCGTTATGCCAACAGATGACGCCACCGCGCCAGTAGCGATTGCCCCGCCGATGGTTCCGTCTTGACCGATGGCTGAGACTTCTGGCAATGCTAGATTTTTATGCATAGATAGCAGTTCGCGTACTGCGCTGTATTTCATGCCAGCTTGCATGTGCACTAATTGCTGTTTTGGGTCGATGCCTTTAGCATGACACATATATGCCTGCATATCCAAAGAAACACCGCCGCCAGTAGCAGCGCCATTGCTGTCGGTGCCTGCTCCGCGCACAACCACGGAAAGGATGTGGCCTTTGTCAGCTAACTGCGAACAAAACCGCATGATTTTACGAATATCATTGACGTTCGACGGTCGAGCGATCATCTCTGGGCGACGCGCCAGGACACTACCGTCTGATTGCGCTGCATCCAATAGCAAATCATTGACCAAAACCTCTCCAGTCAAATGTCCATTTAGATACGTCGCAACCTTATTCATATTCCCCTTTCCTATCGTACGTTTATTTTAGCACAACCGAAAATGAAAATGAATATTATTTGGGTGGTAATTTGGCCGCGCATATGCTACAATCACTGCATGCGGCAGTGGCGGAATTGGTAGACGCGCTAGCCTTAGGAGCTAGTGCCTTCGGGCGTGAAGGTTCAAGTCCTTTCTGCCGCACCAGAATTGGTATTCAAAAATATCGCCTATAATGGCGATATTTTTCTTATTACAAAGCGATTTATACAGACTAATCTCAACAATAAAAATTCTTATTGACTATATCAAAACGCCTGTGCTACAATCGCGCCAAGGCAAACAATAATGCGAGACATCCACTTAGGTAGTCAAGGAGGGTTTATATCACTATGAGTAAAGCAAATAATTATTTCCAGCGGCAGCGTATTGGCCTGGCGGTTGTCGGTGGTATCATGACGCTGATGGTAGCGTTTAGCTTGACACCAACGTTTGCTGGTGTTGTTGCAACCATTACCAACAGCGTAAACACTGCTTCAACTGGTACGCTGGTCATGGAAGAAAAGAACCAGGATGGATCAGTTACCTGTACTACTACAGGTAGTGGTAGTGCGACTTGTGCAACCATCAACAAATATGGCGGCCAAGCACTCGTTCCAGGCGGCAGCACTGACACCACGGTGAAAATCACCAACAAGGGTAGCATCGCTGCCAGCGCCTTTACTGTTAAGGGCGGCACCTGTACAACCGAAAATGCACCAGGCGCATCAGTCTCTGGTACCGGTAACTTGTGTAGCAAAATGACCGTTACCGTCCGTGCTAACGGCACACAAGTATGGACTGGTACTGCAGAAGCTTTCCAACAGGCAGCAGCACAAGATATCAAGACAGTCGTTGGTCACCCAATTGCACCAAACGAGACAGTCACATTGGTCATTACTGCCGCACTTCCAGCAAACACCGACTCCAGCTTCCAGGGTCGCCAAATCTCACAGCCAATCACCTGGCAATTTAGTGCCTAGTATCTCATAAATAGCCGTAAAATCTGATATACTAAAGGGCAATGAGATTTAGTAAAACCAGCATTTGGGTAATAGCAGCACTGAGCCTACTGAGTTTGGGCTCAGTGCTCGTACTACACCTGGCTGGTTTTCGCTTTTTTACCATCGCCACGCCAAGCATGGGCGAAACCGCACCAGTCGGGACGCTAATCGTTACGCAGCCGCAGCAATCCTACAACAAAGATGACATCATCACGTTTTATCGTAGCGGCAGCGTCTACACTCACCGCCTAACTAAGATCAATGACGACCACAGCTACACCACTAAAGGTGACCTCAACGCCGTAGAAGATTCTTTGTCGGTGGCTAACCGAGACGTAATCGGCAAGGCGGTGGTGATTGCGCCTGTGTGGGGTTGGGTCTGGCGAGCCGCGCCGATTTTACTAATTGGCTGGATCATCGTCTATTTGCTTTCGTGCATCAAACGGCTACGCGAGCGCTGGCGTTGGCCAGTTCGCATCATTGGCGGGACATTGGTGGTTATTTTGGCGACGCTGATCCTCAACCCATGGCTTCGTGCTGACATGCTCAGCATCGCTACACACCAGAAAAATGACGTGCGACTTCACATTGTCAACACGGGCATTTTCCCCATTCGTGATGATGACAGCAACCGTGTTCACACTGGTCAGACTGCCATCGTTCGCGCCACCGAAACTGACGCGCAGGGGCATTATATTTACGTGCCACGACCGTCCCTTGGGCCAACGGGCGTGGTGTTTGCGCTGTTGTGGTGTCTGTTGCCGCTCTTCATAGCGCTATTGGTAAAATTGCCGCCACCAGAAGAAGAAATTACTGGTCTACAACTCGTTCATGAGCGACATCGTAACATGGCGTTACTTGCCATTATTATTCTATTTGAAGTGGTACTATTGACCGTACAATTGTCTTCCCTGGCAGGATTTACCGCGACCATACAAAATAGCACCAACCACGTTCAAGCTCGCGCCTACTTTAAGTGCTCCGAAGCCACCTGGAGCCGTTCACAGATCCGTCCAAATCCTCAGCCGTATTTTGCTTGGGCGCTCAATAGCGACTATGCCGCCAACCCTGTTGTGAGCGATCTCTCCGGCAATGGCAACAACGGCAAACCTTCGCCGAGCGATGGATCACCCAGCCGTGCCAGCGTATCAAACACTGGTTGTGTGCGTGACGACCGCCGTATTTCAGTGTTCAACGGAGTGAATGCCTGCTTGACTCACGGAACATCAGCAGACCAAAAGGTCAACCCAGCCCCAAATACCTTTAGTCTAG
Source organism: Candidatus Saccharimonadota bacterium (assembly GCA_905372835.1). Lineage (GTDB taxonomy): Bacteria > Patescibacteriota > Saccharimonadia > Saccharimonadales > Saccharimonadaceae > Nanosynbacter. The sequence continues at coordinate 472,467 of CAJPQK010000001.1, read as the reverse complement.
AAGTCTGGTTTAGTACTACCAAGAAAAGCAATGGACGACTGATGGGCTTTAGCTCGCTCTATGAAGGTGATTACAATTACGGAGGACAAAGTGATCGCCATATTTATATTGATAAAGACGGGCGCGTTGTATTCGGTGTTTACAGCGGCGGCATTAAACTCGTCACCTCACGTACTGGCGTAAATTATGCTGACGGGCGGTGGCATCACGTCGTTGCAACCATGTCTCCAAATGGCGCAGCACTGTACCTTGATGGCAACCAAGTAGACACCAATCCATCCATGACTGCCGGCGAAAATGTACCTAATGGTGGCTATTGGAAAGTTGGCTGCGGCAAATTGACGTATTGGAAGAACGCTGACGGCAGCGAATATCAAGGACCTAAATATTTTACCGGTAGCATGCAGTACAGTTCTGTCTACACGACCGCTCTCACTGAACAGCAGGCTCGCGACCACTACTTGGCAGGTGCGTCATAATAGTGTATAATATATAAGCATGGGAAATTAGCTCAGTTGGCTAGAGCGCACGATTCACATTCGTGAGGTCACAGGTTCGAGCCCTGTATTTCCCACCATTGTTACCTATTATGCCTGAAGTAATTGACGAAAAGATTATACCCTCTTCCCTGACAATCGAAAGAGGCAGGTTCCGTAAAAAACCTGTTCCAGTGGAGTTTGAGGTGCGCCACAGAGAGGCTGCCGAGCCCACGCTTCCTGAGCAATCTCCCGTAATCCTTGGCATCATCGGACAAGTAGCTATTAGTCCTGACTCCGTGCACTATACCATGGACGTACGAAAAGAAGGGGTTCATAAAGATCTACGTTTGGCACAAAACAGCGTTGAGCGAATCGTCGGGAGCAAAAAATCCGTCACTGGAAGCAAAGAAAATACAATTGTTGATATCATAACCAGAGGGGTGAGCGCCCAGTCAATTGACTCGGTTGTTCGTGCATGGTACGACAAAGATCATCTTAATACGCGCAGCGTAGAGGCGCAAATTGTCCCAGAAGTCTTAGCTATCGGCTGCTATGTACTGCGGGATGTTATGCGTACGGTACGAATAACTGGACAATTACCAAATGAAGTGCCGCTCACTAATGACGATATTCTTTCGTTAGAAAGAGCAAAACGCCCTACTATCTACGTGGAGGGGGCACCTGCTTACAGCTTCAATAAGATCGTTGAACACGCCTACCTCTAGACTAACTATATACCATGCATGAGTATTGACTTTTTCTACTCATTGTAGTATTATATTTTGAGTGTTTAGGAAAGTTACGGTAAATGTAGGCGTATTTGATGTGCCTCCTCACGAATCATCTACAGTACCCATTGGCTTGGCGATTCCTGGTGCTCGTGAACCAGACGGCATAGATTTAGTCCTCAGTTCGGATGGAATGCACGAAGATTTGTACGCTACATATTTACGCCATCTGACACCAGAACAGCGCTCGGCGATGCCTGGCGAAAAGAAGCATCACGACGCTGAGCTCGGCCTTGGTGTGTTTGACGAGAACATTGACAGGCTACCGAGCATTATTCCCTTCAAGCAAACCACCGAAAAAACCATGGCAGTTGCTGAACCAGCACGACGATTGGCGCTATGCGCCCTGCATGTCGTCTTGTATGAGCGGTATGATCTGGACTCGTTCAGAAACACCATGGGGACAGTGGAGCTGTCCAGGCGCGCCATTGCCCAAGCAGCCAAAGAAATAGCACTATAATCTAACCATGCAAGAAACATTATCATTTACTTCAACCATCTTAGAGCCAGACAAAGTTAAGCGCGAAAATCCTCGCCCTGCTGGGTTTGCGATATTTTCTCAAACATTAGAGAAAACAACAGCTCACTTGGTAGTTACTCCAAGCGGCAATCATCAGTCAAGCTATGAAAAATTCTTATCATTACATCCACCTTTAAAGACAGAGCGGAAGTCATGGAATCCTGACAAAACACCGTTCTTACCAGATGAACCGTTTCTTGCTGTAGGCCTTGCCTATCCACCACTTCACCCTATCCCTGCTGTTTACGGGGAAGACCTCACAGAATTCGGTAGACCTTCACGTGGACTGCGCGTAAGTAAGACGCAGCTAGATTTGGCTACTTGTGGTCTTTTTGTAGTGATGAACGGCATAACAGAGAAAATGAATGACCCAGAACTACCAAAAATTAAGCTGCAAGAAAGACCAGATGGCATCACGCGTGCCGTCACATTTACTCCTGAACAATTAGACGAAGCACAGACATACGTGTTATAATAACCCTAAAGGAAGGTCTGTGATTAACATCAGACCATATTTTTATGAAGGACGCTAGCAAGATTCGAAACATTGCCATTATTGCCCACGTCGATCACGGCAAGACGACCATGGTTGATGGGCTACTCAAACAGTCGCGCACATTTCGCGACAACCAGGCCGAGATGAGCCAAGAACTGATCATGGATTCGGGCGATCAGGAGCACGAACGCGGTATCACCATCACCGCCAAACAGACCTCGATTTTTTACGGTGATTATAAAATCAATATCATCGACACGCCGGGACATGCTGACTTTTCGGGCGAGGTCGAGCGGACGCTACAGATGGCGGACGGTGTACTGCTGATCGTCGATGCGCAGGAAGGGCCGATGCCGCAGACGAAGTTTGTATTGAGCAAGGCACTAGAACTGGGCTTGAAGCCAGTGGTGGTGATTAATAAAATTGATAAACCTGCCCGGCGAATTGCCGAGGTTGAAGATGAGCTAAGCGATCTATTTTTGGAGTTGGCGACCGATGATAGTCAGCTGCATTATCCGATTTATTACGCCGTTGGGCGCGATGGCAAGGCGTGGCGGGAGATTCCTACTGACCCGACTGAAGACGCCGATCTCACACCAATTTTTGAAGCGATTATCAACGATATCCCAGCACCGAGCGTCACGGCTGACGGCGGTTTCCAGATGCTGGTGACCAGCCTGCAGTACGATACCTTTCAAGGTAAATATGCCATTGGGCGGATCGCTCGCGGGTCGGTCAAGCGCGGGCTGGTGGTTAGCCTGATGAAACAGGGCGAAGTATCAGGCTCGGCGCGAATCGAGAAAGTCTTTGGTTACCGTGGGCTGAACCGCGAAGAGCTTGGAGAGGCGTTTGCTGGCGACATTGTGGCGCTGGTTGGCGTGAGTGAAGCGCACATTGGCGATACGATTGCTGATAAAGAACAGCCTGAGGCCTTGCCGGCGATCGCTATTGAAGCGCCGACGTTGAGCATGTACCTCGGCCCAAACACCAGCCCGATGAAAGGGCGCGAGGGCGAATTTACCACCTCGCGGCAAATTGGCGACCGGTTGCGGCGAGAGCTGGAAACCAACGTGGCGCTGCGCGTCGAAGAAAACGGCATCGGCTTTACGGTGTCTGGCCGCGGCGAGCTGCACCTGAGCGTTCTGATCGAGACCATGCGGCGCGAAGGCTTTGAGTTTGAAGTCGGCCGCCCGCAAGTGGTCACCATCACCGAGGACGGCGTCGAAAAAGAGCCAATTGAAGAATTACAAATCGAAATTAGCAGCGAATTCATCGGCGCAATCAGCCAGGAGTTGGGTGTGCGCCACGCTGAAATGAAATCGCAAGAAACTACAGCCAGCGGCGCTATCCGTATGACCTATGTGCTGCCGACCAGGGCGTTAATCGGTCTACGCAACGTGCTGCTGACCGCCACCAAAGGCACCGTGATTATGAATTCCCTGCCGTACGGCTACCAACCGCTGGGTGGTAAATTGCCAAAGACCCGCGGCGGCGTACTCATCGCCTTTGAAGCCGGCACCACCACGCCGTATGCTCTGCAGGCGGCCGAAGCTCGTGGCGAGCTCTTGGTCGGGCCTGGCACGGAAGTGTACGCCGGGATGATCGTCGGTATTTATAATCGCCAAGAAGACATTGAAATCAACGTCTGCAAGGCCAAGCACCTGACCAACATGCGTTCCAAATCGTCCGACGGCACGGTGCAGCTGACGCCATTTACGCAGTTTAGCCTGGAGCAATGCATCGACTTCATCGAGGACGATGAGCTGCTGGAAGTGACACCAAAGTCCCTACGTCTACGCAAACGCTACCTTGACGCCAATGAGCGAAAGCGCGCTGCTAAGAGATAACCCCGCTCCTTACCTATGAAAATCGCCCCAAGCTGAGGGCGATTTTCGTGGATGGAGTAAACCAAAATTAGTCAACCAAGGTTTCTTTGACACGCTTTGAAACCACAAAGTATAGCGACAGTAGTCCAGCAACGATGAAATAGATAAATACTCCACCGATGGTGCCAACAATTCGTTCTGCATCAGAATCTTTGCGCATTGAGGCAATGACAATCTGAAGCAAGGTAAAATACGTCGCAGACGTCATGTATGCGGCAATGGCCAGATAGCGGCCAACTTTTTTCTGCAGGCTAATCAACACGACAGTGGTAAAGGATAGAATAGCAATGATTGGCGCAAAGATGATCGACACAGCACCTTCAGGACTGCTCAATCTTAGCACGGCACCGAAGAACATCAGTGTATAGATGATACCACCAAAGCCCATTAGCACTGTCAAAAATGCCAACCAGCCTTTGACACCCTTCAGGGAGTTTGCCATCACAACATACTGCACGGGAGCAGCTGACGGCTGTGCAAAATATTGTTGATTGGTGTTTTCTTGCGTGGTTTGCTCAGAGACATGAGCTTCTGTAACTTTGGGAGTTTCTGTTGTTTTTTCCTGTGATGTTGTTGCCATAATGATTTACATTCTCCTTATGAAAATATCTACTCTAGATTATACCACCGCAACCAGTTATAGTAAAAGTATGATAAAGAAAAATGTTGACCAATTTAAACGCTCTTTGGTGCGCACTAGCCAGCGCATCACACCCATCAATCGTAAAGATCCTGACGAATTATTCGGGCATCTATTTCACGAGGTCCAAGCGCAGCAAATTTACCAAGACGGCAAGACATTTGTCGATGTGGTGCCAAAAAAGCGCTGGCGACGCATTCAGCGAGAATATTTGGAAGCGTCCAAAAAACCAGACTTCAATCTGCAAGAATTTGTCAATCAACATTTTTATGATTTTAATCCGTCGCATGCAGGTCACGTGCCTCAGCCAGCCGAATCAGCGCGCCAGCATGTCACGCAGCTGTGGCCACAGCTGAGGCGTCAGGCCCACAAAGCGTCGGGCTCGCTCATCCCTCTGCCGTACGACTACATCGTGCCCGGTGGACGTTTTTCGGAGCAATTTTACTGGGACACCTACTTCATCATGCTGGGTTTGGCCGTTGATAACCAATGGGAATTGATCAACGGTATGATGAAGAACTATTCCTATATGATCCAGCGGTTTGGCTATATCCCAACCGCCAATCGAACATACTTTCTGAGTCGCAGTCAGCCGCCATTTTTCTCTGCCATGGTGAAGTTGTTGGCGATGCGTCCACGGAAAGTCGGTGGCTCGAGCTTGGTACTATTGGAATATTTCCCGCTGCTATTAACAGAGTATAAATTCTGGATGAAAGGACATAAGCAGCTCGACAGTGCTGATCAAATCGCCACTGGACGAGTGGTAAAAATGCCAAATGGCACCGTTCTGAACCGCTACTTTGACAATAAAAATACACCACGTCCAGAAAGCCGCCGCGAAGACATCGAGACGGCTCAGAAAAGCCCCAATGCCAACAAAGCAAAGATTTACCTGGACTTGCGAGCTGGCGCAGAGAGTGGCTGGGATTTCAGTTCACGTTGGTTTGGCGAGGCGTGCTGTATTGAAACCATCCAGACGACAGACATTGTGCCGGTGGATCTCAACTGCTTGCTGTATGACCTAGAAATGACTATCGCTCAGTGTTACGGTATCTTGAAACAAAAAGCGCTGCGCAAAAAGTTCATTCAGGCTGCCGAAAAGCGCGCGGAAGCCATCAGGACGTACTGCTGGAACGAAGCGACTGGATTTTTCTACGATTATAATTTCCGCACTGGTCGACAGATGCCACACGCGACGCTGGCTGGCGTCTTCCCGCTCTACAATGGCGTTGCCACCAAGAAACAAGCCGAGCACGTGGCTGAAATGTTACAGCGCGAGTTTTTGCGCGATGGCGGGCTTCGGATGACGCTGGTTGACAATGGTCAGCAATGGGACGCGCCAAACGGCTGGGCACCACTGCAATGGGTGGCGGTTTGTGGCTTGAAGCGGTACGGACTTGATGAATTAGCGGAAGAAATTAGAAAACGCTGGCTAGCCTCGACAGAGCGCGTCTTTGCCGACAAAGGCAAGATGATCGAGAAATATGACGTTGACAGCGAATCACACATCGGCGGTGGTGGCGAATATCCGTTGCAAGACGGCTTTGGCTGGACCAATGGCGTATATGCGGCGCTGTATGATCGGTTTGATGAGCGCTGCCCAAAGTAGGCTAATTCTTGGTTGGACGCGGAATGTCTTCTGGGAGAAATCCCTTTTCATGCTGAAAACCAGCCTGCCATTTGTAGTCTTTACCGTAGCCCAGATCTTTCATCAGCTTGGTCGAAGCGTTGCGAAGGTGGAGCGGCACGGGCGAGTTGGGATATTGACGCGCCAAAGCAAAGGCATCGTTCATCGCATCAGTGGTCTCGCGCGACTTCTGACTGCGAGCCAGAGCGATAGCACAGTGAAATAGATTGTATTTGGCTTCAGGCAGCCCGACGCGCTCAACTGCTTCAAAGGTGGCGACCGCCAGACTCAACGCGCCGTTACCCGCCAGGCCAATGTCTTCTGAGGCGAAAACCACCATCCGCCGCGCGATGAATTTCGAGTCTTCGCCAGCATCAATCATCCGAGCTAAATAATACGCCGCAGCTGTCACATCACTACCACGCAGCGACTTGATGAACGCCGAGATGACGTCATAATGCGCATCGCCCTTTTTGTCATAGCCAGGCAAACGCCGCTGAGCCGCTGCCTTGACGACCTCTGGCGTGACTTTTTCACCAAAGCTCAGCGCTAACTCCAAATTACCCAGCGCCACCCGCGCGTCGCCGTCCGCCAATTCCGCCAGATAATCCAAAGCTTTGGGTGACACCCGCTTGGTTTGTTTCAAAGTCTTCAGCGCTCGCTTCAACACTAGTACAATTTCATCTTTGGTCAGTTGACGGAGCACCAGCACCCGCGTCCGGCTGAGCAGCGGCGTGATCACCTCAAAGCTCGGGTTCTCAGTGGTCGCGCCAATCAAAGTAATCAGCCCGCTCTCGACGTGCGGCAAGAACGCATCTTGCTGCGCCTTGTTAAAGCGATGGATTTCATCGACAAACAAAATCGTTCTCAAGCCCAAATTCCAGTTTTGCCTGGCGTGTTCAATTACCCGTTCGACATCTTTCTTGCCACTAGTCACCGCCGACAACTCGACAAATTCAGCATTAACTTCGCGGGCGATAATCCGTGCCAAGGTCGTCTTGCCCGTCCCCGGTGGCCCCCACAAAATCAAACTGACCGGCTCAGCGCGCCTCACAATTTGGCGGAGCAGCTCACCCTCGCCCAGCAAATGGCTCTGTCCGATCACCTCATCCAATTTCTGCGGCCGCATCTGCTCGGCCAGGGGTCGTCGATTCATATATTTATTATACCGCATTCGCATCCTCCCGCTCTATATAGTAAAATGGTTAATGGTATCAGTTAAACGAGGAGGGTAAGTGAAACATATCACGATCAAACGTCGTCTGAGTGCTTTTACAGCAAGTTTAGTATTTGCACTTGTTGCGGTCGCGGCAATTGCGTGGCCAATTGCAACTTCATCAAACGCCAAAGCCGCCAGCCCAGCGCTCAACGCAACTGCGTATGAAGTGTCCAGGCCTGGCAAGCCACACAGCTTTGTCACAACGTCTCAAACAGAAATTCAACAAGCAGCCAAACATGGCTTCACGACAGTGCGCCCTATTTTTATGGTGTCAACAACTGCAGGTAGCGGTTTGACGCCAGTGTACCGCGCTGACGCAACGTTGAAAGACGGAAACTACACAAGTCTTTTGACGGTCAATAAAAATGAGGCTGACAATGCTTGTAAAAAGTACGGATTCACCTGCAAAGGAATCGCCTTTTACGCGCAAGCTGAGCTGAAAGATGGTGCAGAGATGGTTTACCGCATGCGGTACAAGCATTTTAATTTCCGCCAAGTCACTGCCAAAGATCGACAAGAGCTTCAGAAAGCTGGCTATATCCAGGAGAGCCGAGAGTGGTTCTACGTCAAACCAGTCCAGAACAACAATGGTAATGGCAACGGCAATGTCGACCCAGTCAAAGATGGCAAATTCTCCATCGCGGTCTATCCTGACACGCAGCAGGAAGTTTTCCAATGGTCGGGCAATCAATTCGCTGCCCGCACCAACTGGACCGTGAAAAATAAGGAAAAATACGACATCCGCTTCTTGGCTCACACGGGTGACATGGTTACTTCTGGTGGACATGAAGGTATTGATAAACCAGATCAATACATCGTTGCGTCCAACGCATTCAAGACTATTGACCAGGCAAACATTCCTTACTTGACCACCATCGGTAACCACGACACAAAGGCTGTTTGTGGCGGCGGTGGCGCTTGTGACTGGCGACACACTAACGAATGGGCACGAGATACCACGGTATTCAACCGGTACTTCTCCGCTGCTCGCCAAAAGCTGTCAGCTAACCAAATGTTTGAAAATGGCAAAGTTGACAACGCCTACAAAACCTTCACCGCTGAAGGTAAACAATGGCTTGTCTTGACACTTGAGCTTTGGCCACGTGCTGAGGCGGTCAATTGGGCGAAGAACGTCGTAGCCTCACATCCAAAGCACAACGTTATCGTCCTGAGTCACTCGCTACTGAACGCTGATGGCTCAATCGGTACTAGCGCTGGATACGGCACTGGCAAACAAACCCCACGCTATGTCTACGACAATTTGATCTTGGCATATCCAAACATCCGCATGGCCTTCTCAGGACATGTCGGACAGGCAGCCAGCCGCGTTGACACAGGCAAGCACGGTAACAAGGTTGCATCATTCTTGGGCGCATTCCACTCAAATGACTACAACCCAACCAGGATTCTGACGGTCGACACCATCAACAACACGGTGACATCCGACATTCAGGCCGCTTCAATTCGCGATGCCTACAAAGCAAAATATCCAAACGCAACATTGCCAAACTACGACCAATACGACGTATCGTACTCAGGCATGAACTTTGTTAATCCATAACAAACACAGCAAACAAATCATGAGCCCCGTCATCAGGCGGGGCTACTTTATGTCAATCAATACACCACCATAACCAGGCAGTTGCAATACGTCACCGTCTACACGAATATCTGGGTTGGTACCAATGATGACACGGCCAGACTCCGGCAACCACACCGTTTGTGCTGAGTCCGCAAAGTTAATGTATATCTGCACTCGTTGACCGTCAAGCTGGCGGCGAAATCCTAAGATAAAGCCGTTACCAGTGTCTAGCTTTTCCATGGTACCGTGGCGTAAAATCGGCAGCTCATGACGCAGCTCCAATAATTTCCGGCACAACCATAGCAGCGAACTTGGGTCTTTCGTCTCTTTGGCGACATTGACTTGCTTGCGGTTAGGATGCACCGGCAACCACGGCAGCACATTGGCAAACCCGGCATAGCGAGAACTATTCCATTGCATGGGCGTACGCGCACGGTTGCGATCATCCTGAAGTGAATGGTGAAAGCCATCTTGCGCATCATGCTGCGTCAAATCAACGTCTTCCATGCCGATCTCATCGCCATAGTACATCACGCTAACACCTGGACACAGCAGGTTGAGAAACTGCAGCGCACGGGACCGCGGCAAACCTAGACGGGACGTCACACGCGGCTGATCGTGGTTGCCAATGCAAAAGAACGGTATATTCTCCCCTGCCGCTTCCAAATAGTTCATGATATTCCAGCCGGTATGCTCACCATGCCAGTCATTTTGCCGATGTTCCATAAAAAAGGCCGTGGCTTTTGGATGAACGTGGATGACGTCATGATATTGTTGCCAAATGTCGCCAAGACGCTCATCTGGATAGAACTCAAATACCATCTGCTTATCCTCATATTCATCGCAAATACTCACCAGCTCGTGCAAATACTCCTGAAAATGTGGCCCGTGTTTGCAATGGTCGTGAATGTAGGCACCGTAACTGTCAGAATCGCCATGAAAATCATAGTTCACGCTATCATCACGCAGCTCTGGATCTTTAGAAATCCCCCAGATGGCGTCCACGCGCATACCGTCCACGCCCATATCAAACCAAAATCGCACCACATCTTTGATGGCTAGGCGCACTTCAGGATTGTCCCAGTTGAGATCTGGCTGGGTTGGTAAAAATGAGTGCAAATAGTACTGACCAGAATCAGCATCAAACGTCCATGACTTGCCACCGGCCAAACTGACCCAATTGTTCGGCTCATGCCCGTCGTTACCGTCTCGCCAGACATACCAATCCCGCTTGGGATTATCTCGGTCAGAACGCGACTCAGCGAACCACGGATGCTGGTCAGACGTATGACACGGCACCAGATCAATCATCACTTTGATATCGCGCGCATGCGCTTCGTCCAACAACATACGAAAATCATCCAGACCGCCAAATACCGGATCAACATTTTGATAATCCGCCACGTCATAGCCAAAGTCAGTCATGGGCGACGTGAAAAATGGCGAAATCCAAATGGCATCAACGCCGAGATCACTGAGATAGTCCATCTTGAGCGTAATGCCGTTCAAGTCTCCGACCCCATCACCGTTCAAGTCTCGGAAACTTCGCGGATAAATCTGATACAACGATCCAACATCACGCCACGCTTTAGTCATGTTTTAAGTATAAGCGAGATGGCACATTTTTTCCAGACTCGAACTTAGCAGAAATGTAGAATACGCACTAAGGCTATCTTATGCTTAAAATTACCTCGGCAATGCCCTCATATTATTGTGCAGACAGCTCTTGCGAGTATAATAAGCTTATGAAAAACAGTAAAAAGGTATTAGGAAAACGTTCACGAGAAAAAATTATATCCGACATTAAGTTGCTCGTAGCAATGAAAGGCTATATATTTGCTTTTGCGGAAATTATTTCACGAGATTTCTTTATAGACATACATGATGCAGCCAATGTGAACTGGCGGGAGAGACTACACGTCAACGAGGTAGCTCTTCTTATGGGGCTAATGCTCAAAAATAAGGCTGTTAGTTTCGATAATATTAATAAATATCAAATCGAGAAGACAGTCAAGCGTACCAGATCACTGCTAGATGAGCTTCATTGTACCTATATGTATGATTTTAGCAAAGCTATGATGAAACATACGCTAGAACAAATTAAAACTATGAGCGATGAAGAGAAAGAGAAAGAATTTCGAAAAATCTTTGGTAGTAAAGAAATGATTATAGAAACCACTTTTTATGGTGATACGGGTTTTTACGACGTACAGCCATTTGAGATAGCACAAAAGCTATACGCTCGGGACGAAGATTGGATTAAGAGCAATACGAAGTTTAATATTGTAAAGTCAAAAAGTATATTCTTTGCCCTGAAGAGTATGCTCAATGGTGTGCATTTTGCCCGCTCAACGCTTACTGGTGAACAAGTAAAGTCATTACGTGCGATAGATGAAATGGCATTTCCTTTTGATCTTATTGTTGAGACCATACAGACTACAGAAAAAAGTATTACAAAAGAAGATATTCGGGCGTTTCTTGAACTATTTAGTTGTTCGTTTGGCGACCAGCCGGAGACCTTCAACGAGCCTGGTGATGAAAATATATTCACCTACAAGCCGATTATTAACCTAGGCAGCGACATCTACTTTTTCCCGAACACAATGGCACTAGCATCGGCTATATATAAAAGTCCTTTGTACTGGATGCGTCAGGATGAGCAGTATGTCAATACTGTTAATAAACATATTGGAGAGGTGGCCGAAGACATAACCTATGATTATTTCAAAGTTATTTTTGGTGAGGCAAATACATATAAAGCTGTAAAGATTACTAAAGGAAAGAAAGACTTGACCGATATTGATGTTATGGGAATTATCGGCAATACAGTCATCATCGCCCAGAATAAAAGCAAAAAAATGACAGCTGCCGCACTCAACGGTGATGTTGATGCTATTAAATCCGATTTTCAGAAGGCAGTTATCGACCCATATGAGCAAGGTATAAAAGTCCGCGATGTGCTTCTGGGTAATGAGTCTTACAAGTTAATTGATAAATCAGGTAAGCAAGTTACGCCACCAGAAAACATAAAGCACGCGTATATATTGTGTGTATCAAATGAGCCGTATCCAGCAGTAATGGATCAGATGCGTGCATTTTTGGTGGATGTTGATCAATTACCACCAATGCAGCTAAGCCTGTTTGATCTCGACTTAATGGCTGAATATTTCAAAGACCCATATGAGTTTACTTTTTATATTAAACAACGTCTTGAAAATCATGAAGGTATAATATCATCAAATGAGATCATCCACCTTGCATATCATCTGCGAAACGGACTATTTATGCCTAGAAACTCTGACATGCTTGCATTAGACCAATCTTTTGGTCAACTTATCGATGCAGACTACTACCACAGGAAAATGGGTACGCCAAAGCCTAAAAAGAAAGATGCTTTATTTGATCCTTGGCAGAACAGGGATTTCAAGAGACTTGTCGATACCATCAAACAGCTAAACGATCCTTTAGTAACTGATATTGTTTTCTTTCTCATGACGATACCTCGGGATGTTGTAGACAATATAATGAAATATATAAATATGGTTAATTCTCAAGTCAAGAAAGATGGCAGTAAACTACATGATTTCTCATTACAGATTACAAATAATGGACAGCCCTGGGGAGGTGTAACTTATATGAGCGGTCGCTCAGGGCAAGACATTATTTCTAGCTTGCAAATAATAGCTACTATGAATAAGTACAGGGCTCGAGCTGAAGTATGGTTGGCATTGGGCGCAGATACTTCAGGTGATATACGATGCGTAATGTTTAATAATGACCCATGGGCACAATTAAAGCGTATGGACCAAGCACTAGAGTCTTACAGTCAGAATAAAAATTTGTAAAAGCTAATAGATAATATTTACCAAATAAATGGCCACACTACGAACTAATTTACTATAGAATTATTTAAAAATCGAGCTTAAAAGCTCGACATTCAAAATTGGTGCGGGTAAGGAGACTCTAACTCCTGGCCTCTTCCATGGCAAGGAAGCGCTCTAACAACTGAGCTATACCCGCATGTTGTTCACGATTTATTGTAACAAAGCCGTGAATAAAATGCAATATTTGGTGGCTCCTCCCAGACTTGAACTGGGGACACAAGGCTCTTCAGGCCTCTGCTCTACCAACTGAGCTAAAGAGCCACAAACTTGCTATTTCATTGTACTAAAGTTGTCGCCATCTGACAAGGGTGATATACTTTTAAGAACGCGGGTGTCGTATAACGGCTATTATGTGACCTTCCCAAGGTTGAGACGGGAGTTCGACTCTCCCCATCCGCACCACAACTCACCATCACGAGCTCCCCAGTGAGGCTCTTTTTATTTATCCCTCAACGTTAACAAAAGCTAAACGGTTATTTCGCTATACTCTGCGTAACCACACTTCTCCAAGACTTCCTGACCAAGTTGTCTAAGGTTGTTAATTCTTTTCCGCTCTTCGTCAAGATTTTTTTGCGTACGAATGGCGTCAAGAAGCGCTCTCATGTCATTGTCCTCAGGACTACTAGCAGTTGCCCCTGTAAGTCCTCGCTCCATTAGGTCATGATTAGCACGTGGCATATTTCCATTCCTCCTCTTTTGGTTCCAAATATGTCTAGCACTACCTATACCATATAGAGTTTACTTTTGCAATACTGTATTCCGCGCCGACATAACAAAAAGTCCTCGACGTACATCGGGACTAATGATCAAACTAAGATGGTTCTCGCAGGAATTTGGTGAGGTGCGCCTCCCCATAACTACGATTGTCCACCACAACAATTCCGTTTTGAATTGGCACCTCACCTATTCCTGGGTGTGATAATATCATACATCCGCCCGGTTTGAGAAGCCCCATTAGTCGTGAAACTGTGGAAAACTGAGGATTATGATATGGCGGATCAGCAAAAATGATATCAAACTTCTCTGTTACGCTCATGCTTTTCAGCCAATTTGATATCGTTGTTTTTATTACAATAGATTTTTCATCGACACCCAAACTGCCTATGTTTTCGGCAATGACACGCTGCGCGACGCGGTCTCGCTCCACGAAAACTACTGACTCAGCGCCACGGCTGAGCGCCTCCAGGCCAATGGCACCAGAGCCAGCAAAGGCGTCCAAGACCCGCGCACCGCGGACTGTTTCGCCCAGTGAATTGAACATCGCCGAACGCACTCGTTCGCCCATGGGATGTGTCGTTGAGCCGGGCGGCGCCTGGATGAATCGTCCACCAAATTCACCAGCGATGATTCGTACTCTCACCGTTTGGCCTCAAATTTCCAAACCGACGCCAGCCAGCCCAGTATGACGGCTTTGATGATGATCGGCATCAGTTCATGGTTAGTTTGCCGCGCCAGATCCGTTGTCCAGCCGTTTTTGCCAAAATTGTCATACATTTTTAGGCCGGCCACGGCGTGAACTTGCTCCAAATAATATTCCCGATAGCCCTGCTGCTTGACCTGCAAAATCTCAGCCTCGCTTGGCACGGCGTCCTTAAAGCGCGGATAGGCCACCACGCTTGCCACGCCCGCTTCAAACGCCACATGCATGGTCATCATACCTTTAGCGCCCCAAAACTTCCAGTTGTTTTTGATGAGTTCAATCCCTGTGTCGCCCTTCATGACGTTTTTCTTGAGGATGGAGGTTCGCGTCTCCAAACCTTCGCCGCCGCGCAGCTCCTGCATGGCATGCTCTAGCGGGAAATGATGCGCTGGCGTCAAACCATCAGTGATGGCATGCGCCATCCACGCCGCTTCAAAGGCGGCTCGTTCAGAATTATGGTTCTGCAGCGCTTTCGCCAGATTATCAATATGCTGGTCAATCATCTCCAAAAGCGCCGTGTCGTTTGGATCGTCTGGATTAATGAAATGCCACGGCTCGTCAACAGCTGGACTTTTACGCTTGACGCCGTCAGGGCCGTTTTTGCCTTCAAAATGCAGAATATCTTTGATATCAGGAAAATCACACCAATCAGGCAGCATTGGCGTCAGATGTCGCCTGGCCACTCGATCTATCTTTTGATGAACACCGATAAATCGGCCAGAGCCATCTCTAATTGTTGTTCCTGCATACATATTAATTCAAAATGGTTAATCGCTGATAGCGACTGACGGCACGCGCCAGATGGTTATATTGTAGCAAATCCTGCCCCTCTTTGACAAAGCGCTCGGCCTCCGTTTGCGCACGGGCAATCAGTGGCGTGTCACTCAGCGAGGCAATTTTCAGGTTCAGCGCGCCATGCTGCGCTCGTCCGTAAATCTCACCAGGGCCGCGTAGTTTCAAGTCAACTTCCGCCAAGTAAAAGCCGTCCTGAGACTTCTCAATTTCCCTGAGGCGCTGGCTTGGCTTGTCATGACTCGACATCATCAGATGACAAAAACTCTGATACTCACCACGGCCAACCCGCCCGCGCAGCTGATGAAGCTGGCTGAGCCCAAAGTTATCAGCATTTTCAATGAGCATGACCGTGGCGTTCGGCACATTAACGCCGACCTCCACCACCGTGGTACTCACCAACATGTCAATATCGCCGTCCGCGAACTGCTGCATGACCGCCGCTTTTTCCTCTGGCGGCAGTTTACCGTGCAACAATCCGACGCGGCGATGACGAAACATCGTTTTTGCCAATTTGTGATATTCCGCCTCGACCGACTTTTTGTCATTGTCAGGATTATCATCAATCAACGGACAAATGACGTAGGCTTGGCGACCCTGAGCTAGCTCGTGGTCAATCGCTTCGTAGAGCTTCGGCGCTGAGGCCGGTGACCAAATTTTCGTTTGAATCGGCTGACGGCCAGCTGGTAGCTCATCCAAAATCGAGATGTCTAGTTCACCGTACAAGGTCAACGCCAAGCTGCGTGGAATCGGCGTAGCGGTCATACTGAGCAGATGCGGCATGTAGTCTGCCTTCTGCAGCAACGCCTGTCGCTGCTTGACGCCAAATCGATGCTGCTCGTCAATCACCGCAAACCCCAATTTGCGGTACGTTACTTTTTCCTGAATCAGCGCGTGCGTACCAACCACCACGTTAATATCACCATTTGCTAAATTATTCAGCAGCTGCCGCCGCTGAGCGCCCTTGACATGTCCCGTTAGCAGCGCCACCGACACACCGAACGGCGATAACAGCTCATCCAGCGTCTTGGCATGCTGAGCCGCCAAAATCTCCGTCGGTGCCATGATGGCCGTCTGAAAACCAGCCTGCGCCACTTCCGCTGCCACCAGTCCAGCGACTACCGTTTTGCCTGAACCAACATCGCCTTGCAATAATCGATTCATTGGATGTTCGGACTCCAAATCTTGCAAAATCTGCCACGCGGCGCGGCGCTGCGCGTTGGTTAAGGGAAACGGCAGCTGCTCGACAAATTGCTTAACAACTGGCTGATTGAACGGAATGCACCAGCCAGTCAATTTGGTTTGCTCTTGTTTATTAAATTGTGCCGCCAAAATCATTTCAAACAACTCTTCAAACGCCAAGCGTTCCCGGCCGCGGGCAATTTCCTCGTGACTATTTGGCGCATGGAGGAACTTGACGGCTTCCGCGCGGCTGACTAGTTTTTGCCGCTGGACAATGTGTTCTGGTAGCGTTTCGGGCAAAAATTCCATGATGGGCCGCAAATTTTTTAGCAAATCCTGCACGGTTTTGGGGCGGAGATTTTTGATGGATTTGTAGACGGGATGGATGCCCAACGTAGGCTGGGCGTCGGATGTATCGGTTTGCTTGGCAAGTTCGACGGATGGATTGCTAATCTGATAGCTGTTATATTGCATGCCAAATTGGCCAGAAAACATGAATTCGGCGTCGGATCTCAGCTGCGATTCGCGGTACGGCTGATTGAACCAAACGGCCTTAACCTTGCCAGAATCATCCGCCAGCACTGCCGTGGTAATCCTCAGGCCTCGGCGCACAATGCGCGTGGAAATCGATTCGCAGCGCGCCCGCACCGTCACTTTGCCCGGCTGCAGATCAGCAATGTTAACCGCCGCCGAATAATCATCATACGCCCGCGGCAAAAAATCCAAGGCGTCCGCCACCGTCTCCAGACCCGCCGCCGACAGCGCTTGGGCAGTTTTGGGACCGACGCCTTTGATGTGTTCCAGTGGAGTTGTCAGCTTCATCTACGAAACAGCGTTGATGCCTTCCAATGCGTAGGCGGTATCTTCCCAACGCTCCACAGCAATGCAGTCAATACCCATATTTTTAACCGGGAAATCATTACCACCTTCTTCTAGTTTGTCGCCAAAGAATAAAATCTCTTCCTTAGCTACGCCCGTTGCTTCCATCAGTTTTTTCATGCCATGTGCTTTGTCGATACCAGGTTTGGTGACGTCCAGACTAGTGGTACCTGCCGTCCGAATCTCAAATTCTGGAATACGTGCTTTGACGGCGTCATTGAGTAATTTTCGTTTTTCCTTGTTGGCTTCAGCCCACGCATATTTATCCTCAGGTGTGGCTTTTTGGCCCAGTGCAGAATACGTTACCTGACTGAGACGGTCTTCAATGATCTCACCAGCTGGATTGTCCACCCACATACCAAGTTCTTTAGCTGAGGTCTCAATTGCTTCAAAAATCCGAGCTTTTTGTTCTTCAGTCAAATCCTCCTGATATTGCAGCCGCCATTCACCATCCTGGAAGCGATAGTACCGAGTGCCACAGGTCGGCATGATGTGCAGTCGGCCGAGATCAACGCCCGGAACTTGTTCGATTTGTCTAACAGTGTTTGGATAGATCACCCCTTCAAAATCAGTGCCAGAAATAATACACACGTCGTAATGTTTCAATAATTCTGCCAATAAACCAGCCATGCGTGGTGTCGCTGGCATTTTTGACAGGACAATGGTGTCGTCTGAATCAAACGCTATAATTTTTTTCACTCTTCGTCTCCCTCCATGATTAGCACAAATGTATTTTTACCCTTTTTGAGTAGCGACGTGGTGTTGACAGCTTGATCTTCGGCTATTTTTTCGCCGTTGAGACTGATGGCGCCAGATTTCAATAGGCGTTTTGCCTCGCCGTTGGAGCTGACCGCACCAGAAACCACCAGCGCTTCAATCACGCCGACGCCGACATCAACGCGCGGAATTTCCTTGGCGAGAGCATCCAAGTCATCGTCTGACAATTGCCGAAAATCGCCGCCACCAAACAATACTTCGGTCACCCGCTCCACTGATTCGCGCCGATTAACACCGTGAACGATGTCGGTGACTTCACGAGCCAAGACTTTTTGCGCCGAGCGCGCACCTGGATTGACGGCGTGGTTTTCAGCGATAGCCTCAATGGTGTCGCGATCGAGCATGGTGAAGATTTTCATGTACTCAATGGCGCTTTCGTCGTCAACGTTCAGCCAGAATTGATAGAACTTGTAGACGCTGGTTTTGTTTTCATCCAGCCAGACGGCGCCACCTTCGGACTTGCCAAATTTACGCCCGGTTGATTTGTTGATGAGCAGTGGTGCGGTCATGGCGTAAACTTCAGCATTTTCTTTTTTGCGGATCAATTCCACGCCTGAAACCAAATTACCCCACTGGTCGGAACCGCCGATTTGCAAATTGACACCGTGATGTTTGAATAAGTGCCAGAAATCATAGCCCTGCAGTAAGGTGTAGGTAAATTCCGCAAAGCTCAACCCCTTACCGTTGTCGATGCGTGCCTTGAAAAACTCACGACCAATCAAATCTGCCATGTTGAAATTCTTACCAATGTCGCGAAGGAATGGTAATAGTCCCAGATTGCCCAGCCAATCCGCATTGTCCACCAAGGTAAAATCGCGTCCCGCAAAAATTTGCGACACTTGCGCCTTCAAGGCTCGTTTATTATGCTCAATTTCTGCATAAGAAAGCAGGCTCCGCTCCTCGGTGTCGCGCATATCGCCAATCATACCCGTGCCGCCACCAACCAGCAAAAATACCTTGTGACCGCGCTCCAAAAAATGCCGCACCATCATGTAAACCGCCAAGTGCCCGACATGCAAACTGTCAGCCGACGGATCTGTCCCCAAATAGAGCGTAAAATTCTCCGAATCGATAAGCTTGTCATTGGTGAATGTGGTCTGGTTCCAAAACCCGCGCCACTGTAATTCCTCTGATAACTGCATATTTTCTCCTTGGTCAGCTAATCTTATTATCAGTATACCAATTTTTGGCGGTTGATGCGAACCATGTGCGTGATATAATAGATTACGTGAATAAGAGTAGTACGAACAGCAGCAATAAATCGCCTTCGAGTTCCAGGAAATCTGCGACAAAGCGATTAAGCTTATATGCCAATTTGGCACATAAGCGTAAAGTTAAAAAAGATAAAGATTCGCGTGAGCGGGCTGAATATTTGGCAAGCTTGCCGAAGCATCCAGTGAAGCGATTTTTCTATCGCTTACATCCAAAGCGCTTAGCTAACTATTGGTTCTCAAAACGCGGCGCAAAGATGGCGCTGAAAATTGCTGGTATTACTCTGTTGTTGATGATCTTGTTTATCGGTGGGTTATTCGCATATTTCCGCAAAGACCTGGATAAGATTCGACCAGGTGAAATTGCCAAACGCGTCCAAACAACCGTTACCAAATATTATGACCGTAACGGCGTGCTACTCTGGGAAGATAAAGGAACCGGTAACTACAAACTGGTGGTTGAAGGTGACCAAATCAGTAAACACCTGAAACATGCTACCGTCGCCATTGAGGACAAAGATTTCTACAAGCACCATGGAGTCAGTGTCAGTGGTTTGACACGTGCTGTATTCTCAACGGCATCTGGAGGACAGGTTCAGGGAGGATCAACATTGACTCAACAGTTGGTCAAGCAGGTATTCTTTGCTGATGAAGCTGGCGAGCGTGGTCTCAAAGGTATCCCACGTAAGATCAAAGAGATGATTTTGGCCATTGAGGTTGAGCGCATGTACAACAAAGACCAAATCTTGTCACTGTACCTCAACGAATCACCGTATGGAGGTCGTCGTAATGGCGCTGAATCAGCTGCACAAACATACTTCCACAAAAGCGCGAAAGACCTAACTATAGCCGAAGCAGCCCTGCTGGCAGGAATTCCGCAAAATCCATCCTACTTTAACCCATACAACACTGCTGGTAATAAAGCCTTGATTGAGCGTCAACACACAATCTTAGACTACATGACAGAACAAGGGTACATCACTCAAAAAGAAGCAGATGAAGCCAAAAAATACCCAATTCTTGACAATCTCTATCCACAAGTTGAACAAACTGAAGGCATGAAGGCGCCACACTTTGTGATGATGGTCCGATCACAGCTTGAAAAAGAACTTGGCCAAGCAGTTGTTGGACGAGGCGGGCTGACCGTTAAAACAACGTTGGATTGGCGCATCCAAGAAAAATTAGAAAACGAAATGAAAGCCTTCTTTGCGACCGGCCGCCCAGCTGCCATTAACGCTCACAACGGTGCGTCAGTCGTGGAGGATGTGCAGACTGGTCAAATCGTTGCCCTGATGGGTAGCCGTGACTTTAACTATCCAGGCTTTGGCCAGGACAACGCCGCCACAGCCTTTGTCCAGCCAGGTTCATCCATCAAGCCATTTGTGTTTACTCACCTGTTCAGTAAGCGCGGTAGCCAAGCTTACGGAAGCGGCACCATACTGAAAGACGAGAATATCGACTCAATTTACGGCGCCAAGCTTAACAACTGGGACAACAAGTTCATGGGTGACATCACCATTCGCCGAGGACTTGGTCTGTCTCGTAACACTCCAGCAGTGAAAGCAATGTACATTGCTGGTAACGGTAGTCCAAAGCCAACTGTGGAGTTCATCCGAGGCCTTGGTAACTCAGAGTATTGTAAACAAGAGGAAGACTCTGGTGGTTACGGTCTATCTGCCGCCATTGGTGGATGTGGTGCCAAACAAACTGAACTCGTCAATGCCTATGGTACCTTGGCTCGCCTGGGTGTCAGGAAAAAGTCCACCTCAGTATCGGAAGTGATCAACTCTCAGAACGAAACCCTCCTGAAATGGAAAGATGAATCAAAGCAAGCTGTTGATCCACAGGCTGCTTACATCACCAACGACATCCTATCTGACCGATCGAGTACATTGGTGACAGGAAGCATCCCAGGCGTGCGCGCTAGCTACAAGACCGGAACATCCGACAAAGGCAACCAACCAAAAGACATCTGGCTAGCGAGCTACACACCAGCTCTCGCCATGACGCTCTGGCTTGGTAACTCTGACAGCCGCACCCTGACTTCCATAAACTCGTCAACTGGTTTACCAGTGATCCAGAAAGTCATGAGCTTTGCACACACCCAGGTCTATCAGCCAGCTGGCAAGTGGAAATCAAGCATGTGGTACACCCGCCCATCTGGCATCAAACAGAACGGCAAAGAATTGTACCCATCATGGTGGAACCAAAACCAGGGACAAAGTTCGTCCAAGATGACATTTGACCGCATATCCAAAAAGAAAGCCACCTCTTGTACGCCAGAGGGTGCACGAGAAGAGGTTGACGTAATCAAAGCGGTTGATCCAATCACCAAGAAAGAATCGTTCAGCGCACCAGCTGGCTACAACGCCACCGCCGATGATGACGTACACAACTGTAGTGATGCCAAGCCTCGTGTCGCCAGCATCACCGCATCTGGTTCAAGCAATAAATACACCATCGACGTGAGTGTTGACGGAGGAAAATTTGGCCTAGCTACGCTTGATATCTTAGTTGATGGACGCTCAGTCAAATCAAGCAATATCAGCGGCAACAGTGCCTCGGACCGCGTCTCGGTCAGTGTATCATCAGGATCACACACCATCACTGTGAATGTCCGTGACGAAGGATATTACACTGCAAGCAGTTCGAAAACTGTCAGCGACGATTAGTCGTCTTGACTATTCGCCAACCTAATCAGCTCAGCCTCGCGCTGGGCTGATGTTTTTGTAGTTGCAGAGCGACGGCGAGTTTGTTGCGCTAGCCTCTGAGCTTTTACCACTGGCTTTTTTTGAGTAGTTTTCTTAGCTGGCACTTCTGGACCAGTCTGCACTTTCCGACCAGCAGAACGACGTTTTGTAACTACAGCTGTTTGTCGCGTTGGCTCTGGCGGAGTCATTTGTTCAACAACCTTCGCAAACATCATTTTACCAGCGTCAGTCTGCAAGCTACGAATGATTTCAATGCGCTTTTTCTGGCCCAGGAACTTTTTGGCTTGCTCAACCACCACCATTGTACCGTCATGCAAGTAGCCGACCGCCTGATGAGAATCCTGACCTTTTTGCGTCAATTCAAGCACCAGCTCATCGCCGGGCAAGTAACTCATGCGTAAACTCTTGGCTAGCTCATTAATATTAAGAATCTGAATGCCTTCGACTTGCGCCACCTTGTTCAGGTTGTAATCCAGTGTCAGAATGGCACCGTTCATCTCCTTGGCAAGCTGCAACAAGCGGTTGTCTACCCCCTCGGGAATGCGCGTCGCATCGTCAAGCAGCGTGAACGAACTACCCAACACATCTTTTAGCTCCTTCATGGCATCCATACCAAAGCGGGCGCGCTCGCGCTTGGCATGATCAGCACCGTCAGCCAATAGTTGTAGTTCGATCAGCACACTGCGCGGCACGATAATCTGCCCCAGCAAGAAACCAGTCTTTGCCAAATCAACCACTCGGCCATCCATTAACACCGAGGTATCAACCAGAATCGGCAGCTGCGTACCGCTGCCTGCGTGCCGCCGCGGCTTGACCAGCAGATATATCTCCGCCATGATAGCCAGCAGCATGATAATGATAAGAAGTTCGATTGTTTTTTCCATAATAATTTCCTTTTATATAATAATGTTATTGTAAATAATCAATTAGCGCTTGTCTGAGATCGCCGACGCCGCGCACAAATGCGTCCTTATGAGTTTTTGGCGCAATGGCATAGGTAAAGCCAAGCTTCTTGGCCTCTTTGACGCGGGCGTGCCAGCCTTGAGCGGAGCGCACTTCACCGCCCAAACCGACTTCGCCAAACACCACGGCTTCGTCGCTGAGTTTGCGGCCGGCTGACGCTGAAGCGATGGCCATGGCCACCGCCAAGTCCGCCGCTGGGTCGCTCAGTTTCAAGCCGCCGACCACATTGATGTAAATATCTTTGTCGGAGAGATTGAGCTTGGTGCGCTTTTCTAGCACCGCCACCAACAAGTTCAAGCGATTGAGATCAAAGCCACTAGCCGCCCGCTTGGGATAGCCAAAATTCGTCGGATTGACCAGCGCCTGAATCTCCACCAATAGCGGCCGCGCCCCCTCCATGGTCGCCAGGACGATGGAGCCGTCGAGATTTTGCCGCTCCGCTAGCAAACTAGCCGATGGATTAGCCACAATCTGTAGACCGTCCTCGTGCATTTCAAAAATTGCCGCCTCATTCGTCGAGCCATAGCGATTTTTCTGCGCCCGCACCACGCGAAAACCGCCGTAGCGATCACCCTCAAAATTCAGCACCACATCGACCAAATGCTCCAGGACTTTCGGCCCAGCAATTGAGCCTTCTTTGGTGACGTGGCCGACCAAAATCACTGCGGTATTCGAGGCTTTGGCAGCGCGAATGATGACGTTGGATGAGTTGGTGATTTGGCTGACTGAGCCTGGTGCTGAGGCAATTTCTGCGAGCGACAAGGTCTGGATGGAATCGACGATCACCAGATTGTACTGGCCAGTCTGGATGGAGGCGGCGATGTCCTCGGCGCTGTTACTGGACGCCAGCTGCAGACTCTCTGAATCAACCGCGCCCAGCCGCTCAGCCCGCAATTTGACCTGCGACACCGACTCCTCACCGCTGACGTACAGGACTTGGTTTTGCCGGGCAATAAACGCTGCGACTTGCGCCAGCAGGGTACTCTTTCCAATTCCCGGCTGTCCCGCTACTAGCACCACGCCGCCTGGTAAAAAGCCGCCGCCGAGCACCGCGTCAAGGTCGGCGATGCCGGTTGCCAGCCGTGCTTGCTTAGTCTCGGTGGCCGTCTCGCTGAGCCTGAGCGTGGTGAGCGCCTTGCCCTTGCCGCTGCTGCGGGCTACCGCCGACGCGCCCGTATCAACCGGTAATTGCTCAACCAATGAATTCCACTCACCACAATTTTCACACTTGCCGACCCACTTCGGATAGCTGGCACCGCACTGTTGACAGATGAATTGTGATTTTGTTCGGGCCATCACTCTACCGCCTTTTGACTGTCAAGACTCTGGCTGAGTCGATCCGCCTGTTCACCCAGCGCATTTAATTTTTCGACGTCGGCATTGTACTGATCGATCTGCTGGAGTAGCACAGTTTTCTGACTACTTAAACGTTGACCTTCGGCTTGCAACTGCGAACGCTCAGCCTGGAACTGCTGCTGCGAGCCAAACCCGCCACTAGTAGCTCGCTGATTGAAATCGCGAATCTTCTCATTCAGCGCTGTCATCGACGTATCGTAACTTTCTTTTCGCTGCTCAATCACCGCTCGTTGCTGTTTCAGCTTCGCTTGCAAGGTTGCCACTTGCTGCTCCAGGTCGACAAATCGCTGATTGTATTTTGTATGCAAGGCAACCACTCGTGATCGGTCACTGAAAAATCGAGCATAGTGCGCTTCCAGCTCTGAGCCCAAGTCAGCATGCTCGGTGCCCAAAATAGAATGGAGCTCGTTAGACCGAGACCCGGGCTGTGCTCGGTCGTAATACGCCATGCGCTCTTCCAGCTTGCTGTCTTTGATCCTCGCATAGGCGTGTTCCAACAATTGACCCAGCCGCTGCTTTTCCGCATCGGACAATCGCGACCACGCTGCGTGCAACATTTCGTGCGCCGCCGTCACCTCTTTGATGCCGTCAAGTTCAGGGTTTGGCACATTGTAGATATGAATAGTGTCTTCCCCGGGCTTGTAACAACCCAAAATTGGACTGGCTTTTTCCGACCGACGGCACTCAGCATTAAATTCATTGGACGATTCCAACCGCGGCTGTGTCACGTAAAACTGAAATCTGCCGTGTTCTGACATGCCAGCATTTGTCGCCAGTTGCATGATCTCAGCGCTCGGCTGAAATTGCCACGCCCGCACATGGTCGAGCACGAATTGCCGATTGAGCACCACCCAACCGCTGAAAGCCAATATGGCCACTGACAGTAAAAAGCTACCTAGTTTGCTAATCTTCGACATCAATTATCACCTCACCTTTTTTCATTGACGTAACTAATGTTGATCCTGCCTGCGCTTTCGACAGCACTGCTTCACTTAATGGATCTCCCAGCAAGGTCTGCACAGTCCGTCGGAGGCGCCTTGCTCCGCGTTCAGTGTCAAAGCCATGGTCAATGATGTGACGTTTGACACTTGGTTTAATCATCAGTTTCATGTCGTGATTCTCAATCGCCGCGATGAGCTCACTAGCGATAGCATCAAATATCTTACCAGCCACTGTTCGGCTCAGCGCTTGGAATACGATGATAGCATCAAATCGCTCAATCAACTCTGGCTTCAAGAAATCCTCCAGAGCCTGCCGCGCCGTCCGGTCATTGTGTCGCTGCACGTCCTTGGCACTGCGTTTCTTTGCGCCGCCAAAGCCCAGCGCTTCAGTGTTCATCATGCCAGCCGAACCGACATTACTGGTCAAGATGATGATGGTGTGGCGAAAACTAACCACTCGTCCTTGCGCGTCAGTCAATTGACCATCTTCCAGTAGTTGTAGGAGCAGATTCATCACATCTGGATGTGCTTTTTCAATCTCATCAAACAACACCACACTGTACGGCTGTCGACGAACTTTGTCGGTCAATTTACCACCATCTTCATATCCCACATAGCCCGCTGGAGCGCCGATCAACCGACTGGTGGTGTGCTTTTCAGAAAATTCACTCATGTCAATTTTGATCAGGTTCTGCTCGCCACCGAACACTTCCCGCGCCAACACGCGAGCCAGTTCGGTTTTACCAACACCTGTCGGACCCAAAAATACAAAAGATCCCATTGGCCCACTGTGTCGATTGAGTCCAGCGCTGTTTCGTCGAATGGACCTCGCCAATTCAGCAATTGCTTCAGTTTGCCCCAACACAAATTTGCCTAATCGGTTCTCCAGCTTGATCAGACTTCTAGCTTCGGTGTGTGCCAATTTCTTCACTGGCACACCAGTCATGGCGCTGACCGCCAACCTCAAATACACTTCATCCAACCGCGGCAATATATCCTCGCTCGCACCCAGATCACCAGCGCGTTTTTCCAATTGCTTCATTTGCGTTTTGAAACGCGCCGCTCGTTCATAGTCTTCCGCCTCCACGGCCGCATCAATTTTACCTGCCAGCCGCTTGATCTGCTGGGCTAATTTTTGGCGTCGACCTGGTTTGAGCGGCTGCTTTGAGCGCATCAACGCCGCCGCTTCGTCCAGCACATCAATTGCCTTATCTGGCAAAAATCGATCCATCACATATCGCTGGCTCAAATCTACCGCCAGCTTCACAACCTCCTCGTCGATACTCAGCTGATGGTGCAGCGCCAAGCGACCACTCAGCCCCATCACCATCCGCACCGCTTCTTCTGCCTCAGGTTCCGCCACCACCACCGACTGGAACCGTCGGCTCAAAGCAGCGTCTTTTTCAATGTATTTGCGATATTCATCAAAGGTCGTCGCCCCGATCACCCGCACTTCGCCGCGCGCCAACGCTGGCTTCAAAGCATTGGCGGCGTCCATTGAGCCTTCGGCCGAACCGGCGCCCACCAGCAAATGCAGCTCATCGATAAACAAAATAACTTCTTGGTGCTCCTTGGCAACTGCTAGCACTTTTTGTAAACGTTCTTCAAACTGTCCGCGAAATTTCGTCCCCGCCACCATGGAAGCCAGATCTAACTGAATGATCCTTTTGCCTTCCAAAAATGCCGGTACTTCACCATCAACGATTCGCTGTGCCAAACCTTCAACAATTGCGGTTTTTCCCACGCCTGGCTCACCGATCAAGGCTGGGTTATTTTTGCTGCGCCGACCCAACACCGTGATGACACGCGACAATTCTTTGTCCCGCCCAATCATTGGATCCACCAAGCCCTGCCGAGCTCGCTCTGTTAAATCATTGCCAAACTTCTCTAGCAGTTTGATAGATTTACGCTCAGTCGTCGATACTGACTCAGTCTGTTGCTCTGCCTCTGATTGCTGCCTGTCAAACACGCCCTCCAAGTCGCCACGGAGCGCCTCCAAATCAACATTCATGTCACGCAAAATCCTGGTCGCTCGTGCTTCGCGCTGCGTCAAAATGCTGTAGACCAAATGCTCGGTACCGATTCGCAATTGTCCAAACTCCAGCGCCAACTCCCACGCCATGCGCACTGTCGCCAAAACATCAGCCCGCACTCCATGGTCAACGACCGCGAACACCACCGCGCTTGGCGTCAATTCGAGCGCCGTTTCAACGCGATCAAGCGTCACTCCACTTTCCGCCAAGATCTTAGCACCTAGCGAAGAATTCTGAGCCAATATCCCCAGGAGAATATGCTCAGTCCCTACATACGGGCTTCCTTGATTTTGGGCAATCACACCAGCTCGCTCAAAGCTAGCCCGCGCCGTATCTGTCAGGCGCGATTCCAGCTCAGAGAAGTCTCTTGGCTGTTCCATTTATCGCCTCCTTTCATCGCTTATCGGCGAATGTCTCAAGTACTTCGCCAATCTTATTCTGCTGCTTCCTCAATGGCATTAAACAGACTATCTTCTACATTCTTGCGCGGCTTGTTTTCAGCTGGTTTAACAGCCGCCTTTGCCTCAATGTCTAGTTCGTAGCCAGTC
Organism: Candidatus Saccharimonadota bacterium; assembly: GCA_905372835.1. Lineage (GTDB taxonomy): Bacteria > Patescibacteriota > Saccharimonadia > Saccharimonadales > Saccharimonadaceae > Nanosynbacter. The sequence goes on along the minus strand of CAJPQK010000001.1, from coordinate 444,533 downwards.
AGCCGACTTGCCAGACGAACATTCTGCCCAGCCCGACCGATGGCTACTGACTGCTGATCTTCGCTGACATAAACCGTTGCCCGCTTTTCATCCTCATTGACCGTTACGCTCAGTACTTCTGCTGGACTCATGGCATTCGCGATGAAGCCAGCCGCGTCTTCCTCAAACGGAATGATGTCAATTTTTTCCTGCTCGCCAATTTCGTTCATCACCGCCTGAACACGCGTTCCGTGACCGCCGACGAAGGTGCCGACTGGGTCAACGCCTGGCAGCGCCGATGCTACCGCCAATTTAGTGCGGCGACCAGCTTCGCGGGCAATGGCTTTGATTTCCACAGCGCCCGTTTCCATCTCTGGCACTTCCTGGCTAAACAAGAAGCGTACAAATTCCTCATTACCACGGCTCAAGATCAACTGCGGGCCGCGACCTTCGCGTTCGATGTCCTTGATGAATACCTTGACGCGGCGACCAACACCGTAGTACTCGCCAGGAATCTGCTCGGACTGCGGCATGATACCGACGGCCTTGCCCAGCTCAATTCGTACCACGCGTGGCTCAACCCGCTGAATCGTACCGGTCACCACCGTGCCAATCTTATCTTCAAATTCCGCCAGCACCACTTCGCGCTCCGCCTCGCGCAGCCGCTGTAAAATCACTTGCTTGGCGGTTTGGGCTGCCACGCGGCCAAACGTCGTCACGTTGTGAGTCTCGACCGTCACTTCACTGCCCAGCTCAGCCGCCGGGTCAACCGCCTTAGCTTCCTCCAGGCTCATTTGATTGACGTCATTTTCGACTTCTTCAACCACGGTTTTGACGACCGACACCACAGCCGTGCCGCTGTTGATGTTCAGGCTGGCACGCACCAACTGCTCGCGCGTGCCGTTATCACGCCGCCACGCTGCCGCGATGGCCTGCTCGATCACTTCCAAAACCGTTTCTTCTGGCAGGTTCTTTTCCTCGGCAATCGTCCGCAGTGCCAACGTCAATTGCTTAATGTTCAAATCTTCCATACTACTCTCCTTTATCACTTATGATTATACCACGATACGAGGTTGCACCGCGATGCATACATCCTCATACGAAAAATTCCGACCTTGGCGGCCGGATGTACACTGCACATTTTATAGCAACTCAACAGCCATGTCAAGCATGCCGCGTAGCCCACGCCTTTTCCGTGCCATATCGAGCAAAGCGGTCCTGCAAAGACCGGCCGTAAACCCAGTAAACGGCTGGTCAAAGAGGGTGAATATTTCGGCATACTCTTTATTTTCCGTCACCTTAACACCCGAGAAGATATTCGCGCCCTCATTATACTCACGCCGCATATCATTGATGAGCACTCTTGATGCAAAACGCCCAATCACCCTATCAATCTCCCGCTGGATACGATTCAACTCATCCATGATGGCATAATAATTACGACTATCCTTGTCCATGCCATATTGTTCTCGCAATGATCTACCCGGGGCTCTCTCGATAACGGCGGCGGGTGGTGAATAGCCATCACCTACCAAGGCCAATACTGACGAGGTCGTGATGTCTGAATTATCCTGCTCAAGTTCTTCACCTAACATATTCAACGTGAGCGTTTGTATCTGCGCCTCATCCTTATCCCGATGTCGCTTACTCAAATACGGAATGTCAGGACCTGGATCAATAACATAAGCATGTAATGCACCTAATCGAGCTGCGGCAATCTTATTTTGTATCACCTTTTCTTTACCCCGCCCATGATATTGCATCCAATCTGGATTTCGGCTGACCGACGCAATAGCCGTCAGCTCCAAGGTTCGCTGAAAACCCTCATCATCAGCCAGCTCTGGACGGAATAAAACCGCAGTCACTTGATGGTTTTCCTGGTCCATCGGCGACTTAACCGGATACTGGCGAATTTGCTCACTTTTCACCTTATTATAATAGCATTTTATTTCTTTATTGTCAATGTAATTATGTCCGTACTGTTGCTTATTTTGTCTTTCTATGACATAATACTACTATGTTTACCGTCTCCTCACCCGAGAAAAATGGCCAGCCAAGTTTTCAGGTGGACATTGCGCCAAGCTGGCCTATTTTGGATCAGACCAGAACCAATTGGCTTACCGGCAGACCGGCTACTGTCGACAAAATCCCAGTATATCCTGAAACGCGCGACTGGGTGCTCGGGCCAGCCGTTCAGATTTATAAAGAAACAACGTTCTATCTAAAAGATAACCAAATTCCAGATTTTCCAATCAAAACAGCGGACAGTGAAGCATGTTGTAGCCTAATGGATTACTACGTTAACCCTGAGGATATTGCAACATTATTCATACCCTACGTTGACAAGGTATTTGATATCAATTCACCCGAAGAGGCCATATCCGCTGAGGCGTACTTAAACCGCAAAATAGGCTCAAAAGTACTCCGCATGGTATTTGAGAATATTCCTGAATTAAAGGACCCTATTTTGCGAAGAGCAATCGACAGCTCTCTGGTGGAAACACAAGAAGATATCGCTCTGGCTGTTGAAGCTCGTAAAATTCATGGGCTATCACCAGATGACGAATCAGTAAAACTCATCAGACAAGCTACCTGCAAAAAAGTTGACAGACAACTCTCCGCCATGCGAGATGCCATGACAGAGCTTGCATACGTCAATGGTGCTGATAGATCGAAGCATAAGCCAGAGCTAAGCGCTGCCGACAGAAGAGAGATTTTTGCTGAAATGATCGCAGCTAAATACGAGCCGCCAGCTGAGTCTTAGCTCACCCCTTACATTTTTCCAAAACATGAACGGAGGCTTGCTTTTCAGCGTCAGTGACCCACAAGTGATATTTTTTCTTCACCGCAATTTGCCGGGTGACGTATTGGCAGCGAAAATCTTTGTTAGGCGGCAACCAAGCTGATGCATCGCTATCACCCTTATTCTGGTTTGCCTGCCCTTCTGACGCCAGGAGGTTCAGTGGATCATTCGCTAATTTTTCCCTGTCAACCGCTGACAAATTCTGCGCGCCCTTTTGCCAGGCGTCGCTCAGCGCCACCACATGGTCGATCTGTACTTTAGAACTGGTTTTTTCACCGCGCTGAAAATGAATGGTTTGACCAGTATATGGATCTTGCAAAACACCAGAAAGCACCTTGCAGCCTTCGCCCACTTTTTCATCACTCAAGTCCCTAGCTAAAATCACTTCCCGCACCGAGCAACCATCAATTTTGCCCCAGCCGTTGCCAAACTGTTTGCGCGTATAGCCCGTTTTGGGCGCACGACCCTTTACTTCCAATTTGTTCAGTTCATCAAGCGCGGTTGAATTGCCAAAATACTGTTGCTGCAGATCAGCCGGGACAGGAGCCAGCTTTGGCTGCGACAGCTGTGACGACCACACTGCCAAAACCGACAGCACCACCACAAACAAGGCCATGATACGCCTGCGCTGCAATTTTGTCCCTCTCATACCTCTAGTATATCGAATACCATAAGCCTTTTCTACCTGCCCAATCTCACAGTCCGCAAATGATATAATGAGACCATGACAAAACTCAAGCATTTACTCGATACCTTTACACCCCATCACTATGACCTAACCCTCGACTTGACACGCGCCGAGGAAAAATCGTTTTCTGGCACAGTGATCATTTCCGGCGAGTCGACTGGCGAGTCGATTTCGCTACACGCCAAAGATTTGACTATTCACTCGGCGTTGATTGACGACCAGCCAGCTGAGTTTTCTCACGGTGAGTTTGACGAGCTAAACCTGTCGCGCCCAGAGTTGTCCAGCGGTAAGCACACCGTTCGCATCGACTTTTCTGGCACCATCACCGACGCTATGCACGGGCTATACCCATGCTATTTTACGCATAATGGCATTAAAAAGCAGTTATTCGCCACCCAATTTGAATCGCACCACGCCCGCGAAGTCTTTCCGTGTGTTGACGAGCCAGCCGCCAAGGCAACTTACGACGTAACGCTGAGAACCGCACCAGATTTGACCGTCCTTGGTAATATGCCCGTCACTACATCATCCGAGCAGGACAGTGCGCTGACAACCACTTTTGCCACCACACCGCGTATGAGTAGTTATTTGCTAGCTTTTGTCGTCGGCGAACTCCACAAGAAAACTGCTCATACCAAATCTGGCGTTGAAGTTAATATTTGGGCAACGCCAGCCCAAAGCGAGGAGACCCTGGATTTTGCGCTGGACATTGCCACTAGCTCCATTGATTTTTATGATGAATATTTTGGCGTACCATATCCGTTGCCAAAGTCTGACCACGTAGCGCTGCCAGATTTCTCGTCGGGTGCCATGGAAAACTGGGGGCTCATCACCTACCGCGAAAGTTGCCTGCTGGCTGACTCGAAATTAACACCAGAGTCATCCAAGCGCTTCATCGCCACCGTCATCGCTCACGAGCTCAGCCACCAGTGGTTTGGTAATTTGGTGACCATGCAGTGGTGGAATGATCTGTGGCTGAACGAGAGCTTCGCCAATATGATGGAATACGTCGCAGTCGACGCACTGCATCCTAAGTGGCGGATGTGGGAGGATTTTGCGACGGGCGAGGTCACAGTGGCGCTTCGACGCGATAGCCTAGACGGTGTGCAGCCAGTGCAGGCTGATGTTAATCACCCGGACGAGATCAGCACTTTGTTTGACCCAGCGATTGTTTACGCCAAGGGCGGACGACTGCTGGTGATGGTACGGCGGCTGATTGGCGAGGAGGCGTTTCGAGCTGGTTTGAAGTCATATTTTGAAAAATTTGCTTACCAAAACACTGTTGGCGATGATTTGTGGCGGGAGCTAGAAACTGCCAGCGGTCAGCCAATTATTAGCCTGATGAACACTTGGATTTCTCAGCCAGGTTTGCCAATCGTGCGAGTCGAGCAGGACAATTCGGCTGAGCAACCCACCGCCACCCTGCGCCAAGAACGATTTTTCATTGGCGATCATCAGCCATCCGACGCCTTGTGGCCGATTCCATTGTTCGCCAACCAACCACTTGATGACGCAATTTTAACTGAACGTGAGAAAACATTTACCCTTAAAAAACCACTGCAGATAAACTGCGGCCTGAACGGACATTTTGTGACCAAATATGATACTACTGCTCGCGAGCAACTGTTGGCCAACATCAATGAACTGCCTACGCTGGATAAAATCTGCCTGCTCCAAGACGCCACGCTGTTGGCTCGGGCTGGATTTGAAAATTCAGCTTCACTCCTGCCACTAGCACTGTCGCTGAAGCATGAAACCAACGAAAAGGTTTTCGATATGGCGGCTGGTGCACTGGCGGAACTGCGCAAGTTTGTTGACGATGATGACGACGGCAAAGCCCGCTTGAAGCGAATTTCCGGTGAGTTTGCCCGCGCTACGTTTGACGAGCTGGGCTGGGACGAAACGCCTGGTGAGTCTGACGACGACCGCGAGCGGCGCGTCACTGCTCTAGGCTTGATGATCTATAGCGAAGACCAGGCAGTGCTGGCGGAAGCCAAGCGGCGGTTTGATAATCAATCCCTCGAAGAATTACCAACAGAAATCCGTTCACTGATCATCAGTGCCAATGTGCGACACTTTGAGACACCAGAGATGATCGACAGCCTGTTCCAGACCTACCAACAGACGCCATCAAACGACCTGCAAGCCGACATCACCCTGGGACTTACTGCTACCAAAAACCCTGAAACTGCACAAAAAATCCTTACAAATATCAAGCACCCTGACGTCATTCGTCCACAAGATGCCAGCCGTTGGTTTGTCTATCTCATCCGCACCCACGAAAGCCGCCAGCTCACCTGGGGTTGGCTGAAGGACAATTGGTCGTGGGTCGAAACAACGTTTGCTGGTGACAAAAGCTACGATGAGTTCATTCGCTACGCTGCCATCGGGCTGACAACGAGCGACGAACTGGCTGACTTCCGCCACTTCTTTGAGCCGATGCTAAGTATCCCGGCCCTGACCAGGACGATTGAACTGGGCATCACAGAAATCGCAGCCCGAGTTGAGTTGATTGAGCGAGATAAAGCGGGCGTGCTCGCTGCTTTGCAAACAACGCTGTGATATATTACGCCACATGTTTGACAAAATATCTTGACATTTTATGTCATTAGTTATATAATGATAATAGCTTCTGCTAGTGCTTATATATGAAGGACAAAAATTGCTCTTCAGCCTCAGCAGAAGACCCATTTCTTCTTTCACAGCACAAGAGGAGGTGAAAAAAATGGGAGAGGCGATTTTCTGTCTCCGTGGAGGCAGAAAAATACGGATACACAACGAGATGTCCCCTCAAGAATCGGAGCACTTTTTCTCTGATATGTTGGACGGAGGGGCTCTTTACACTGCTACCATACATGCCACTGACGGCAGTGTCGTGGTAGTTCGAACGACTGACATCATGTGGGTTGAATTGTCCGCTGATGATCCGGCGCCAACAGAGGCGCGCTCAGATTAAAATATCTGTAAAAAATCGCGGAGAGTCCGCGTCCCCACATCGCCACGGTGTGGGGTTATTTCTTTTAATTCAACACCATAGCCTCTTTGACTACTGACGAGTCGCCCTCAACAGCTACTGCCAGTAACCGCATGTCACATCCTTCATATTGCGGAGACTGTGTCATAAACAGCTCTGCCGCAAAGCGCATTTGTCGCTGTTTTTTGGCGGTAATCGCCCCCAGCCCGCCACCAAAGTCATCATTCTTACGGTATTTTACTTCAGTAAACCACAGCACATCATCTTTCATACTGACAATGTCAATTTCACAGTACCGCGTCCGCCAATTGCGAGCGATAATCTCATGCCCGTCCGCTGTCAGCCAGTCTGCAGCCACCTGCTCTCCCGCATTACCAATGTCGCGAGTGGTGAATAGGTGAGCAACGGGTTCGCTATCTCCTACGACAGAGGCTGTGGAACGTTCGCGAAGAGCGGACGTTTCAGCCGAACGCTCACGAGACATCTCCAGCGGAGATGCGAGTGAAGAGTGTACTCTGGCGGAGGACGGTAGCGAACCCGCCTCCACATACTTCTGTAGCGGCGCAAAACTCAACCGATGTAGCGGCGTCACACCCAACCGCTCAATCGCCTCACGGTGCTTCGCCACACCATAGCCAACATTTGACGCGAAGCCATACCCTGGATAGACTACATCTTGCTCGGCCATAAACTGGTCGCGCGCTACTTTAGCAATGATTGACGCGGCCGATACACTCGGGATTAAACCATCGGCTTTGGCCATCACCGTCACGTATCGCTCCAGTGCCGTATCCGCCAGAAAATTAACCGTCCCGTCAATGATGATTTCATCAAATGCCAAATTCTTCTCTTTGCACTGCAACTGAATTTGCTTGACCGCTCGCCGCGTCGCCAGCCGTAGCGCCCGGCTCATACCAACGTCGTCCAATTCTCCAGCGCTCACCCAGCCCAGTGCCCACACAGCCGCCTGCTCGCGAATCACCCCATCCAAAACCTCGCGGCGTTTTTTGGTTAATTTTTTACTGTCGTTTAGCCCCTCAATCTCCGCGCCGCCCAAAATCACTGCGCCAACCACCAGCGGTCCCGCCCATGGCCCACGCCCAACTTCATCAATGCCGAGAATCATACCCATCATTATAACAAAAGGTTGCGTCCTACACAGAGTATTGACTTATCATAATTTATATGCTATATTAATAGTGACTTTTCACCCAGAAGACTGTAGTCACAGGGCGAAAAGCGCCCTTTTGGTCTTCTGAGTTTTTCCTGAAAGGAGAAAGTCATGATTGTGATAATCTTAACATTGATCTTGCTAGCAATAGTTGCACTAGTGGAGGCTTCAGTCGTTTATTCAATGAATAAACGACTAAGGCTACTAGAGTTGCTCCTATTAAGTTGCAACTTAGAGATTTCACTGCATAGAATCGAAACTTTCCCAATAGAAAAGGAGGGCAAGGGCTAGCACCCGCCGAAAATAGCTCGTCTTGAGGTTACAAGCCTCGACTTGAGCCTCTCGGCGGGCTATTTTCTTTTTACAAACCGCCAGCCCATCCAGCCCAGCCACACCGCCGCCGCGCCCAGCGTATTTGCCAAGATATCCCAATTGGTATCGTCCAGCGTGATGCGCGCCAAACCAACTTTTACCATACATAATTCCGCTAGTTCATTGATGCAGCCGAGTGCTGACACGAGAGCAAACAGCGAAAACGCCATCACCAACCAGTGCGCCCGCCAGTGCATCACCAATACTAGATATACCCATAACAACCCTGTAAACATTCCGCCGCCCACGAAATGCGTGGTAAAACTGGTGTCTCGCCCCTCGATGAGCGGCGACGGCAAATACCACGAGATGAAAAACAGCACACAGGCGAGATATAACAACCAGCGGTATTTTGTCTCGTCAGTGAAGCCATGACGGCGCAACACATATGGCACTACACATGCCAAAGTCATGGGAACGAACACAGAGATATAATGAAAGATCGACATATTGGCATTATACCATGAGAAAACCGCCCCCAGAGAGGGCGGTCTGTTTACCTCAAAACCAATTACGCTTCTTTGTGGCGAGCTGCTACCTCAGCAGCCTTGGCGTCAAGTTCTGCCTGAGCAGCGTCTTTTTCAGCTTGCTTGGCAGCGGCAGCCTGTGCGGCCTCCTCTTTCAAGCGTTCAGCTTCCGCTTCAGCCTTGGCGTCGTGCACGTTGTTGACAGCCACGCGGTCAAAGTTTTTGGCAGTCAGGCGAGCTGATTTACCAGAACGCTTACGTAGGAAGCTGAGGAACTTGCGGCGAACCTTGGCACGGCGGACGATTTCCACCTTTTCAATCAGTGGGCTGTGTAGTAAGAATGATTTTTCCACACCAACACCTGAGGCGATTTTACGAACGGTGATGCGTGAGGTGTGCGAGCCTTTGTTGTCGGTGCGAATAACCACACCTTCAAACATCTGGATACGCTCTTTGTTACCTTCTTTAATCTTCTGGTAAACACGAACGGTGTCACCGCTGCGGGCGTCAACAACTGCTTGCTTTTTCTGTGCTTGATTGACTTTGTTGATTAACTCAAAACTCATGATATTTCCTATCTTCCAAACCCGCCACGGCTGGCCACGCAGTTGTACTCCTGCGGCTCCACACCTAACAAAGCTTGAATAATTTAACTCTGTACAACTTCAGTGTATTTTAGCATAGAATAGAGAACTATACAAGATGGTCTAGCGGTTATAATGGATACCGCGAATTGCTTAATTCTACAGATTTCTCAAAATGGTGTTAATCGATTTCTCTTGCCCATAACCAACCCAGATGTCATGGTCATGGTCGTAGTCATCATCATCGTCTAGCTCGACAAAAGTGCTTGGTTTGGTCACGCCATATTTTTGGCGCAAATCCTGACGGCTACCATAGTCAACCTTCAGAATCTGCACACCAGCTGGAATTGGACCCTCGCGCAGAACCTTGTCAAAGGCTTGACATTCACCGCACTGCGGATTGTGGAAGAACAGAATAGTCTTTCGGTAGGCATGTTCCATGGTATTGCCGTCGGTATAGTCAGCATAGCGACCAGCGTTTGGATTGACTGGCTGTTGCGAGCCGGACGATTGCTGAGATTTCGAGTATCCAGACTGCTCAGGAGCTTTTTGTGAAGTATCGTGTCGCGCTGTTGATTCACTGACTGGAGCTTGCGGGCGAAGTAGCCACACAGCCGCTGCTACGCCGCCAACAACAACGGCAGTGATGATACTGATGATAATGATGTGCTTACGATTCATACCTCCATTATAGCAATGGCTATACTACTCTGGAAGCTTATACCAATCCTCATCTGACCCATTATCAGACTGATGGAGAAAAAGCCTCAGATGGAGTACAATGGTAATATGGATTACAACAAATTAGCACTTGAATTACACGAAAAATATAAGGGTAAAATTACTACCAGCTTGCGCGACCAAGAGGAACTGGACCGCGATAAATTGAGCTCGTATTACAGCCCGGGCGTTGGTGCGGTCAGTCAAGCAATCGCCGAAAACCCAGCAAACTTGCCAAAATATACTTGGACGAATAATTTGGTCGGCGTGATTTCTGACGGCTCGGCCATCTTGGGCTTGGGCGATTTGGGGCCAAAAGCCGCCATGCCAGTCATGGAGGGTAAGGCGTTACTGTTCAAGCATTTTGCCAATGTTGACGCTGTGCCAGTTGTCCTGGACGTTCACGACACGGAAGAAATTATCGCCACAGTTAAGGCAATCGCACCGAGCTTTGGCGCCATCAACCTGGAGGACATCGCTGCGCCAAAGTGTTTTGAGATCGAAGAGCGCCTGAAGGCTGAGCTGGATATCCCGGTGTTTCACGATGACCAACACGGCACAGCGGTCGTGGTGTTGGCGGGGCTGATCAATGCCGCAAAATTAACCGGACGAAATTTGGCGGACTGTAAATTTGTGGTCATTGGCGCGGGCGCAGCTGGCACAGCCATCATTAAATTATTGCATCTATACGGCGCAAGGAACATTGTGGCGGTAGACAGCCGCGGCATTGTTGGCTCGTCTCGCACGGACTTGAATGCTGAAAAAACTGCGCTTCTAGAATACATCGACGCTTCGCAAGCCGGCTCAATTGAAGACGCCATCACTGATGCCGACGTGTTCATTGGCGTGTCGCGCGCTGGGCTACTCACGCCGGAATTGGTGCAGAAAATGGCTGAGCATCCAATCATCTTTGCCCTAGCAAACCCAGTGCCAGAAATCATGCCAGATATCGCTCGGGAGGCTGGCGCAGCGGTGGTAGCCACTGGCCGTAGTGATTTTCCAAACCAAGTGAATAATTCCCTGGCCTTCCCGGGTATCTTCCGCGGAGCGCTCGATCACGGCGTGAAAAAAATCACTGACCAGCACAAACTGGCTGCTGCTGAAGCACTAGCGGGGCTAGTCGAAAACCCAACTGCTGACGAAGTCATCCCTTCGCCGTTTGATGAGCGCGTGGTATCGACTGTCGCCGCAGTGATACGGTAGCAAATCTTCCGCTAAATTATACGAGCCATACGAGCCGCGCCTAAATGACGCGGTTCACTTCTTCGATGGTAGTTTCGCCACGGAGTGCCGCTAATACGCCAGCCTGCAACAGCGTAATAGTCCCCTGCTTTTTGGCAACTTCTTCAATAGCTTCGGCGTGGATATCAACAATATCTCCACGCAAAAACTTCTGAATTTCTTCTGTCACAATCAGCTGCTCCATCACTGGGATACGCCCCTTATAGCCAAATGGTGCTTCTGGCGTCGACACTGGTCGCCACAGCTTAAATGTGTCCAAATCTGGGCAATCAACCGTGTCAGGAATTCCTTTCAGCGTCTCCTTTACCCAACGGCGGGTAGCTTCGTCTGGCTCGTATTCCTCTTTGCTGTCGTCATGCAGCCGCCTGACCAATCGCTGAGCAATCAACAAACGCACCGCCGAACTAAAGATGGGGTTTTGCCCAATCATGTCAATCATACGACTAAACGCCGCCGCTGTTGAATTGGCGTGGAATGAACTCAAGACCAAGTGTCCGGTAATTGACGCCTGAATGGCAGTACGCGCCGTCTCATTGTCACGAATCTCACCCACCATCACGACGTCCGGGTCCATACGCAGCACACTGCGAAGACCGTCGGCAAATTCCTGCCCAACCGTGGTGTCAATGGGAATTTGTGTCACGCCAGGAATGGTGTTTTCCACTGGATCTTCCAGGGTGATGATTTTACGGTCAGTGGTATTCAATGCGTTCAAAATGCTGTAAAGCGTGGTTGACTTACCAGATCCCGTCGGACCAACCATCAAAACCATGCCGCGTGGGTGCGAGATAACTTCATCGATTTGCGCACGCTCAGCCGGAGTGATACTCAACAAATCCAAATTCAACATGGCAGTATCAAAGTTAAACAAACGCATCACCACATCTTGGCCATACACTGTTGGCACTGCTTCAACACGCAAGTTCAACAGATGCGAGGCGCCGTCACGATAGATCTCCTGTTGCATGTGCCCAGACTGCGGTTCGGTCGCTGCAGTAGAGATATTTGCGCGGGAAGCCAGGGTCGCCATGATAACACGGTAGCGGTCACGACTGAGCTCAGCCACTGGGTGTAGTGCGCCATCAACACGCATGCGGATACGAATTGACTCACGCTGATTTTCAATGTGAATGTCAGACGCGCCCAATCTGTCAGCTTGATCAACAATATAGTTAAAGACGTCATTTGAACTGACCGTTGCCAGCGTTTGACTCACCTGTTGTAGTGTCTCGCTGTCGCCTTCTTTGGCAATTTCAATGTCATCATAGACAATGCTCTTTGGCGGATCAAACCGCAACATAAATGAACGAAAAGCGGCGCCTGATATCAAGAAAAAGTGTGCAACTTTACCAACTTCGCGGTATTCCTTCGTCATTTTAGCAATCAACGACTGAGGTGTCTGTGAGGTCACACCAAAGCGGTACGACAAATCAGTGTCGTTGTGCGCCAAAGGAATGATGCGCCCTTTGTACATCTCCTCAATCGTCAAAATATCTCGTTCCAGCGGCAAATCAGCTTCAAAACTACGCGTATCTAAATATTGCAGTCCTAAAATTGACGCTCGTTTTCTGGTGGCATCTTCGTCTTGCTGGCGACGACGTACTTGAATAGAATCTTCATCCATCACCAACATTATAGCAAAGTGCTTATGATTTAGCGAATGATATAATGAGTTCATGCGACCAGAAATTACGCTTATTTTGCACAATATTCGTTCGACGCACAATGTCGGCGCTATCTTTCGTACGGCAGAAGGCCTGGGAGTAAAGCACATCGTCATCAGCGGCTATACTCCATTTCCAGATTTGGCGATCATCAACCAACCAGACCCGCGACTGCCGCATCTTGTTGAGAAAATAACCAAGCAAATTCATAAAACAGCGTTGGGCGCTGAGCAAATGATTCCCTTTAGGCGCTATGAGACCCTGGAGGAGTGGCTGGAAGAAAATGAGCACACCGGCAACCTACCAGTCATCGCACTGGAGCAAGCGCCAGACAGTACTTCACTACCAGATTTTGCCGCGCCGGAAGCGTTTGCTTTGCTTTTGGGTGAAGAAGTTGACGGCATATCGGCTGAGCATTTAGCGCGTTGCACCGCAACAGTCGAAATCCCAATGTTTGGCAATAAAGAATCATTCAATGTCAGCGTCGCCTGTGGCATGGCACTATATCAGATGATGTGTCGCTGATGATTACGTCAATTTGATGCACTCTTCGCCCAGCAACGCCTTTAGTTCTTCAAGTAGCCAAGGTGCTGGATCGACTTTGAACGGCAGACGAATGGCAGACTTGTGGTCATTCTCACCAAGCACCAACACAACATCAGTGATCCCTGGCGACGTTGAACATATCTTTTTGAGCGAAATCAGTTTGCCGTGGTCGCTCGGGTCTTTCACTTGCAGAAACAGGCGCGCAGGTGGCGTCTCGGGAGCTGCCGGCCGGGTAGCTGGTTTGGATGGATTTGACGATTTGGCATTAGCCGGAGTAGCAGTCTTGGTTTTTTGAGCACGGAAGTTTGCCCGCTTTTCTTTTTTATACTGGGCGCTTACTTTTGGTGCATCCATTTTACGACCCGTTGATTCATAGCCGGTAATATCACTGTCGGTGATGATCTCAATTTCATCAGCAATCATTTTGCTTTCTGAGCCCAAATTACCGTCCCGATCACGAGCTGAGTTTTTACCAGTCACCCGAATGACAGCGTCCTGGACGAGTTTGGCGCCGACTTGCTCATACAAATTCGGGAAAACGATCACTTCACCTTCGCCAAATTTGTCCTCCAGGCCCACGAACGCCATTTTGCTACCAGATTTAGTGATGATGGTACGAACGTTCGTGATGATGCCACCAATTGTCATCACTCGCCCGTCATATTCTGGCACTAGCTGGGTCAACGGCTGCGTTTGCTCAAGCAAATATGTCGCGTAGGCGTCCAAAGGATGCGCCGAGATGTACAGGCCCATCAGCTCGCGTTCCCACGTCAAATATTCCTTTTCGTTTTTGTTTGGCGACGGCATCAATTGCATGGTCGGCTGAGCCACAGCCGCATCGTCGCCTAACATGCCAAACAAATCAGTCTGTCCACTGGCTGTTTCCTTCTGGACTTTTTGGGCAAAGGCAGTGATAGTGTCTAGGTTAAACAATAAGTCGTGGCGATCGCCAAAACTGTCGAATGCGCCACATTTGATGAGTGACTCCCAGGCCTTGCGGTTAAACTTACTGGTGGACACGCGTTTGGCAAAATCTTCAATGCTGGTAAATTTGCCATTCTCACGGGCGCGCAACAATTCCTCGACCGCGCCGACACCAACTCCCTTGACCGCTGCCATACCAAAACGGATCTTCTTTTCATGTGGCACCACCGCAAACTCGACGAATGATTCATTAACATCTGGGTTGAGCACTTCGATTCCCATGTGCTTACACTCGGTCATTTCGATGGCCAGGCGCTCAGTATCATCCTGGTCGCTGGTCATCAGCGCCGCCATGAACGCATCAGGATAGTGTGCCTTCAGATACGCCGTCCAGTAGGAAATCAAGCCATAACACGCTGCGTGACTCTTATTGAAACAATAGTTAGCGAATTCTTCCAGCGCGTCCCAGAACTGCTCAGCAATTTCCTTGGTGGCGCCACCGACCTTGACCGCCCCCTCGACGAACTCCGGCTTGACCTTTTTCATCAGGTCGATTTTCTTTTTACCGACTGCCTTACGCAGGGTGTCGGCTTGGCCGCCGGTAAAACCACACCACTCTTTGGAAATCTGCATAAATTGCTCCTGATAGACCAAGATGCCGTAGGTGTTTTTCAACGAGTTTTCCATGCCAGGATGTAGATAGGTGATTTCCTCTTCGCCATGTTTACGTTTGATGAATGAGTCGATAAACTGCATCGGCCCCGGGCGGTACAACGCCACCATGGCAATGATGTCCTCAAAAACACTCGGTTTGAGCTCGCGCAGATACCGCTTCATGCCAGCCGATTCCAACTGGAACACGCCAGTGGTGTCGCCGCGCTGGAATAATTTGTAGGTTTCTTCATCATCCAGCGGCAAATGCGACAGATCAATGTCCGTTTTGTAGACTTTACGAATAATACGCAGCGCGTTGTTGATGATGGACAAGTTAGACAGGCCCAGAAAGTCCATCTTCAGCAGCCCCAGCTCTTCGACCGGGCCCATCGGATACTGCGTTGCCACCACGCCCTTTTGCGCCATCTCCAGCGGCACGTATTTCACCAAATCATCCGGCGCAATCACCACGCCGGCGGCATGCACGCCGTGCGAACGAATCGTTCCTTCCAGCCGCGAGGCAAAGTCATAGACGGTTTTAGCGGTCGGATTGCTTTCATACTCTTTTTTGAGGTCGGGATCTTCTTCGAGTGATTTTTTGATAGGCACGTGGCGACCCTGGACGGGTGGCGGAATGAGCTTAGCCAGCCGGTCAGACTCGCCATATGGTACCTGCAATACCCGCGCCACGTCACGCACCGATGCCCGCGCTGCCATGGTACCAAAGGTACAGATGTTAGCCACTCGTTCTGAGCCATATTTCTTGGCGCAATATTCAATCACTTCACCGCGGCGGGTATCTTGAATGTCGATGTCGATGTCGGGCATGGAAATACGGTCGGGGTTGAGAAATCGCTCGAACAGCAGGTCGTAATGCAGCGGGTCAAGATCGGTGATGTTCAGGGCATAGGCGATGATTGAACCAGCCGCCGAACCACGCCCCGGCCCAAAAATAATTCCTTGAGATTTACCCCAGTTGATGAAATCCTGAACAATCAGAAAGTAGCCGTTATAACCCATCTTGTCGAGCACGCCAAACTCCATGTCCAGTCGCTCGATTTGATCGTCAGACAACATGGCGCGCAGCTCGTCGTTTGGTAATTTCTTGGCGTCCTCCAACTTCATACCAGCGTAGCGCGCCGCCATGCCGCTATACACCAGATGATCCAAATATTCTTTTTCCGATTCACCGTTTGGCGTCGGGAATTTCGGGATGAGAATATCGCCGAGTTTAATCTCCACATCGCAGCGGTCGGCGATAGCTTTGGTGTTGGCAATTGCTTGTGGGTTGGTTTTTTGCCACCGCGAGATGATGTCTTCTGGTGTCGTCAAATGCAGTTCAAAATCTTTCAAGCTCATCCGCTTTTCATCGCTCAAATACGCACCAGTACCAACGCACAGCAAAATTTCATGCGCCTCTTGGTCTTCGTGATTCAGATAATGGCCGTCGCTGGTCACTACACAGGGAATGTCCAGTTCCTTACTAATGCGCTCAATGTAATCATTGACCTTTTTCTGCTCCGGCCAGTGACTGCGCGCCTCCGGGTGGCCATGGTCTTGCAGCTCCATGTAGTAGCGATCACCAAAGACCGACTTATACCAGCCAGCGATTTCCTTGGCTTTGTCATAATCATCATTGCACAAATTCTCACCCAGCTCACCACCGATACAGCCGGACATACAGATGATGCCTTCGTTGTATTGTTCCAGCAGTTCGTGATCAATGCGCGGTTTATAGTAGACACCTTCAAGGTTAGCGATGGTACTGAGCTGCATCAGGTTTTGATAGCCCTTGTGGTTCATGGCCAGCAGCGTCAAGTGATAGCGCGCCTTATCCTTAGCTGGGTCGCGGTCGTGACGACTCCGCGCCGCCACGTAGGTTTCGATGCCGATGATTGGCTTAATACCAGCACTCTTGGCTGCTTTATAAAACTCAATGACGCCCGACATCGTGCCATGGTCAGTGATAGCACAAGCTTCCATGCCGAGCTCCTTTACTCGGGCGACCATGTCAGGAATTTTGGTTAATCCATCGAGCAGTGAGTGGTGAGTGTGATTGTGCAGGTGTACATAATCAGACGGTTTCAAAACCGCCGACGTACCGCCGTTATTCTTCCCCTCTGTCGTCATTAGTCTTAGTATAGCACGTTAGCGGCGACTCTGCATGGTGTTGATCAGTGTATTGAAGAAGTCAGCAAGCGGTGGAAACACGTCAACTAGATGGCCCAATATCCAAACTAAAATAGTCACCGAAAGAGTGGCGCCCAGCACCGAACCAAAGCCAAAAAAGATACCACGCCAAAAGTTCATGCCGTAGACCCGGCGACGAGAACGGTGAAAATCATAAAACAAGTCTTCTAAAATTGCCTGACGGGCACCGTTTTCATTGTCACGAATGATTTTTTCGGCAGTTTTTTTCGTCAATGATTTGTCTGAATGGTTATTTTTGACCACGTTTTGCCTTTCGCGTAAACTTTTTCAGCAGCGCCCCTAATGCCAACGCTGAAGAAACAACCGAAAGCATCGATGATGCTTCGGTGTAATTCTGCTGGATAGCTCGTGAGTGCTGCATGGTTTTTTGGACGTGACGGCTCAGGCTGATTACCAAACAAATCAATGTGATAACGATAATCATCAAGGTAGCCAAAACAATTGACAAAATGATAACAACTTCATTCATAGTGTTATTATAGCCTATTTCAAACGATCTGTCAGATGTTGACGCAGTGCGGGGCCAAGCTTTTCATCTCGCAGCCCAAAGTCAATGATAGTTTTGAGATATTCAAGTTTATCGCCAGTGTCGTAGTAGGTACCGTTGGTGATTTCTACACCATAAAATTTGTGTCCTTCGTCAATCATGCGCTGCATAATCGGCTGAATGGCAAACTCACCGTGGCCATTAAACTCCTGGCGGGCGCGCTCCAAGTACGGGAAGAAATCAGCCGCCAGCAAATAGCTACTCACACTAGCCAAATCACTCGGTGCGTTGGCTTTACCCGGCTTCTCAACGATGTTTGTGATGGCAATCGTCCCGTCATCGAGTTGTTGACCAGCCGCGATACCATAGCGATCAAACTCTGCGTCATCGATGATTTTTTTGCAGGACAGCACTGCGCCATCCAATTTTTCTGCAGCAGCAATCATCTGTTGAAAACGGCTTGGTGTCGCGTCGATAAAGTCGTCAGCAAACGTATAAATCACTGGCTCGTCCGGCCCAATCAAATGCGCAGCACACGCCAAAGGAGTCGCGTTGCCGTATGGGCCCTTTTGGCGAACATACACAAAGTTAGCCATCTCTGACAGTGAGTGAACCAGGTCAATCAATGGGCGCTTCTTGTCGCCGCCAGCCCGCAGATTTGCTAACAAATCTTCGTTCGGCACGTCAAAATGATCCTCAATGGCGCGCTTGTTGGCGCTTCCGACGATGATGATGTCGCGAATACCGGCAGCAACCAGCTCCTCTACGACATATTGGATGATTGGCTTGTCAATCAGTGGCATCATCTCCTTGGGCATCGCTTTGGTTTGCGGTAAAAACCTGGTACCAAATCCCGCCGCTGCAATCACTGCTTTTGTCGGTTTTCTCATATCTCGTTCTCCTTTGCTATCGCCTTATTCATCAAAAAATCTTTCACTATATCTCGCAGTGCCGCATAATCCAAATTCTCCGAATCAACAGTCACCGTTGTGATATTATCTGCAACCAGTGGACGATATTTGTCACGAATTTCGTGTTCCGTCAATTTATCATACAAATCATCAGTGTGCACTGAGTGGCGATTGCCAGACCGCCTGCGAGCATAAAATCGCCGCTTTACTTCCGCCAATCCACACGTCACATAAATCTGCAGAATTGGCTGATGAGAGCTATGCTGCAAAATCTTTTCGGCAGCTGATGTCTGCAATGCAGACTCAATGATGATCTGCTCGCCCAATTTCTCAAATTCAATACCCAATTCCAAAACCGCCCGTCGAGTCACACGACCCAAGGCGCTACTCTGCTGATCAGTATAAGTCCCACCCAGATGGTCAGCCAAAAACTCTTTGACAGCATCTTGCGCGACGCCACGCACTCCCACATCTTGCATCAGACGCTTTGCTAACGTCGTTTTGCCAGACCCAGGGATGCCAGTGACGATGATCATCAGCTATAGCCTCTCGCGAATCAGCTTCTGCGCCAAGCTTGGGTTGGCCTGACCCTTGGAGCGCTTCATGACTTGACCGACCAAATAGCCGATGGCTTTGTCCTTGCCGGCTTTAATGTCGGCTATGGAAGCTGCCGAGGCTGGGTCGCTCAATACTTCATCAACGATAGCAGCGATAGCGCCTTCGTCAGATACCTGCAACAGATTCCTTTCTTCGGCAAACTCGCGTGGATCATCTGTTGTGTTTGAAACAACCGCAATAAACACCTCCTTCGCAGCCGTACTCGAGAGCTCTCCCTGGTCAACCAAATCGGATAACTTAATAAGACTTTCCAATTTAGGCACAACACCAGAAATATCAATCGCGTCACAATCACCCCGTTCTATGGTTACGGCAGTATTGACTGACGCAAACCAATTCGCTATTCGCCTAGCTGTAGGAGCACCTTTCCGATCAAGGGCACCAAGAACAATGTCGACATATGGCTTAAAGTCCATGATGGTGTAAACGACGGATTTATCAACGTTCAGTACGCTTAATTTTTCACGATATTCACCCGGCAACATCGGCACCTCAGCCTGAATCCGCGCAATCTCCTCATCGCTCAGTACCACTGGCGGGATGTCGGCATCAGGCATGTAGCGATAATCCTGGGCGTCTTCTTTCGAACGCTGCGAAGTAGTAATTTGCTTGTCATCACTCCAACCGCGAGTTTCCTGCACCACTTGTTCACCGCTCTCCAGCAAGTCAACTTGGCGTTTAAACTCGTATTCAGCGGCACGCTCGACGCTGCGGAATGAATTAAGGTTTTTAACTTCCGCACGCTTACCGAGCTCTGTCGCGCCCTTTTTAGCCACCGAGATATTAACATCAAACCGCATGTTGCCGTGATACAAATCACCGTGCGTCACGCCAGCATAGACCATCAATTTGTGCAGCTCCGAAGCGTAGGCTTTGGCCTCCTCGGCAGAATGTATATCCGGCTCAGAAACAATTTCTATCAGCGGCGTGCCAGCGCGGTTGAGATCAACCAGCGAGTAGCCATCGTGGTGCGTCAATTTACCAGCGTCTTCCTCCATGTGCGCGTGATGAATTCGCACTCGTTTGAGCGAGCCGTCTTCTAGCGGCGCATCGACATAGCCAGCCAAAATGATCGGCTGATACATCTGCGAGGTCTGATAACCCTTTGGCAGGTCAGGGTAGAAATAATGCTTGCGATCAAACCGGCTAACGCGGGCAATCGGCGCGTTCAACGCTTTACCGGCGCGCACTGCTAGCTCGACGGCGTGCTTATTCAGCACCGGCAGCATGCCTGGCAGACCAAAGTCAATCTCGTGCGTTTTTTCGTTCGGCTCAGCATTACGCGCGTCGTTATCAGCCGGACTAAACAGTTTGGTTTTGGTCGCCAGCTGGACATGGCACTCGATGCCAATGGTCATTTCATATTCATCATATACACTCATCATAACGCTCCCAAATCTTTTAGTGCTTGTTCAAAGCTTGTCATGGCTCGTCGAAAACTCTGCGCGGTTAATTTCACGTTAGTTTCGTGGGCAATTTGGTTGCGCAATTTGTGCGCCGCCCACAAACCATTTTCATCCGTCCAATCACCCTTGCGAGCTTTCAGTCTGTCGCCCATCGTCGTACCCGCCACGCCACAGTCGCGCATGGCTTTGTCGAGCAGTTTGTCGGCTTTAACAATCGCCATCTGCAAGCCGTCTGAGCCGCCCGCTTTTGCACCATGTTGAATTGCCCGCCAAACTTTTCGGTACATTTCCCTGTCGAGTTTTTGATGTCCGCGTGATGTTAATTGGATAAAAATAATTAACAAAGCACCAATCACCAGCGCCGCTACTACCAGCGCGATCAATAATCCGTCCATCAGGCAGCCTCCACTTCTGAGGCCAACTTCAACAAGTTGCTGTCTGACTGATAATCACCAATCAACTGCACGCCAATTGGCAAACCTTCATCGTTACTTCCAGCTGGCACAGAAATCGCCGGTAGTCCCGCCAGGCTGGCCGGCACGGTCATGATATCCGCTAGATACATTTTAATTGGATCATTGGTATTTTCGCCAAGTTTGAACGCCGGTGTTGGCGCAACTGGCATCAACAGTGCGTCGTACTCAGCAAACAACTGTTTGAACTCATTGATAAGCAGCGTGCGCGCTTTTTGCGCCTGCATGTAGTAAGCATCAAAGAAACCGCTCGACAACACAAAGCTACCAATCATAATTCGCCGTTTGTTCTCCGTCGTAAAACCTTCGTTGCGACTGCGACCGTACAACTCCGCCAGCGTTTTCACCTCAGCCGCCCGGTGACCATAGCGCACGCCATCATAGCGCGCCAAGTTTGACGATATTTCCGCCGGCACAATGATGTAATACATGGCCAACGAATGCCGCATCATACTGAGGTCCACTTCTTCAACGTCATAGCCCAGCTGCTTCAATTTTTCTGCATAGTCAAGCGTTTTCCGGCGAACCGCCGCGTCCACGTCATCAGTCATGCACTGCTTAACCAAGCCAATCTTCTTCTTGGTAAAACCCGACTGATGCTGCCAAAAGTCCGGTAGTGTCGTCATATCCTTATCGTCACGGCCCGCCATGATTTCCATCACCAGATTAGCGTCATCAGCATTGGTTGCAAAACAGCCAATGGTGTCGGTGCTTGAGGCCATAGCAACCACGCCGTAGCGACTGACTGCGCCGTAGGTCGGCTTGACACCAACCACGCCATTGAAGCTAGCTGGCTGACGAATCGAACCGCCAGTATCGGTACCCAACGCAAACGGCACCACGTCAAGCGCCGTCACTACCGCCGAGCCGCCCGATGAACCGCCAGCTACGCGAGTTTTATCCGCAGCGTTTTTGGTCGGACCAAAGGCCGAATTTTCCGTCGAACCACCATGAGCAAAGGCGTCCAAGTTGGCTTTACCGATGCAAATTGCACCTTCAACCTCCAACTTCTCAACGGCCGTGGCCTGGAGTGGCGCGTTAAAATTCTCGAGCATCTTCGAGGCAGCAGTTGTCGGCGCCCCAAAGGCCAAGAAATTGTCTTTTACCACAAACGGCACGCCAGCCAGAACACCTGGATTCTCACCTTTTCGGATTTGATCGTCAATTTCTCTAGCTCGGTCCAGCGCCCGCTCTTCCGTCAAGCTTAGCAGCGCATGATATTCTTCAATCTCGCGCGCTCGTCGCAACGCTTCTTTGACATTTTCGACTGCACTTTTTCCGGTAAAATCACTAATCCGACTCATCACAATACCTGCGGCACTTTCACTTGATTGTTCTGTTTTTCAGGCGCTAGCTCAAGCAACTCGTCCCGAGAAATCCCTGGTTGGACCTCGTCTTCACGCCAGACGTTCTCCAGACCCGTCACCTGATAGGTTGGCTCCACACCAGACGTGTCGAGCTCACCCAATTGATTGATATATTCTACGATTTTCTCCACGTCCTGTCGCAAGCCATCCACTTCGCCATCTGCCAATTGCAAACCGCTCAAATCCGCCAAGCGCTGGACATCACTATTAGAAATTGCACTCATGAACTCATTATACCACTTGAAAATTAATTACAGAAAATCACTCGCCCCCATATCTAGGAGCGAGTGATAGGTAATACCCAACTAACTAGTCGAGTAAGTAACTTGAGTTGTACTTGAAGTTTGACTTTTTGATGCTTGGCTTGTCATGAGCCTGCACTGCCAAGGTAATAGCCAAGGCAACTGCGACAACACCGGTGATTGCGATCAACGTGATAGCCAATGGGCGTGATTTGTTGTAGCCGTTGATGATTTTACCAATGAAAAATACCACAACTGCCAATACTGCCAAGCACACCAGTGATGGCAAGAAGTTGCCCAAGTACAATGCTGTATATACGGAACCAGCATCTGAAACGCCGATCAACAGCAACGAGCTAATCAATACACTGATGAGATTTGCAACCAGTGGCAACGCCGCCAATACGATCATGAACAAGCTACCATAGGTTGTCAGTTTGTAGGCCAATCGGCCAGTGTACCCACTGCGGTCAGCAGCGATTGCGCGCGTTACACGGCCAAATAGGACAAATGCCAACACTGAAAATAGTACTGCCAAAATACCAACGGCCAAAATGTTTGCAGTGATCGAGCCACTCAACATCAAACCAAACGACATTGCCTCTTTTGCAGACCACATACCGAACAACATTGGTACGAGTACTACACTGGTGATTGCAGCAAATGTTACTGAAACCATTGCTAATGCGTATTCAAATGTGAGCCACTTTGCTTGCGACACAGCGCGCGGAGCCATGTACTCAGCTTGCTCGACGACTGGAGTTTCTGTTGTTTTCAATTCTGCCATATAATTCTCCTCCTTATTATGGTTATCTTTAGTGTACCATTGTTTGCTTAATTTCTGCAATCAAATCACGCAGCTCCGCGGCTTTTTCAAATTCTAGATTGGCGCTATGCAGTTCCATTTGACCGGTCAACTCCTTGATCAGCGTTGGATATTCATCCTTTGGAATCTTCTTCAAGTCAAGCTTTGGCTTTTTGTCGGATTCCTTTTGCGGGATGATAGAACGCAGGCCATCGTCAATCTTCTTCTGGATGGTTTGCGGCGTAATGCCATGCGCTTCATTATATTGCTGCTGAATTGCACGCCGACGATTCGTCTCATCAATCGCTCGCCGCATACTGTCAGTCACATTGTCGCCATACATCAGCACCCGCCCGTCCACGTGCCGCGCCGCCCGGCCAATCGTCTGAATCAGCGCCTGCTCACTACGGAGGAACCCTTCTTTATCAGCATCCATGATCGCCACCAAACTGACTTCCGGTAGGTCCAATCCCTCGCGCAGCAAATTAATACCAACCAAGACATCGTACGTCCCCAGTCGCAGATCTTTGAGAATATCGCCGCGCTCTAATGTGTCAATTTCGCTGTGTAGATACGCCGTTTTCACGCCATTGTCGGTCAAGTAAGCGCTTAAGTCCTCAGCCATGCGCTTGGTCAAGGTAGTCACCAATACGCGGTGACCGTTGGCAATAGTCTGGCGAATCTCCTCCATCAAATCATCAACCTGCCCCTCAGTCGGCCGCACCTCAATCGGCGGATCAAGCAGCCCCGTCGGCCGAATCAACTGTTCAGCCGGCTTTGGAGAATGAGCAATTTCATAGTCGCCCGGCGTAGCGGAAACATAAATCGCCTGATGAATATGCTGATCAAACTCATCAAACCTGAGCGGACGGTTATCCAGCGCACTCGGCAGACGAAACCCATGCTCCACCAACACTTCCTTGCGCGCCCGGTCGCCGTTATACATGCCGCGAACTTGCGGCAAGGTCATGTGCGACTCATCGACCAGCAGCAGCCAATCGTCCGGAAAATAATCGATCAAGGTCGCTGGCTGCTCGCCCGGCTCGCGGTCAGTCAAATAGCGCGAATAATTCTCAATACCTTTAACAAAGCCGGTTTCCTTGAGCATTTCTAGGTCATATTTGGTGCGTTGACTGAGGCGCTGCGCCTCCAGCAATTTGTCGTGTGATTCAAACCATTTCAGCCGCTCATCAAACTCTTTTTCAATGCCCATGATGGCTTTTTCAATTCGTTCACGCGGCGTCGAATAGTGGCTGGACGGAAAAATCGTCAGGCTAGCTGGCTGGTCCAAAATCTCGCCAGTCAGCGGATCGATTCGCGTTAGTCTCTCAACTTCATCGCCAAAAAATTCCACCCGCACCGCCGTGTCCTGCCCAGCCGGGAAAATATCCACCACGTCACCGCGTACCCTGAAAGTACCACGTGCAAAGTCAACATCATTACGCTTATACTGAATGTCAGTTAGCAGGCGGATGAACTTGTCCTGCACCCGCCGCTCGCCGACCGTCAATTGAATGGCCATATCGGCGTACGTCTCCGGCGAACCAATGCCATAAATACAGGACACACTGGCCACGATGATAACATCGCGTCGCGTTAGCAGCGCCGACGTGGCCGCATGCCGCAGCCGATCGATTTCATCATTAATCTTCGAATCTTTCTCAATGTAAGTGTCGCTACTGGCGATGTAGGCTTCCGGCTGATAATAATCAAAATAGCTAACGAAATAATGCACCTCGTTATCCGGAAAAAACTCCTTAAACTCAGAAAACAGCTGCGCCGCCAAAGTCTTATTGTGCGCCAGCACCAGCGTTGGCACATTAGCTCGGGCAATAATATTCGCCATAGTAAAGGTCTTACCTGAACCGGTCACGCCCAGCAGCGTTTGCTCGCGCTCGCCCCGCTCCAAACCATCCACCA
Source organism: Candidatus Saccharimonadota bacterium (assembly GCA_905372835.1). Taxonomy (GTDB): domain Bacteria; phylum Patescibacteriota; class Saccharimonadia; order Saccharimonadales; family Saccharimonadaceae; genus Nanosynbacter. The sequence continues at coordinate 419,305 of CAJPQK010000001.1, read as the reverse complement.
ACTGAGCAATCGCCGTTGGCTGGTCGCCGGTCGGCTGATAGTTGGAGACGAGATTAAAGGCATTCATATCATTACTATTGTAACGCATCGCAATTTATATATAAAAATATTTTGAAAATCACCCGCAGTATGGTAGCAATATGACATATCGACACAACATCGTTGTTCGTCGTCGCCGCTCTGACCCAGAGGGCTAATTAGTCGTATAGTAAAAACCAACTACAGAGCCCTCGTCCGAGCGGCTCTTTTTGTTATTATGGAAAGGAAGGATATGGACCACGACGCGCCCCACTACACCAAGGTTGCCAGTCACGAAGCCGTGAACGGTGAGTTCGATACGTGCCTCTTGCTCTATTCGGGAGGCCTCGACACATCCGTCATGCTCACGTGGTTACAAGAAAAATATAATTGCAAGGTCATCACCCTAACGGTCAATATCGGCCAAACGGTTGATGATCTCGATGCCATCGCCGAAAAAGCCAAAAAACTCGGCGCCATAGAAACCATCACGGTTGACGCCCGCAACCACTTCGCCGATGAGCTGTTGTCGCTGGCCATCAAAGCCAACGCTGACTACCAAGGCGGCTACGCCCTCTGCACGCCACTCGGGCGCATTATCATCTCGCAATTAGCCGTCGAATATGCCGAAAAGTACAATTGCAACGTCATCGCACACGGTGCCACCGGCAAAGGCAACGACCAAGTTCGCTTCGAGACCTATATCACCACGCTCAATCCGAAACTCAAAATCTTGGCACCAGTGCGTGAGTGGAGTATGGGCCGAGAGGAAGAGCTTGCCTATGCCAAGAAGCACAACATCCCCGTGCCACACACTCAGGAGTCACCCTACTCAACCGATGAAAACATGTGGGGTATCACCAGTGAGGGCGGCGAGATAGAATCGCCATCACTCAAGCCAAACTACCACGCCATCCTCAATTGGTGTTCAACCATCAAATACACGCCAGATGAAGCCGAAGATATCACCATCAAATTCATCAAAGGTGTGCCCGTTGCCGTCGACAACCGTCACTTTTCACTCCAAGCACTCATCCAGCACTGTAACCAACTCGGCCGCAAACACGGCGTCGGTGTATCGACCCTCATTGAAGATCGATTGGTTGGCCTGAAAGTGCGCGGTGTCTACGAAAACCCTGGCGCTGCCATCTTGATTGCTGCTCATCAAAAGCTTGAGCAATTGGTGTCAACTCGTGTTGAAAATGAACTCAAAGCCGAAATGGACAAAAAATGGGCCTACCTCACCTACGCGGCTCAGTGGTACGAGCCAGCCGTCCATCACATTAACGCCTACATTGATGATCAGAACCAAAAAGTCACCGGCACAGTGACGGTCCGCCTATACAAAGGTACCATCACCGTCGTCAGCGTGGACTCACCGCATTCGTTGTTTGATATCAATCTTGCAACGTTTGATTCCAACACCGCATTCAACCAGAATTCGTCCGCCGGATTCATTGAATTATATTCATTAAGTCAGCGAACAGCTGAAGGAGCATACTCATATGGCAAATAAACTATGGCAATCAACCGCAACCGGCTCACTCCACCCACTAGTCGAGTCATACACCGTTGGCGACGACCAAGTGCTGGACCAACATTTGCTGGGGCATGATATCACCGCCACTAAAGCGCACGCTCACATGCTAGAAAAAATTGGCGTATTGACCAGCGACGAGTATCAACAATTAGCAGCCGCCTTGGACGAGCTGCTGAACGAGTGGAAAACTGGTGCCTTCACCCTCACCAGCGAGCACGAAGATGGCCACACCGCCATTGAGCTGTATCTGACAGAAAAGCTCGGCCCCATCGGCAAAAAGGTTCACACTGGCCGAAGCCGCAACGACCAAGCTTTGGTGATGATGCGACTGTTCATCAAAACGGAACTTGCAGCAGTAGCTGAAAAATTAGCAGCAGTTGCTCAGGCCTATGCTGGCAAAATTGCTACCATCGGTCAAACTGAAATGCCTGGCTACACCCACACCCAAAAAGCCATGCCAACCACGGTCAGCATGTGGCTCGGTTCTTACCACGATGCCTTTCATGACCTCCAGCAATTAGTCACACACAGCATCGCCGCCATCGACCAAAACCCGCTGGGCAGTGCTGCTGGCTTTGGTGTTACCCTGCCACTTGACCGCCAGATGACGACCAGTGAGTTGGGCTTCGCTAAAGTACAGGAAAATCCAATGTACTGCGGCCTGTCGCGCGGCGTGTTTGAACTAATTGCCATACAGGCGCTCAATCCAATCATGGTCTTTGCTGGCAAATTCGCTGAAGACATGTTGCTGTTTACCTCTCAAGAGTTTAACTATTTCAAACTGCCTGTCACCATGACCACTGGCTCGTCCATTATGCCGCACAAACGCAACTACGACGTCTTTGAGATCATGCGTGCCACCGCCCGCGCCTATCCAAATTACGCCCTGCAGCTCCAAGCCATTTCGACGGGCGCCGGCAGCGGCTACCACCGCGACCTGCAGTTGACCAAAAAAATCACTATGGACGCCTTTACGTCAGCGCTCGACACCCTGGAGGTCTTGGCACTCTGCGTCAGTGAGCTGGAAGCCAACACCGACCGATTAGCTGAGGCGATGACCGATGAGCTCTACACTGTTGCTAAGATTAACGAATTGGTGGAAAAAGGCGTGCCATTCCGCGACGCCTACCAGCGGGTCAAACAGTCATTCCTGGGCGAATAATCCCTGATGTTCACTGTTAGCTGCCAACTATTTGACAAACACAAGCTTTTTGTGCTATAATCAAAAGATACGTGAATTAAAACATAAAAAGGCAGAAAAATGACAGACAAAAAAGATCTGGTGTGTATACCACGCGAAATTGAACTCCAAGCCGCAATGTTCCGTTTGGGCAATATTAACGAGGAAATTCAAAAAGGTTATGAAATCCTCAAAAAATACCACAAGACGGTGACCTTTTTTGGTTCGGCACGTACCTGCCCAGACAGCCCATATTACCAAGCTGCCAAAGAAGCCTCGGAGCGTTTGGCAAGCTTGGGTTATGCGGTTGTCTCTGGTGGCGGGCACGGTATCATGGGTGCTGCTAACGAAGGAGCCAACAAAGCGGTGCAAAAAGGTGCGCGCGCTGCTGGTGGTGAATCAATCGCCTTTAACATCAAATTACCCCACGAGCAAGATCTCAATGAATATGCGACTGAGGCATTTGAATTTCAGCACTTCGCTCCCCGAAAAATCGTCATGACCATGTACGCTGATGCTTATATCTATTTCCCTGGTGGTTTTGGTACCTTGGATGAATTGGCGGAGATATTGACCTTGATCCAGACACAGAAAACCAATCGCGTACCAGTCATCCTGTTTGACACAGCGTTCTGGAGCGACTTGGATGCGTTCTTTCGCGACCACATGTTAGCCGAATCAGCAATCGTCAAAGAAGACCTTGATATTTACACCATCACTGACAGTGTCGACGAAATCATCGACATCGTTACCGCCAACAAAACCTATTGCGATCACTAATCCAAGATGTCATCAACCCGCCGACAGATGCCGCCATCACAAATGATGCGACTAACGGCTGGGTTGTGCGTCTGCGGATGATCCCGGAAACGGCGGTAAATTTCCTGACCCAGGGCAACTTTACCGTGTTTAGTGGTATTCCTGCCAAGTGATAACTGATGGTGATAGTTTTCAACAATGTCCACAGGATGAAAAGAAATAATGTGCCCGTCTATGTCTGCCAGCACCCAGTCACTAGCTTTGAAACAGGCTCGCTTGTCGATTTCTGGAGCAACCGCCATCAGCGCCTGGTAGACTTCATTTGCTGTCGTATCACGCGGATCCAGCCCCAAAGCACGCAGCACACTATGTGTTCGCGCCAAAACATCCGACATCAACCGAATGTCACTATCATCACGTGTCATTCGATTTAGCTCCTGCAAGGCAATTTGTATGTTCGCGCCTTCTCCTAGTAGCCGAGCCAAGTGTTGCGCCATGGTTATATACTCCTTTCCTGTAGCGGCATCTCGTGGAGGCGAGCACCTTTATGTAAAATACCTGCTTTAGCACTAATTTTTGCAACGACAGCGCTGGAATTTGCGCTGGCAAAAATGACCGAATCTCGCAAACTGCCGCCTTCTGCCCATCTGCTCAAAAATCCTGAGGCAAATGCATCACCAGCCCCTGTCCTGTCAATGGCTGGGACGTCTTCATACATGCCAGCGCGGACAATTGTCTTGCCGTCGCTCGCCATGGATCCGTTGGCGCCGTCTGTGACCAGTAGTGTCGGTACCAAATACAGCCCATGCCGAATCAAACTCTCCAAATCACTGCCTTCAACAAGCTGCTGCATTTCCTCTTTATTGACGGTCAAAATATCTACATCTTGCAGTAAACCAAGTAACAATTCGCGCTGTGCCAACTCTTTTTTGCCAGGATTAAAACAAATCTTGATGCCACGTTCGCGCGCTTGGGTAAACAGTTTACTGAGTGTTTGCATTTGTCCCGCCAGGTTGGAAACATACAGCCAATCCGCCTGAACATTTTCCAGAGAAAAATCGCTTGGATGATAGTGCGTGGAGGCACCACGATAGGTCAAAATAGTCCGCTCGCCATTTGGCGCTAGGAGCATGACTGAATACCCCGTGTTGTATTTGTCAGAGAAGTTTACTAGCTGCGTGCCGACACTTTCACTGTCCAACGCATCCAACACTGCCTGGCCTGCTGGATCGCGCCCAACAACCCCCATGAACTGCGTTTGATGGCCCTGACGAGCAAAGGTAACTGCTGCGTTAGTAGCGCCGCCGCCGGTAGAAAAATGAATCTGATTGACATCAATTTTTGAGCCCAACTCCAGACGCTGAAAACAACGTTCTGGGCTTTCACAAACTGGCGCCAAAGCTGGCGAGTGGCTCAAAAATACGTCTTGAACAGCAGCACCAATGGTAATAATTTTAGCCATCAGATCACTGCCCTTCCGCTTGAGCCAAAGGCCATGATTTTTTCTTCAACGACTTTCTGGACTGCTAAATATACCTCGGGCATCAGCTTAACGATGGCATATTCATGTGGATTTTCACGCAAGGTTTTTTCCAGTGCGGTGCGGAAAGCATAGCGCATATCGGAGTTGATGTTTATTTTGGAAACGCCAATTTTTGCCGCATCTTCAAAGTAGTGCAGCGGCGTACCTGACCCACCATGAAGCGAAATCTGGCAGTGCAGCACCTCGCGAATGCGTGCTAACAATTCCAAATCCAATACTTTCGGCACCGGATATTTACCGTGCAGATTACCGACTGCTGCTGCAAAGGTATCAATCCCCGTCGCCTCGACAAATGCCCGCGCACCATCTGGCGTGGAAAAAGTTTTTTTGATCTCTTCATAGTCAATAGCTTCAGTGTGAACGTTAGAGCTACCGCCAAAGTAGTGTGGCTCGGACTCCACCAGCGCACCAGTAAACTTGGCATACTCGACAACCTCGCGGGTTTTAGCGATGATTTCCTCGTCGGAAGCGTCGTGATTTGCCTGAGAAATGTCGATGTGCACAAACTCATAGCCCGCATCAATGGCCCGTTTACAGCCCTCGGCTGTCGGTCCGTGATCCAGATTCAAATACATCTCAATGCCGTATTCAGCCTTATAGTTATCTACCAAATCACGCACATTTTCTAGCCCCATGGCTTTCACTTCGGCGTCCGAAACCTCAACCAGCACCGGCGACTGCAGTTTTTGTGCCGCCCGTGCCACAGCGATCAGCGTTTCTTGGTTATCAATATTAAACGCCCCGACCGCAAAATGTTGCGCCCGTGTCCGCTGCATCAAATGACGCGCTCGCGTCGTGTTTTGCCGAATCTCTGAAATCGATAGTCCCATACTGCCCCCTAAAATACTTATGGTAATTATAGCAATTAGCGCGCGTTCTGCCAAGGGCGGTCTGCCACGCGTCAGGCCTGTGTGCGATTGATAGGTTGACTTTTTCGGTACTATGTGATATATTACAAGTAACTTCTGTTCGAGGTTTGTCTGAGGGCAGAAGAGCCCTTTGACCTCGAGCACGTTTTTCCTGAAAGGAGGGAAAAATGTCGTGGAGATTTGCCCTCTTTTTAGGGGGCATTGCAGGTGTTACCGTCTATGTAGTGTGTTATGTTATGACACACTACCTGGGCGAGCTCCCTGTCCCCCTGTACGTACCGGCGCTAATCAGCGCCTGCATCTGTACTATACTGCAAAAGTACATGGAGGGCTGAGAGGGCTGACGCCCACCGAAAATAGCTCGCTGAAAACTGGTTCAATCTGAGTTGAGACGCAATTTCTCGCGTTTCCTGGGTTGAGTTATCCAGTTTCAGCTTGAGCACGTTTTCGGTGGGCTATTTTCATTGGAGAAAATCGACTACGTTACTAACTACTGAGTCGACGTCCAGGCCGTGCTTTTGCCACAGCTCGACCATTGAGCCAGACTCACCAAACATGTCATTGGCACCAATCCGTTTCACTTTCACCGGCAATTGTTCACTGAGTAGTTCCGCCACACTTGAGCCAAACCCGCCAGCAATCTGCCCTTCTTCTGCCGTCACCATACAGCCGCATTTTTGGGCGGCGCTCAGCACTGCTGCCTCATCCAACGGCTTGATGGTCGGGAAATGAATAACCTCCGCCTGGATGCTATGCTGATTTGCCAGTATTTCCGCTGCCAGTAGTAATTGATAGGTCATCGTGCCAGTGCCCAGCAACGCCACGTCTGTTCCCTGGCGCAGAGTATAGCTCTTGCCGATTTCAAATGTTGCCTGATTTAAAAACAGTGGCATATCAGCCCGCGGCAACCGCACATAATTTGGCTGTGAGTCGGTCGCCATCACTGCCGCCATCAGTTTAGCCTCATACGCATCGCCCGGCGCCAGCACCACCATGTTTGGCAAGCTCCGCATCAGCGCGATATCTTCCAGCATTTGGTGGGTCGCACCGTCTGGACCCACGTTCAGCCCGGCATGCGAACCAACCACCTTGACTGGCTGATTATTGAGACAAATCGTCGTCCGAATCTGCTCCCAATTACGTCCTGGACTAAACGAAGCGTAGCTGGCCGCAAACGGGATATTGCCCATAGCTGCTAGCCCAGACGCCACCGTCACTAAGTTTTGTTCCGCCACACCAACTTCAATGAGTCTCGGCGCACCGATATGCTCGGCAAATTTACCAAAGCCAACGCTTGCTACCAGGTCCGCACTGAGCGCCACGACGCGGTCATCCTGCTTGGCCAGTGTAACCAAACCGTCACCAAAGCCACCTCGGACCGAAGCATAGGTGGGCGTTTGCCAATCTTCACGTAGATACATCATTTCCTACCCTCCAACTGAGCCAGCGCTCGCTGCGCTTCCTCGACAGTAGGAACTTTCCCATGCCAATGATAATCGCCTTCCATGAAGTCAACCCCCTTGCCTGGTATGGTGTGGGCAATGATGGCACTTGGTCTATCCATCACAGCGCGAGCCATACTCATGGCCTCACAGATACTCTCCATATTGTGCCCATCAATCTCCTGAACGTGCCAGCCAAAACTGCGCCATTTGCCTCGCAAATCTTCCAGCGGCATGACGTCCTCAGTACTACCGCCAATTTGAATATTGTTACGATCAACGATACCGATGAGATTGCCCAAGTTGTATTTACTAGCAAACATCGCTGCTTCCCAGATATTACCTTCGTCTAATTCACCATCGCCCATCAGACAATAGACAAACCGCTTGGGCTGTGGATGCAAGTATCGTACATGGTAGGCCATACCCGAAGCTTGGCTCAAGCCTGAGCCCAATGGCCCGCTAGTCGTCTCAATGCCAGGCAGTGCTTGACGTTCTGGATGCCCCTGCAATCGAGAGCCAAACTGTCTGAGTGTCGCCAGCTCCGATCTGGGGAAGAAACCACGCTCCGCCAAAGTCGCGTACAGTACGGGCGCGCAGTGACCGTTGCTCATGACGAAGAGATCTCGTTCGGCCCAATCCGGGTTCTCTGGACTGACGTGAAGCACCGCAAAATACAAAGCTGTCATGATGTCCGCCAAGCCTAACGCGCCAGCAGTGTGACCACTACCAGCCTGCTCCAGCATGGTGATGATGGAGCGACGCACTGACGCAGCGTGCTGTTCCAATTGCTTACGTGTGACGTTTGGCTGCACTAGCCCAACATGCCCTTTTTGTTAATTTCATTTTGAATGTTTTGATAGGCTTCTCGAGGATTTGGCGATTTTTGGATGGCGCCACCAACCACCAAAATATTGACACCGCTATGCGCCAAGCCGTAGGCGTTGTCTGGCATAACGCCACCGTCCCAGCCAATTTCTACAGCCGGGTTGATGTCTTTGATGAGACGAATTTTTTCCAATTGCATCAAACTGGCGCTACCACCAAAACGGCCAAGCTCACCAGAAAATATCATGACGTGGTCTGATGCCTTGATGAGATCAACAACAGTACTCGGAACGGTCGGACGCATCAACACCAAGCCAGCTTTGATATCTGCTTGTTTGATTTTCTGCAGCGCACCAAGGATATCGCCCTCAGACTCAGCGTGAAGCAAAATCATATTTGGGCGCAGCGCCACCAAATCTTCGATGTATTCATCGACATTTTTCACCATAGCATGGATATCAATCTGCCAGCCTTCTGGTGCCCACAAATCTCGCAAACCAACCGTCAAATTTGGTGCAAATTGCCCATCAGAAATATCAATGTGCGCTCGCTCGGCAAAACCGGTGATTCGCTCAATTTGCTCTTTGTACTGATCAACATTTTCTGCCAGAATACTGGGAGTAATTACTGTGTTCATAATAATTGGTCCAACTGCGCATTGCGCCTATTAAATCTTGGTGCGTCAACATACGGAGTGTTGAGCCATGTCTCCATGATTCCCTTCCACGCTGCTTCATTGTCTTCCAAAACACGAGCCGGCAAGCACAACACGTTTGAGTTATTGTCCTGGCGCGTCATTTTGGCTTCATAGGCATCCCAAATGACACTGGCACGAATCCCCTTGAAACGGTTCGCCGCCATGCACATACCTTGACCGCCACCACAAATCAAAATTGCTCGCGGATCGTCCGACTCATCACCAATCACCCGCAAAGCCGCCGCTTGAGCAAATTGAGGAAAATCATCATCCGGGTTCAATTCTCGCCCACCGACGTCCTCGACTTCGTAGTTATTTTTCACCAAATACGCGAAGACTTTTTCTTTCAATAAAAAGCCGCGATGGTCAGATCCCAAGTAAATTTTCATACTCATAAGTATAAGCGGTTTAGGCGATTTTTGCAAGGGAAAGTCGGAGATTACTCCAGGGGTGAAGCATGCCTATTTGACAAAAAGTATTGACATTTTGTGGCTTGTATGATATATATATCAGCTTTTCAAACCGAAAGGTGAACTCGCGGGGAGTACACCCCGCTTGAGGTCGCGGTTCTGAAAGGCCGCACCTCAGAATTTTCTCTGGGAGGAGAGAATTGTGTCCACAATCTGGCTGACCGTCACTGTCAGTATCATGTTTATCGTCGGACTGTTCGCAGCCGCCGTCACGGCGCTGTACTGGCGCCGACTGGCGGCGGCGAGCGTGCTCGCTGCAGCCGGATTTGCCATCCTTCACCTTGCGTTTATCGCAATTGCTTGGAGGGCAGCCGCTACCGTAGCGGAGGATGCGGCGTATCCAGCGGTAGCATCACTGCCGACGGCGGTGTATGATGCCCCTGCCTGGGCGGCCGTCGCCTTTTTGGCTACGGGCATCATACTCGCCGCCCTCCAGTGGCGGCGCGAAAGAGTCATGAAGAAGCAACTCGAACAATTCTTCGAGTGTTAGCTCTTTGGACATAATGAGGCCAAGGAGGACTGAGGATACTTACGCCAGCAGAGGGCGTACATAAAAAATACTCTGTGAAATCGTCAAGATCTGGCGTCCCCGTACCACCACGGTGCGGGGTTATTCCTTTTCACAATATTCTTCGAGATTATTCTACTTTCTGCAAATAATGTCCAACATCCGCCACCAATTCAACCAGCCGGTTGGAATATCCCCACTCATTATCGTACCAGACCATCACTTTTATCAAGTTGCCGCCAACCACCTTTGTCAGTGGCAGATCAACAATTCCCGAGCACGAATTACCGATAAAATCACGGCTAACCAAAGGCTCTTCAGATACGTCCAAAATCCCCTGGTAAAAATTACTTTGCGCTGCTTTTTTGAACGCCTCGTTCACCTGCTCGACTGTCACGTCACGTCGCAGCAGTGCCGTCACGTCACTGAGGGATACCACTGGCGTCGGTACACGCACACTGAGGCCGTCAAATTTGCCAGTTAGCTGCGGCAACGTTTTCGTCACGGCAATAGCTGCACCTGTTGTTGTCGGCACCATGTTTTCAGCGGCATTGCGGCCTTCACGCAAATCCTTGGACGGCGCATCCTGCAGTCTTTGACTGGCAGTGTAGCTGTGTACTGTTGTCAGCATTGATTTTTCCACGCCAAACTCCGCGTCCAGGACAGCCATCACCGCGCCCAGACTGTTGGTGGTGCAGCTGGCATTTGAGACAATCGGCGTGGCCGAGGCGATCTTGTCGTCATTAGTACCAAATACAATCGTATCAATACCATCAGACTTGGTTGGTCCGCTGATGACCACGCGCTTAGCACCAGCTTCCAGGTGTTTGCCCGCGCCCTCTTTGTCAGTAAAGAAGCCAGTCGATTCAATCACTACGTCAATATTCATATCTTTCCATGGCAATTGTTGCGGCTCTTTCTCGGCCAAAACTTTGACGGACTGACCATCAACGATTAGTTCATTTTCTGTAAATGTCACCTGGCGACCATATTCACCGTAGTTACTGTCATGTTTGAGAAGATACGCCAGTGTCTTTGTGTCCGTCAAATCATTGATGGCGACAATCTCCAAGTCGCTCCGCTCACGCGCAATCTTAAACGCATTGCGCCCAATCCGCCCAAAGCCGTTAATTGCTATTCTTGTTGCTGCCATACTGCCCTCCCTGTTAAGCGTTAGCCTTTTCTCCTATTATATACCAAACTATTTTTCTCTTCTAGCGTGAAACTCTGCAAATAGACCAATGCCGATAAATACAACTGTCATAGAGCCTGCGACAAAGATACTCGTAGTATTTGACAGAAAACCAAACAATAATGCGCATGGGATGAATATCAGGCGACCAACAGTGTTGATCACCGAACCGGCACCGGCGCGATATTTCGACGGTAGATAGTGCTGCATTTTTGATGTAAGCGCAAGAACTAGTGCAAACGACAGCGTGCCAATAATAAACTGCAGTCCAACGGTTAACCAAAATGATGGGCTGATAGTCATGCCGATTGCGGAGATAAAGCAGACAGCTAGCGCCAATAGGACTCGTCGTCGAGTTGCAAAGAAGCGAACGATTGCACCACCAGAACTATATGTGCCCGTGATGATAGCTCCCGCTATACCAAACAATGCTGCCGGCATAGACAACGCCGCATACCATAGTTGATAGAACTCGCCATTCATTTTCTGCACCAAAAATACTACCAACATAACAACCACCAGCCAGGCAAGGTCAGGGTTCTTGAAAACAGCCGCAAACGTACCTTTCGTATGCTCAATCAATTTCGCATCGGTTGATTGTTTGTGAATCGTGGTGTCTCGATAGAACAATAAGACCACTGCTGCTAACCCTGCAGTAATGATTGTCGCAAAGAACGCCGACCTGAGCGATGTGGCAGACGCTAACCATCCACCCAATAATGCACTGATAATTAAAGCGATACCGCCAAGCATCTCAAAGCGCCCCAAAATCTTATCGTAATTTCTTGTATGTCCCTGCTCTTCTTTGAGTAAGTCATAAATCATGGCTGAACCAGTACCACTGGCAAGAGCATCAAAGAATCCCCAAAATGCTGCCGATACGACATATAGTGATGGGTTATTGCTAATCCACCCAAAATAACTGCTTAGTAACATACTTAAGGCCGACAGGATCATGACGCCTTTTCGACTCCACCGATCCGCCAGCACACCAGATGGCACTTCCATGAAGACTGACATCACCGCGTAAATCGCTGCCATCAAACCAATACTGGCATCATTGAATCCTATGCTGTACATAAAGAGTTTTTCAATGGAATACCAAAATACAAAACACAACAGGAACTTCGCAATAAACAGTGGCGCCAAGCGTCGGACGAGCGGATTTTTCATCCCACTATTATACCATAATGGTATACTATATATATGACGCGTGAAGAGCTACTCGCCACAGCTGGGCAAAAGTATGATGAGGTGCCAGTGCTGGTTTTAGCGAGTGCCATTGACTATGCGACTGAAAAACATGCCGGGCAGAAACGCAAAAGCGGCGAGCCGTATATCAATCACCCGCTGGCGGTGGCCGAGATTTTGATTGAGTGGGGTATGGACATCGACACGGTGGTGGCAGGCGTGCTCCATGACACGGTCGAGGACACCGACGCGACGCTAGATGAGTTGGAGAGTTTATTTGGACGAGATGTGGCGTTTTTGGTGGATGGCGTGACCAAGGTTTCGCAGGCGCGCGCCGGCATGCGTAGCCTGGACAGCTATTTGCCGCACACCAAGGATAATTTGACCAAGCTGATGATCGCAGTCGGTGAAGACGTGCGGGTGATTATCATCAAACTGGCGGATCGCTTGCATAATATGCGGACGTTGCAATTTATGTCGCCCGAGAAACAAAAGAAAATTGCTCGTGAGACGATTGAGGTGTTTGCCCCACTGGCGGACCGATTGAATATGGGGCGGGTGCGCGTGCAGCTAGAAGAATTGAGCTTCAAATATTTGATGCCGAAAGATTTTCACCGCACCAAAAGTTTGATGGATAGTCGCTTGAAAAAATCGCAGCGAAAGCTGGATCGTGTTCGCCGCGAAGTCGAGGCGCGACTAAAGGAAGAAAAGCTGGTTTTCCAGATGGACGGCCGCGTCAAAAGCGTCTACAGCCTGTTCAAAAAACTTGATAAGGTTGGCGATATCGATAAGATTTATGATTTGATCGCCCTGCGAGTGATTGTTGATGATTTGTCGACGGGATATTTGGTTCTAGGGATTCTGCACGATATGTATCAGCCGATGTACGAGCGGATCAAAGATTATGTCGCCAACCCCAAGCCAAACGGTTACCAAAGTCTACACACCACCGTGCAAACGCCGAGTGGGCAAATTGTTGAATTTCAAATTCGTACCAAAGAGATGCACGAATACGCTGAGCGTGGTTTGGCGGCCAGCTTCCACTACAATGAGCAGAAATTAACCGACGCGTACAAAAAGGGTCGTATAGGCGCTATGCCGGCAGACCTGTCGTGGATTCGCGATCTCCAGGAAGCGGCAGCGTTGGCGGGCGAAGGCAAACGATTTGATTCTAATAAGTTCCGCATGAAATTATTCTCGGACCGCATTTTCGTGTATTCTCCAAAAGGCGATATTTATGATTTGCCGCGCGGCGCTTTCCCGTTGGATTATGCGTATCGCATTCACTCCGACGTCGCGGCACACGCTAGTGGCTTCAAAATCAATGGTGTCATGAAGCCGTTTACCTATCATTTGCGGCACGGCGACACCATAGAAGTGTTGACCAATAAATCTGCCCACCCCAAGCCGGATTGGCGCGAACTGATCATAACGCCTCACGCTAAAGACAAGCTGCGTTTGCAATTGTCGCGTAGCGGTGGCATCCTCCAGCAATTGACCGGCGGCGTCTCGTCACTGTTTCGGCATCGATAGTCAACGGCAGCTTTATAAATAGAACAAGACAATATCACCCTCATCTCAGAGGCCGTGACGGGCGCGAAAGCCTGTCAGCCGAACGCCACAGGCTGACCGTAGGTCACCTGTAAAGAGCACTCTGAGTGAGGTGTGATATTGTTTTATCGCCTAGATGTTCTTACGCTTGCTCGTTCCAGCGAATGATTGAATCGCGGATGATTTGCTTGGCGCGCTCAATATCACCAAAGCCCTTGACGACTGTCGAGCCTGGTTTCTTCATATCTTTGTAGTGATTGAAATGATGCTCAATTTGTTTGAGCAGTTGTGGCGGTAAGTCTTCCAATGAGTTAATAGCATCACCGGTGTTGCGGTCATCAGCTGGCACCACGATCACCTTATCGTCAACTTCATCATCATCAACAAACTCCAGCACACCGATAACCTTTGCTTCCATGAAAATGCCTGTTGTCAGCGGCTGGTCGGTGATGATCAAGGCGTCCAATTCGTCGCCGTCCTCATCCAAGGTCTGCGGGATGAAACCATAGTTAGTTGGCTTGGCAAAAATTGCTGGCTCAACGCGGTCCAGCTGCATCACTGCCAGCTCACGGTTCCATTCAATCTTGTGGTTTGAGCCCTGTGGGATCTCAACGACAACATTGATGATGCCATTTTCTACGTCACCCGGTGTCAAAATTTGGTTAAAGTCTGCCATGGTTTACTCCTCTCTGGCTTTTTCTTGTAAATATTCACGAATTTGCAATGCTGCGACCGCGCCCTCACCGACCGCCGAAGCGATTTGCATGGTCGCGCCCGAACGCACGTCGCCCGAGGCAAAGACACCAGGGACATTGGTACGCAAGTGTTCATCAGTGACGATGTGCCCGCCGAGGTCCAGCTCAACATCTGAGTCAGCCAAGAACTGCGTGTTCGGAATTAAGCCGATAAAGACAAACAAACCGTCTGCAGTAAATTCTTTTTGCTCACCGTTTTGGGTCGATGTGACACCGTAAAACTTGTCGTCTTTGACGATAATTTCATCGGTTGTCGCACCGAGATGGACGGTTATGTTGCCTGCGTCAACGTATTTTTGCAGTTCTTTTTGTAGAACGTCACTGGCACGTAATTCGCTGCGCACCAACAGGTCAATATGACTGGCGTAGCGAGTCAAAAATATTGCTTCCTGGACTGCCGAGTTGCCGCCGCCAACGACGATCAGTTTCTTATCGCGATAAAAGGCACCGTCGCAAGTCGCGCAGTAATGTACACCGCGGCCATACAATTCGTCTTCGCCTGGCACACCCAGTTTGCGATGATTTGAACCAGTCGCCAGCAGCACGGCTTTAGTTCGCACTGGCTGACCGTCAACTGTCAATTCCAGCTCACCGTCAACCTGCTTCAGCTCCGTCACGTCACCGTACTCAATATCCGCGCCAAATCGCTCAGCCTGCTGCTGCAGCTCGGACGCCAATTTCATGCCGGTCACACCCTCAGCAAAGCCTGGGTAATTGTCGATTTGATCAGTAATGGCCGCCATGCCGCCGACCACGCCGCGTTCATACAGTGTTGTCGGCACGTCCTCGCGCGACAGATAGATAGCTGCGGTTAGCGCGCTTGGACCAGCGCCAACGATGATAACTTCTTTAGACATTGAGCCCCCTTGATTTATAATATCGTTTGATGATTTCTGGCATTTCTGGCTGCGGAATTTCTGCTGGCTTTTCGATAGCCATGATCACAAACTTCAGCGGCGCATTGGCAGGGATTTTATCACCCTGACCTTGACTACCGTACGCCTTATCAGCTGGAATCGTCAGTTCGCGCACGCCACCGATCTTCATACCGACCAGGCCCTCTTTCCAACCCTGGATGACTGCGGTATTCGCTGGACCGTTTATGGCGAATGGTGCTTTCAATTTACCGTCAGCAATTGACTGGTCAAACACTTCACCCTTAGCATTCCAGCCAATGTAGTACACCGCAAATTTGGTGTCATCTTTGACTTCTGCACCGTCACCTTCAACCAAGTCCTCTTTGCCGAGTTCTTTGACATCGCCAGCTTCAAACGCACCGACCCGTGAGCCAAACTCAGCAAATTTAGCATAATATTTATTGTTTAATTCCGCCGTCTGCGCGTCAACTTTCTTTTGGCGTTCTGTATTTGCTGCTTTATAGCTTTCTTGCGCTCGCTGCAGCTCAGCCTGATCTTTGGCTTCATTGCCCGGAGCCACTATCATGGCGATAAATCCGCCAACTGTACCCACTAACATTGTGATTGTAATAATCCAAATTCCTATTCTTTGCGATCTTGCTATCGCCATATCTTATCCTCCTCTGTTTATCCTATTATACATCAACTTTTGGCTCGGCGGCAATGTCATACGCAGCCAGCCGCTCGCCCGCTACACCAGGATTCTTTTGCAGCTCCAACAACTTGGCGTAGATACCATTTGTTTTGGCCAATTCATCTGGCGACCCAATCTCATCAACTCGCCCATTTTTCAGAGTGATGATGGTGTCGACCGCCGCAATGGTCGACAAGCGGTGAGCGATGATCAGTGTAGTGCGACCTTTCATCAACCGGTCAAGCGCTTGCTGCACTAAATGTTCATTCTTATTGTCCAAATTGCTGGTTGCCTCGTCCAATATCAAAATTGGCGCGTCTTTCAACACTGCACGTGCAATGGCAATGCGCTGCTTCTGACCTCCTGAAAGCTTCAGACCATGCTCACCAATCTGCGTGTCGTAGCCATAGTCCAATTGACGAATAAACTCATCGGCGTTGGCAGCTTTGGCAGCGGCAAAAATCTCCTTGTCCGTTGCATCTGCCTTACCATAAGCAATGTTTTCACGAATTGTACCAGAGAAAAGCACCGGGTCCTGAAAGACTGTTGCAATGTGTCCGCGCAAACTGCGCTGGGTCAGGTTGCGAATGTCAGTATCATTGACTGAGATGACGCCACTATCACGTTCATACAGCCGCATCAACAAATTGGTAATTGTGGTTTTACCGCCACCAGATTCACTAACCAGAGCCACGCGTTCGCCAGCGGGAATCGTAAAGGAAATGTTATGCAGAACGGGGCGATTTGGCACACTGGCATATCGGAACGACACATCGTCAAAGGAGATCGTCGCCTTTTCTGTGTTCAGGTGAGCTGCATCGGGCGCGTCCTTAATACCAGGTTTGAGTTCCATGGCCGCAATGAAGTCCTTGCTCCCCGACACTGCTTTCTGAAAGCCGTCAACGATGAAACTCATACTAAAGAGCGGCGTTCGCAGATTGTTGATCAAGGTAATGAGCAAAATCATCTCACCAATCGTAAACTTTTTCTCGGTCGTCTGAACAAAAATGTACGCAAAGATGAGGAAAAAGACGATGCTCAAAATCAGCCCACGAATGACGTCCATTTTGTGCCAATAGCGCGACTGCTTGCGCGTCACGGCGATGGTTTTACGGTAACGTTTGGTAAAATGTCGGTACTCTAAACTTTCGCGAACATAGCTTTTGACCACTTTGATTTGCGATACGACTTCTGCAAATCGGCCGCTAGCCATATCGACTTCGTGATTTTTATTTGACTGGAAATAACGCCATTTTTTGCTGGTCAATACCGCCAGCCAGATGAACAACGGATACAATATCAACACCAACAGCGCCAAGTCCAAGCTGTACGTCAGCACGATACCGATTGTGATACAGCTGGTCAGAAGCATCTGCAGGAAATTGTTTGCAAACATATTCAGGAAATTACTCATCTCGGTGATGGCGCGGTTCAGGCGGTTGATGATGGTGCCTGTCAATTCCCCATCAAAATAACTTTGTGGCAGACTAAGCAAGTGGTGATAATAATGCGTCGACAACTGTGCTTTGAGCTTGGTGGACATGACGTCACCCCAGTAGCCACCTAAGTTACGAATCAACACGTTAGCAACATCAAACACCAGCAGCAAAGCCGCTAACCACAACACCTGACCGACGCCGATGTTGTTGCCTTCAACCACTTCCACCATCAAAGTAGTAGCCCGCGATATGACATACGGCATGGCGATACCAGTCAGCGCCACCAACACGGAGCACAGGCTAATCTTGGCATAAAACGGCAGCATATTGTGCGTATAACCAAGGGTGCGGAGCAGCGATTTCATCAGACAAGCTCCGCGCCGTAAGTTTGTTGCATGACCTGCTGGATTGATTCAATGATTGGTGTAATGTCAGAATCAACCAAGGTGCGTTGGTGGCTCGTAAAGACTAAGTGGAAAGTTAGTGTCTTCGTTGATGTGCCGTTTGGCGGCTGATAGATGGACACCACATGAAAGGCCACATCAATCTCCATCGTTTCAAGGACACGGTCAATGCTTTGGGCGACGGACGCATAATCAACATGAGCTGGCAGTTTGAGAGAAATATCGCGACTGGTTGATGGATAGCGACTGAGCGGCTGGTAGTGACTGGCACGCTTGGCGTAGACAGCCTCCAAGCCAGCCGTATCCAAGCTCGCCGCTGCCACGTACGTCGGCAGTTTGAAGTTCTTGATAACTGATTGTTTCAATTCGCCAACTATACCGATGAACGTTCCGTTGGTTGTCTCGACTAATGCACTGCGCGATTGGTCAAATGGTGTCGCGACTGGAAACGCAAGTTCTTGTTCAATCGGCTTAAATACTAACTCGGCACCAAGATCACGTGCCAGCTGCTCAACCAAGCGACGAATCGTGTAAAATGGTGCACCCGCTCCCGGCTTCTTGGCAGCATAGACGATGTCAGTGAACTGGCTGGCTTCTGGCAGACCATCTTCACCCAAACCATGCATTTTGATATGACCCTTACCCATTTCAAACAAGGCAAATTCATCATGACCAGCCTTGATGTTGGCGTGGACCTTGTCGAGCAAACTCGGTAGCACCGTCAAGCGGTAATATTGCAAGTCAGGACTGAGAGCGTTTGATAATTTATATGCCTGAGCAACGTCCTGTTCGGCGTTTTTCAGGACACGCTCGTGGACAAAACTGTAGGTCAAGACTTCATTAGCGCCAGCACGCGACAGACTTTGGCGAACGGCGTTTTTTAGCTCACGACGCGGGTTTTTCGGTGTTGATTTGATACTGCGACGTGGTAGTTGACGCGGTAGTTTATCAAAGCCGTACAGCCGCCCAACTTCTTCGACGATGTCCTCAGGTAGCTCAAGATCGGTACGCCAGAACGGCGATTGAATGCAAATATAATCCAATTCTTCTTCCGGACCATGACTCTTTATTTCTACGCTATTCAACAAGTCGCAAATATCATCGCCAGATAAGCCCAAGCCTAGTCTTTCGTTGATAAACTTACTATCAATATCAATGTTTGCTGGTGTGTATTTTCCACCAAAATAATTATCAAGCCAGTCATCAAATTGTTTTAGATCAAACACTTCACTGGCCTGCACCCCGCCAACCATACCCATTAGCTGTTTCAACACGGCAGCATTTTGTAGCGGCGACTGGCCCTTATTAAACCGCGTCAGCGCGTCAGTGAAAATACCGTGGCGCATGGCCGTGCGGCGCAGCGCATACATATCAAAATTAGCACATTCTAGGACAATATTCTTAGTGTCATTTGATACCTCAGTGTCGACACCGCCCATAATTCCCGCCAGACCAATCACGCCCTCGCCATCAGCAATGACGATGTCGTCCGTCGTCAGCTCATATTCTTTGCCATTAAGCAGACTGACTTTCTCGCCATTACGAGCCATTCGTGTCTCAAGCTTATGCCCACGCAATTTGTCATAATCATAGGCGTGCGTTGGCTGCGCCGTCAGTAGCATCATGTAATTCGTGGCGTCGACAATGTTATTAATCGGCTTGCCGCCCATCGCCACCAACTGGCATTGCAGCCACAACGGACTTGGCTGCATGGTAACATCACGAAAGGCTACTGCCATGAATCGCGGCACTAGTTCAGGTGCTTCGTTCGTTACTGTTAGCTCCAGACCCTCAGCGCCAGAAAATTGCTGCTCCGATTTGTACCACTCGGGGCTAGTAAACTGCTGATGAAAAATCCCGGCAATCTCGCGCGCCACGCCGAGCTGGCCAAAGCAATCCGGCCGGTGCGTAAACATCTTATTTTCAATGTCCAATACGTAATCATCCAAGCCAAACGTTTCCGCGAAACTCGCACCCGCCGTGAGCTCAACACCCGCCGGCACGTCCTGTTCACGAATCTCAACAATTCCCTCGTGATCCGTGCCGATATCCAGCTCATCCGCCGCCGCCAACATACCTTGACTGAGCACGCCGCGCAGTGGCCGCGCATCCAGCACAAATGGCTCATCGTCATCGAAACTTGCCGGCACCGTGCTTTTTGGCGGCAACCAAATCGCCCACATGTCCGCATGCACATTCGGCGCGCCGCAGACCACTTGCACCAGCCCGTTCTCATCACGCGGCACATCCGCGACCACGCCGCCATCGTCAATCTTGGCCACACTCAGCCGATCAGCATCAGGATGCTTGACACATTCAACTACCCGGACAATTCGCGCGCCGCCATATTTAGCGCTGAGGTCGATCACTTCTTCGACGCCGCCGAGTTGCTGATTGACCCGCGCCACCAACTCATCTACGGGAGGTAATTCAAAATTAATCAATTGTTTGATAAGGTTTAGGCTGACTTTCATACTAGTTACTAGTATATCATCTTATCTGTAACTATTCGACTTTTGTAGAGCCAAGCCGCAGGTCGGTAATTATTGGCAATATTCTTTAGCTTTATATTTAGCAATGACATCCTGCTGTTTGGGCGTGAATCGCCGTGATTCGCGCATTTTTTGATAGGCTTTGTTGCGCGTCCAGGCATCAACATGTCCGTTTTCTAGTTCAGCCAGCGTCAGCTCAAAAAAGTTTACCGCCGCCGTGGCGTATAGCCAAGCCAACGCCATTTTGACATAGTAACCATCGTGCGTGATGTCGCGTAGTGCTGCAAAAACCTGATTGATATGCGCCTCATCCAGAAAATTAGTCATCAAAGAAACCACACCGTAGCGTACTGTAAATTCAGCCTCACTCTGCAAACATTCCAGTGCAAAATCCCACCACAGCTCACCAGCAAACCGCCGCTTTTTCTCGATGAACACGTCAATGTGCGCCCACGAATCAACGCAGGGTAAATATCGCCTAGTCAAGTCAATCGCCGCCTGATCATCAAGCCGAGCATGTGTAATCAATAGCCCACATAGCAGCACGTAGTCAAATGACTCATTCTTCTCTTTCAGCAATGCACTGATTTCCGCCGCACTCACATCAGACGCCAATTCCCGTGCCAATCGCCGCAAATCTGGCACGCGCACGCCAATGACTGGCATCTTGGTGTTGACGATGCGCTTATTAAACTCAGTGTACGCCTCATTACCTTCAGCGAGTTTTGCCAGTTTCATCACGATGTCATCATACATATCACTACTAGCCTTCATATTCAAATTCAATCCCTAAAACTCCGTATAGCTCCTGATCTTCGACTGAATAAAACTCGTTAATCTGATTTTCCAGCCACTCAACACTCTCGCCGCCAAATTTCTGCGGATCATTGTGCAAAAACAGATTATGAAACGTCGCGTAGCGCAATAGACCGATTACTGTTACAGTGGCGGTTTGGTTCAAATCGTCGCTATTAGTAAATATGATGCGGTCGCCAAGCTGAATTTTTTGACGCTTCTCGTCATATAGCCGCGACTCAATGGTCTTACGGCCGGAGACGATGACAGTAAACGGCTCATGGTGTAGCTTGAGATGGTGTGTAGTCATGTTATTTATTCTACATCATTTCCATATTCATAAATATATGATATAATATGTAAAATGCATCAGAGACCTTCTTGCGAAACTTTGGCTCGCGCCCATCAGCAAGGACTCACACAAACTGTGGGTAATTTTCTACAACGTGTACACATGACTGAGATTCAGCCAGACGCAGCGACTGTCTTTGTGTATGATGAATGCAATCCTGATTCGATTGGGGCAATCGCTACTGCGTGCTCACCGCAGGCTCCGGCTGACGGTCGATTTGATTTTCAGAAAACACATATCACAGGGCACCGCGTTGATGGGTCGTCAGTCGCTGGACGTGTCATTGAAGGCAATCAAGACGACATTACTCTAACTGAGAGTGCAATGAATCCTGATCATCGCGTCCTCAACTTGCCACTGCCCGACCAACACGCCGTTCTGCAAGCTGCTTTCACCAAAGACCGTACGCCGACAAAACGTCAGTTGGGCGAATTAGAAACATTATGGCAATACGACAGATCCAAAACTGCACTCAGCGTTGACATTACGGCGCTGCAAGCATTGGCGAGAGCATTATACCCCACTCATTCAGTCGCCGACATGCTAGCCCTCAAATCACCTACCACACCGAACGCAATCCTCGCCACGTGGGATGTGTCGCATTCAACCAGGGAGATGACACGCGATGATGGAGGACTGCGCTCATTTCTCGTTCGGTTTGGTAGCCAAGCAATCACTGCCGTACAACATTATGGCGGCGAGCTGATCGACTGGACGGGCGACGGACAGAACCTTGCAGTGCCACTACCGCAGAGCAGCGCACGTTTCTCACGTGAGCAGCGAACTGCTTTTGGCAATAATACGCTCGTTCCACTGCTTAGCGAACTCGTTGATCTCGCTCAAGCGCAGGATGAATATACGGTTCGACTGACCGCCGGTTTTGGCCGACTCGACAATCTCCCTGGTGGACAAATAAGTCCAGCACTCTTTGGCATGACGAAATTGTCCAAGCGTCAGCCGCGCGGCCGACTGTCAATTGCCTTGACCGATGAGGCCTATCACATGCTCGCTCCTAATTTGCCTAACACATTGCAGCACTACCTGTACCACGATTAAGCTTTCTTACGGGCTGATTTTTTATCTTGCTTGCCCCCTTGGAGTAATTTATTTTTCAGTGTCAACACCACATCCGCCTCTTTAGCCAGCTGTTTGCTGTGGGTGACGACGATGACGCATTTGTCGTTTTCGTGGGCGGCCCGGCGCAAGATGTCGATGATGTCAGCAGCGGTAGTTTCGTCGAGGTTGCCGGTCGGCTCGTCCGCCAAGATGATCGGTGCATGCGAGACGAGGGCTCGGCCGATCGCCACGCGTTGTTGCTGGCCGCCAGAAAGTTTCATGACGTTGCGGTGAATGTGATCGTCGTCCAGACCCATGGCATGTAGCGTTTCGTTAGTGGCCTTGGCATTCACCAATTTCAAGTTTTCCAGCGGCGTCAGATAATCGATCAGGTTATAATTCTGAAACACCAGCGAGATATTGTGCTTGCGATGATGGGAATATCCCTGCTCGGCGATATCTTCATCGTCGAACAAAATCTGCCCGCCGGTTGGCGTATCCAACCCGGCTAGCAGCCCGAGCAGGGTCGATTTACCAGCGCCAGAACTACCGACGATGGCGTAGAACTTGCCTTTTTCAAATTGATAATTGATGCCGTTGAGCACATTGCTCGTACCGTCGGCGTATGAATAAATAATATCGCGTAACGTAAGTAATGACATGATAACTCCTAACTTAATGTTGCTAAAATTTTCTTTGGTGATTGGTGCATGATTGGCGCGGTGGCAGCGATGGCTGATAGCAGAACGACTACGTAGCCGAAGGCGAAAGCCTGCAGGTAGGTCGCTATTGGCGTGGCTTGCACCACAGTCTTTTCTACGCGCTGGCTTTGGTCGGTTTGCGCTGTGAGGGCGGTAGAAATCTGCGACGAGGCGACCGAGCCGATGGCGAGCGCGAACACCGAGCTAACTGCGGCAATGATGGCAAGCTCCGCCAAGAGCTGCCCGATAATCTGCCGCTTTGACGTGCCGATGGACAGCAAGATGCCAATTTCATGCAAGCGGCCGCGCACCCAGAACACCAGCACCAGTGACAGCACCGCCAACCCTGCCACGGCTGCACCGATGGCGGCAATCGTCAAAATGTTTTGAATGCCAGCGATGTTTTGGAGAACCCCAGCGAACACGGCCCCGTTGTCAGTCAGGCTGAATTTCTGCCAATCGACGTTTGGTAGGCTTTTGGTGTGGTCTGTTAGCGACTTCAGCTGATGCGGATTTTCGGCGAAATACGTCGCTCGCGTTAGCTGCTGGCTACCCGTCAGCTGCTGCGCTGCGGCCAAATTAGTGATGAGATGATTCTCCGCCATGTCGGACTGCAAGACCGCTGGCTTTTCGCCTTTGCCACTGAAAATTCCTGCGACAGTCACCGTCACGCGCCGGCCGTCTTTGGTGATGTCCAGCTTGTCGCCTGGCTTGATATCGTTTTTCTCGGCAAACGTTTTGTGAATCAGGGCCGCATTTTGGTCGCGCTCGGTCAAGTGCTTACCCTGCTCCAGTTGGTAGAATCGACCGGTGAACTCGCCGAGCAGATCGCTCTGTGTCGCGCCCGTCACCTTCGCCTCGCCAGCCACGTTAGCGTCCAGCTGCACGCCGCTGCCTGCCGTGTCGATCAATTGTTTGCCTGGCAGTCCCGCGGTGGTCTCTGATTGGAAATTATGTGCTTTGGCCTTGTCCAGGTGCTGCACCCGCTGCGCGATATCCATCGGCACCTCGCCCGACGGCTGCTTACTGGCGATACTAAAGCCGGCACGGATGTTTCGCTCGACCGATTGCTTCAGCTGCGCCATCGTCTGCTGCACCGTCAGTGTGCCGATCAGTAGCGTGAAAATCAGCGTCATAATCAGGGCGATGGTCAGGCTGCGACGCCGTTTGCGCGCCACAGCCGTCCAGGCTCGTTTGATAATCGTCATCATTCGCCTCTAGTCCACTTCGGTTAGTAATTCTTTTGGCGTTGACTGAGTAATCGGCCGCGAAGCCAGCAGCACCGCGATGATAATCACCGCCAGCCCAGCGCCCCATACCGCCAACAGATCCGTCGGTTGTACGCCAACCGTCACCTTATCTAGCGTGCGTGATGACGTCACCGAGTCAGCGTCAGCACCAAGCGACGCACCGTTGAGGGAACTACCCGCTTGACGTGTGGCGCTCTGTGCCGCCTGCGACACCACGTGGTCACCCATTTGCTGGGCAATCAGCCCTGCGGTAAAGTACGACGCACCGAAGCTCAGCACCGCGATCATCACCAGCTCGGCGATGTATTGCAACACAATCTTTGACTGCGGCACTCCCGTCGCCAACAGCACGCCCGCCTCGCGCTTACGCTCATTCATCCATAGGTACAATACCATGCCGATTACCGCGACACTGACCAATGCCGTTGCCCACAGCATACCGTCAATCAGACCGTACACGCCGTTCACTGCGCCAGTCACACCAGCGAGCTCCTGGCTATTCTTATTCAATTGATACTTTTGCCAATTGACCGGCAATTTATTTGCCCGCGCCATTACTTCATCCAGCTGCTTGGTGCCTTTGGTGAAGAACGTGGCGTCTTGGTAAATCTCATTTTGCTCGGTATACGCATTCAAATGGCGGGTCGTCGCGATGTCAGTCAGGAACAAATTCTCGAACAGCTCCACCTGGTACGTCACCTGCTTTGGGTTCTTGCCGTTAAATATACCGACGATTTCCACTTCCACCTCGTCCTTGGATGGATGCTCGTTGTCGGTGTCGTATTGATTGGCCTTCAGCTTGATTTTGCTGCCAAGCTTCAGGTTGTTAGCCTTGGCAAAATCTTCGTGCACCAAAATCTTGTGCGAATCGTTTTCGGTGATGTGTCGGCCAGCGATGAGCTTGAGCGACTCGGCCCGGAACTTTTTTTCGGACTCAGATTTATTGACGCCGATGATGGTCGCGGCGTTGCCAAACTGCTTGTCTTTCTGGGCGTCATAGCCGCTACCGCCGCTCAGCAGTGGCACCAGCTTGGTATTGATAAAATCGACCGTGGCGTTCTGGCGCTTGACATAGTCTGTCACGCCTTCCAGATTCTTCACCGCGTCGATGTCTTTATTCGACACCGTTCCCGAACCGCGAGCTGTTCCTTGATTAGTGCGCGGATTATTGCCCAGCGTGAAGCCGGCCTTGAGCGTTTTGTCTAGCGACTGCGCCGCCGCGTCGGTCGAATGCTTGATGGCAAATCCACTCAGCATAATCGTCGACATACACAGCAAAATCGCCAGCAAAATCAGCGTTTTGAGTTTTTTCCTGGTGATATACAACCAGGCACGTTGCAAAAATGACATAGATCTCCTTTCTTGGTTCTATGTCAGTGTAGCAGGCTCGTGTGAAGGGAATGTGAAATGAGAGAGGCTTATAGTGAGTTCGAGTACAAAACCAATATATAATGCATGCATTTTGCTATAATTACAGCATCACCATGGCCAGACAAGCCTAAGATTTCGACCGAACGCTGTTTCTGGCCTTTGTGTATTCTAGTTTGCCTCAAGAATGTCAGTAATACTAGTAATTTTTGATTTCAACCATAAATAGTCGCACCTATAGAGTGCGACTATAACAAATACGTGTCTTCGACGTGACCTTGCTTAACAAGATAAGAAGTATTGACAGTATAGAAGATAGGTTATAGGATCAGAATAGACTACCGAGATCCGGTAGCGTGCAGCTTAAAAGCTAGCATCGACACTATCTGAAGGAGTGTGTTGTCGAACATGAGAGAAATCCGCGACGCTCAGGTCGGAGATGTCTTCGAGCCATTCTCCAACCTCGGGCTCTACCCTGGGCAGGTCGTCAGGACGAACTGTGGTAAGGAATTTGTCGTACAGTCTGATGGAACTATCAGGTGTACCGCCTCTTCCCTTTCTACACTCTACGATCGTGGGGCGCGAACCGGGTCTGAGCCCATTGGCGCTAGCGGCGTGTTTGCACGCCGAGATGGTGGCCGAGAGCACAACACCCAGTACTACGAGGACGGTTACCGTCTCTCCAGGGATACTGGTCCTAACGGCGACCGCAAGGTCCACTGGACAAATCAGAATGTATCGCGAGGCGCAAAGTCCCGACACTACCCTCCCAGTGACGCTCGGTAGTCATCAGGGAGGTGTGCATTCAGTTTCTGCTTGCACACCTCCCGCTCAACCTAGTTATTCTTCTCTATAATCCTTGAATATCTTTTATATGTAGACTCTATATCATTTTCTATCTTTCGTATAGCCGACACATCACTAGCTTGGGATGTTGCTATGCCATCAAAGTTACTTGCCAAATCATCCCAGCCAATTGTTGGATAGTCAACTTTATCGCAGTCGGTCAGCCGTGCCATTGCAAAACACAATACATCAAGAGACTCAGCCGTCTCGCGTTTGTCTTGCGAATTTCGGTAGAGATCAATGATTTCGCGAGCAATGATAGCTTGATGAATATATTTGTCGTCGGTCTTCATGTGTCCATTCTAGCACAATAAATATCTATTCTTGCCATAAAACACACGAAGGGGTGCGAAGCATTCACCGCCCCGCGTCCCAACCTATCCATTATCCCCGGACGACCTACACCCCTAGCGCTGGCTTTGGCGTCTCTTTCTTCGGCTCGGCGGCCTTTTCGAATTTGGCGTTCTTGATTTCTTTTTCTATGACTGAGCCTGCCACGAAACGAACTTTGGCCTCCTCGATGAGGCTGAGATTGACGTCTTTTTCTTCGGCGACGCCTTTGGATTTGAGCGTAACGTGGAAATAACCAAGCTCGCCCAAGTGTACACTATGACCTTTGACTAGCAGCGACGCTAATTCCTCGCCCAAAATCGTCAGAACCGCCTGGATATCCGTCTTGCTAACGGTGGTAGAATGACGGGTGATGTTATCGGCGAGTTCGGGGAGGTTAATGCGGACAGCTTCCGATTCGCGGGCATAATACTTTGGCGGATCAGCTGGCTTGGCTGGATTTTTTAGTTTGACAGATTTATACTTCAAAATTTTACTGCCACTAAAATGAATCCATCTATGATTTAATTTTAGCACAGACAGCCAGCGCTTCAGCATGATATGCTGACGGCGGAATCTTTATGTAAAGCAGGGGCTGAGAGTCTGTTTGACGACTTTACTACTCACAATTTAAGACGACCTGTTATTGGATCTGTATTTTTCTCTAGCTATCTTAGTATACTTTCTGATAAAATCGCTTTTTGCATCAGTATATCCATCTCTATCATGCTCAAATTCCTTCCAAAGTTGTAGTTTCAATTTCTCATATTGTTTGGCAATGTCTCCATTCTCAATTAGATAATCCCTAAAGTAGATCTCATCATTATCCCCCATAACCCTAATGTGGAGATGAAATACCTTATCCGCAAAGCCCTGTTTGGTATATCCCTTATTCAATGAGATTCGTTTTGCTTTCTCACTCATGCACAACCAATTATTTTCAACAAGAATATTTTTTACAGGCTCTAATTCTTCTTCCGACGGGACTTCAAGCAATATATCTACTATATTCTTTGCCTGTATATTTGGGATGGCCGTGCTACCAATGTGAGATATTCGTGTTATGTATTTTTCTGGCACCAATGAGGAGATGGCTTTCACTTCCTCATCATACCAGCGTGCCCATTCTCTATTGTGTTCTACAAGAAATATGGGGAATAATTGCCACAATTCTTCCAAACTCATTTTCTCTAGCTCTCTGTCCATTACATCCTCCTACTCAAATCTTACCACAAACCGCATACCCCGCCCGTGCGGCGCAAACTCATAATCCAGACCCTTAGCGTCGAGTAGCATTTTCACAGTGTAGAGGCCGATGCCGCTGCTGTCTGCATGTTGCTTCGTGCCGTCACTGCTCCGATAAAACGGATCGAAGACGTGCTGGAGTTGCTGCTTGGTGAGTGGTTTGCAAGCGTTTTCGGTGGCCAGCTCATGCTGGTCGCAGGTAAGTTTTATCACACTCCCGGCGTCGCCGTGGCGCACCGCATTTGACACCAGATTCGAGATGACGTGGCGCATCATGTCGCGGTTGGCACGAATGGTCGTTGGCTCTGTATTAACCGTGAAAGTCATGCCGCGTGTTTTCGCCAGCAGTGTATAGTCGTCAACCACTTCAGTGATTAGCTTATCAACCCTCAGCCGCTTTTCTTGACGCAAAGCCTGCTCGGCCACACTTCCAGAATGCAAGACATCATTCACCATCGCCGCCAAGTGGTCAACCTGTGCCACCGATTCTGCTAGGTACTGATCACGATTTTTATATTCACCGATGTTGAGCTGCATATTTTCAAGCATGATCCGTAGCGCCGCCAATGGCGTTTTCAACTCGTGCGAGGCCGCACGGAGGAAGGCGATTTTCTCTTTCTCAAGCTGGGTGATCCGCTTATTCTCATGCTCCAGCGAACGAATCGTTTGCCACAGATTTTGATAGAGCTCATTGATGTTCCGCCCCAGCACGCCGATTTCATCACTACTATTCACCGGGTAGTGCGCGTCCTTTTCCAGCCGCTGCATGGTCGTGGTTACCGCCGCCATCTGACGAATCGGCCGCGTCACAAAACGACTGTAGACGTAGGAAAACAGCAGTGCCACCAACAGCGAACCGATCATGGTATATGGCAATACCTGCAGAGTGGCGAGCTTGGCTTGGGTGACAGGTGCCACGTCGGCCAGTAGCTTGACCGCAATCGCTTGACCTTGGTTGTTCACCGCGCTGCCCTGCCGCAAAATCACCGAGCGCGGATCGACCGTTTGTCCATCAGCGATTTTTACCACGCTGGTGTCAACCAATTTACCGCTATCCGTCACGATGTTGATCGACTGAAAACCTTGAAAATACTGGTCGCGTCCGTCAATTGTCAGCGTGATATTAACATTTTTCACCTGAGCAAACTCCTGGCTGAGACGACGCATTTCCTCGGTTGATTTACCGCGTAGTTCAGCCACGAGCGCCGTGAGATTGTCCGCCGCCTCACGCTCTTTTTGTTGCAGATAAAATTGCGGCATCAAGGTGTAGACCAGCGCATGCACCAGGATGATCAACGCCGCGAACAAGCCAATTGACACCAAGAACGTTTTGGGGAATAATTTAAGCCGCTTCATAGCGATAGCCCACTCCCTTCACCGTGATGATGCAATCCAGGTGTAATTTCTTGCGTAAGTTTTTGATGTAAACATCAATCACTCGGTCGAACGGCACCTCGTCATCACGCCACAACTTGTCAATGATAGCCTGCCGGCTCCAGACCATGTTTGGATTATCGACGAGCAACTTGAGGAGTTGCACCTCCTTGGGCTTGAGGTGTGCGTCAGTGTCATTATAAAATCCCTGATACGCCGCAAAATCCACCGAGGCCAGGCCGCGCTGCCACAAGGTTTTTTTGACAGACTGCTGGCGACGGAGTAACGCCTTAATTCGCTTTTCCAAAATCACCAGCGAGAACGGCTTACTCATATAATCGTCCGCTAGCTCGTCAAAACTGGCAATTTGCGTCGGCTCATCATGCAGCGCCGTCAACATCAGTACCGGCACATCGCTGGTCTGGCGAATTTGATGCAATACCTCAATGCCACTCATCCCTGGTAGCATGATGTCAAGGACAATCACATCCGCCCCAGCGAACTTATCAAGCGCCTCCTCGCCGCTAGTCGCCGTCACCACCGTAAAACCGCGCTGGCGGAGGAACTGCTCGGTGCCAGTGCGAACTGCCGGTTCGTCTTCAACAAGGAGGATGTTCACCGCTCGTACACCCGTACGTACATGTCGTACAATTCTTTTTTGTATTGCTTCACAGCCTTGTCCCCTGGCCATATCAATTCATGTCCAACGCCCATATGTGCCGGTGTCGTTTCGTGCGTCAAGCTAGCGTCGCTGTTTTTGGCCATCTTTTCTGCAATGTTACTTGCCATGGCACCGTCAATCAAACGGTCCTCGCTACCGATGATCAAACCAACGTGCTTTAACCCTTGAGCTTTCAAATCGCTGCGATAATTCTGCTTGATGATGACATAATTTGCTAATGCCCGGTATGACAAAGCACCGTCAAAGAACTGGTCTGGCAGCAGATGATTACCATAGACATTACGCAGCAGTGCCACTTGCCACTTTGGTGCCTGAGAAGCATCCGGCTCATAGTACGGCGAAAGTAGCAGCACCCGCGAAAACAATCCATCGCCATATTGTGCCAACCACGTCGCCAGCGTACCGCCGCCCGAATGGCCAATCACGCCTAGCTCATCGCCCAGCCCGCTGACCAGCCCAGCACTATCACTCATAAAATTCACCAATTCACTGGCGCGAACTTTGCCGTGTTGCTTGCCGTCCTTCAGGCCGTGATGTGGTGCTCGTGGCACGTACACATTGTAGCCCGCTTGGTAAAACCAATCCGCCAATTCCGCCATCGCCGACGGCTCACCGCTGACGCCATGAAGAATCATCACCGCCCGCGCGGTTTTCTTGCCGTGAGTTTTAATGATCGGGCGAGATTCTGGACGTACTTCACCATGAGCCGCATCATCAGCAATGACCTTTTGAATATCTTTCACCGACTGGTCATAATCACGCCGCTGGATGTGAGCCTTTTGCAGGTCAGCACTACGGCTTGGACACAGGAACACCCAAGCAATAGACACTGCGACCAGCACCACCACGACACCGGCTATTGTTATCCCCAGCGCTTTACCACGTACTGCCATGGGCACCTCCTCATTCCAATTATTTTATTTCTTGCGCTGCCAAAATCCGCGCCTGAATCTCGTCCAGCTGGGCGTCGTCCATTTTTGGACCATCAGCAGTGGTCAGCCAACCCGGATATTCCGCGTAAAATGCCTGCTCATGTGACACTGCCGAACCAATTCCCTTCGCCAAATCACCATGCAGCGGCACCAACTTGGCATGAACATGCGCCACGCCTGTACCCTCAAAAATCAGTGCCACTCGCGGCGTATCAAAGGCTTTTTCCAAGATATTGGCAACCTTTTTCACCGCCAACATCATCTCAGCGTACAATTCATCATCCAAAGAAAAGACATAATCGCCTGGATTTTGTTTTGGTATCACCACAGTAAAACCTGGCGTGTTTGGAAATGGCGTCAGAAACGCCAAAAACTTCTCGTCTTCCCAAACTTTCCAAGATTTCATATTGCCTGATACAATGTCGTCAAAAATTGTGTGATTCATACTCCTCCTTTACGCAAATAAATCGTTCAATGCCTCACTCACCGTTGGATGAGTGAATATTTGGTCACGCAGTACAGTATAAGGCAGTTCATTATCCATTACAGTTTTGATAATATTAATGACTTCTGGTGAGTTACGACACAATAAACTAGCACCCAAAATTTGTTCAGTGCTTGCATCAATCACCGCACGCAGCAAGCCTGTTGTAGCATTATCAACATGCAGGCGTGGAATCGCCATAGCAGGCAGCTCTTTTACGATAATTTCGCGCCCCGTCGCACGCGCCTCAGCCTCTGTCATACCCACCCGACCTAGCGGCGTTTGCATAAAGACCGCGTACGGCAAGGTTTTTTGTTTGGCGCGAGTGTACAGACCATCGCCCAGCAACTGGCTTCTCACAATCCGAAAATCATCCAGCGACGCATAGGTAAATTGTGGCCCGCCCGTTACATCGCCCATTGCCCAAATATGCGACCGACTAGTGCGAAGTGTTTCATCAACCACAATTGCCCCGCGCTCATCCGTCGCTACACCAGCAGCTGGTAAATTCAAGCTCATCGTTGCCGGGCGACGGCCCGTAGCTATCAAAACCGCATCATAACCAGCGTAATCATCATGATTTACTGTGCGAATCGTCGCAGTAGACTCACCCTTAATCGCTGTCACATCCACACTAAACACAATCTCGATACCCTGTGCCTGCAATGCTTCAGTAGTAGCCCGAGCAATTGCTGGATCTTCACGTGCAAGCAAAGCATCGCCCCTCTCAAATACTGTTACTTTTGTACCAAGTTTGGCATAAGTTGAGGCAAATTCTAACCCAATATAACCGCCGCCAATGATAGCTAGATGTTTTGGCTGCGTCATTTTATCCAGCAGTTCAGTACTGGTATATACAAACGGCTTATCAATACCTGGAATATCTGGGATGATTGATTCCGCACCGGTGTTAATAAAAATCTGCGGTGCACTCACTACTAGCTCGTCGTCACCCGCTACAACCTTCACAGTGTGATCATCTACGAACGATGCCTCACCCTCAATGACACTCACCGTTTCACGATCCGCCAACATGTGATAGTTCTTCTCATTCAACCGCGTCACTACCGTTGTCTTATGTGTCATCGCCTCATCAAAACTTTGATGATGTTCGGCCGCACTTACCAGTACCTTAGTAGGAATACAAGCAATATTAATACAGGTGCCGCCATACATCTTTGGTGACCGCTCCACCAGCGCTACCTTTTTGCCCGCATTCGCCAGCGTCACCGCCAATGTCTTGCCAGCTTTGCCAAAACCAATAATAAGTGCGTCAAATTGTTGTGTATCCATTTACCTCCTCCTATCTTTTTTAGTGATCTCTCTCACTGCAACAATTTCTCTATCGGCACACAGAACTGCTTCTTTTATTACAAGTTTTTGAGATACTACTATTATCGTGTGCGCAATAGCTCATTAAAACTGCTCCAAAAAATCCAACTTGCCGCTCTCAAAATGCCGCACGTCCTCGATGCCGTATTTCATCATCACCAGCCGGTCAATGCCGCAGCCAAAGGCAAAACCGGTGTATTCATTCGGATCAATGTCAGCAGCTTTCAGCACATTCGGGTGAATCATGCCGCAGCCTAAGAGTTCGATCCAGCCTTCGCCCGAACAAACCTT
Organism: Candidatus Saccharimonadota bacterium; assembly: GCA_905372835.1. Lineage (GTDB taxonomy): Bacteria > Patescibacteriota > Saccharimonadia > Saccharimonadales > Saccharimonadaceae > Nanosynbacter. Next base: position 385,838 of record CAJPQK010000001.1, on the reverse strand, counting down.
ACAATCCGGATTTTTGCCCTCACAGAACGGGCAGCTCAGCGCAAATTCAAAGCTCGGTTCGGTGAACGGGAAATAAAATGGGTTGACGCGCACATCAAGTTTTTTGCCGTAATATTCCTGCAAAAACTCCTGCAGCGTAGCGATCAGGTTGCCGACGTTAACCCCCTTGGCGACATACACGCCCTCGACTTGGTAGAACGTGTGCTCATGCCGCGCGTCCAAATCTTCGTTGCGAAACACCCGGTCGGGCACGATGGCAGCGATCGCCTCACCCTTTGCCAAATTGTCATGATATTTTTTCAACACGCGGTTTTGCATGGTTGAGGTATGCGCCGGCGCAATTAAACGATCACCATTAACGTCAGTTTCTTCGGTCATGAACGTGTCATAATCATCGCGCGCCGGGTGACCCTTTGGAAAGTTCAGACTCTCAAACATATGAAATTGATCATCAATTTCACGCGACTCTTCCGTAACAAAGCCCATGCGATTGAAAATGTCAGAAATGCGGTCGATCTCGCGCATCAATGGGTGAATCGTACCCCGCTCACTCGGCAGTAATTCAGGCCGGGGGACATTGACGTCCATCGGCGCCGTCACGTCAATTGGCGGCAAGTCAACTTTTGACAGCTCAGCTTCACGAGCCGTGATCAACCGCTCTAATTCCTGCTTCAATTCATTAACCTTTTTACCAAACGCCCCGCGCTCCTCGGCCGGCAACGTCGCGATGATGCCATATAGTTCCCGCAGCTCCGCACTCCGCAAGATACTGCGCGGCTCGGCTGCCTCGGCTACACGGGATACTAATACTGATCGAACTTCATCTAGCTTTTCCATATCATCGTCCTTGCATTAAAAACATACCGACAACCCCTGCCGCCATGATAACAATCAAAACCCACGCCCACGCCAACGTTGTCGTCTGTTTTGTGCCTTCTAGATATTTCACATCTTCCACGCCGTCCAAGCTAGCTTTCTCCTGCAAGCTCGACGTTTTCGCCTTTTCGCGCAGTTCCGCCGCAATGCGTTCTTGCAGTTTACTGCGCTGGTCGTTCTGACTTACAAATAATCCCATAACTACAGTATAGCAAATTATGCTATAATAGTCGTGATACTACTTTAAGGAGGGAATATGGCTACGAAGAAAACTTCAAAGAAAGCCCCGGTTAAAGCTACGGCAAAGAAAACTGCTGCAGCTAAGACCGAAACCAAAACGACCGTCAAACGAGTCGTCACCGAATCTGCTGCGGCCAAAAGCAAGCGCGCCAAATTGGGTTCTACATTACCAAGCAACTTAATCAACATCGTCATCGCAGAAATCATCGGTACGTTCATCTTGACGCTGACCGCACTGTTTGCATCGGACGTCCTGTCATCAATGTACGTTGGTTTTGCATTGATGCTCATCGTTACTGCTATCGGCGGTATTTCTGGCGCACACGTCAACCCAGCCGTTACTTTCGGTTTGTGGTCAATGCGCAAATTAAAAACCGCTTTGGTACCATTCTACTGGGGTGCACAATTCCTTGGTGCCATGGCAGCAGTCGTACTAATCGGCTCAATCACCAACAACGGTTTTGCGCTCAGCTTTAACCAATTCACTGCATTCTCATGGAGTGTCTTTGCGGTTGAACTGATCGGTGTTGCTGTCTTCATGTTCGGCGTCGCCGCAGCATTGAACCGCAAAGAGATCAGCACGACTGGCAAAGCCTTTGGTATTGGTCTGGCATTGATGATCGGTTTGGTCGTATCAGGCTCAATCACGTCATTTGTCCGTGCATCAGTCATAGCCAAGATCCAAGATAACCAAGTTGCAGCACAATCAGAAAACAGCGAGCGTCCATACCCACGAGAAATTTACATCTCAGGCGCAACACTCAACCCAGCTGTTGCTTTGGCGGTCACAGAAAAGACTGACACTCAAGTGCGCAGCAATAGCCCATTCCCAGGTAAAAACGAGAAGAACTACTCTCGCTTCAGCCTGGAAGTAATTGTCGCAACACTCATCGGTGCAGCCCTGGGTGGTAACTTGTTCTTACTCATCAACTACCGCAACAAGGAAGAAGAGTAAATCATAGTTCTACTATAACGATATCCCGCCTCATTTGGCGGGATATTTTTTAATCTTCCTGCGCAGGCCGATCGATTAGCTCTGGCTGCGCTTGATGATCACCACCAGCGATCCGCACCACGTCTTTATCAATCTTGCCCAGCTCCTTGTATGAATTATTATAATGCCCGACGGTCGTACTAAGGCTCTTACCCATCTTGGTCATTAGCTCGTCAAACTTCTTAATATGCACACCCAGCTGGCCGACACGCACCTGAATATCCTTGGCCTGCTCTTCAATTTGTAGACTCCTCAGGCCCTGCAGCACCGTCTGTAGGTACGCCAAAAAGCTCGTCGGACTGACGATGATCACCCGCTTGTCACGAAAGGCGTATTCAATAAGATCGCGGCTCGAACCGCCCGCACCAACATTGTTGATGAGCAGATCATAATATAGCGACTCTGATGGAATGAACATAAAGGCAAAATCCATAGTATTCTCACGCGGCCGAATATATTTACTGGTTTCATCAATGCGACCCTTGAGGTCAGCCTTCACCTTATTTAGCCACAGCTCGCGCTCAGCCTTGGTCTCGGCGTTGATCATCCGGTTGTAATTTTCCAAGCTAAACTTACTGTCCACTGGCAAAATCTGCCCCTTGTCCAGAAAAATCACCGCATCGACAATTTCGCCGTCCTTGAAGCGATATTGCATCTGAAACTGCTTGGCCGGCAGCACATTGTCCAGCACGCTCTCCAGGTAAAACTCGCCGAACACGCCGCGCTGCTTGGGGTTTTGCAGGACGTTCTGCAGGGTTTTCAGGTCAGTCGCCACGTCAACCACCCGCTTATTCGTTTCATCCAACTTCGCCAGCCGCTGTGTCACGTCCGCCACCAACTTGGCGCTTTCCGATAGCTGCTTTTGCACCGAGGTTTGTACCTGAGCGTTGCTGCGTTCTAATTTATCGCTGACTGATTCATTGAGCTTAGCGATAGTTCGCCCCAGCTCCACCACGTCAGTTTTGATGAGCTCGACCGATGACTGCTGCTTCAGCTCGCCGAGCTTTGATTGCAGCACGAACAACGTCGCACCCAACCCCATAACAATAATACCTAAGAGAATAATGATAATGATTTCCATACTCTTAGTGTACAGGGATTACAGAGACAAGACAACTCGTGCCAACACCACAAACACGATCATCAACAATATCGCTGCGCCGTCGCCGCGAATCCTATTGAGCCATGTCAAGCTGGCGTATACCACCATATAGGTCAATGACGCAATTAGTGCAGCCACGATGGTGTGCGCCTGCCAAAAATTAATACCCCACAAGGCAATCGTTGCTGCCAATACCACAACCAGCGGACGCTTGACACCAAACAATATCAACACTGGCACCAGCATGATAGCCATGATCACCGTGGCGATGTGCCCTGCCATCATGGTGCTGTTGCCACACAGCAGCTGGTTGGCACCATCTTTACAAACGATTGGTTCCAAAATAACTCGGTCAATTCCCGTTGCAACCAACCACACCAACAGCCCTGCCACTGCCACAGTCAGCAACAAACGACCAAACACTGCTGCTCGCATATTAAACAAGTAATCTGATATTTCCTCTTTAAATATAGTTGAGAGAATCTTCATAATATCTTAATATTACATGAAAATTGCCAATAAAGCAAATGTAGATTATGAATATATTTATGCTAACGCTTTATCAATGGTTTGTACCAGATGATACCGATGCACGCTATCAACAAACCACCGGCGACATCAAGTGGTGTGTGCACCAATGCCAACACCCGACCAATCCCAACCAGCAGTGTCAACACTAGACAAACGCTCGCTAGCAACTTATCGCGCGTACCAAACCATACTGCCACGGTGATCGCCATAGTGAACAACGCGTGGTCCGAAGGAAACCCAGGATTGTTAAGATAGGCTGCGCCTGGCTCAACGCCCATCAGTTCAAACGGACGCAAACTTTCCGGCTGATAGAACGTCCCCACCGTCTTGGCTACCACATACGCCGTCAAGCCTGCCATCAACATTCTGGCATATGTCTGATATTTTTTGTTGTTCGGCACTTTGCACAGCAATGCGTACGCACCAATCAAAACCACCGGTATAACCAAACCGTCTGCCACCAGTTTCACAATTGCTTCCATGCAATCATTGTATCATCCGCCAGCCTGCACATCCAGAGCTTGCAGCACGCCATGTTTTGTAGTACAATCAAATACGCATTGGGGATTGGCCAAGCGGTAAGGCAGCGGGTTCTGGTCCCGTGATCGGGGGTTCGAATCCCTCATCCCCAGCCACATTGATTTTCACGATACATCGTTAGCGCGATGTATTTATTTTTTTGACATTTTGATGACAATACCAAACAGCGCCCACAGCAGCGCCAGCCACACAAAGTCGATCATGCTTGATTGCCGAGATAATACACTGAACAATATGGAGATACCGCGCATATCCGCAAAAACCACCAAAACCGTCAGTAACTGTAGCGCCATGATCAGGCAGCAAAAACTTAGCCGCAATACAGAAGATCGCGCCCGTAGCCCAATCAGCCAAGGCAATGCCAGCACTTCCATATACACCAATGCCACCGCGAGCACCACTGCCGTCACTTCGGTAAACCCAGCAAACTGCAACAATCCTGGAAACTTTTCAAAAGCAAATAGCTGCATTAGCACTGTCACCAGCAACGTCGCTGCTAGTAGTAAACCAGCCCAACGGCCCAAACCAACGTTTATAATCTCTTTTCTCATTCGTTTGACTGACGGCTTTTTCATGCTTTCATTATAATGCGCAAGCCCTATAACCACAAGTTTGTTGTATTTTTCACTAAATTACTTGCAAAAAAACGAAAATATACGTACCATAAACATAAGCGAACTATACAAAAATAAACACCACAAATTACGTATCTTTCGCTCTACGACCATCCACCACAACAAAATACCGCTGCTTTTCATGTAGCGGTATTTTCCGTTGACTCAGTATTATTCAGCTTTTTTCGAATGGCTTTCACGCCACTTGGCGATCATTGCATGATTGCCGCTCAGTAGAACCTCTGGAACCCGCAAACCATTGAACTCGGCAGGGCGCGTGTATTGCGGAAACTCCAAAGTCTCGCCATCTGAAAAACTCTCAATCGCCGCTGATTGCTCACCGCCCAAAACCCCAGGTAGCAGCCGAACGATAGAGTCGATGATAGTCATGGCTGGTAGCTCGCCGCCAGTCAGCACATAATCCCCGACGCTCAGCTCCATATCCACCAGTTCCATGATTCGCTCATCATACCCTTCATATCGTCCACAGATGAAAATGTAACCGTGCTCTTCTTCTGAAAATTCTTGCGCCAGCGACTGCTTCCATCTGGTGCCACGTGGCGTCATGATGACTACTTTAGCAGTTGGGTCCTGGCTCTTGGCGTGCATCACCGCGTTCCACAGTGGCTCGATCATCAACAACATGCCGTCACCGCCACCATATGGCGTGTCATCAACTTGCCGCCGCGGCCCCAGGCCAAACGCACGTAAATCAATCGTTTCCAGGCTCACCAAACCTTCTTTCTGCGCTTTCCACATCATGGAACTACCAAACACACCCGTCAACATTTCTGGAAACAATGTAATCACTTGAAATTTTCTCATCTCTCAAATTTTAGCATACACTTGACTAAAAACTAATTTTAGTGTAAAATGATGCCTAACAATTTAAAGGAGTTTTTGTTATGAAGGAAACCTTACAACAATCTAACTTTCTGCGTGATAAAGTCGCTAAGCCTGCCGCAGGATTAGCCATCGTTGGTACTAGTCTTGGTATTGGCGGCTGTTCACCAAAAGAACCATACCTCGTTGAATTATCAGTTGGAGTTCGCTGCAGTGAAGGTGTTGACGGAGCTAGCAAGCCTGCCGTGGAACAATATGTTAATAATATAAATGGCTCAGGAAAAGATGCTGTACTCCTTGCCTGCCACGTTCCTGAGGCCCTTATGCCATACACCGACAGTAGGCAAACTGACGCAGAGCCTGTTGGTGACCCACAGGTAAAGACTGTCAAGGACGAAGGGAACCCCTATGATACAAAAATCTTTCTCGACGAACTTCATGAGACCAAAGAATCATATGATGTTGTCGTCCCGATTAAAAGCGAGAAGGGAGATGCAACATCAATTCCTCAGCTTGATAGTGTAGTCACCGGTACTTATGCCGAAGGGGATGGTATGTCAGGGGCGTTTTGGGTTACCTTTAACGATAAAACAGGTCAATATGATCTAAACACGAAATCTCTCCCTGAGGGAATGTACGTGCAAGATGGCAATTCTTGGGTGAGGCCTGACCGTCCTACAGAGGCTGGTGGTGAACTCCTTATCCCTGGATCACGACGCTAGAACAAGCCATCTCAATATCCAAAAAACCGCCTCATCATGGGGCGGTTTTTTAGCACAAATAAGGCTCTCAATGGTTACCCATTGCTCGCATAGAGCTGTTCTCGCATGTTGTCTGTGCTTGAACTACGTTTATTATATATCAAGGTCGTCTAGTTCTGCAAGCTCTTTTCGAGCATTTTCTGCGTAGGAAGATTGGCTTTCCACAGCTTCCTCTGTTGGCTTTTCCACAGCAGAACCAGAAGATACACCATCTTCACTACTCTGCGCGCCAGTAAAGCCATCGTTGTTGACGATTTTCAAATTGTAACGTGCGTCATTTTTTGTTCCCAACGCCCGCAACAAGGTGCGAACGCTTTGCGCAGTGCCGCCGCGTTTACCGATCACTCGACCCAAGTCCTCAGGGTTGACAGTCAGTGTTAGCAGCACACCTTTTTCATCAATCAACCGCTCAACGACAACATCATCCGGATGCTCCACAAGTGATTTAATGATGTATTCCACAAATTGCTGGTCAATCGTTGACATTCTGCCCCTCCTTCGGAATTAAACTGTATAGCTAGTATATCATAAACATTTTAGCACGAGCAATAACAGAATCAGGCTCAAGAGGCGCTTTCTGAGCCATCATTCAGTCGCCGGTATTCCGCCAATGCAGCCCGAGCCGCTGCTTGTTGGGCAACCTGTTTGGATGGACCACTTCCTTGACCCATCAAACGGTCACCAACAAACACACCCAGCCTAAAGACTTTGTCGTGGTCAGGGCCCTCTTCGCTTAAGACTTTGTAAACCGGCGTTTGTCCGTCTAATCGCTGCGAAACCTCCTGCAAATGAGACTTCGGATCACGCCAACTGCCAGTCTCCAAAATGTGCTCCAATTTGACGATGATGTGTTTATTGATAAAATCGCGTGCATCGTCAAAGCCACGCTCCAAGTATATCGCGCCGATGACCGCCTCAAACGCATTGGCCAATATCTGTAAGTGTGCCCGATCCGAGCCGTTCTTCTCGCCCTTTGACATGCGAATGAGCGGACCATAGCCCAACTTATCACCCGCATCACCAATGCTCTCTGTGCGCACCAGCGCCGCCCGCCACGCCGTCAAAATACCTTCTGGTTCAGAAAAATTAGTAAACAGATATTCAGTCACTGCCAATTCCAAAACCGCATCGCCCAGAAACTCCAGCCGCTCGTTATGCTCGTGAACTGATTTTCGGTGCTCATTGACATAGCTGCGGTGCGTCAACGCAGTGATCAAAAGATCCAGTTTTGTAAATTCAAAACCCAGTTTTTCGCGCGCAAATTCTTGATATGACGCCGTGTTCATCCCACTCATTTACAAATTCTCCTGTCTGATACGTTTCATAGCGAGCAAAATCAATTTACCAATGTCCTCATATTCAATTTCGTCCAAAGCTTCGTGAAATGAAAACCACTTAAGGCCATTCATCCACTCTTCTTTTTGTAATTTTTCATTTGGATCAAGAGCTTTAACCAGATATACCTGCGTCGTCATCAACACCAGTTTATCAATCCGTCGATAGCGAAAATTGACCTTGCCCAGCCAGCCGCAAACCTCAATCTTTTTCAGGCCGGTCTCTTCACCGATTTCTCGCCTGGCAGTTACCTGCGCCGTCTCACCTGGTTCAATGTGCCCCTTTGGGATAGTCCAGCGATCCCGCGCATCTTGATACAACAAAAACTCTGCTTCGCCTTTATTGTTGCGGCGAAAGACAACGCCACCAGCTGTTGGTTCGCGCACGATTTCTTGAATTGATGGCTTTTTATGTCCACTAAAATATTTGCGTATTCCGCTAAAATTGTCCTTTGTCATCGGCATCCTCTTGGAGGGAGCGATATGCTGTACCCAGCACACCGTTGATAAATTTCCCTGAGTTATCCGAACCAAACGCTTTGGCTAATTCGACTGCTTCATTGATGACCACTTTTGGAGGTGCATCTTTTGCGTGATTAAGCTCATACAGCGCTAACCGCAAAACTGCTCGGTCAATTCGCGCGATCTGCTCAATTGGCCATTCGGGAGCCAACGGACGCAACTGTTCATCCAGTTCCTGCTGCACCGAGATCACGCCGCGCACCAGCTTATCCACAAAATCGACATCATCGACTGATGACTTGTACTTATCAAGATTTCTCTCAAGAATGTCTTTGTATTCGACTGTATCGTCTCCAACCTCACGGCGAAATTCATATTCATACAATGTCTGAAGAGCGACGATTCGTCCTAAATGACGGTTTGAAGCCATGCGTAAAACGTTCCTGTTCGGGTTATATTACTACTATTTCGTTTTTTTGCCAGTTTCGCGCTTGGTAGTCCAGGCTTTAACTGGTGAAGAACCGTTTACACGGCGAGCTAATTTCAATACCAAGTGGCTGCGGCGCAGGCCAGTTTTTCGCGGGCTGCTCTGTTTTTTAGGTTGTGCCATAATCTCTCCTTTATCAGTTTATATTAACACTTGGGCTTTATTATAACGGTTTTTACGATTTTTCTCAAGAGTATAGTCTGAGATATTCTACAATATACTTGACTTTTTATGTTGCTTATGCTATTATACCAAGCATGAAGAATGAACGATTACCAGGAACAAGCTTTGCAAAAAAGGAAAAAATAGAGAACAGGCTCAGAAAAACTGTGGGGATGCTAGCCATAGGTGTCACTGGATTAGGCCTTGGCTTATATCCATGGGAAGGCAGGTCTAGCGCCGAAGCACCAGACAGTCCTGCTGCCGTCGCGGAGCAAGGCGCCATTGATTTTGTTAACGCGGCACACGAAAACCCATCACTGCTAGGACCGGAAAAAACTTTCTCTGTCGATTTACAGGATGGTGATTCCGTTAACTCTGCGGCACAGCGAGCCGCTGAAGAAGTCGGCGAACAAGAGGGGTGGTCTGCAGACCAGATTAACCTTAATATTGGTGTAGTCACAGAGGCTAGTCAGGAAGTCCTTGACAATTCAAAATACAAGATTCCTCCAAAAGAGTTCACTGTTACTATGGTCGAGAAAGACACTAATGGCGATGGCAAGAAAGAAATCTTTCCTGCAGACGCAAAACCTAAGGCTAAATAACAACGTTAAGTAGTTTACCCGGAACATAAACCATCTTTTTAGGTGGTTTATTGTTTGTGAACTTTTGAACATTGGCGTCAGCTAAGGCTGCTTCTTCAACGCCTCGCTGGTCAATGTCGGCTGGCAGCTCCAGCTTTGATCGAAGCTTGCCGTTAACCTGGACGATGATGGTCATCACATCGCTCACCAGATATTTCTCGTCCCACTTTGGCCAGTGATTGACGTGGATGGTATCAGTGTGGCCCAATTCTTGCCACAATTCTTCAGTGATGTGCGGTGCGAATGGCGCTAAGATTTGTAGTAAACTCTCCAGAGTGAACCGCCATGTTTCCGACGCTTGCATACCGTGTGACTCTTTGAATTTGTATAGGCCGTTGACCATTTCCATCATTGCCGCTACTGCTGTATTAAACTTCTCATCCTCAATGTCACGAGTGACTTTTTTGATGGTTGAGTGCGTCAGGCGAAGCAGTTCTTGGTCATCTTCAGAAGTAGATTCAGGTGCTGCTACAAATTCCTGCACCACATTCCATACTCGATTTAAGAACCGATACGTCCCCGGCACCCCGCGCAGATCCCACGGTGCATCCATATCATACGGCGCGATGAACATCTCGTAAACGCGCAATGCATCAGCCCCATAACCACTGTCCATAATCTCCATTGGATCGATGACATTACCCTTGGATTTACTCATCTTTTGACCGTCCGGCGCCATGATGTAAGCGTTATACATCATCCGCTTGAATGGTTCTGGCGTCGGCACCAAGCCGAGTTTATGGAAGAAGTGCATCCAAAAACGACTGTACAGTAGGTGCGCCACCGCGTGGTCGGCACCATTGTAATAATCGACCGGCATCCAATGGCTAATTCGTTCAGGATTCCACGCCTCGGCGTCATTGTGCGGGTCAAGATAGCGCAGGAAATACCAGCTGGAACAGGCATATCCGTCCAGGGTATCAGTTTCGCGTCGGCCTTCATGCCAATTGTCGCCCGCAGGCTTTGGCTCAGTAATCGGCGCGGTTTTACCCGTCTCGACGTCAACCCACACGCGCACCCAATCATCAACTTGCGCTAGGACCGACGTATTGCCGCCCGTTGGCTTGAAGTTCTCGACTTCTGGAAGAATCACCGGCAAGCACTCATCCGCTACAGCGATTGGCCCGAAACCGTCAACATGAACCATCGGAATTGGCGCACCCCAGTACCGCTGGCGAGAAATCAGCCAGTCACGCATTTTGTAAGTAGTTTTACCACGACCAGATCCCTGCTGTTCCAGCCACGCGACGATTTGCTCGCGGGCATCTTCACTACGCGTACCGTCGAATTGCCCAGAATTGATCAATTCACCTTCACCAGTGTAGCAGCCGACGTCTGCCGAATCCTCCGGCTTATCAACTACCTGAACAATTGGCAAGTCAAATTTCTCAGCAAAGGCAAAGTCACGTTCATCATGTGCCGGTACCGCCATGACTGCACCCGTGCCGTAACCACTCAGTACGTAGTCCGCCACCCAAATTGGCAGCTTTTGGCCATTGACTGGGTTGATGACATAGCTGCCAGTAAAGATGCCGGATTTATCCTTATTTTCCTGGCGTTCGACATCGGATTTTTGCTGGGCTGCTTGAACATACGCTTCAACCTTGGCTCGCGTGTCAGCATTGACCAACTGAGAAACCAGTGGATGTTCTGGCGCCAAGGCGACATAACTGGCGCCAAACAAGGTGTCGGGGCGTGTGGTGAATACGGTAATGATGGCATCCTGTCCGTTGACTACAAAATCAACCTCCGCGCCAACCGACCGGCCAATCCAATTTTTCTGCATGGTCTTGACCATGTCCGTCCAGTCCAAGTCGTCAGTCGCCTCTAACATCTCGTCAGCATAGGCGGTGATGCGGAAAAACCACTGCTTGAGGTTGCGCTTGGTCACAGGATTGCCGCAGCGCCAACATTTGCCGCCCTCGACCTGCTCGTTAGCCAGCACCGTATTGTCGGTATCACACCACCATTGCGGCTGCTCTTTTTGATACGCCAAATCGTGCTTATACAGCTGCGTAAAAATCCACTGAGTCCACTTATAATACTCAGGGTCGGCAGTAGAAATCTCCTTCGACCAATCATAGCTAAACCCGAGCCGCTTCAGTTGGGCGATGAAATGAGCCTTGGCTTCGTCATGCGCCACTCGCGGCGTTTTACCGACCTTGATGGCGTAATTTTCCACCGGCAAACCAAAGCTATCCCAGCCAATTGGATGATACACATTGTAGCCTTGCTGACGCTTCAAGCGTGCTTTGATGTCGGCAAACTGAAACGTCCGACCGTGACCGATGTGAATACCAGCTCCGGTGATGCCAGGCAGCATACTAAGACTATAGTATTTTGGGCGCGTCATATCACTAAGGTCAGTGACATAGGTGTCGTCAGCCTCCCACTTATCTTGCCATTTTTTCTCAATTTCCGTCGGATTATAGCGTTTCATATCTGTAATTATAGCACGAAAATCGCCCCACATGAGAGCGGGGCGATTAACCGTCAACGAGAGGCTAGTTACGCTTCGTCAGCATCACTTGTTGAGCTTGCTGGAGTGCTACTCTTCGGAACAAAGCTAGACAGCGGACTTGATTGGATTTTCTTCAAAACATCCTTCAGGTCTTTTGCGTCAGATGGTGCTTCAACTTTCTTGGCATCGCCGTACATGACTCCTGTCTCGAGAGAGATCTTGTTGCCCTGAGATGAACCCTCAAACTCTACGCGGCGCACTTGCCTCTTTGCGTTGTCAATCCACAGCTTCAGGGAAACATCTACCTTCTTGAAATCAAGTGAATCCGTATCAAGCGCTTTTGAGCTACTGCCACCACATTCTTTAATCTTCTTGGCGTATGTTGTTTCGCTCAATGCTTTAGCAAAACTCTTACGTTTCTCAAGAGTGGCGTCGCTCAGGTCAATTTCAAATCCACGCAGACCATCTTTTGTTCCCAAATCTTTCTTGATTTGCAGGAAATTATTGTTGCGGTATGCTTGAGCGATTTCTTCGCGAACAGCAGCATCGTCCTTAGCACGGCGAACTGCATTCATCACACATTTCGCTTCCTCTGACTGCTCCAAGTCGTCTGAAGAAACCTTGATCCAATTACCATCGATTTCATTGATGAGCGTCTCAAATTGCTTCAGCATTGTCTCTTTGAGTGACTTTGTCTGAGATCGGCTAGAAATTGCACCACCAGGCGAGGAAACGCTTTCCATGTAACGATCTATCGCTGTCTCGATTGAGCTGCGAACATTCTCCAGTTTAATATACGTTGCGTCTTCAGTATTGCGCACATTCACTTTTGGCAGCGCGAACTGTATCGTTTTATCAGAACCACCGGCGTTAACTGTTATATCAGCTTGCAGCTCCTGACCCTTCTCTGCATCTGATGATTTGAGTTTGATGGTAACCTTTTGATTACCTTTGCCTTCAAAAGTCAGCCGTCCTTCAGTGACAGAATTGTTTGACATGATTGCATTGACAATTGACGCTTCCAGCACGCGTTGCGGGTTATTGAATACCAACAAATACCACAACAATCCTGCAATCAAGCCAATGGTGACTAATGATCCTACGACCAAGCTAATAATCAACTTTTTACGGTTTTTCTTTTTCGGTTTGTTGATTGCACCCATGATAGGCGGCTGTTCAGCCGGCGGCGTTGACTCAGCCGGTGCTGTTGTTGGCTGCTGTATGCTCATATACCCCTCCAAATTACTACTATGTTACTCATTATAGCAGCTAATCACTAAAACGAGAGAAAAATGCATTCTTCCTGGCTATCCATTCTGGTGTCTGACGAACTAACTTGTTTTCATCAATTGCCGTATGAAGATTGATCTTAATAGCCTCTTCCAGCCAGACACCACCCGATGAGCCTTTGAACAGCGCAATACCGTCTTTTTTCAGTTTGTCGCGCACAAAGCTACCAGCTTCAATGGCGTCTTTGCATTCTTTTACCTGACAGCCACGCTGGCGAGCCGATGGCGCCAAATATTGGTTGGCCATTTCTCCGACCGTCACCACCCAGTCAAGTTCATTAGGGCTACACAAATATCCCAGCTTGGACATTTCTTGTGGCATCGATTCTCTCAAACCGTTGATGTTGCCTAGGACAGCGATTTTTTGAGGAGCGCTCAAACTATACAGTGTCTGAATGGCGGCGGTCATAGTCGATGGTGATGCGCTGTAGCTGTCGTCCAGAAGAATAGTGCCATCGGCACCGCGCAGCAACTGCATTCGTCCTGGGATCGGGCGCAGTGCTTCCAAGCCTCGCTGAATTGAGCCAACATCCATGCCTAATTTGACAGCCACAGCCATGGCGGCTACTGCTGGCCTGAGGTTATGTTCGCCCAGCAGTTTCAACTGTGTTTGGATACCTTCTGGATATTCTGGCGACACCATAGCGCCAAAATGCCCTTCGGTGAGTGAGAAATCATGTTCATCAAAATAATATTCTGCAACCCCACTAGTGCCATAGGTGGTTATATTTGGATTGGTGACAAAGGCCGCAAACCGACCTTCGATGTCATCGCGATTGATCAATGCCATCCGAGAATTATTACCCAGCGTAATCATTTCCTGAGCGACTTCTTCTATGGTATGTTCGACGCGCATACGCCCTGTAGTAACGGAAGTGATGACGGCAATGTCTGGTAAAATGACGGTTTTAAACCAATCATGAAAACCAATAGTCTGAGGGCTAAATTCCTGAACAATTACTTGTACTTCTGGATGCTCAGCGCGAGCTCGTTTTTTGACAGCGCGGTACATATTGCGGCGTGCAAAGAATCCCCATTTTTTTTCAGGACCCTCAGGATAGCGTACCCCCATGATTTGTAGCAATGTCTGCATGTGAGATTTTGGCTCTAGCTGCGGCATGGCAATGGCATAGCGCTGTGACAAAACCGTACCGATAGCAATTTTGGCACTCGTCTTGCCAGTGCTACCCGTCACTGCGATCAGTTTCACGTCCGCATGCGAAGCAAAAAACTCACGCACTAACAATGGAATTTTCTTTTCAAATGATCGTCGAAACATATAGTTATCATACCATAAGCGACTTGCCGAAACCAATGCAAGTCGCCGAAATAGCAAAGCGGAGCTGCTACGCGCCCACCCGGGGCATGTTGAAAATGTGTTTGTCTTTCAATTGGCAAGCATAGGAGATGCCCCTATGCGTACCAGCTCACTTGTGATTATGCACCAATTGTCATAAAAACACAAGCACTATTTTTGCTTTGTGTATTCTGGCAAGACTTTTCCGACAAGAGCTACTGCCATTAGTACCGCAAAGCCGCACATAATCGACGGGATACCAGTGATGGTTGATGGATCAATGATATTAACAAACGTCGTTGGCGCAATGAACAGTACATAGCCGATGATCAATGACCACAATGAGCGGCGAATATGCTTTTTGGCGTTTTTACCACGAGTATAGGCGTAGGCGATTGCCACGAACAGCAAGCCGTAGTAGGACAACCCATACCACTCGCTGATGCCTGGCTGATTTTCAAAAATCACATAATTACCCAGGCAAACGCCAGCGCTAACTCCGTTGACTGCCAGTAAAAAGTAGCTGATGAATACGACTGCCAGGACATATCCCAGCACTGGAATCCAACGTCGTTTGTCGGCAGAGATTTGATAGACTAGATGAATGCCCAGAGGTGGCAACATAGTGATCGCCACGTAGCCAAGCTTCGCCCAGCCCACGCTATCAAACAGCACCGTGCCTTCACAAACATTGTACTCAGCCCATTGAAACAGCGCCAAACAAACGAGCAGCGCCACAACGATCCTCGTCACGGGAGTCAGTTTGTAACGCCACACTGTATGAATCGCTAAAATTATCTCAATAGCTAAGGTTGCCAACATCACTGGCGGTGAAAAACAGTAGAGCTTCGGTGTTCTGAATTTATCCATATGTGCATTATACACTATCTTAGTCAAGCCGAATCTGATGCTTCCGGTAAAATAACTTAGCGGACTGCTCAACTTCCCGGTGGCGAGCTTTGCCACGAACATCAATATCCAAGTGCGTACAGACAATATCTCCGGTCACCATAATCTTTACACCCGCCTCACGCAGTCGATGCGCTAAATCCTGCCCTTCATGATAGCGAAACTCTACGTCATATCCACCAACCTTTGCAAAATCATCAATCAGCAGCGCGAAGCTCCCCTCAGCCACCCAATCAACTTGGCGATCCGCCGTAACTCGCTCGCCCCAAATCCATGGATAATCCCAACCGCATTGCCGTAATGTTTGGCGATCATCTGCTTGGACTGCCTGTATAAACTGCCTGTCATGCTGCGGATGCATTTCATGACCATAATTCCAGGCCATCGGCTGACCATTGGTGTAGAGAATGGTACTACCAAGCATGATGTGATTTTCGCCAGCAAACTTTTGACGCAATATATCGGCAACATTCTCTGTCTCAACACGCATGTCACAATCAATGAACCACACCACGCCAGTTTTATGCATATCCAAAAAGCGATTACGATTAGCTCCTGCGCCAACATTTTCCTCACCAAAGATAAAATTAACTGCCGGAAATTTACGAGCGACGTCTTGCAGTACTTGCTGGTCAGTAGAATGATCATCAAGCACCGTGATGCTGTCAAAACCCTGTTTCGTCAGCTGCGCCAAAAGATTCCTCAAAGCCCGAGGAGCGTTATAGTGTGGGATGGCAACATGAACTTGCATTTATTCGCTCACCTCATTAGCAAACCAGCTGCCAAATTTTTGCCAATGCTGGAAATTTGTAGGATCGATCTTTTTATTATTGCAGCGATGTGCAAACTCTTCCGCAATCGTTAACCCACCACTACCTTCCATTGATACGACCTGATTCATCGACATCCCTTCGCCATGCGGTTCACTCACAAAAACACCATCTCGGTCAAATCTAAATACCTTTAGTTTATCACCATCACAATATGCCACGACGTCATGCAAGATAATTCTCCGATCATTTTTATCTTTCATCAAAGCCAAAAAATCTTCAGCCGTAAACCAATTAGCAACATCCTTCATATAACCACCCGGGAAACCGCCGAGCGCGGGCACTTCCCAATTACTATCATTAACAACAACCGGCTTACCGACTTCTTCATACGCCGTCCGAACCTTAGCCTCGGTAATTTTCAACGGGCTGTGATGTTGAATTTCGTCAATATCAAGCTGCAGCGACTCGACAGTAATATCATAGTTTTTCAGTACTGCCGCTGCCTCCTCAAGCTTACGCGGATTGCCAGTAGCAAATGTAATTTTCTTAGACATCGTAAATATTATAACATTTCACTCAAGTACCGCCAGAAATTCACGCAACGGGACGATTGGTTTAATTGTGGGGTACGTGGCTACATATTCGTCAGTATAAAGTTCAGCGCGTGTTTTGCCGCCGTAGCCATCCGGGCAAAATATTTTATCCCAGCCAAAACCGCCGTTGCCCACAGGATGCTTGGCGATGACACCACCAAGTTCAGCGCGGAACAATTTGATATGCTCACCATCGTAGTAGCCAAACACACACGCCGCCACCGCCGATCGGTCGTCAAAACCATCAAGCATCCGACAGAGCTTCTCTAAACCGTTCGGCGCCTCGACAAAAAACTTGATAAACGGGCCCGGCAGTCCACCCAGCACCGTAAACCCGAGCGCCACATCCTCGACCAAAACCGGACATTTGGCGACCATATACGCCTGGCGAACCTTATGCTCAACAACTTCCTCTAAACTCGTTGATTGAATCTCCGTTATATCAACCGCCCGATGCTTCAGCGGTACACCCAGCATGCGCGATAAATAATCTGCTTTGTGCTGATTACCGGTGATAAACGTAACGTTTTTTATCATATTTTATATTTAGCTCTTTTCTTCACGATACTTCTCTGGCTGGGCGCGGAAAATTTCTACCCATTTACTGTCATCAACCAGGTCGTTATATTCAATATAGTGCCGATTATCAAAGCCGCCTTTTTTCTGCTTTTTGCGCGCCATTTCTTCTTTGACTTGCTCGTCAGAAAAGCCAAAGGCCTGGCGCAGCGCGTCAACGACTTCCTGCAAATCAGCCAGCTCTTTGAGCGATTCATCACGCTGTTTATCACCCAGCGGAATCTCATCTGCCTCCTCATGAATCTTACAGACCAGCTCACGACGAAACTCCTGACCGTCCAGCTCGCGGTACTCTGTATGTACGACCTCCGGATCATCCAGGCAATTTAGCACCACTTTGTCACGCACTAATTTGTGTAAATAAAATCGGACCATCTAATTACCTCCGTTGGTTACTGTTTCAACGCCATCCTCATACACCAAGTCGCCAATCTCAACTTCGTAAATACGTTTATCATCACGAAACGCAAAAAATCGGACGGTTTTATGTTGCTGCCAGGCTTGGATTACTTCCGCCCGCACACCATCAGCAATATCACCAAATACCCACAGCTCATCAGCACGCGCCACCAGCGTATTATTGGCACGCCGCACCGTGTCACGCTCTACCACGTCGAGCAAAAAATAGTCAAAACTGGTAAACGGATTGATTGGCACAACGCCTTGCTCAAGCGCAAATTTCGTTACGAAAAATCTCATGTAAAAATACTTCTTGGACATCGCCGTAAACACAACCGTGTCGGCGGGTTTGATGGTGAGGGCGCGATGTGATTGCTGTGTCATGGCTATGTCTCCGTTACTGCATAAGTTCTAATAATGTTTGTTCATCAATAATTTTGGTGCCGTATTGTTCGGCTTTTTTCAATTTACTGGCGCCAACTTTACCGCCCGCTACCAAATATGTTGTATCTTTTGCAACAGCAGTTTGGAAAGTGCCGCCAAGATTACGGATTTTTTCAGCAGCAGCATCACGGCCCATCGATTGCAGTGTACCGGTGATGACGAAACTTTGACCAGCCAGGTGGTCGGATTTTTGGCTAAACTGCGGCGTCACGCCAAGGTCAGCAAATTTTTCAAGCAGCTTCACATTATCTTCATCAGCAAACCACGCCACTATTGATTCGGCAACAATTTCGCCCACGCCATCCACCTC
This sequence comes from Candidatus Saccharimonadota bacterium, assembly GCA_905372835.1. Classification (GTDB taxonomy): domain Bacteria; phylum Patescibacteriota; class Saccharimonadia; order Saccharimonadales; family Saccharimonadaceae; genus Nanosynbacter. Next base: position 367,200 of record CAJPQK010000001.1, on the reverse strand, counting down.
ACGCAGCTCATCAATTGTCGCCACTAGTAACTTTTCGATACTCTCAAACTTATTGGCGAGGTCAATCGCCGTCTGCGCGCCAACATGCCGAATACCAAGGCCGAACAGGAATCGCTCCAACGCTGGCTGCTTTTTAGCGGCAATGGCATCGATGAGTTTTTGTGCGGAAATCTCAGCGAAACGCTCTAGTCTCAGTAAATCATCTTTCATCAACCGGTAGATATCCGCCAAATCATTGACCAGCCCAGCTTCGACCAGCGCCTCGACATTTTTCTCACCCAATGTGTCGATGTCCAGCGCGCCTTTGGATGCAAAGTGCGCCAGGGTTCGCTTCAAAATCAGCGGGCCGCTCAAGCCTTTGACGCGATACACCGCCTCGCCTGCCGGCCGCACAAATTCTAGCTCCGGATATTGGCGCGCCAGCTCTGCCGGATAGTCAATTGGCTTAGCGTCTGCCGGTCGCAGTTCTTTCAGTACGGTTTGCACCTGCGGGATGATATCGCCCGCCTTGAAAATCACCACCGTGTCGCCGCGCCGCACATCCAGCCGGGCGATTTCGTCAGCATTATGTAGGCTGGCATGCTGCACCGTCGTACCCGCCACCACCACGGGGTCAAACACCGCCACTGGCGTGGCCGCACCAGTTCGACCGATGGAAATAACGATATCACGGACGATGGTCGTAGCTTCTTCGGCGGCAAATTTATAGGCCACTGCGGCTCGCGGTGTCTTGCCAACGATGCCCAGCTCGGCAAACTGTCGCCGGTCATTGAGCTTGATGACTGCTCCGTCGGTGTTAAACTGCAGCGACTGACGCAGCTCATCCAGATGGTCAACATAGCTCATCACCTCGTCCAAGCCATAGACGATTTGCGTTTGGCGGCTGGTGGTGATGCCCAACTCGTTCATCATCTGGTAACCAAAGGCAATCGTTGGCGTGTCCTCGAGGTTATCGCGAATGATATCATAGCCAACAAAATGGAGCGGACGCTCTGCCACCAGTTTTGGATCAAGCTGACGAATCGTCCCTGCGGCTAGGTTACGCGGATTGGCAAATTCCGGCTGACCAGTCGCTCGCCGACGCTGATTTAATGCTGCAAAGTCGGCCTTGTGCATCACAATTTCACCACGAATCTCTGTCCGACCGCGCAAAAAATGAGCAAATCGCTGGTTAGCACGCAGGGTCAGTGGTACGTTCTGAATCGTCCGTACGTTCATGGTCACATCTTCACCAACTAATCCGTCACCGCGCGTCACGGCCCGCGTCAGCACACCGTCCTCATAAATCAGCGCGCACGCCAAGCCATCCATCTTGATATCACACAAAAATTCTTCAGTGATGTCTTGACGCACCTTTTTCATGCGCTGTATCCACGCTGCAACCTCTGCTCGGTCAAACACATCCTGGAGTGAAATCATTCGCGTTTGATGCTGGACTTTGGCGAATTTACTGAGCGCCTTTCCTGCCACCCGCTGGGTTGGGCTGTCTGGCGTGATGAGGTCCGGAAACTGCTCTTCCAGCTGCGACAATTCATGTTTCAGGCTATCAGCCGCCGCCTCACTCATGATCGATTCGTCGAGCACGTGATAGTGATAGCGATAATCATTAATCAGATCTCGCAGTTTGACAATTCGTTGCTCGGCCGCCTGCCGATCAAGCTGGCGCACTGTCATCGGCAACGACCTTTCGGTAGAATAAGTAGGTATAGGTAGCTGAGAATACAACAGAGAATGAAGCCACCAGCAGTACCATAATTGGCACCAGCGGGAATGAGGCTGTTTGGTCAATCCAGCCCGTCACGAAGGCGTCCAATTTGATGGTTGGGATGAGAATAACTACCCAAAGCAACGTTAGCATGATAGCTAGCCACAGCATGCGAAGCAAGATACGGATACGACGACCAACCACAATGTCACCAGCCATGCGCACAGCACGCATTGGGTAGGTGCCCGGCAGCGTAACAATGATCATAGCAAAAGCCGTGGAGGTGAGCCAATACAGCGATAGCACTCCTAGTAGCCCCGTAATGGCCGCAGCGATCATCAGTAGCGGCGTCTGATTTAGAACATCAGCCGTCTGTAGCGTCGTATAGAGAATCACGCCACCAGCAGCCGGCAATAATTGGCACAGGACGATGAACAATAACACAATGAACGCGACCAGCGGCGCCCCTGCTCGGTACAGACCATCACGAATGTTTGGCGAATTGCCAGAGCTGACTGCTCGCAACAACCAAATGGTAGTCAGCCAGACCATGATCAGCGCCAACACACCCAATATTTGCTGCAAGGCGTTATTTGGTTGGTTGGTGAGCTGGCCGTACACAACGCCGCCGAAAATCGAGAACGTTGCAAATAAATCACTCACCGCTCCCTGCTCGACTGTACCTTCGGCCAAGGCTTTAATCTTTTTGTACGTCTCTTGATCCATCAATCCCGCCAGTACAAACACCACCAGCGCATACACCAGCGCCAAGCCAAAAAATAATCGCTTGTTTGACCAAATCATTTTGACCGCTTGGGTAGTCAGAGACCAATAACCCGGGATGTGCAGTGACCTGACATAGTCCCTACGTCGCGTCAGGCGAAAACTACGATGCGGTCGACGCTTCAAAAAATGAGCCCTCCGAGTTTTCAGCTGCTGCCAGATCTTTTTGCAATGATTCTTGCACCGCAAATAATAACCAGAGGCAAGTTTTTGGTTTGCTCGTGAGCGACTGGTTGTTACTTTCTTTTTGGAGACAGATGTACGTTGCTTATTCATCATCAGGCATCCTTACATTTTTGTCGCATTGTTTCGCAGACGAGCAATACGATCCTCCAACGGTGGATGGGTACTAAATAATTTTGAGAAAAAGCTGGGGCGCAGCGGATTATTCATAAATAAATTGGCTGTCGATGTGCTTTGGCGCTCCATAGGTCGGCCATATTCTTGCAATTTACCCAGTGCACTCGCCAAACCCTCTGAGTCTCGAGTTAACAACGCGCCAGAAGCGTCGGCCAAATATTCTCGCTGCCGGCTAACTGCTAACTGTGTGATGGTTGCCAAAATCGGTGCCAGAATAACTACTACCAAACCCAATATATATACCGCTGGGTGAACATCACGGTCATCGTCACCACCAAAGAACATCATGCGCAGAGCCAGGTCAGCCAATAGCCCAATAGCGCTCACCAAACCGAAAGCAATCATACTAACGCGAATGTCATAGTTACGCACATGACTCATCTCGTGCGCCATCACTGCTTCCAGTTCACGCTTGTCCATGATTTCCAGCAGCCCAGTGGTTGCACCGACGATGGCATGCTTGGGGTCGCGACCCGTCGCAAAGGCGTTCGGCGCCGGGTCATCAATGATGTAGACTTTCGGCATCGGCATGCCAGCAGCGATCGCCAAATTCTCAACTACTCGCCACAGCTCAGGTGCATCTTTTTTCTCAATTTCCTGCGCGCCAGTCATGGCCATGGCTAATTTTCCAGCCAGATAATACTGAAGCCAGGCGTATAGCATCGAACAACCAAACACAATCCACGCCAGCGAATAGTTCTTAACCGCCATGCCGATGAAGACACCGATAACACCAATGATGGCTACGAACACTGCCATGATGATGACGGTGTTGCGTTTATTTTGAGAAATCGCACTATACATATTAATTATTATAGCAAAAACCGCCCGCCAACGGTAGGCGAGCGGCTGCGCGTTTTATGCAAAATATTAGAATTTGACCTCTACTGGGTTCTCAACAGACGCACGGTCTTCAACCTCAAAGAATTCCTTGGCTTGGAAATTGAACATACCGGCAACAATGTTTGCTGGGAATGTCTGAATCTTGGTGTTCAAGTCGCGAACACCACCGTTGTAGAAACGGCGAGAAGCTTGAATTTTGTCTTCAGTGTCAACCAATTCCTGCTGCAATTGCATAAAGTTTTGGTTAGCTTTCAAATCTGGGTAAGCCTCAGCTACTGCAAACAGACTCTTCAAGGCGCCTTCCAGCATGTTCTCTGCCTCAGCAGTATCCTTAACACCCTTCGCATCCATGATGGCTGAACGCGCTTCGGTCACCTTTTCAAATACTTCTTTTTCGTGTGTCGCGTAACCCTTCACAGAGTTAACGAGATTTGGAATCAAGTCAGTTCGACGCTTCAATTGAACCGTGATGTCGCTCCATGCTTCTTCAACGCGGTTGCGTAGAGTCACCAAACCATTATAGGTGGCGACGATGAAGCCGATAGCGAGAACCAGGACAACGCCAACGACTATAAGTGCTATGATGATTGAGCTCATTGAATATTCTCCTTATCAATTTATGCTAACCCCTTCATTATACCACAGACGTTTTGCTTGTGGTTAGGTTTTTGGGTGATAAAAATGACTTTAAACATCAAGAAATGCGCCATATCTATAGAGGCTAAAATACTGACCAGAGCAACACTCCAGACCCAAGATGGTATAATTAGCTACATGAAGACAGTTTTAATTACCGGCGCAAGCGATGGTCTGGGTTTTGCCACCGCACAACTACTGCTTGAAAAGGGCTACAATGTTTATTCTCTTTCTCGCTCAAAACCAACAGATGACAGAATCAGGCACATTACGCTTGATTTGACAGATGAGATGTCCATCAAGAATGCCGCTCAGCAAATCTTAGAGCTTGATGATCAAATCATGGCACTCGTTAACTGTGCTGGTATTATGTCTAGGTTTGATCGTACGGATGAAAAACTATTTAGCGATATTATAAAGGTATATTCCACAAATATCATGGGTGTAATTTATCTCACTAACTTCTTGATGGAGAGAATCGTCAAAGATGAAGCGGACATCATCAATGTCGCTTCTACAGCCGGCACTAAAGGTTCTGCAAGTGAGCCCGTGTACACCAGTAGCAAATGGGCAATGCGTGGCTATAGCAAATCACTACAAATGCTCTTCAAGGGCAAAAAGTCGCGAGCAATTAGTTTCTGTCCAGGTGGTATGCGCAACAGAATGCTTGAGAAAATTACCGGCGAGCAGCTACCAGACCCTGAAAACTGGATGCCAGTTGAGATAGTTGCAAAGACACTAGTGGACGTCATCGAGACACCAAAGCAGGCAGAAATTAGCGAAATTGTCATCAATAGAAAATAACAAGACCATAAGCTTATCACCATATCACTAACAACTTCCATTTACCGTGGACTGTTACCGGAACTAGAAAAGCCACCAAAACAGGTGACTTTTCTTTTAGCTGCAATTTGGTGCGCAAGGCGGGAATCGAACCCGCACGACTTTTGGTCAAGGGATTTTAAGTCCCTCGCGTCTACCAATTCCGCCACTCGCGCCCATATTCTGCACTAATGACCGCCCGATGTCCATATCTACTGACGTTTGACACGGTCTGCCATTTGCGCTGGTTTGTATTATACTATATTTATGAAGCAAATTGTACATATTCACGGCGGATCACCTTTCGATTCCTACGAACGCTATCTCTCCGCACTGCGCAATAACCCACTTACATATGAAAGTCTTTTTCACAAAACAAAATGGCGCGATTGGCTGGCTGTTACAATGACAGATTTTGATGTATTGGTACCTAATATGCCTAATAAACAAAATGCACGATATTCTGAATGGAAAATCTACTTTGAAAAGATATTGCCATTCTTGGGTAATAATGTACAGCTCATCGGTAGTAGTCTTGGGGCAATATTCTTAGCAAAATATTTGCATGAGAATCCTCTCAGCACACCAGTTAATCGACTAATCCTAATTGCTGCTCCATATGATGATGCAACTCACGAAGACTTGGGCGATTTTATATTGCCAAGTGCAACTGGACTCAAAAAATCCGCCAAAGAAATTCACCTATTCCACAGTAAAGACGATACCGTGGTGCCTTTTACTGAGCTAGCAAAGTTTCAGTCTGACCTACCAAGCGCAAAAAGCCATATATTTGTTGACCGAGGCCATTTCCAACAGCCAACCTTCCCTGAGTTAAAAGAATTATTAGAACAAAAATAGCCCCACACCTGGAGCTATCATAATTCTGGAGGCACGTACGAGAGTCGAACTCGTCTAAAAGGTTTTGCAGACCTCTGCGTAACCGCTCCGCCAACGCGCCGCTCTATTACATTTGGTGCGAGCGAGAAGACTTGAACTTCCACGAACTTGCGTTCACTAGCCCCTCAAGCTAGCGCGTCTACCAATTCCGCCACGCCCGCACAACTGTCATCATTATACCTGACACTACGGTGTTTTGTAAACTGAATCTTGGCGAACTGTCCAATATATCACGTCAGCAAATCGATCAGTTGGTGAGACTAGCCGAGTATTTTGTGTCACGGCCTGAACTGATGGCAATTTGATGTATTCAACTGTTGGACGGTACAGCGGCAGTGACGCAGCCGATGCCTGCCAGCGCCGTACGAATGACTGATAATAATCCGCTCGTTGTTTTGAAGAACGCTTACCACGACCACCAACCAAGGCGTCGTCTGAAATAGCGTCATTATAGTTCGCAAAGTTCAGACCTCGCTGATCGCGCTGGTCTTGTGACGAATGCCAATACGCGTAGACATCTGGGTCACCGCCAAGCACCAACTCATATATCAAGACGTCAAAATTACGCGGTTGCAACACCGACCTGAGAACATCCTGATTAGCATCTGTTGCATCAACAATTTTAACTTCCACTTCAGCATTCAACTCATTTCGCCATGTCTCAGCCAACGAATTAGCTGCATTTTCATATTTAGAACCCTGCAAGGAAACAACTGACAGTTTCAGTGACTGATCGCCCTTTTTGCGCACACCACCAGACACCGTCCAACCTTCTGCGTCCAGCGCTTTTTTGGCTGCTTCTACGTCACGAACTAATGGCTTTTCTAGCTCTGCTTCCGTATGCTCTGGTAAAATCGGGCCCGTCAATTCGCCTGTTTTTTGTGGCATCTTTTTGCGAAGCGCGGTGATGTCGACTGACTGCACCAAAGCCTTGCGGATGGATGGAGACTGGAGAATTGGACTCTTGCTGTTGAATAATGCATACACTCCATTGTGGGTTTCATAGGCCTTCATTTCGTACATCTTTTTGACGTTTTCTGGCTGAGAAGCATAGATCAGCTCTGGTGTCGCCATAATCTCACTGGTTCTCAAACCTTTGGTGATTTCATCCAGTGAGGCGTACGCGTACAGTTGGAAGCGGTCCAACTTTGGTTTGCCAAAGTGATATGATTCATTTGCCGTCATGTGAACGGCTTTTCTGCCACTTTCTCGGTTGTCTGTTTGGAGAAGTCGAAATTTGAATGGCCCACTGGTGACAGGCGACTGTCCAAACGAGTGGTCACGCAGAGCAGCCGGTGCTACGTTTTCCAACACGTGTTTTGGAACAATTGGGAACGTCAGCGTATGCAAAAACGGTGCATAGGCGGATGGAGTTACAAATGTCACGGTGTTATCGGCGGTTTTGCGCATTTTAATGGATGACCAGCCGTCAGTCGAAGCGCCAACCTTTGGGTTTTTCAAAAGATTGACGGTAAACATAACATCATCCACTGTCAGCGGATGGCCATCAGACCAGCGAAGATTGTCTTTCAGAGTAATCGTATATTCAGTCTCTGTACCATTGATGGCGATTGATTTCGCTAGATCTCCCTTGAGATGCCCAGTGTTGTCGTATTGATAGAGGCTGGCAAACAACAGCCTGGCGGCCGATCGCTCTGCGTTAGAACGTGCAAACAACGGATTAAGCGTCTCCAGCGAGCCCAGAACTCCCTCTGAATATGTGCCGCCCTCCTGAGGCGCATCCCTCGTGTAAGCTGCGCGAAAAATACTCCATTGTCCTGCGCTCAAACCAACCAATATCATCAACAAGACCGCCCAGCCAATCACTTCTCGGCGAACTTCTGTCAATCTGTCAAGGCGGGATGTCACGAATTTATGCGCATGCTTAATGACGCCTTTTTCAATCTTCTCAGCTCGACGATTTAAGCTTTTCCCAGAAGCGCTCATTTTTTGGAACCGCTTCCAAGACGGCTTATCTCCAGCCTCTGCCATGGCGACAACCTAGCCTTTTAGCCCCGGCAAGACCAAACTAGCCAAGATTGATAGCACAAAAACTACAGCCAGGACAATGGTAACGTCAAACAAGTTCTTATCAAAACCACGACGTGTCGTAAACAGTTCACCAGAAGATCCAAACCCTGCACCAAGTGAGGCGCCACGTTGTTGTAGCAAAATTGTAATAATCATCAAAAATGCTGATCCTAATGTGATATATGGTAAAAGTTGTTCCAAATTCATCTAACTCTCCTGTTCTTTTTGCGCAGTTCGTAAATCAACCACACTACTTACTATATAGTTTACCAAACTAAGGATGATACCGGCAATAATTGCGTCACCAAACGTAATGGAAACGTTTGGAGCGAGCACAATGGCAAGATACACCATGAGACCATTGATAATCAACGTAAACAGTCCCAGTGTCAACAGAATTGCTGGCAGCGACAAGATGATAATGATCGGTTTGAGGATACTGTTGATAACTGAGAATATCAAACCGGTTAGCACAAATGTCAATAAACCACCATCAGACATGGTGCCTAAAAGTCGTAACGCTATCCAGATGCCAAATGAGTTCATAGCCCATCTGAATAAAAATACAAAAAATTGCCGTTTCATTACACTGCTACTTATTATAATAATCTGTTCGCATTTTCACAAGAGCTCGGCTGTCAGGAACAGCCGCCGTCACTCACGTCTGAACTCTTACTGGTGATGTGCATTTTTTGAGAACCACGTGTTGCCTCAATACAGAACTCTTTCCCATCAGCACCTTGGATGTATACATGAACAGGGCCACCATTGTAATTTGGTATTGACGCGCCAGCAGGTAACGTTGGATAGGCATTATGAAAATTACGATACTGTTCCATGGCCTGCGCTGCACTTTTGAGGTCAGCCGTAATGGCATCACGTAACGACTTTTGGCGCCAGTTACCGTAACTAATAATACCAATGGTGGTCAAAATTGCCATAACCGTAATCATAATAATAAGTTCTATGATAGTAAAACCGCGTTTCATACTGTTAGTATAACACAGGCGTTTTACATATTGGTACGTTGTCGCGCAAAATAGCTGTGAACGGTTTGAGCGCGCGACTGACCAATTACTGATGCTAGGTCATTTTCTGTAGCGTTGGCAACATTACGGAAACTGCCAAACTTTTTCAGCAATTTCGCGCGGGTTTTTGGTCCCACGCCAGGAATTTCCTCCAGCTGGTTTTTCGTTTGCTGCTGGCGCTTCAGCGCCGTGTGGTAACTCACGGCAAAGCGGTGCGACTCGTCGCGAATACGCTGGAACAGTTTGACGATGTCGGTTGCCGCGAGAGTACTATTCTCTGTCTCAGGGTGCTCTTTATGGTTCTGTTCAGTGCTAGCTCGCAAGTTTTTTGAGTGTGAGCCGGCATTACGCTGACTTGGGTGTAAATTCACCACATAAACCTCACCGTCTTCATGAATAGCGATGTTCGCCCGTGGCTGCGACCGAACCTGCTTGATGAACGCCGTGTTAATCTGCGAACCAGTTTTATGCACCAGCAATTCTTCCTCGCGCTTGGCGATGCTGACGATCGGCACGAGGACGCCACGCTCATCACGAGCCTTGATAGCCGCCGCTAGCTGGCCTCTGCCGCCATCAATGAGCAGTAGATCGGGACGACCCCAACTTTTTAGATGACGCTCACTCAGCCGGCGAAAAATCGTCTCATACATATTGCCCGTGTCATCATTTTTCTCGCTAACTTTGAATTTGCGGTACTCTGCTCGGTCGCTTGCGCCATTGGTAAATACCACCATACTGGCAACAACTTGCTGGCCACTCATATGCGAAATGTCATAGCCCTCGATGCGCGCTGGGATATCTTTTAGGCCCAACAATTTTGCCAAATCAGCCAACGCCTTGTCTTTAGAAATATCCAAGAATTCTTTGTCGCCGAAACAAACTCGCCGCTGCAACTCCCGCATGGCGCGTAGCTTATTGCGAAGATCCGCCGCCCGCTCAAAATCATGCAGTCCAGCCGCCGTTTTCATGTCGCGTTCCAGCTCGGCGGCGATGGCTTTACGATTACCCTTGATGTAGCTGATGAGTTTGCGTAGATTAGCTTTGTAAACAGCTGACCCATCGCTTAGTCGTGGACTCAAACCTAAATCTTCATCCAACTTCGACTGCCCCGGACGACGCTGTCTGGTCAAATAGGGAAACACCCGCCGCAGATATCGCAACGCTTTTTTCAAGGCAAAGCCATTATAAAACGGGCCAATGCATTCCGCGCCGTCATCAGCTGGATTGCGCGTAAAACTGACGGTCGGCCACTCGCTTTTCATGTCGATTCGTACGTACATCTGCGATTTATCATCGCGTAGTAGTACGTTGTAGCGCGGCATGTAGCGCTTGACCATTTCGCTTTCCAGAAACAAGGCGTCAACTTCACTCTCGGTCTCAATCCAATCCGTATCAGCGATTTCCGCCACTAGCGCCATGGTTTTATTGTCCCGCCCGCGCGAATCCTGAAAATACTGACGCACACGGTTTTTCAGCACCGCCGCCTTGCCCACATAAATAATCTCGCCGCTGGCTGACTTATGAAAATAAACGCCAGGAGTGCGCGGTAGGGTTTTGAGCTTGGCTTGCAATGTTTGATTCACTAGATATATTACAGTCTAAAAATCATATTTATGCAAGTATTCTTCCAGAAACTCGCTCCACTCCGGCACATTCTTCTCGCGGAAATAATGGCGTAAGAAATCAACCATAATTTGCTGGCGGTTTTCTGCTTCTGCTCGTCCTGGTAGCGTCAGCATCAAGCCTTTTAGTTTCAGCAGCTTTTCAAAGAAATGATTGATGAAGCCGTCGGTATCATGTGTATTGCCGTCAGCATTATACTCATGCGCTGCCAGATTAACATTTGGCCAAACCGCGGGATCAAAAATATGCCCACCATGATAGCAAGCATAAACCAGCGCCCGCTCAATCCCAACTACACCAATAGCGTCACACATGTCGGCGTCAGACACAATTTGACCCGCCAGCCGCTACGGTTGCCTGCCGTTCAGCCGTTTACTATAACCAATCGCTGCAATGTTTTCCAGCACCGCCTGGCTTAGTCCGTCAAACACTTTTGCCTGCGTCATGATATTTACTGCGTTCGTTATTTTCTCTGCCTGCGCCTTGCCGACCAATTTGTAATCATCAACGTCGTGCAGCCAAGCCGTCAACAGCACTTCTTGCAAATCCACTGGCTCGCTGCACTCGCTAGCAAAACGCTCTGCCAGCAGCGCCAGAACCGGCGTGGGTATTGAACGGAATGATTGTTTTGCCGACAAAGTCATACTTTTCTAAAAAAGTATTGATGATCATCGGCGGCTCGCCCCACCAAATCGGATAGCCCAAGAAAATAGTATCATGAGCAGACAAATCTACCTTGCCTTGGAATGCTGGCCGCGCGCTTTCGGCTTTTTCACGCTTGGCAACTTCAGTACATTCTTGATAATTATCCGGATACGGATTCACCGGCTCCAGCTTGAAAACGTCGATTTTATCGCCGAAATAATCCTTGATATAACCAGCAATTACCTCCGTATTGCCAACTTCAGTGTCATCAACACCGTAATTTTCGCCCGCCCGCGAGAAAATGTTAGTAGCATATTATACCTCCTTACGTAACCATTATAGCACTACGTAGTGTGCGGCACGAATCACCGCTCTAACCACTGCTGCAGCACTACCGCCTGATTATGCTCGATATCTTTAGCACTGTATAACAGCGTAACAACTGGATGTTTTTGCCATTGTTGTTTAAGAGTGGCGGCTACAGAACTAGCATCCAGCTCTTCGGTATAACGCGACATAAACCCTACAAATTTTTCCGGATCATGACCGAACCATTGGCGCAACTCGTTAGTCGGTGCAATATCTTTTGCCCATTCGTCTAGCGCTGCTCGTTCTTTACTGATACCGCGCGGCCATAATCGGTCAACCAGCACGCGGTAGCCATCGTCCGATTCTGGCGATTCGTAAATTCGTTTAATTTTATAAACTGTCATGACAGCACCTCCTTAACTATCGTTTGTAGAACTGGAATGACATCCGATTCAAACCAGGGATTACGTTTGCGCCAGCCAATATTGAGCGGCGATGGATGAACCAATGGAAAATAATCTGGCAAATACATATTAAAGTCCGCCACAGTTGCTGTCAAATTATGCCTGGCGCAGCGATCAAGATAATATCTTTGCGCATACGAACCAACCAAAATTGTCAATCGCACATTCAGCATCTGCGTCAATAAGCGCGGGTGCCATTTCCTAGCAAAGTCCAAGCGCGGCGGCAAATCACCGTGCGCTCCCCTGCCTGGATAATAAAAATCTATCGGCATCAACGCAAAGAGTTCAGGATTGTAAAACTGCTCGTCCGTTACGTTCAGCCATCGCCGAAGCAAGCGACCACTAGCATCATTCCACGGCTTTAGCGTCTGCTGGGCAATTCGGCCTGGCGCCTGCCCAACCAGTACAATTCGCGAACTTGACGAAGCAGAATACACAGGCAACCAACCTCTATTAGCAAAATCATCATTCATTGGATCGGCTGCAATCTGATCATATAAAAGCGGTTTAGCCTGCAATGTAATATACTTTCGTTTGTAATCCGAGTTAATAACTATTCTGTCGTCACACCATCAAAATCTTCTTCATTAGCTTCCGCTTCTTCGCGTGTCGCCCGAACAATGCCATCTTTGTGGTGTGCTGGACTATAAATAGTATAGAGCTTAAGTGGCTCTTCGCCAGTATTTATCACATTATGCTCAGCACCTGCTGGCACGATAATAGCACTATCGTCAGACACAGCATACTCATTACCATCAATCAAGACCTTACCCTGACCTGCTTCAAATCGGAAAAATTGATCATTCTCCTCATGAACTTCCGCGCCAATCTCCCCACCAACTGGCAGACTCATCAATACCAATTGACAATGTTTCGCCGTATAAAGCACCCGACGAAAATTACTATTCTGCACTGTCAATTCTTCAATATTTCCATTAAAACCCTTCACTTGGTATTCTCCTTGAACTGAACTTTACCTATTTCGCAGCTTTTTCTAAAGCGTCAATCAGCGCCTGCTTTGGTTTCATGCCAATCAGCTCAGCGACTTCCTCGCCATCAGCGATGATCTTCATGTTTGGAATTCCCTGAACACGATAGTCCATAGCCAACTGCGCGTTCTCTTGGCTGGCTTCAGTGTCAACTTTGACGACATCAAACTCGGTTTCTTCAGCAATTTGATGTAAAATCGGCGCCATCGCTCGACACGGCGGACACCACGGCGCCCAGAAATCAACCAACACAGGTTTACTGTTTTTTAATACTTTTTCTTCAAATTCTTGTTTTGTTGTAATCTCATATAATGCCATTATTTTCTCCTTTGTTCATCATATATTATACATCAGTCCCGTAGCATCAAACAACGAAACTACCACATATTCTTGACTCATGGCATAACTATACCATATACTTGTACAACATGTATGAACTCACCTGGTATGAGTTCCTCTAAAACCTCACGTTCGCAATACTCAACTTCAAAGCGAACCACTGAACACCGAAAAATAACCAAAGGAGTATTTAATTTGAAAAACGTAACAAACAAGGAAATTTTAGGTCTATTCTGGCGCATATCACGCCCTTATAAACATCGGCGAAATTTGACCATCTTTTTTGCAATCATCACCCTGGCTATAACAATTTTTGTCGGCCCACTGATTATTGCTGAATTACTCAACATCATCCAAAACGGGCAACTAGACAATGCAGAAAAACTATGGAAATTAGTCGCACTCTACGGCATGAGCGAATTATGGTCAAATGTTATCGGCTGGCGCTTAGTCCTGTACCTCGCATGGACATTTGAAACCGCCCTGCAGCGCGATTTGTATGCACAGTGTTTCAGCAAATTGACCAACCAAACGATGTTTTTTCATGCCAATAAATTTGGCGGCTCACTTGTCAGCCAAACCAATAAATTAAACGGCGCAGTTGAACGTTTTTGGGATACCATCATTTGGTCAATTTTACCGTTGGTGATTTCCCTGGTTGGTTCAATCATCATCTTGTCAACTCTACTGTGGCAGTATGCTGTGTTTCTCCTGCTCTTCTCTATCATCTTCAGCGTCGTTGTCTATTTTGGTTCTCGACCGATGGCCAAGCTGAACGAGAAAGAAGCCAAAGCCAGCAACAAAGTGAGTGGCCAATTGGCTGATGCTGTTTCAAACATTTTGGCAGTAAAATCGTCTGGTGCCGAAGCGCTGGAACAGCAACGATTTGCAAAGACCGTTACATCATGGCGCGGCGCCAGCCTGGGTACCATGCGCGGGCTCCTAAAAGTCAGTACTGTGTATTCAACCATTAATATAACGATAAAAATTGGCGCTATAGCCTTTGCGATATACGCCGCCCAACATAATATCGTATCAGTAGCGGTAGTTTACCTCATCATCACTTACACTGGCAGTGTGGCACATGAATTATGGAATATGAACAGCATTATGCGTAGTTATAACCGTATCCTTGGTGACGCTCACGATATGGTAGAAATTCTTACCACGCCGACGACACTGGTCGATCAAAGTGACGCAAAGCTTGCTGTTACGCGCGGCAGTATCACCATGGATAATGTAACCTTCACTCATGATGAGGGCGCGGGTGACACACTGTTTCATGATTTTTCTCTTCGCATTCAGCCAGGTGAAAAAATTGGCTTGGTTGGGTCGAGTGGCTCTGGTAAAACTACCCTCACCAAATTATTGCTACGATTTGCCGATATTGACTCGGGAGAGATTGCTATTGACGCACAAAATATTGCCGAAGTTACTCAGGCAAGTCTACGCGAACAAATCGCCTATGTGCCACAAGAGCCGCTACTATTTCACCGTTCGGTGCGTGAAAATATCGCTTACGGCCGACCTGACGCGACTGATGCTGAAATTGAAAAAGCTGCCAAGAAAGCTGGCGCCTATGATTTCATCATCAAATTACACGATGGCTTTGACACCATGGTCGGTGAGCGCGGCGTGAAACTATCAGGTGGACAGCGGCAGCGTATCGCCATCGCCCGAGCGATTTTAAAAGATGCACCAATCCTGATTCTTGATGAAGCAACCTCAGCCTTAGATTCAGAGTCAGAAGCGCTAATCCAACAGTCACTGGAGACATTGATGAAAGACCGAACCTCGATCGTCATCGCCCATCGCCTGTCAACCATCGCCAAGCTGGATCGCATTATTGTTCTAGAAAATGGACGCATCGTCGAAGACGGTTCACACGAGCAGTTGCTTGCCAAAAAACGTGGCGTTTATGCCAAACTGTGGGCACGACAGTCCGGCGGATTTATCGAAGATTAACATAAAAAGCGGCTACATGAGATAGCCGCTTTATCATTGAGCTGTGACAGCTGGTTTAGCGTCGGCGTTTGATGATTATCCAGGCGCCAGTAGCAACGACCGCGATGGAACCGAGAGCGATCACAATGGCATTGCTACCTGTGTCAGCCAACGCATTTGATGCTTTCTTCGCAATCTTAGCAACTGCGCTGTTGCTGCCGCTATTGGCATTTTGGTTACCATTCTGAGTAGCGCCCTCTTCTTCGTAAACACCAACTGGGTCGATAATTGTGCCGTTTGCCGCGCCATCACCGTCACCAAAGCCACCGTCAGTCAGATCGTAAGAAATGGTAGTATAGTTACCATCTGGCGTATTACCAAAGGTGACTCGATTGGTGATGTCTTGATATACTCGACCGTTAATAATCTTACCAATCGTCAAGCGGTTTGTATTAGTATAGTGACGACTCAGTGTTAAGGTTACGCGAGTCGTGAAGCCAACCGCAGGAGTTTGGTTGTGACAGTTAATCATAAAGTCCACTCCTTCACGAAGCACACGGTTATTGTAACGATCCGGTGTTGAAGCCATCTGTGCTGTTGCCAGGTTATAGCAAGAGTTTCCAGATGTCTCTACTGTCAAGGAGCGGTGGTGTGGTTGGGCGACAGTCATCTTATTCCTTGGGGCTTGTGGCCCTGGAATGACGATTGTGTTCAACCGATTCTCCAACGCAGTTCGCTTCGTAGTATCCTGTACTTTCGCCACCAAAGCCCTTGCGTCATTTACTGCAGCTTGAGTTTTACTGTGTTCAGCCTGAGCAACTGCTTGTTCAGCGGCTGTTTGGGCGTCTGCTTCTTTCTTCTTGGCGTTGGCTACGGCAGTGTTGAGGTCGCTGGCTGCTTTCTGGATGGCAGTAGCAGCTGGGTTTGGTTGCTTCTCTACTTCTTTGGCTTTGGCAAGAGCTTGCTTGACGGTAGCGTCATTGGTAATGTAGGCCGGTTCTTTTTCGGCGTTGGCGATGGCGGTGCGGAGGGCAGATAGGTCAGGACGAAGGGCGTCAAGTTTTGCTTGCAGAGCTGCTTTGGCAGCGTTGAGTTCGGCAACAGAAGCACCGGCGTTGGCGGCGACCTGCTCTGCTTGGGTAGCTTGTGTAGCTACGGCGTCCTTGGTCTCTTGGGACATACCGGCAGTTGTTGCTGGGTCTTTGGCCTTGGTTATCAGGGCGGAGAGAGCGGTGCGAGCAGCGGTGACGTTAGCGGTGACCTGGTTGAGGCGATCCTGGAAGGCTTGTTTCTTCGTTGGGTCTTGGACGGCAGCTACCTTGGCGTTGGCGCTGGTAACATCGTCTGGATCCTGGTTGTGTTCAGCCTGAGCAACTGCTTGTTCAGCGGCTGTTTGGGCGTCTGCTTCTTTCTTCTTGGCGTTGGCTACGGCAGTGTTGAGGTCGCTGGCTGCTTTCTGGATGGCAGTAGCAGCTGGGTTTGGTTGCTTCTCTACTTCTTTGGCTTTGGCAAGAGCTTGCTTGACGGTAGCGTCATTGGTAATGTAGGCCGGTTCTTTTTCGGCGTTGGCGATGGCGGTGCGGAGGGCAGATAGGTCAGGCTTTGGTAACGTTGCAGTTACGTGCAATGTTCCGGAGAAAGCAAACGGCTTACCATTAACAGTTATTTGCTTGTTCCAGTTGGCCTGCAGTGCGTGTGATTGACCGTCATATACCGGTGTCGCTACTTTTAATTTACCAGCTGCTTCATTAACCAAAGTAGCTGTATTTTCAATAGTAACTGGTGCGCCAGACGCATCCTTTAACGGTGAGTTAAATACCTCAGACTCAGTAGTCATACTACCCTGCTGGTTTTCTAGCTTCAAAGAGGTAAGGTGGTTCAAACCCGCGAGAGGCTGTGCATTCATGACCGTACTGTAGTCTAACCGCAGTTCAGTAAGTTGAGTCATTCGTCCAATTGCAGTAATCTCATCCTCGCTCAGCTGCCCCCCAGTCAAGCGCAAAGAGGTCAAAGCCGGTGCACCAACAAGAGATTGAGCATTGACAACTTTAGTCTTTCGACCATAGTCATAGAAAGAGATCTTCTTTAATGAGTTTTTACTACCTGCAAATATTGATAGGTCTAACATCTGATTAGTACCGCTCATCGAGACTTGCTCGAGCTTGTTCAGAGACGACAAAGGACTATAGTTCGCAACAACATTTTCCGACAAGTTCACACTACGCAGCTCAGACAAGCCAGCCAATGGCTGAATATCAGTAACCTTGTTGCCTGACAGCTGTAATGCGCGCAGTTTAGTTAGGCCAGAGAGCGGCTGTAAATTGGTAATTGCGTGATTACCGAGTGATAGCTCAGTTACATTTTTAGCGTACTCCAGACCAGTCAAATCCTTAATCCTCTGGTCTTCCGTGATATTGCCAGTATTATCGACATACATGCGATCAATGGTTAGCATTTCTTGAGCAGTAATCGCTTGAGTATCGCTACGGGTTTTCCCTGAGATTTCAGCTAACCTTTTGTTTAGTAATTGACGCAACTTGGCATCAGGAATGTTCACACCTTGAGCCGCCGGAGGTTGTGGAGGTGTCGGAGAATTGGTTGAGTCCATGTAGGCATTTACTAAAGCACCTCGGTTTACTGCCACGCCAGGTTTCACGTACTGACCGCTCGGGTCAATTGCCGATGCAACCTCAGCTGACAACGGCTTACCTGAGCTAATCGCCGGACTGCCCGGCTTCAAGTTGTAGTTACTCTTGCGATAGTCAGTGTTCTGTTCAGCTTCTTTGATGAAGTATGGGTTATTGGCACGTGTACCAAACAGATCAAGAGAATGTGCGTCACGACCATCAATTGACGACCGAACGCGACTGTCCTTGGCGATGTCTTTCACGTTGGCAAACAGAATATCAAGACGATTCGGCACATCCGCTAAGTCCCAGGTCATAATCGTGCCTTCATTTTGCAAGCTGCTGCGATAGTAGGCGTTGTAGTCAAAGCCCTTGAACATGTCATTTGTATAGGTGCCTGGACCAGTGTGGTTTGGGCCACCAGTGCTCCTAACAGGGTAGGACCACAGTGGCGCGCCAGTGTCACCAGAGATGACCGCACGAGAGGAAATGATATTGTTGTACATTTCTAGACCAGTCAGATTCCAACTCAAACCTTTACTGGCAGACCATGATTCAAGCGATTTACAAACTTGTGGGTTGTGAACATCTCGCT
This sequence comes from Candidatus Saccharimonadota bacterium, assembly GCA_905372835.1. Taxonomy (GTDB): domain Bacteria; phylum Patescibacteriota; class Saccharimonadia; order Saccharimonadales; family Saccharimonadaceae; genus Nanosynbacter. Next base: position 348,560 of record CAJPQK010000001.1, on the reverse strand, counting down.
CATTACAGCCATTGGTACGAGCATCCTCATTTAGCATGATAGGTCGGTTGGTTCGAGAGATGGTGTTGTTGTATACTTTAGAATTCGAACTACTTGAGACGCCAATACCCGCACCCGAGCCTTCAATAATGTTTGATGCGATGATTGTGCCATCTGAAACCTCATCAAAGATCGCTGTTGTCGTGTTGATAAAGAAGTTGTTGACAATTTTTGCTTTGATGCAGCCTTCATCACACCAGACACCCGCTGTACCATTGCGCACATAATAGTCATTGCCAGTTGAAGCAGGATTCTTTGAGTTATCAACCACATTACCTCGGAACGTAAAGTTCTCGATATGCGTGACTTTTATCTCAGAAACAGTACACCACGCTAAACAGACTGAACCATTGGTCAGATAATTTGCTGCATTGTTCTCTGTAAAGATGTTATTTTCAAATGTTGTATTGTGTGCGCGGTTGGCTCCTGCGCCATTACCACCGTTGCCGATGAATTTATTATTAACAATACGTGCACCTTCAGCATCAGTGTTGAAACCAACTGAGGAACTTTGAGTGAAGATAGAGTCCTGGACAACCGAGCCGCGACCGTTCACTACGATCATACTGGTTCCAACCTGATCATCAGGCAATTGACGATCCCAAGACCAGCTCTGTAGTGGTGAATATTGCGCAATGTTGATAGCTTTCATCGTGAAATTAGAGCCATCATCAGCCTGACGACCACCAACTGAAAAGGCGCGAGCTCGGTTAGTGATCTCTGCAGTGCCACGAGATGGGTCAGAACCAACATAATATGTCAAATCATCTTCTGTGCCAACGTTAAAGCCTGCTCGATTATTGGTAGGGTCTTTTAGGGTAGTTGGATTCTTGTCTTCAACATAGAATTTACCAGGGCCAACCTTGTTTTTTGCATCGACTTGTTCCAGTGGTTGATCGTCGATAAACATCTGCTCTGGGTAAGCAGCCATACCTTCTTTGGATGGGTTGGGGTTGACCGTACAAACACGACAGAAATTACGGAATTTACCCGTAGTCTTCCACATGTTGCCTTCTTTAGTCCATCGATCTGCCGATACAATATCGCTACCCTTCATCCAGACTTCAGCATGAGGGGCAGCCTGGAAGGTAATATTTTTCTTCGTGACAAAGAAATGCGGCTCTCGGTAAGCGCCGCTCTTAGCTACAACCGTTCCTCCATCAGAAACAGCCTGTAAGCCTCGCCTAAAGGTCGCGAACGGTCGCGCTTCGGTACCATTCCCAGAATTGTCATTACCATCTGGAGAAATCCAAGCGACATTAGTTGTCGGCACAGGATAGTTAGTATCCATTGCTTTATATTTTTTATGAACACTAGCCGCTTTTGCCATAAACGGATTTGTCAAAACCAAAGCAAATACCATCACCACTGCAGCTGCTGGTATTGCTATCTTGGCGACACGTTGATTCCTTCTTGATATACGAAGACGTACCATCCCTATTTTTTCTCCCTCTCCTCAGTTTTGTGTATTAAAAACTACCTGTTACCAGTGTAGCATGAGCGATTTCATCATGTCAAATTGTCAACTACTGTTTTTTGTCCTATAATAAGTACCTATGATGCACGCTTTCGTAGACTTTATTATTCACTTTGGCATTATCGCCGTTTTATTTGTTGTATTTGCCGAGTCGGGCCTATTGTTTGGGTTTATTTTCCCTGGCGATAGCCTGCTATTCACTGCTGGCTATATGGTACAACAACACATTTTGCCAATCGACATTTCGGTATTCGTGCTTTTACTTATCATCGCGGCCATCGCCGGAGATTCAGTTGGCTATACCTTTGGTCACAAGGTGGGCCGAAAACTGTTTGAGCGAAAAAACTCACGCTTATTCAAACGTAAATATCTCATTCAAGCTGAAAAGTTTTATGAGAAACATGGTGCTATCACAGTGATCCTGGCGCGATTTGTGCCCATTGTCCGCACGTTTGCCCCAATCGTAGCCGGCGCAAGCAAAATGCACTATCGAACCTTCTTGCTCTTCAACGTCATTGGTGGCATTTTATGGGCTTCGCTGTTCACCTACCTGGGATTCTTTGCTGGTAAGGCACTGACTGAAGCTGGCATTAACGTTGAGGTCGCTGCCCTGATCATCATTTTCCTATCAGTCCTGCCAATGATCATTCACGCGCTCAAGCAAGAATCCACCAAGGCAGCCATCAAAAAACAATTGTCTGTTCTGTTTTCAAAGAACAAACAACCAAAGTCGGCTACTAAAAAGCACAAATAATTAGCTTAACTTGTAGGGGGTTATTTTATTTAAGCAATGGCTTGAGATATTTGCCCGTGAACGAATCTGCGTTCTTGGTAATATCTTCTGGCGTTCCGCTGGTGACAACCGTCCCGCCGCCCATACCACCTTCTGGACCCATATCAATGATCCAGTCTGCTGATTTGATGACGTCCAAATTATGTTCAATCACAATCATGCTATTTCCGCCTTCGACAAGCTTGTACAAAATCCCCAACAATCGCTTAACGTCAGCCGAATGCAGCCCAGTGGTTGGCTCATCCAAAATATACATGGTTTTACCCGTCGAGCGTTTTGACAGTTCAGTCGCCAATTTGATGCGCTGCGCTTCCCCACCAGAGAAGGTGGTTGCCGGCTGGCCCAAACGAATATAACCCAAGCCAACTTCCACCAACGTCTCAAGTTTTCGGTGAATAGATGGGATGCTGTCAAAGAATTCGGCCGCTTGCTCTACTGTCATTTCCAACACATCAGAAATAGTGCGTCCTTTGTAGGTAATTTCCAACGCTTCACGATTGTACCGCTTACCTTTACACTCATCACAAACCACATACACATCTGGCAAAAAGTGCATTTCAATTTTTATCACACCATCACCCTGACAATTTTCACAGCGACCACCCTTGACATTAAAACTAAATCGGCCTGCCTTGTAGCCACGAACGTTAGCTTCTGGCGTGGCAGCAAATAATTCGCGAATTGGCGTGAAAATGCCCGTGTAGGTAGCTGGGTTTGAACGCGGCGTGCGACCAATTGGCGACTGGTCGATGACGATGGCTTTGTCTAGCAGTTTAATACCGTCGATGCGGTCGTGCTTGCCTGGCACCACTTGTGAACGGTTGAGGCGAGCTGCCAACTCCCTCGCCACAATGTCATTAACCAATGTTGACTTACCACTACCAGACACACCAGACACCACTGTCATCAACCCCAAGGGAAACGCCACGTCAATATTTTTCAAATTATTTTCCTGAGCACCACGCACTATGAGCTGCTGATCTTGATTTGGCTTCCTGCGCTTTTTTGGTACTGCAATTTTCTCTGCACCACTCAGGTACCGACCAGTGATACTGTCTGGATTTTTCGCTACCTCCTCAGGCGCTCCCATGGCAACAATTTGTCCACCCTTTGAGCCAGCCCCTGGTCCCATGTCGACCAAAAAGTCACTTTGACGAATAGTATCTTCATCATGCTCCACTACCAGCACCGTATTGCCAAGATCACGCAAGCGCTTCAGAGTATCAATCAGCCTATCATTATCTCGCTGATGCAACCCAATGGATGGTTCGTCCAGGACATACAGTACCCCCTGCAAACCGGAACCAATTTGCGTAGCCAGCCGAATGCGCTGAGCTTCTCCACCGCTCAAGGTGTTAGCTGCCCGGCCCAGCTCCAGATAGTTCAAACCGACATTACTCATAAATCCAAGCCGTGCATTGATTTCCTTTAATATCAGCCGCGCAATCGTCGTTTCCTGTTCCGTCAATTTGAGCTTGTGAGTAAACAAATCCAACGCATCGTCAACGCCCAGATCACAAATATCAACAATATTGAGTCCGTGAACTGTCACCGCCAAGACTACTGGCTTGAGGCGGGCGCCCTTACAAACATAACATGCTCGCTCACGCATAAATCGTTCAATGTCTTTGCGCATAAATTCGCTGTCAGTCTCACGATGTCGACGCTCCAGATTCGGAATAACTCCCTCGTAAGTCGTATCATAATGCCGGCCATTACCAAGCTCAATGCGATATTTCTGCGCCCCTGTTCCATACAAAATCGTCTGTTTAGCCTCATTTGACAGCTTCTTCACAGGAGTTCGCATACTAAAATCATGAGCTTCTGCAACAGCTATGATTTTTTTCATATAGAAATTGTCGACATTGACGCGGTTGTACGGTCTGATGGCTCCTTCAGCGATGGTCAAATTATCATTAAACACCAACTCCGGATCAATCTCCATGCGGCTACCCAAACCAGTACAGCTCGGACAAGCTCCTTGTGGTGCGTTAAAACTAAACAGTCGTGGCTCTAGCTCAGGAATATCCTCCTCAGGATGATCAACACAGGCATACCGCTGCGAAAACGTCCGCACCTGATCATCATCAGCGTCCAAAACCTCGACAATTCCCTGACCCAATTCTAACGCTTGCTCGACACTCTGAGACAAGCGACCGGCCAATTCACTGTGCAATGCCAAGCGGTCAACCACCAGCTCAATTGAGTGCTTATAGCTCTTTTGCAATTCCGGAAATTCATCCAAGGCATACACCACACCATCAACCCTCACACGAGCATAACCCAGCCGACGGTATTGCTCAGGGATGTGCGCAAATTCACCTTTTTTATTTTTGACGATTGGCGCCAATAGTAAAATCCGACGTCCATCATACTGCTTGATGATTTCTTGAATGATGGTTTCAGTGGTACGTCGCGAGACTGCTTTGCCGCAGATTGGACAGTGCGGCACACCGATGCGTGCAAATAACAATCGCAAATAGTCGTAAATCTCAGTCACCGTGGCTACCGTTGAGCGTGGGTTGCGGCTGGTTGATTTTTGATCAATCGAAATAGCAGGACTCAAGCCATCAATGCTATCAACGTCAGGCTTATCCATCGTTCCCAAGAACTGCCGAGCATACGAGTTCAAGCTCTCCATATAACGGCGCTGCCCCTCAGCATAAATCGTATCAAACGCCAGGCTTGATTTGCCTGAACCACTCAGACCAGTGATGACCACAAACTTATCACGCGGCAATTCCACGCTGACATTTTTCAGATTGTGCTCGCGGGCACCTTTAACTCGAATAACCTCCGGCATAGCCGCTCTATTATACCGGTTTTTTATCATTTTTTCCAGACATTACCTAATTATTGGATTATATACCACCACATATTGCTTATGATTGCAAGTCAAGCTTTTATCTGTTACAGTTACATTATATGCGACGGTTGAGTGTTTACGTATTACTGCTTATTAGTGCGATTGTTATCACACCGGTGCTCTTTGACCAGCTTTGTATGTTCGTTTTTCTCGGTAAAATTCCGTTTTTGAACGTCAATTTGTCAGCTATTCCCATGATCATTTTTTGGATCGTCATCATACCAATTTGTCGCATCTTACGAGCAGCCATCCCCGTATCATTTGATGATATCAAAGAGCTCATTCAGTATCTTTCTCGAAAACGTCGCGTCAACAACATAGTATATCCAAAAGATTATCTCACCCTACTATTTATCTATCTGGCACATGAAGCCAAGAAAACCGAGACCAGCGAACCAGACACTCGCATGGGCACTCAAAAACTCGCTCCGTCTTTAACCTAGCATACGTCCTGTCACAAGTCGTCAGCCGGCAACACTGCCTCCGCCCACAATTGCAATTCTTGCAATATAAACTGCTGCTTGTCAGTCGCTGTCGGCGCTAACCGCTGCAGAGACGCCATAAACCCTGGCAGTTGTGCCTGCAAATGCTGAGCCCGCCAGACTTCCCATTGCGCCAAATCATCTTCACTAAGTGAGCGCGGAAAGTTGCGCGCTTTGTAGTGCAACAACAGCGGTGCTAACCGTTCGTCCTGAAACTCTGGATGAAAATCCGCCAGTTCACGTTCATCAGCATTGCGCACCGCTTCCACTCGCAAGCGGTCATGGTCGTTCAAAAAGCCGTCATATAATTGCGCTTCTGGATCGGGCAGTTTTTTGAAGGCTGGCTTGTTTTCAAAAATAGTCCGTAATTTTTCAGCAAAATCTGGGTTGTCTAGCAATATATTTTGGTGCTTTTGCACCGTCTCTAGATCAAGCGAAATCTTCTGCCAACCGTCGCCCTGCTCCAGCACACCCAGTGGCGCCACCGCCGGACGGCGATTGTACTGTAATTCTTTGACCGGTAATTTGACGAAATCCTCAGCCTGGCGCTCCTCCCACGAAGCAAATATTTTCTTCGCCAATTCCTCCGCACTCAACCCAACAAACGGCGTCGGATCATACCGCAGATCATAGACAACCACGCCGCCGTTTCGACTGGTCGTCAGTGGAAAAGCCACCGTGGTTTTAGCAAATTCTTTATCGTAACGCCCGCTGGCATAGACAAACGGTTTTTTGTCGTCCACATTGACCAGCTGCTGGACTACTTTTTTATCGCGCATTTTCAGTAAATAGTCGTATAGCTGCGGCTGCTTTTGCTTGATCAATTTCGTCACGGCAATCAACGCTGTTACGTCCGCCAAGGCATCATGGGCATTCTCGTGCGCTATGCTATTAGCACTAGTGATTAATTCCAAACGATTGCTCGGCTCACCCTTAGCATCAAGCGGCCAATTAATTCCCTCTGGCCTGAGAGCCCTGGTTAACCGCACTACATCCAGCAAATCCCAACGCGAGCGGCCATCCTTCCAGCTCCATTCGTACGGATCATGAAAATTACGCCACAACACATGGCGGATAAACTCATCGTCAAACCGAATGTTATTAAAACCAACCGCAATAGTCTCCGGCGTAAAAATCTCCTCACTGAGCATCTGGGCAAACTGTGCCTCGGTGTAGCCTTCCTCGACCGTTTTTTGCGGCGTGATGCCAGTTACCATCAGCGCGTCAGGACTCGGCAGCGTGTCATCATTCAGCGTCACCAATAGATTATACGGCTCACCAATCGGCTCGAGATTCATGTCCGTCCGCTGCCCAGCGAACTGCATGATGCGGTCTTGCCGCGGATTTAATCCGCTAGTTTCTAGGTCATAGAAGAAAAATGTTTGTGCCATGATTATTAATCGTTGTTAATTGCCGCTATCGCTTCTTGAGCAAGGAACCGTTTAGAGCGCTTAGGACCAGGCATGCGATCTTTTTCTCCGTGCAACAAATTGTACACATCCAGCTTCAATGCCTTTGCAGCATCCGAGCGCGTATCATCTCTCCATTCTCTAATGATAGGTGAACGAAGAGCCTTGTCCACTGGCGCCTGAGGGTCAACCCACGCTTCTGTAAGTACCTCTTCTGGCACATGAATCCTACCACCTTCCCAGCGCGATTCCAGATGGTTTAATGCAATCAACTGTTCAACGTTCTCCCCAAAATCATCAGATACATCAGGAGTGCGCAGCTCAGCACCCGCCAGGGCCAAATGCACATTGTACGCCCCGCCCAGCTTACGATAAATTTTCTTCAATTCTTCCGCGCTCAACGCAGGTTGTTCCTCTGGCCTCACATAGTCGGCCTTCGTTGCGTCAAGCCAGTCAGCATAATATCCAGCCGCTTTTTCAGAACCAAACTGTTTCTTCTTCAGGCCAGCCAATACATACTGTGTCAATTTACCAACTGGCCCATCGAGCAGTGACGTAATTTCCTCCTTACGAACTTCTACCGCTAGGCGCCCGACGTATTCTTTAGGCTGATTTTTCAAATAATGATCACCGCTGAGCGGCTCCTCACCCCTCAACGCCCTGAGAATATCGTTCTGTGCGTCCTTAAAAGCCACATGTCTCCGGACGTTGGGACCAAAATGATAACGACGTACCGCAGGAGCAAACGCAAGTTCCAACGAGGTCAACCCGACAGCCCCAACTGTCCCTACGGTGGCCTCTCGATTTGATTTATATGCAATTTTGTTTTCCAGTCGCCCGATCTCCCAATAGCTCGGTACGGTCATCTGCCGCTCTGTGTTACTATTACCCATGATACCTCCCCGTCTGATTAGCGATTTATACCTAATTATACCACTATTGACGATGTCAAGCTATTGCTCAACCAGCGTAAACGGCGTCGATTTGCCAATCTGCACTACAGTCTCGCCGACTGCACCCTGACGAATTAACTCGTGAGTGATACCCATTTTTCGCATGATGTCACGCAGGCGATTGACCGATTCAAATTGATCAAAGTTAGTGCGGCGAGCAAACTTTTCAATTTTAGCACCGTGGATAATGAAACTAACCGCATTTTCCTCGTCCGCATTGTCAGGCTCCGCACCAACCACCCGCTCTACCGTCCAGGCATCAGATGCTACTTGTGCATCCAAAGCAATAACCGGCAGATCATCGCCTTCTTCTTCGACCAACTCAGCTTCCCGTGCTCGATAGTCCGTAACCTCACGACGCAGTAGGCGTAGCAGTTCGGTCACGCCAGTATGTGTTTGCGAGGAAATCGCCATCACTGGCGAACCGTTCGCTACGTTTTGTAGCGCCGTCGACTGCATAGCAATAATCTCATCATCCAGTCCTTCACATTTCGTCAAAGCAATGATTTCTGGACGCGCCGCTAATTCTTCAGAATATTTTTCCAGCTCGCGGCGAATGGTCTGGTATTTTTCCGCTGGATCATCACTATACGCATCAATCATGTGTAGCAACACAGCTGTCCGCTCAACGTGACGCAGAAACTGGTCACCCAAACCCTTGCCTTCCGACGCGCCTTCAATCAGCCCTGGAATATCGGCGATCAAAATTGAGCCATCATCAACATCCGCCACGCCCAAATTTGGCGTCAACGTCGTAAATTCATAATTAGCGATTTCCGGTCGAGCATTGGAAACCACGCTCAAAAATGTTGATTTACCAGCATTCGGAAACCCAACCAAGCCAACGTCGGCCAGTAATTTCAATTCCAGCTCTGCCTCAAACTCTTCACCCGCCTCACCAAGTTCAGCAATCTTTGGCGCTTGGCGGGTGCTGGACGTAAAATGTGCGTTACCAAAGCCACCGTCACCGCCGCGAGCAACCACTGCCTGCTGCTGGTCTGCTGTCAAATCCGCCACCACCTTGCCGTCACGCTTGACCAATGTACCCATCGGCACTTTGACGACCAGCGGCGAACCGCTTTTGCCGCGCTTGTTGCGCTTGCTACCATCAGCACCATGTTCCGCTTTTAACTCTGGTTTATAGCGAAAGTTCAGCAGCGTATTTAAGTCTTTGGTCGCCAAAAACACCACATCACCGCCGCGTCCACCGTCACCACCATCGGGACCACCCTTGTCAACATATTTCTCATGCCGAAAACTGACCGCGCCGTTACCGCCCTTGCCAGCTCGTACTAACACTTTCGCTGTATCTACAAACATATCTTTATTATAGCAAAACGCCCCTGAATATACAGGAGCGTTCATGATTATCTCAATACTTATATTAATGGATGTAGTTGTAAGCAGCTGGGTTGGTCAATTCACGATGGGTAATGACGTTATACCCAGCAAAGTTCATGTCACTGACGAACACCCGACCGTTCTCAACCCGATCAACAATTCCAACGTGTCCATAGTAGCCACCTGAGCTTTGGAAGATGGCACCCGGAGCTGGTGTCTTGTTGACCGTAAAGCCAGCAGCGCGCGCACTTGCTGCCCAGGTATTGGCGTTACCCCAGAAGCTACCGATTGGACGACCAAGTGCCAAACGTCGCTCATATGAGTACCACGTACAGTTACCTGGTGCGTATCGGTTACCAACAGATGCAGCAACGTTACCGTAGCTTACGCCACTATAACCAGAATGACTATTACCGCTTCGACCGCCACGTGGCGCAACATATCCTGGGCGCTCATTCTCTGGTAGCTCACCACCAGGCAAGACGATGCGCGTATTTACCGTTGGCTGCGCTACGCGATCCAGTGAGTTATACAACAAGACTCGTTCCGCATCAACCTTATACTTTGAAGCAATGGCCGCGATAGTATCACCTTCTTTAACAGTGTAGACCACGCCATCAACTTGTGGCACCAACAGCGTCCTACCTGGCTCAACTGCATCAGAGGTCATATTGTTCGCCCAACGCAGCGTCTGGGCTGAGATTTTGAATTTAGCAGCAATTTTAGCTAAATCATCACCCGGCTTGGCGACATACTCAGTAATACCACGCTGAGATGATGTTTCCGGCTGGATAAGCTGTGGTTTAGAAATCACCTCTGTATCAGTTTGAGCTAACTGTTTCTGGATCTGTAAAGAAGTAGTTGCTTCACGCAAGTCTCCGGCAGATGGCAAATCAGTAGCTTCCGCGAGGCTAGCCACCGCATCAGCCACTTCCAATTGATCGACTGATATTTTTTCCTTAGTTGCGGCTGTAGGCTTTGAATTTGGATTGGCAACCTGAGATTCTTGAGCGGAGACTTCTACTCCGACGACTCCAGTTCCCTGATGATAATTGTTAATAGTCAAAAATGAAACAATAAGTGCAAATAGTGCTACATAGATAGAAGCTGACCGTACTCGCGCTAAACGACTCTGACGAGTCTTTGATGTGTTACGAATAATCGTTCTCCTGCATTGGTGTTACCACCAGTGCTACTACCATAGTGAGTCTTTCTTCTCGCAATAGAACGGGATACTTTGTCGACCTAATATATTAGTGATATTTCATAAACGATTAGTTTTGTGCTGTATCCGTACGACCGTTCTGGCAGGCTCAACCCCAGACAGCTAAAACAAGGCTAACTGTTCACGGTTAAGCTGATATCTATTATAGTCTATATTGACATTTAAGTCAAAACATTTTTTATAAATGCAATTTGTCAAGATTGCTGACATTTTTGACGACAGTGTGCCTTGGCGTTAGCAGTGTGTTCAGCGTCTGTTTTGGCAAAATAAGTCACATTGTCGTCTCCACTGAGGAAAAAGAGATAATCTGTCTGCGCTGGATCGGCGACGGCATTCAATGCACTCAGACCAGGGGTGGCTATTGGCCCTGGCGGCAGTCCTTTGTGTACTCGAGTATTATACGGGGAATCCAGCTGTGTATCACGGGCGACACCCAGCTTGTCAGCCGCGTACTGATAGGTTACGTCCGAGCCCAAATTCATACCTGCCTTTATCCTGTTGTAAAACACGCTAGCAATCTTTCGCTGATCTTCACAGACTTCAGTACCTACACCGCAGCCGATTGACTCTTTCTGAACGATGGAAGCAAGCGTTATGCCCTGATAGAGCGTCAATCCGCGTTTTTTGAACTTTTCTTCCAAATTATTCTTCCTGGCCACTTGGTCAAACTCCGCCAATGCTCGCTGAATTGCTGATTTGGCAGTTGCGTCACCGCTCATAAAATACGTATCGCCATAGACAAACCCTTCAAGGTCAGCTCCTGCCGGGCGTGATTTGAAGACATAGCTGTCATAGTCGGCCTTAAGGGCGCCTTCAATATCGGCGTCATTATATCCAGCCTTCTTAAGGGCACTCTCGACCGAGCGGTAGTCTTTTCCTCGTAGTGTGCCGTCAGGATAGAAGCGAACAGCCACCTCGTCAGATTGACCATTGATGAGATGTTTGATGATCTCGGGCGTTGATTGCGATGGTTTAACGACGTATACACCCACCTTAAACCGAGCATCAATTCGTTTCAATTTGATATATCCCAAAAACGCATATCGGCTGCGGATGAGTTTCTTCTCCTCCAAAGCAGATGCCACTTGAGGAGCCGTCATGCCACTGGTGATATTGACTCGCGTTACCGCTTGATCACCTGAGTTCACCGCCGAGAGATTATATAGGTACCAACCAGCTCCAGCCGCAGCAGACAGGCCAAGCACCGCCACCAAACCAGCTACTATAATCATCCATTTTCTCGACTTACGAATCTGCATAATGTACCTCCAAATAATCCTGCAAAATAATACTGGCAGCCTCAGCGTCAATCTCACCTTTATCTTTAACACGGCCTAACCGACGCTCAGCTTCAACGCTACTGAGCGACTCATCTTGATAGACCAACTCAGCGTCAAGCTCAATTTCAGAGAAATCATTAACGAACTGCTCTACAAACTCTGTCTGCTTGGTTGGCTCTCCTGACTGATTGCGAGGATAGCCAACGACAATGATGTCAATATCATGGCGCAGTACTGTTTCAGCCAATTTGGTAAAAATCTCATCATTATTTTCCAGCCAACCAAACGGCACAGCAATTCTGACCGACGTGTCAGCCATGGCCAAACCAATTCGTCGTTCACCGACGTCTAGTGCCAGCAAATTCTTACCGGCCATTATCCAATTTAAATTCTATACTAATATGTTTATCATTATTCGGCACGGTGCGTACCCAAAACGGTGAGAATTTCGTATCAACATCCTGCACACCTTCGATTGATTCGAGGCTCGACTGAACATCACCATAGTTTCGACCCTTAACCTGTTCTTTGACTTTGTGCTCATCAATCTCTGGGCCAATCTTCGCATTTGCTGTTAATCGAACTTGCACAGCATTATTACGCTCACTGTATTGTGCAAATTTTACCTCATTAGACCCATCATTATAGATCTTCTGGTTCTTCTTGCTACCAATTTCTTTCTTAAGCGTATCCTCCAAGAACTGCTTCATATCAGAGCGATCAATACCCTGCATGCTGGCTGTCACTGTTGTTTTCAACTGAACTGTACCGCTGGCTTCATGGTCAACCGCCACTGAAGGAGTAGGGTTTGAGCGAGCCTCTTGGTAGCTTTCATTGATGACAATACTTGAAGATGGGAAGAGTGCTTTGACTGCTGATTGCAGTGAAGCGTCTTTTTGGGCGTCAAGCTTAACTTTAGCTTTGGCAACATCATCAGCCGACACCACAGTCACTTCCCGACTCGAGCCGCCACTCATTGCGGTGCCCGCCGCAGAAAAGCCGCTCACATTTGAAGAGTAGCTTCGTGACGATAGATTGTATTCACTACCAACCTGAGTTGCTTGCACCTTGACGGTTGCCACCGATTGGATGACACCGCCAGGACCAATTGAGGTGCCCGACAAGCTGGCTGGCTCTGTGCTGACAAACGTATAATCGCCCGACGAGAAGGACGTTCCAGCCGGAATTGTTAGCGTCAAGCTTGATACCGATGTTCGAACAAGGTGCATCGTACCACTTGCTTTTTCACCAACTTTCTTCTTACCCGTAGGGGTGAAATCGACGGAAATATCTTTCTTTTGTTCTTGACGCAACGACTTGATGATATTGTTGGCAGCATCAACCTTTCCGTCCTGCTTTAACGTAACGGATTTATCAACCGTAGAAGTGGTTGTTTTAGCTGTAATCACGACTGTGGCATGCGGCGCAAACCAAATCGCCCAAACCATGAATACAATAAACAGAGCAATACCACCGCCAATCAGGACTAGCTTCTTACGGAAAACATTAAAATCTGGAACTTTTGGCTTACCTTTGCCGGCCGACTTAGCTGGTTTTGCTGGCTTTGATGGCTTTTCGTCTTCGGCTATTGCTGCATCAATAGCATCGTCTGCCTTATTTCGTGCTTTTGGTGTCGCCTTATCAACCAATTCACCGACTGGTATCTCACTACCGTCAATCACATCATCACCGTCATCCACATCAATAGCTGGAATTTCCGCAATCTCTGGGCGAGACTGCAATGTCTTAGCAACTGGAATGCGAGCTGCGGCCGCCAACCCGCTCAACGCTTGATCGCTCGTGATTAGCACGATTCGCTTCTCGGCATTTTCCGCCGCACGATTTAATAATCTCATATTGACAGCGCTCTGCAATATACCAACCCGCTTAGGCGGCACCAATGCAACGATTCGCGCCTTTGAATCTTTTATCTTGCTGACGATGTTGGTAATATCGTCTTCAACATCAATATAGATAACGTCTTTGTTCATTTATATTTTTAGTAATCGATTAATTTTATCCATTAAGCCATGAGCGTCTTGGCCACTTACCATTGTATCATACCCCACGCGCAACAAGCCCATGGCAGTTACAAATGTGTGATCAGTGATGTCACCTGTTGTATCGGTAATGCCGACCACCTCAGACGGTTTGATGCGCTGAACTACTGGCTTCTTTGTGAATGGCAGCTCCTTATACCACGGCTCACTCCCCAAAGCGTCAACCAATTTTTCCAAACTGGCGCCTCCACCACACAGTAAAATCCTATTTGGCAAATGATCAACACTGTCAAACTCGCTTAATGCTAGCTCTACCCCAGACAGCCATACCTCAAGGGTCTTATCAATTGCACTATCAAGCCGTTTCTTGACCGACGGTTTAACGTACTCGTGACCGAGGTTGAGCTTTAGTTTTTCCGCATCTTTGTAACTAAGATCAAGCTCCGTAGCAATCGTCCTGGTGAAGCTGCGACCACCAATGCCAAACATCCTCGTGCCTTCAACACCACCGTCATTAACCACTGCAATGTCGGTCGTTCCGCCACCAACGTCTGCCAAGATTGCGGTAAATGAGCTGTTCGCATCTGTCCCTAGTACACTTCTACTGACCGCAAATGGCTCAGCTGCCACCGCGATTAGCTCCAATGCCAGCTCATCAGCCACCTTTTCCAAAGCACCGATATGTACCATTGGCGCAAACGCCGTATAGATCTGCACTGCCACATCCTTGCCTTGAAAACCAATTGGATTTGATACTTTATAGCCATCAATATGCAAACTCACCAAAGCTGAGTTGACCAGCTTCACTTCAACATCTTCATTGCCGGTTTCCAGCGCAATCTGTGCCTGGGCTTTACCCTGTGCTCGCTCCTGGACTTTTTCGATGATAAATTCCATCTCAGCAACATCCAACGCTCGTTCTGGCTGCGGACGACGATAACGGATGGTGTTCGTCATACCTTTGACCAATTCTCCAGCGATACCAATCACCACGCGGCGTGCCTGAACACCAGCCTTTTCCTCGGCTTCTGCCAGGGCTGCTTCACAATTGGCAACCACACCAGATATATCAGCGATAGCCCCGGAGTGCATATCGCCCAGCTCTTGCTGTTTACGGCCAACGCCAATCACTTCAATGACATCATTTCGCACTTCAGCGATCAAAGCCTTAACAGCTTCCGTACCAATATCTAGACTAACCAGTAACTCTCGTTCTTCTTTTTCGGTTTTTTTGAGCAAGTCTTTTAGTACCATACCCTAAATTATATACTGCTGATGCTTTTTGAGCAAACGTTATGAGCTATTTCAATACAGCTTTCACCCGTCGAACACCGGCAGAGCTGGATTCTTCTTTGATTATCCTAAATCGTTTACCGTTTGGCGTACCGTCATCGTCCTGAGCCAATTGACCAGTATGATCCACATGCGGACCGCCGCAAATCTCGAAACTAGCTCGCTGGTCACCTTCGCCCATCTGATAAACTTTGACGGTATCACCGTAGCGATCGCCAAAGGCACCAACCGCGCCCATATTAAAAGCTTCCTCGGTTGGATATTCAGTATAACTAACAGGCAAATCCGCTTCAATCCAACCATTAACTAGCTTCTCAACTTCGTCCAACTGCTCACGCGTGACTTTGGCATCATTATTAAAGTCAAATCGCAGCCGCTCAGTAGTAATATTACTGCCACGCTGCATAACATGGTCACCCAGCACTCGCCTGAGCGCTGCATACATCAGATGGTTGGCGGTGTGCAAACGGCGATGCGCCATGGTCTGACCTTCCAATCCACCCTTAAATGTACCTTTGGCAGCAGTCTGAGAACGACGTCGCTGTTCCGCCATCAATGTGTCAAATTCAGCCTTCCAATCCGCTGCAAGCTGGATGTGATTACGCTTGGCAATCTCAACACTCAGTTCATACGGAAAGCCATAGGTGTCGTGCATAGTAAAGATCTCTTTACCAGTCAGGCCATCGCTCAAAAAGCTCAACAGATGCTTCGTTCCCTTCATCAATGTGCGAGCAAAGGCTTTCTCTTCCTTCATCAGTGTAATGATAATTTTGTCACGCTGCTCGGCCACCTCTGGGAAATCTTGAACGTACAGATCAGCAATGACTGGCACAATTTCCTCAAAGAATTCTTCCTCAATACCAAGGTCATGAGAAAAACGAATTGCTCGGCGCAGCAAACGGCGCATCACATAGCCCTGCTCCTTGTTACTTGGCACACAGCCATCAACCGCCAAAAACGTCGCCGCTCGCAAATGGTCGGCTATGACGCGCATACTTTCCAGATTATCCTCGTACGATTTGCCACTCAATTGTTGCAACTTTTCAATGATTGGCCACATCAAGCTAATTTTGAAAACATCTGGGCTGTCAATCGCCGCAGCAGCGATTCGCTCCAAACCGCCACCAAAGTCAACATTTTTGCGCGCCAGTGGTTCAAAGCTACCGCCCTCAAGCCGACGGTATTGCATGAACACCTGGTTACCAATTTCCATGAAACGACCACTGTCGCTGGCAGGGTGAGCCAGACCAAATTTAGGATCGTGGTTTTCTTCACCAAAATCATAAAACACTTCACTATCCGGCCCGCACGGATCACCAATTGGCGTACTCTCAATACCGCCGCCACGGCTCCACCAGTTCTCATTGTCGTCGTAGAAAAATATCCGACCACCTTGCATACCCAGTCGATCACCAGCCTCTGCCGTGCCTAACTCTACAATTTTGGCGTCAATGCCCTTTTTAGCAAAGACTTCTTGCCAAATTTGCGCCGCCTCATCATCACGCGGAATATTATGTTTCTCATCGCCAATGAAACAAGTGGCGTAAATCTTGTGCGGATCCAAGCCAACAACCTCTGTCAAAAATTCAAAAAACCACTCAATCTGCTGACGTTTGAAATATTCACCCATACTCCAGTTGCCCAACATCTCGAAAAAGGTAGTGTGGCGATTATCGCCAACATCCTCAATGTCTTGAGCGCGCAGGCAAGTTTGACTGTCTGTCAATCGTGTTCCCTCTGGGTGATCTTGTCCCAACAAATACGGCAAAAGTGGCTGCATACCAGAGCCAGTGAACAGCGTGGTCGGGTCGTTGTGTAAAACCAACGGTGCGCGTTGTAAAACTGCATGATGGCGATCTTTGTAAAATCGGAGATAGGCGTTGCGGATATCTTGTGCATTCATGCTGGTTATTATAGCACATACCCCTGATGGAGATATAGCCACCTCCACAAAAAAACACCGACATCACATCGGTGCTTTATGATTCAGACTATTTGTCTCTACGCTGCTGTTTCTTCAGCCGCGTCCTCAGCTGGAGCTTCTTCCTTTGGCTGGTTTTTGCGCAACTTTTCTGGGTTACGAATGGCTTTGTGCTTGTCAGCAGTTGGTTCTTTAACCCACTTTGGCAATGTGACACCAGCTTCTTTCAGCAACTTAACAACACGTGGTGTTGGCTGAGCACCATTGTCCAAATATTTTTGTGCCAATTCAACCTGAATATTTGCTACTTTTGTGTGTGGATTGTAGCTACCAACATAGGCGACAACACGGCCGCTTGATGGATGGCGCTGTGCTTCCTGTACAGCCAGACGGTAGACTGGGTAGCCCTTGCGACCCAAACGTTGCAAACGAATTGCTAACATATAATTATCTTATTCCTTCTCTTACACTCTTAGGTTAATTCTTATTCTGTACCAGTGTACACTATTTTACCGCATGCGTCAATCTGCTTGGATAATCCCACCGCCCAAGCATTCCTCGCCGTCATATATCACGGCTGACTGGCCTGGGGCGACAGCGCGCTGCGGCTCAGCCAGCTTCACTGTCACCTTCTCGCTAGCGTCGTTCATGTGCGCAACTTCCGCGTCAATCAATGGCGCTCGGTGTCGCACCCGAACCTGATAGGTGCCGTCTTTTGGTGGTTCACCAATCCAGTGAATATCAGCCAGTGTCAGTTCTTTCCGCCAGAGATTTTGATTATCAATTGAGCGCGATACGTAAACTTCGTTCTTTGCCATGTCTTTACCGACGACATAATACGGCAAACCCCCACCAATATCCAACCCATGCCGCTGCCCCAAAGTGTAAAATATCGCCCCGTCATGCCGACCAACAACCGCGCCTGTTTGTTGATCGATGATATCGCCAGGGCTCGTCTCGACATATTCTGACAAAAACTCACGGATCCCCACTTGCCCAACAAAGCAAATGCCCATCGACTCCTTTTTGCTAGCGGTCCACAAGCCCCGCTCTTTGGCCATCTGGCGCACTTCAGCTTTAGTAAAATCACCCAGCGGAAACATAGTCTTTGCCAGCGCCTCCGACGTCACCCGGTAGAGGAAATAGGTTTGGTCTTTATTGTCATCGTGCGCCTGGAGCAAACACCCCTCGCTCGTCCTGGCATAATGCCCCGTCGCGATATATTCCGCATCCGCTGCCAACGACGCCTCCAAAAATAACTTAAACTTCACCTCTTGATTGCACATCACATCAGGATTTGGTGTCCGACCCGCCTGGTATTCGCGGATCATATAGTTAACGACATTTTGCTTATACTCTTTCTGGAAATCAAACACCTGAAAATCAATCCCTAGCCCCACCGCCACGCGCTTGGCATCAGCCACATCTTCCGCCCACGGACAGTGCATACCCGGCAAATCTTCCGACCAGTTTTTCATATATACGCCAGTCACCTCGTGGCCTTGCTCAACCAATAGCGCTGCTGCTACCGACGAATCAACGCCGCCCGACATACCGACGAACACCCGAGCCATCAGCGTGTTCCTCCAATGGTAAATAACCCAATCTTGATCAATTCACCAACCGCCAACCACCAGCCCCACGGTGTGAGCCACCATAAATCGCCCCAATGCTTATCACGACTGACTGGGTGCGACAGTACTTCCACCCCAGGCACTTGCGCCGCAAACTCAGACCGAGCTCGTTGCATATGATAACCACTGGTGACTAAGATGATGCGCTTCATTTTGCGAGCAGTGATAACTGATTTTACTTCAACTGCATTTTGTTTTGTCGTCTCAGAATGGTCTTCGATGATAATATTTTTATCTGGCACGCCCTGCGACAATGCTCGACGCTTCATGGCCTCAGCATTGGACAAGCCCGTCTTGTCAGCTGCCGCACCCGACATGATGAGTAGTGACGACCATTGTTGCTTATATAAACGAATCGCTTCATCAGTTCGTGCATCAGTATCGCCACCAGAAACCGCCACAATGGCATCAGCCGGCGCGCACTCACCAGAGCCAGGAGCAGAACATTTCGCCAAATCGTCTGGCGCTAAATACATCGTCAAACCAATGATAATCACCACTACAACAACAGCCAGTCCAATCAATCGATGAATCATCGCATTCTCTCCTGCTCTTTTCGGACCGACTGAATAATGAACTCAGCTGCTCGAACAACCATTGCTTCATCATTTAACCTCCCAAGGGTGATACGTAAACTGCCATCAATATCTGAGTCGCTCAAACCAATAGCCGATAGCACATGTGAACGTGTACCGGAGTTGGCCGCACAGGCACTGCCTGTCGCCACCATCACACCATGCATTTCCAACAAAAAGACCAGTCGTTCAGCATCCAAGCCCGGAAAAGAAATATTTAAAAAATTCGCCAACGATTTTTTACGATCAGACGAAATAATTATTTCAGACAGCTCAGCTTTCATTTTCTGAGTCATAGCATCGCGCAATCCTTGCAGTCGCTTCACTTCAGCTTTGCGCCGTTTGGCAGCCAGCTCCAAAGCCTCAGCAAAACCAATTACACCAGCAACATTTTCCGTGCCACTGCGAAGACCTAGCTCCTGTCCACCTCCCACAATGGTTGCTGCAATATGCACGCCCGGGCGTACCCACAGCAGGCCGACTTGTTTTGGTCCGTAGACTTTTGCCGCGCTGAGCGTCAATAAATCAACGCCTAATCGTTTCACTTTTATATCCAACAGCGCTGTCGCCTGAGACGCATCAGTATGGAACAATAGCGGCGTGCTCTCCCCGGCAGACTGGCGCCGCTCGCGCTCTGCTTGAATAACGCGAGCAATCTCTTCAATTGGCTGCACATACCCCAGCTCATGATTTGCCAGGGCGATTGACACAAAACCAACCTCTGGCGTAAGAGCTTGCTTCACTGCTTCTGGAGAAATTCTTCCCTTATGATCCGGCTGGATCAACACTGGCTTCGCGTAACGTCCAGCAGCCGACAGAACCGATGCGTGTTCAATGGTCGCAACCGCACAGATTGTTTGCTGCGCCGCCTGAAACGCCAAATTGACTGACTCCGTGGCGCCAGCTGTCATCACCAATTCATCAGCGACAACACCCAGAACCTGCGCAATGCGCGCCTTGGCTGCTTGATAGTCGCGTTTCACAGCAACGCCAGCTGCATATGGGCTAGATGGATTGAAAAATTTCTCAGAAAAATAGGGCTGCATCGCCTCAACCACCAACGGGTCCATAGGCGTTGCCGCCGCATGATCAAGATATATTAACTTATCATTCACTGCTATCTATTATACCACTTGCAAAGGCTTGCCGGTGTCTGGATCTTGTTTATACAACTTGCGCGAAACACGCTCATAATACTCTTTAACCGCCAATACAAAGTTATGAAGCTCTTCACCCTCCAGGTAGCTGTATTGGTAGTTTGGTTGAACCTTCAATACGCCTTTTTCTTGGATTTCATATTTGGTCGTCAATTCTTGCACTTTGCCATCAGCGCCAACCACTTCTTCATACCAAATCCAGGTTTTCTTATCCAAGTTGAAAAATTCTCGGCGCTGCACATGTTCAGGCTTATCACCAAAAATTGTCGCACCAATTTGGCTCTCCATCTGAATCAATTGTCGCTCGGTCAGCGGCTTAGCTGGTCGGTCTTTGCGCCGGATTCGCATCAACGGTTTTACCGACTCGTCTGCAAAAACCAGGCTTGCAGCTTTTTTAAGAATCTTACTCATATACCGAACCTCCTTATGCTGCCAATTCAAAATCAGCTTTAGTTACAGAGTCAGTCTGTCGCATTTTGGCCAGATACTCACCAATTTCCTTAGAATATCGCACTGCTTCAACGGGATCTTTGGGGTGTTTAGGGAATTCAATCAATAATGTCTGTGGAGCTTCCATTGACTTGGCTAGGCTTGATGCCTCACTCTCGCCTGTACTACCACGCATAGCAGCACTTGATAGTGAACGAGCATCAGCAGTTTGATGCGCAGCAAGCTCGTCAGCACGACCGACAGGAGTAGTCTCAAAATTCAGCGTGTTTGCCTTTTCCAAGGCAGCTTCCAACGCCGCATTAACTTCTTTGTCGTACGTACCCGTGTTGTTCTCTCGCATATTTCTCCACTTTTACAAGCCAAAAAGTTTTACCGTGTTATCGGTCGCTGCTTTTTCGAGGTCGTGAAGCGCTAGCTTGCGCTCCGCCGCCCAATACTTTGCCACCAACTCCACATATTCTGGCTTATTCATCTTACCACGAAATGGCTTTGGTGTCAAGAAAGGTGCATCGGTTTCTAGTAATAATCGCTCCAGCGGGATGGAGGCGAATAATTCTCGCTGTGTTTGGTCTTTGGTAAATGTGCTAATGCCGTTCAAACCAACGTATAATCCGCGAGCAAATCCCTTCTCTAAGTTGGCGCGTGTATCAGTAAAACTATGTAGCACGCCGCGCACGCCATGGAAATTATCAAAAATTGGCCAAAAATCATCCCACACCGACGGCTGGTCAGGTGCACCATCGCGAATATGAAAGCTCACTGGCAAATCATAATCCACTGCCAGCTGCAGCTGCGTCTCCAGCGCCTGGATCTGCACATCGCGCGGGCTGTGATTGTAATAATAATCAAGCCCGATCTCGCCAATCGCCACAATTGGTGAATTATCCTCTCTACTTTTAAGCAGTCGCTCCACCTCACCCCAGCCATCTTTGCTGTCGTGCGGATGAACGCCAACTGCCGCCCAGGCAAAGTCGCGGTTTGCGGCAAACTCCACTGCTTGCTGACTACTGCGCTGGTCAGTGCCAACACAAATCATGCCAATGCCCGCTGCAATTGACTGCTGGTATAGCTCCTCACGATTATCCGTGAAAAACTCAGTGTCGTGCACATGGCAATGCGAATCGATCAAACGCAAAGTTGTCGCTGTATTATTCTCCACTACCGGGCTCATCGTTATTTACCTTGAGTTGCTACTTTTGGCGCGCGCGGATCAGGCGTGTGCAGGTATTTGCGCGGGAATAGTGGTGTCAGCCCTGGTGGCACAACGCCACTAGCAAACATGTCGTGAATCTTCTCAGCAGTTTGTGGCATGAATGGGCGCAGCATGTCAGACACTTGTAGCAATGTACCACAAGCATACGCTAAAATCTCGCCTAGGTGTGCTTCAGCTTCTGGGTCTTTGGCCCGTTTTTTGGCAACTTGCCACGGCTGGACGCGCTCGATGTACTGGTTCAATGAACGGATGATTTGCCAAATCTCATCCATGGCTTGGTTGAAGGCAAAGCTTTCCATGGAGTGGCGATACGGTCCCATATCGTGTTCAGCTTGTGGCGCATCGCCAATGACACCTGCCTGATACGACTGCACCATCTTAGCAACGCGCTGCACCAAATTACCGAGGTCATTGCCCAGCTCACCGTTGTACGCAGCTTCAAATTTCTCCCAGGTAAAATCGCCGTCGTCCTGGGTTGGCACGTGGCGCAGGAAATAATAGCGAAAGGCCTCGACACCGTAGTGCGGGATGATGTCAGCTGGACCGACACCATTACCGAGACTCTTACTCATTTTGGCGCCACCAACATTGATAAAGCCGTGCACTAACAGTACTTTTGGTAGTGGTAAATCTAGCGCCATCAACATTGCCGGCCAAATTCCAGCGTGGAAACGAAGGATATCCTTTCCAATCACCTGCACATTCGCTGGCCAATAACTCTGCCATTCCTCTGGACGATCAGGATAGCCAATGACCGTGATGTAATTACTCAGTGCATCCAGCCAGACATACATCACCTGCGTGTCATCGTCTGGTACTGGCACACCCCAGCTCAGGTTCTTGCGCGGACGCGAAATTGACACGTCTTTCAAGCCATCTTTCATCAATTCCAAAAACTCTTTTTTACGAAATTCTGGCACAATTTTCATCTTGTTTGACTCAATAGCCTGACGAATGTTCTCCGAAAAGGCACTGGTTTTGAAATAATAATTCTCTTCGCTTAGTCGTTGGTATGGCGACTGGTGGTCAGGGCAAATGCCATTATTTTCAGCTGCCTCCTTGTCGGTGACGAATGCCTCGCAACCCTGGCAATACCAACCCTCGTAGGTGCCTTTGTAGATATAGCCAGCCGCAGCCAGCTTCTGCCAAATATACTGCACCGCGCCAACATGATGCGGATCAGTGGTGCGGATAAAATCCGTCGCCGAAATATTCAACTCAGCGATCATGTTCTGGAAATTGCCATGCATTTGATCGACGTAGGCTTGCGGTGTCTGATTTTGGCTGGCAGCCTTGGCAGCAATTTTATTGCCATGCTCATCCACGCCCGTCTGGAAACGCACCTCGCGGCCGTTTTGCCGTTGATAGCGCGTCCACACGTCCGCCAACATATAGTCCATGGCGTGCCCAATGTGTGGCAAACCGTTGACATAAGGAATAGCAGTAGTGATGTAGGCGTGTTGTTTAGTCATGATACTCATTGTATCATCATCTGGAACAATTTTCACCGATATGCGTTCGCCGAAGGCTCACCCGCGCATCATTGCTACTACCGCAATTCGTCCCGCCGTATCACCCGATGAGTGCGAAAAATAATTTGGATTGTCCGCCGTGTCGATTGGCGAGATAAAAATATTATCAGCAGGAACGCCCGCCTGGATGGCTAGCGAACGATTGAACCCTTGCATATCCAGATAAATTCCGTCAGCGGTTTGATGGCAGAAATTGTGCCAATTCATATCATTTGCATGATTAAAATACTCCATACGATAATTTTTCTGCGTGATACTTGGCGACATCCAAATTTGCAAATCTTTCGCCTGGCTACCGCGCTCGACAAAATATTGAATTGCCCTTGTCATCAACTGAGCCACCGTCGAATGCCGACCCAAATGCACCAGCATCAGCGCCCGACGCTTTGGGTCATAAACGACTGTAGCGATACAATCTGCCACTGGCAAAAATAAACCGACACCAGCCGCTTCGGTATAGAGCGCGTCAGCAAAAATCCCCTCGTTGTTGTACTTCACTGTGTCAGTTTCAGTAACTTCGATGGTAGCATCAAACGTTTGTGCTTGGTCATATGAAATCACGTGATAGACAACGTCGTCGTAATTAATACCAATTTGATCGCAAAACCGCCGCCGATTCTCCAGTACGTCGGCTACGTGACGACCACGAATACGATCAAGCATGGTGCCGTCGTCTTTCGACGAAACCGCAACTAACAGATTAGGCGGAAAGCATGTCGGCTGATCTGCCGCAATCATCGCGCCCGCCACTCACTCAGTATTCGCTGCCAATCGTCAATCGCCAAATCTTCAGCACGAGCATCGGGTGAAACGTTAGCCTTTTTTAGCAGCTGTTCGGCAGCATCTTTACTGATAGCTAGCCCGCCGCTCAGACTAGAACGCAATTTTTTACGCTTAGCCAAAAAACCGGCTTTGACAACACGGAAAAAATCTTTGTGGTCCTCAGGGGCGACCAGTGGCTCAGTGCGAGCCCTCAATACCACCGCCTGCGAATCAACTTTTGGTGGTGGCGTGAAAAATTGCCGTGGCACTTCAATATCTAGCTCTGCCTCAGCAAACAGCTGCGCGCTAACCGCTAAAATACTCATCTCACCAGGCTCCGCTGCGATGCGCTGGGCAACTTCTTTTTGCACCAACAGCACCGCCAAGCTCGGCTTATTTTCCGCTGTCATCAACTTTTCAACAATTTTACTGGTAATGTAGTACGGCACATTGGCGACTACCTTGTAACCAGCCGGCAACTGATTCAAGTCAAACTGCAAGATGTCTTCATTAATCACTTGCAGGTTTTTACCAGGAAATTGTCCTGGTAACTTGCGCGCCAAATCCGCATCAAATTCTACTGCCACCACGCGCCCGGCTCGCGCCAACAACCGGCTGGTCAACGTGCCAAGTCCTGGCCCAATCTCCAAAACCACATCATCTTTGCTCAGCTCCGCCGCCTCGGCAATTTCCGCCAAAATCTCTGGGTCGCGCAGCCAATGCTGGCCTAACTCTTTTTTCGGCCCACGCGCTGACGCCATCTAACGTCCGTCCCCGTTCGTCCAGTCAGTCGCCAGGTCAAACCCATGTGGATGTCGCACGGCAAAACCGCCGGTATCATACACCTTGCCAGGACCCATGCTGGTTTCCACTACCGAGCAGCGCGGATAATTACCATAATTTGCCGCCACCAAAATATAGCCGTCCTTATCCACCTTGGCACCGTCTGCTCGCACGGTATAACCACCGCCGCCGCAGGCATTGATGACGACATTCATCGGCAGGTCATAGTAGGTTTCGCGGTGTGATATGCCCCGTGAGTCGGTGAATTGCTGGGCACTTTTGGCTTTAGTTAAAGCATTGGGCAACCTGGCACCAACAATCTCTATCTGTGCCACAGGTTGATTGGTAATTTGTTCAGCAACTTTATTTTTTGCAATTTCTGTGCCGTCACCCTTCACTTTCACGCTGTGTGTTACTTGTTTAGAGCCAACAGCGCCCGCCTGCTGCACCTGTTTAAAACCAACGGCGTGTGCGTAACTTTTTGCTGATTGTATCTCAAAATGGACTGGCTCTTCGGTGATGACGGTATATTCGTGAACTGATTCTCTTTCAGTATTTTGAGCAAGTTTTCTTTGGACTGACGATACCGCCAAGAAAACAGTTAGCGCCGCTGCAGCCATCAGTCCTGTTACCATCACTGCTACTTTTGGAGTTCTCAGTAAAAACCAATACCGCTTCATGTACTTCCTAGAGATTACCTGACGTTACCGATAGATATCCTGTAGACCCATCCTTACCTTACAGCTTGGCCATGGCTGCCAGCCACGGGCTTTGTATGTCTGCCATGCTTTTTCGTCTTGCACTGACGGCGGAGCCTCAGAGGCTACCGAATAACCACCAAAGCCTCCCCAGGTGCGCTTGTCAAACTGATAAGCGCCGTAGTAACCATTGCCGGTGTTTGATGTATAACTTCCTTCACAGCTTCTCAGCCGCGCCAAAGCCTCAGAAAAACTACCAGAGAAGGTGTTGGCACTCTTGGCACCAACCAGCTCAACACGCTTTTTTGGCTCAACAGTTGTAACGCTAGCGATAATCCGGCGTGAAATTTCTTGCCCATTTCTCATCTCAATCTCATAGGTAACGTTCTTTTTACCTGGTGCACCAGCTTCCTTGACCTGCTTAAAGCCAGTTTCTCGGTTGGCATCCTTGACCTGTTCAACAGGGGCGGCAATTTCTTCTTCAACAGTAACTGTCTGCTTTCCATTGCGCCAAACACTCAAGTGCATGCCAGCGGTGATGGGTGTTGACTCAGGGACAGACAAACCATCATCTTTACCCAAAGTCACATTTTTCTCGCGCAATAATTCTCCGACTGTACGGGCCATCGTCCTAACTTCAGCCGTTTTACCATAAAGCGTCAATTGCAATGGTGTAGCTCGGTGAATTTTCAAAATAACATCAGCGCCGTCTAGCAAAAAATCGCTTGGCGGTTCAATAGTTGTCTTATCTTCAGGGTAAATGGTCACACCCGCGGCTTGCGCTATCAGTGGCGTGGTCTGCTGAGCGGTCACCACACGAACTCGATGCGTGCCGTCCGCTACTGTTACTGGCCGTGCACGATAGATATTAACGTTATACTTCGTGGACACCAACTGAGTGTCAAGACTCGGTTCAATAACATCATGCTTTTCATCAACCGAAATATCGGCTGCCTTCAGGGCTTCTTTGACTGTTCCGACAGTAGTGACAATTGATCGTTCTTGACCCCGATCATGAATAGTTACTACCTTTTCGCCATTTGGAGCAGCTGTTGTTGACTCCTTGACTTGTTCTCGAGCCAGAGCATTGTCAACTAACTTCACGCTCGCAATCCCAAAGATAGCAATCGCTACGACTATCATCATTCGCGCTGTACTGTGGTGAATTTTCAGTCCAAATTTCATACTCATAGCGAAAAACGCTCTATTGATTATAGCAGAACTCGCTCATATTGGCAACCGACTAGCACTTTTCTAATCGAGCAAACTCAACATTCAACTTCCTGGTTTTACCGTTTTCAAAAGCTACTACCACTGCTAAACCATCGACTTCTATGACCTCGCCGACGCCAAATTGCGGACTGCGCACCCTATCGCCGACATCCAGACCGATTTCATCACTGTAAAATTCAGCCTCTGGCACAAAGCTTGGCGAAGCAGGTTTGTCCAATCCACCACTCAGAATTCCCATCTCATCCAAAAAGCGCGACGGCAGATTGTACGCTATTTGTCCAAATTGCGTTCTGGAGCTAGCACAGGTGATAAATAATTCTTGGCGAGCACGAGTGATGCCGACATAACAAAGTCGCCGCTCTTCTTCGACGTCCTCAGCTTTACCGCCGTCGAACACGCGGGAGTGCGGTAATATCCCCTCTTCCAGACCAGTCAGAAATACCACCGGAAACTCCAAACCTTTCGCGGCGTGCAGTGTCATCAGGGTGATTTGCTCTTGTGCTTGATCATCGCTAGCAGACATCAATGCCATTTCCTCCAAAAACGTCGGTACATCAACATAGGCTTTAGCCTCAGCCACCAGGACGCCCAGGTTTTCCATTTTTTCTTCTGATTGCACGCTGCCGTCATTGATAAAGGTGCCGTATCCCGTCTGGTAAATAATTTTTTCAATCACGTCAGCTGGCGCCTCGTCAATCGACTTTTGCAAATTACTAAGCAGCATCCCCAGCTCATGCAGCGAATGCTTGGCACGTGGCGTCAGTCCCTGCGCCTCGTTCACCGCCAATAACCCGTCGATGATAGGCGTCCCTTGCTCATCATTCCACGCCAAAAATTTAGTCACACTCACCGCGCCAATACCTCGTTTTGGCACATTAACGATGCGTGAAAAACTCATCCTGTCACTCGGCTGATAGAGCAGCCGCAGATACGCCAAAACATCTTTGACGACCGCTCGGTCCAAAAATCGCAATCCGCCCACAATTTTGTATGGCAAATAGTTTTGGCGCAGCGCCCGCTCAATTGCGTAACTTTGGGCATTGGTCCGATACAACACAGCGATGTCATCTGGTGAGCGTCCGATACTCAATTGACGACGAATCTCATTGGCAATCACCTGCGCTTCTTCGGCTTCAGAGTACAGCTGCCACAGCTGCGGCTCCGCACCATCGCCGCTGTTGGTCCATAGATTTTTGTCAGTCCGATTGACGTTATGTTGGATGAGACTATTTGCCAAATGCAAAATTGAGCCAGTCGAACGATAATTTTGTTCCAGTTTGATGACTACCGCCCCAGGAAAATCCCGTTCAAAATTGAGGATATTGGTATAGTCGGCGCCGCGAAAACTATAGATCGACTGGGCGTCATCACCAACCACTGACAAATTGCGCTCTGGTCCGACCAATAATTTAATCAATGTGTATTGCACGGTGTTGGTGTCTTGATACTCGTCGATCAGAATATGCTGAAATTGCTGCTGCCATTTTTGACGAATGTCAGGATGCGTCTTAAACAATTCAACAACCTTCAGTAGTAAATCATCAAAATCAAGGGCCGCCGCCTGACGAAGCGCCTTCTCGTATGCCTGAAATAGCGCAGCGATGCGCTGCTGCACAGGGCTTGACGCTGACGCCGCATACGCCTCCGGGTCTATCATGTCATTTTTAGCGTGAGAGATGGCGGACAATACCGAACGCGGCTTGATGTCACGGTCGGTCATATTGTGCGTTTTCATAATTTGTTTGATCAAGCTCAATTGGTCATCTGTGTCATAAATCACAAATCGCTTATCCAGCCCCAAAACCATCCCATCCATGCGCAATATACGCACACAGATACTATGAAATGTTCCCATCCACGGCATAAACCGACGGTCGTCGGGATTCTCGTGTAGCAACACGGCTAGTCGCTGCCTCATCTCTTTGGCAGCCTTGTTCGTAAACGTTACTGCCAAAATATGGCTTGGCCAAACATTCTTCTGTGACACCAAATACGCTATGCGGTGCGTCAACGTCTTCGTTTTGCCACTACCAGCACCAGCCAAAATCAACAATGGTCCAGATTCATGTTTAACTGCCCGGAGTTGCTCTGGATTCAGTTCCGTCAATATATCCATTGTACTATTGTACCAGCAAGAAGTAATATGCGGCAGCTCCGCCACCCGCACCCAGCAGCAACAAGATTAAAATGATAATAAAGCTCATAACTCCAGATGGTTTTTTCTCTTCAATAGGCTGTGGTTGAGCTGCAGCCGCTTCAAACATTGGAGCAGGTTCTGGTGTTGATGACTCCGCTGGCTCATGTGCGTTCATTACCACTGCTGCCTGTTGATTAAACACTGGTGTTGGCTGAGAAGCACTCTCACTGTCTCCATCCGCCGCAGGCTGATCATTCTCTACATTATCCTCTTCAGGCATGTCCGTCTCAGCAGTGCTAGATTCATTGGTCAATGAGTCTAGCTCAGCAACCGTAGCGGCCACCTCTGGCGTTTGCTCTTCTTCAGAGGCGTCAGCATCGCCGTCAGCCAATTCGCTCTTGATCCCCATCTCCAGAGCCATGAGCTCTCGATCGAGGTCAGAGTTGGCGCTGACTAATTCTTCAGCTGCAACTTCCGAGCTCGGCTCAAGACTCAATCGCCGTTTACCGCCCAGATCATTCATTGCTGAGGTTGGTTGTACATCATCTTTTGTCTCAGCACCCATCAAATCTGGGCTGACCATGGAAACCTCACTGTTCTCGTCAGAACCGTTGCTTGTGCCATATGAGCCCAATGGACGCTTTTCGATGGTCGCACTAGCGTTATTCACAAACGGCGAAGCTAATGATGACGTTGCTGATTGCTCTGACGCTGCTTCAGCAAAGCTCGACGTATCCACTGGCTGCTCAGTTGATGACAATGACTGAGAAATAGCATTTGCCAAGTCTGTAGTATCTAAGGTTGGCGCTGCCGTCTCAACTGGCGTGTTGCTTGATACTGACTCGTGACCGCCAGACATATCCATGCGTGGTGCCCGCACTGGGTTAACCATTGGATCAGCCACTACCGTATTGGTACGCGTTGCCGCTGGCGCTGGACGCGCAGTCATGGCGGCCGCACTCATTGACGATGGCGCTACCACATCCATAACACGACCCGTGTGCCGTGGAGTGACTGGTGGAGCAAACACTGATTTCTCCATCTTGTCTTCAGCTTCGGGCGCCGGGGTTTTATCAGTAGCCTGATCTGTCACAGCTACCTCTGATGGTTCCGGCTGAGCTGGCTCTTCTACAACAAACCCTGGCTGGGTGTTGGTAACTTCAGGACTGTGAGTAGCTTCTGATTCAGGTGTGATCTCAGGCTTCACTTCAGGCACAACCTCGGGCTTTGCCTCAGGCGCAATGAAAACATGACCAGATGTTGACACTGGCGCCGTCGGTTCTTCAGCTGGCGCTGGCTCTTTAGGTTCATTACTCTCAGATATAGGTTTAATCTCAGTTTTCTCAGCTTCCACCACAGGAGCAGTGTCGGCTGGCTGACTGTCAGTTACCGAAGTTGTTTCAGGTTTTTTATCATCAGCCACGGAAGCTGCTTCGGTCTTTTTGTCATCAGCCGCTGGGCTGCCTGAAGCACGGTCGCTGTCCTGCTGGCGCTGATTCATCAGTGAATTCACCGCCCTGTCCAGTTCCTCAAAGTCAATATCTGTCATTTCCCCTCCCGATTGCTGTTATGTGCTTTTTCTATAATATCGATAAATTGATAGGCGTCCAAACTAGCACCACCGATCAACAAACCATCGATTCCATCAATACGCAAATAATCACTTGCTTTTTCAACCGTTATACTACCGCCGTACAAGATTCTCACCTCAGTTGCAGCTTTTTTGCCAAATAGCTGCTGTATCTGACGACGAATCGTTTTAATGGCTCGTCGCACATCAGCTGGGTTGGCACTTTCTCCGGTACCAATTGCCCAAACTGGCTCATAGGCGATCACGATGCGGTCAAACTCATCAGCTGTCACATTGGCAAGGCCGCTCAGCAGCTGGTCGTGCAGTGCATCAGCTGTCTCGCCAAGGGTTTTTTCTTGCAGCGTTTCGCCAATACACAGGATTGGTTGCAAATGATTACGCAGCGCGGCTTGAACTTTCAATCTGATGTCGCGGTCGCGCTCCTGGAAAACATAGCGTCGCTCCGAATGTCCAACAATGACATAATCAACCAGCCCGCGCAGATGCGCCGCTGGCACTTCGCCGGTGTAATTACCATAATCACGCCAATAGCAGTTCTGGGCTGCCAGCTTGATCAGTCGGCGATTCACTTGCAGACTCAAACTCTGAAGCGTCAAAATCGTTGGTGCAACCACCGTCTCTACATCACGATGCGACGAAATCATCTTCATCAGCTTATGCAGATAAAGACTTGCTTCTTGCATGGTTAGGTGCATTTTCCAGTTGCCAACGATTAACTTTTTGCCCATATATTCCCCTTATGCTTTTTAGTGTACCACTCCAAGCCCATATGCGTCTAGTAAACTCTCAATTCCTGGCAGTTTTTTTCCAGCCATCAACGCCAAACTAGCCCCACCACCTGTGGAAACATGACTAAACGCTGCGCCATCATGACCATCCCATTTCAATACAAAATCAGCCGTGTCACCGCCACCGACTACTGAAAGCGCCTGCTTATTTTGGGCGATCGCTAAACTGAGACGAGCAGAGCCAATGGCAAAAGTCGACGTTTCGGCCAAACCAACTGGACCATTCCAGGCGATTGTTCCTGCATGCGCCAGCGCTGCAGTATAACGTTCAATAGTTTGCATGCCTATATCTAGCGCCATGTCATTGACACCAATATTCGCCACACTGACTTCACGCCGCTCTTGACTGTCAGGGCTTTCAGCTACTGCAACGTCTGTTGGCAGCAGTAAAAATGCATCACTACGTTCACGACCAACTTTTTGTTCCACTGCTTGATAAATCTGGCGAATGACGTCGTGCTGGCCTGGCTCAACGCGGCTTTTTCCCATATTGTACCCCTTGTATTCCAAAAAGGTATTTGCCATGGCGCCGCCGATCAAGATCTGATCAGCCTTATTGATAAACTCATGAATCATGCCGATTTTGTCAGAAACTTTGGCACCGCCGACGATGGCGACTAGCGGCCGCTTGGGACTAAGCATGGCGCGAGTGATGGCGTCATATTCAGCACAAACCAAGTCACCCGCCACCCCAGGTATATACATGGTAATTTCATGCGTACTGGCGTGTTTTCGGTGCACCACCGCAAAGCCGTCTTGCACAAAATAATCAGCTTGGCTAGCCCGAGCAATTGAGCGCGCAAACTGCGTGTCGTCAGCTTCTTCTTCAGGATAAAATCGCAAATTTTCCAACAAAATGATTGCACCAGAAGATCGCCGCACTGTTTGACGAACTTTATCACCCACACAATCATCAACAAATTTCACTGGATAATGCAACAATTCTGACAAGCGCACAGCGACTGGTGCTAAACTATATTTTTCGTCTCGACCTTGCGGGCGACCCAAGTGACTAATCAGCACAATTTTACAATGCTGCGACAACAGATATTTCAAGGTGGGCAAACTGGCACGAATCCGTAAATCATCAGAAATCTCGCCATTTTCAAGCAATGGCACATTGTAGTCAACGCGCACCAACACTGTTTTATGGCGCAAGTCAACGTCATGAATTGTCTGTTTGAAAAATCGTTTGCCCACCCTTTGATATCCTATATACTAATCATTTACTCCAGTGTCAAAACACGTATCGTATCAGTTTTGCCGGCGCCTGGACGATGACCATTGACCAGCACTAACGTTGCCACACCGTCGCCAAAGTAGCCTTCATTTTTCAAATCACGTGCTAACTCGATACCATGACAGTTCTCTGGTGGACGCATATACACACGAGTTGCGTAGTTCAATGCCAGCTTTTGCGCTGTCTTGAGATTGTCTGTAAGGCTGATGATTGGCATGTTTGGACGGAATGCACCAATATTGACGGCTGTAGCACCAGTGTCTGTTTCTGCCACGATGGCGTCCGCGTTGAGGTCACGCGCCAAACGAGCGGCTGTGTAGCTGATGACTGCGTCATTCTTCTGACGAGATTCGCTCTTCGCCACCGGCATGACGTCACTGTGCTCCTGAGTGTAGAGAATGGTTTTTCGCATTGATTCAACAGCTTCAATTGGGTATTTACCATTAGCAGTCTCATCAGACAACATCACCACGTCAGCACCCTGGATGACCGCGTTTGCCACGTCGCTCACTTCAGCGCGGCTTGGCTCAGGATTGTCAACCATGCTACCCATCATCTGAGTTGCCACAATCACCATCTTACCGTGCTTACGACACAGCGTGATAACCCGGCGCTGCACAACTGGCACAATCTCAGCACCAGCTTCCACCGCCAAGTCTCCTCGCGCCACCATGACACCATCACTCAACTGCACGATCTTTTCCAGGTTTTCTGGAGAGATGGCAGATTTTGTCTCAATCTTGGCGATGATCTGCGCTTCAGAACCAAACGTCAACAAACGCTGCCGCAAGTCAACGATATCAGATGCTGACTGCACGAAGCTCAAAGAAACATAATCAAAGTCTCGGCTAGCCCCCCACTCAATATCTTCCAAATCTTTCTGCGTCAAGATGTCGCCACCAAAATCAGTGTCAGGCAAGTTCAGACCTTTTCGGCTCATCAAAAAGCCGTCATTCTGAATCTCAACCTTGATGGCAGTTTCGCTGACGATTTCGCGCACAATTGAACGAATTTTACCGTCAAACATGTACAGCGGCTCGCCAACTTTCATCTTGCTGGCCAAGTTGTATTGCACTGGAAGATTAAAGCTTCCGTCATGTTCAGCAATTTCTGAATCCAGAACCAACATATCACCAGTCCTCACTTCCAACATGTTGTCTTTCAAAATGCCCAGACGAATTTTTGGACCTTGCAAATCTTGCAAAATCGCGACTGGCTTGTCTTGCTCGCGACTGGCAGTACGAATCCACTCAATCTGCTGCGTGCGCTCTTCGTAGCTACCGTGGCTAAAGTTTAGGCGAAAGCCATTGGCGCCAGCGGCCATCAGCTCCGATACTTTTTCCTGGCTCATGGTTGCAGGACCAATTGTTGCCAAAATCTTGGTACGTTTAAAAATAGGTTTACTCATTTTTTAAATTATATCACGAAATAACAGTGATGGAAAATGGTTGTGTTATCTGACTTTCAGACTATCTTCTGTCTTGGTTATCAACGGGTCGAGGAAGAACTCAATAATACGGCGCTGGCCGGTAGTAATTTCTACGGAGACGCTCATACCTGGTAGTAATTTGAGTTGATTTTGCTTGGAGCTTTTATCATCATTCAATTTAATTTTAGCTTTATAAATGAGGCCTTTCTTATCGTCCTGAATAGCATCGGGGCTAATATCTTCAACTGTCCCCTCCAAGTAACCATAACGTTGAAATGGATACGTGGCAACTTTAACGACCACGCGTTGGCCAGGTTTAACGAAACCGATATCTTGATTATCTAGCGCCGCATCAACATAAAGCGGTGCTTTTTCTGGCACAATTTGCGCCAGCTGCTGGCCAGCATTCACCACGCCGCCAATCGTTTTCACCGTTAGCGACAGTACCGTACCATCAACAGGCGCAGTGATGGTAGTCTGCGCTAAAATTTGTTTGGCTTTCACCAGATTATTTTCCAGCTCGATAATTCTTTTTTCTGCCGTGATGATTTGATTATTAAAAGCGCTGTTGGTTTCGGCAGTTTGGGTTTGCGATTGATTTTGCGCCTGAGTGAGCGCCGACTGTGATTGCAGCAGTTGCTGATTTTGACCAAGCACGGCACTATCAGCGCTAGTGATTCGCTGATCAATATTGCTCAGTTCATTCTGCAGGCGCAGCTTATCGACAGGGTTGGCGTTTGGTAATTGTTTTTCAATCTCAGCTTTGCGATTTTTAAGATTTTGCGCGTTGGTTTCCAGCTGGTTTTTCGCTTGCTGATTAAATTGTAATTGTTGCTGGTGGTTAGAAATCGTACCATTTGCAGCTTGCTGCCTGGCTGCAGAAAGCGCGGTTTGCGAGACGGCAAATTGCCGCAACATGGCTTTAGTCTCATCTGGTAAATCTGCGTTGTTGATAATCTCGTCAGTGTTGCCGCCAACAGCTAGCCGCCGCAAAATATCGCGCTCGACTCGCGCCGCGTTAAGGCTTTGGTTGGCGGTAGCAACATCTTTTTCGGCAGTTGTTTTATCAAGCGCCAGTAAAGTTTCGCCTTTTTTAACACGCTGGCCTTCACGCACATTAATATTTGTCACCACGCCAGAAATCGCCGGCTGGATAATCTTGGTACTGCCTTCGGTGGATATTTTACCGTTAGCTACCGCTACAATATCAATCCTGCCAAAATATGACCATGCCAACGCCACAATCAGCAACAATGTAACTAGCCAAACCACCAACGCACCCAGCGGAGCGGCTGGCGTTTCAACAATTTCCTCAGCTGCTGGCAAAAATTCATACTGCAGCCGATCGCGTTTTAGCCAACTCATGCTTCGTCTCCTGACTGTTGACTATGCAGGTACGCGTACAAACCATTCTTTTTCAGCAGCACCGCCGGCGTACCATATTCAACCAGTTGGCCGCGATCAATGGCCATGATTTTATCGACCGACTTGAGCGTTGACAAACGATGCGCGATGATGATGACCGTTCGACCAGCCGTAATCTGCTTGAGGTTTTTCTGAATAATATTTTCTGACTCATAATCCAGCGCCGATGTCGCTTCGTCAAAAATCAGGATTTTAGGATTATGTAGCAGCGCCCGGGCGATAGCGATACGCTGCTTTTGCCCGCCGCTCAAACCTTCGCCTTTTTCGCCAACCATCGTGTCGTAACCATTAGGTAATTCGGCGATAAACTCATGAGCACCAGCAATTTTTGCCACCCTTACGATGTCGTCCATACTACTACTCGGCGCATGTACCGCAATATTGTCTCGCACGCTGGCATTAAACAAAAAGTTTTCCTGCAAGACCACACCAATTTGCCGGCGCAACCAGCTCGGGTCAGTCGTAGCAATGTCGACGCCGTCAATCAAAATCTTGCCTGATTCTGGCACATACAATCGTTGCAATAATTTAGAAATCGTACTTTTACCCGAACCGCTGCGCCCAACCACGCCGACCACCGTGCCAGGACGAATGCCAAACGACACGTCACGAATGACTTCCGGACTATCTGGCGTATAACGAAACCGCACATGCTCGAACCGCACATCACCAGTGATGCTCGGCAGACGCGACTTACTCGGATCAAGCGTTGGCTCAGGCTTGGTATTAAAAATATCGCCCAACCGTTTCATGGAAATACCTGTTTGTTGAAAATCTTGCCATGATTGCACGAGGCGTAATACAGGCCCGCTCACCCGACCGCTCAGCATCCGAAAAGCAATCAGCCCGCCAATCGTCAAGCTGCCTGCCATCACCATATGCGCACCGACCCACAAAATGGCAATGTCAAACAATTTTTGAATCAACTGACCAAGCGCACCAGCATTGCCTGACAGTAAATTAGTTTTATAACTAGCGCGAACATAATTACTCAGCCGGCCTTCCCATTTTTTCTGCAGTTGCGGCTCCAGCGCAAACGATTTAATAGTCTGCGCACCAGTGATTGACTCAACCAAATATGACTGAGACTCAGCGCCAGTATTAAATTTTTCATCTAAACGCTGGCGAAGTAGCGGCGTGATGATACCAGACAATATCGCAAATACCGGTAAGCTGCCTAGCACCACCCACGTCAATGTCGTGCTATAAAATAGCATGACGATAATGTAGACAAACATAAAACTAATGTCGATCAGCGCCGTCATCGGCGTACCAGTCAAAAAAGCCCGGATTCGCTCCAGTTCCAGCACCCGCGCCGTGGTGTCACCAACTCGACGGGTTTCAAAATACCGCAGCGGCAAGGCAAATAAGTGCCGAAACAACCGCGAACTCAAAATTACGTCAATCCGGCTAGTAGTATGGGTGAAAATATAATTACGAGCGATGCCGAGCATCCCCTCAAACAGCGCGATAATCACCAACCCACCAACGATGACGTCAAGCGTCGAGATACTATGATGCGCGAGAGCTTTATCAATGACAACTTGCGTCAAAATTGGCGTGAAAATGCCAATAATCTGCACTACCAGCGCCGCCAGCAATACCTGAAGTAGTGGCTTTTTGTATTTGATAATCGTTGGGATAAACCATTTGAGATTGAATTTCCTGTCCGCTTCTTTCCAAAAACGCTGCGTAAATAACACCACGCGGCCAGTCCATTTACGCTCAAATTGTACTTTAGTCAGCACGGTTGGTGGCGTGCCATCGGGCATTAGCATCAGCAATTTTCCGTTATCCACTCGGGCGAGCAAAGCAAACTTTTCTTTTTTCAAACCAACTACAGCAGGCAACGGCAGTTTCGCTAGCGTTTTATACGAAACATTAGCAGCCTTGGCTTTTAACTTCAGCGATCGCGCCGCACGCAACATATCTGCCTCGCTCATACCAACCTTCGGGTCGATAGCCAAGGCATGCGAAATCTGCTCTGGATCAGCCGGTAACCCATGAAACTGCGCGATATTCACGAAACAATACAGACCGGGATCAAGTTTTTTCTGCTCTTTAGTCACAACAAAACACTACTTACTCCCACCTCAGTTTTCACTAGTGTAACAAAATAGCGCCGCACGCCAAAGCTTAAGCGGTTGGCGCCGTCCAATATTGCGAAATGATAGATTGTGCTTCAACTGGGTGTGCTTCAAGAGCCTGTTGCCAATTCATACCATGTGAATTACCGAACGATGCCATAGCTTGAATTAACTGCTGGACCTTTTCGGGCTGAATAGTATAGCCATCTTCGGCCTGAATTGTTTCAATTCTTCGGTCGCTATTGTAATTATACCATTCTTGTATCTGAACAGAGTCACTTGAGCCACGCATTTCTAACAATAAGTCGGCACTATATATCTTCTTAAACATAACCTCCGTATGATTATGTCCAAGCCGTATTGTGTCGTTGCCGCCAAAGTCGAACACTCTATCTTTACCGTCGCCTCGAGCAAAGACATAGGTATCATCGCCTACATCGCCAAGCAAATAGTCATCACCTATACCACCAATCAACATATCATTACCCTTACGCCCCTGAAGTGTATCATCGCCACCCATACCATAATACGTCACTGACTTATCATCATAGGCAGCGAGATTATCTTTCGCATCAGTACCAACTAGATTATGCATTTTATCATCAACTGTCTCAGCAGTCCACACAGTACCGTCAGCGAACTCAAACCTTTCAATTCTTCGCTGCGGCGTTGCATAGTAGCCACTGTAGTTTGATGAGCCGAAATGACTGACAACAGTAATCTTATCGTCAGTGTCTTTAAGCGACAGGACGAGATTATAATCACTATACCAAGGGACGCGTGAAACGATAATATCTTCTGGTTTTACACCTTCACCAAAACGAATAATGTCAGTGCCGTCGTAATCATTAATTACATCTTGTCCATCACCGCGATTGAAGACATAAATATCATCACCACGGAAGCTATCAATTATATCGTTGCCTCTACCGCCGGCGATTAAATCATTGCCTTCCCCACTAGAGATTCTGTCATCGCCATCTTCGCCATAAAGTTCGTCATTGCCCTCACTACCGACAAGCGTGTCATTACCTCCACGTCCATGATATACCACCCTTGCTTTATCGTAAGCCGCCAGCCGATCGTCAGCTTCCGTGCCAGTCAAATGATGCATCTTATCATCAATATCTTCTTTTGTCCAAACGGTACCGTCGGCAAATGTAATTTGCTCTAGTGCATAATTTGCAGTCAAGTATGACTTTACTGGGTCAAAATGACTAATGAAAGTTATTATATCTTCAGTGTCTTTTAGAGAGACTTCAAGGCTCCAATCCCTATTTACATACACCCGTTTTAATACAACATCCTCTGGCTTAATCCCTTCACCAAACCGAACCGTATCAAACCCGTTATAGTCCGTAATGATGTCCTTACCATCACCTCGATTAAAGACATAAACATCATCACCCGCAATACTAGTTATTTTGTCATTACCCTTCCCGCCAACGATCAAATCATTACCTTCATCGCCGTAGAGTTGATCATCACCATCCTCACCGTAGAGTTGATCATTGCCTACACCACCTCTGAGATTATCGTCGCCGCCGCGTCCGTAATACACTACGTCCGCCTTATCGTACGCCGCTAGCTGATCATTTTCTTCCGTGCCGGTCAAATGATGCATTTTGTAATCGATGTCATCTTTCGTCCACACAGTACCATCGGCAAACGCAATCTGTTCTAGTGCATAATTTGCAGTCAAGTATGACTTTACTGGGTCAAAGTGGCTGATAAAAGTAACCGCATCTTCAGTACCTCTAATGGATATTTCAAGACTCAATTCTCTATTCGCGTAAACTCGTTTTAGTACGATATCCTCTGGCTTAATCCCTTCACCAAAATGAACCGTATCAAACCCGTTATAGTCTGTAATAACATCCTTACCATCACCGCGATTAAAGACGTAAGTGTCATCTCCGCGGAAGCTATCAATTATATCGTTGCCTCTACCACCAACGATCAAATCGTTACCTTCTCCGCCAGAAATTCTGTCATCGCCATCCTCGCCGTATAATTGGTCATCCCCTGTGGCACCCCTGAGATTATCGTCACCACCCAGTCCGTGATACACTACGCCACGCTTACCGTATGCTTCTAGTATATCTGACCCGTCAGTGCCAGTTCTATTGTGCATCTTGTCGTCAATATCTTCCTTCGTCCACACCGTACCATCGGCAAACTCAACCCGTTCAATTTGCGCTGCTGGATTGTCTACCGAGCCCCAGTATGAATTTGTGCCAAAATGTTCATATACCGCCACTTTGTCATCAGTATCTTTGATGCATAGCTCAAGATTATGCCCGTAGCCATTGCCAACACGCTTGATGACGATATCATCAGGACGAATACCATCACCAAAACGAATTGTATCCATGCCACCAGTATCAGTAATTAGATCCTGCCCATCACCGCGGTTGAATATATAAATGTCATCGCCCTTGCTTCCGCGGATGTTGTCGTTACCTGTTCCACCAATGAGCGTACCACCACCAGAGATGTAGTCATCACCAGCATCACCGTAAAGTATATCTTTACCGCTCCTACCACTAATATTATCATTACCAGCTAGCCCGTGGTAAATCACTGGCGCATTGCCGACCATGCTAAAATTATCGTTACCATCAGTGCCCACCATATCATGTGCACGACGATAGATTTCATCAAGATCCCATGCCGTACCATCGGCAAACATAACCCGCTCAATTTGATTACCAGTGCTAGCAATATCCTCTTGCTGATAGTAACTGTACCGGCCAAAATGATAATTAACCGCTATCTTATCCTTAGTACCCACAATGGACAGTTCCAACGAAATGCTTTTTTCCTCAGTCGATACGACACGGACAACGACATCGTTCGGTGATATTCCCTCACCAAATTGAATCGTATCAAAACCGTCAGTTTCTTCAATATAGTCGACACCATCGCCGCGAGAGAATAAATAGACATCATCACCAGTTCCACCGCGGAGTTGGTCATCACCCGCTCCGCCAGACAAAACGTCATTTCCACCATGACCATATATCGTGTCATTTCCGTCATCGCCATACAGAAAATCATTAGCAGAACCACCGACTATACTATCATTACCGCCTAATCCATGATAGGTATAGGCTCCATCCTCAAACGATGCCAGATAATCTGCATTCTCTGTACCAACCATATCATGTGCACGACGATAAATTTCATCAATATCCCAAGATGCACCATTACTGAAAGTGATTCGTTCAATTTGACTTCCTGGATTATCAGCGTGCAAACGGTCACTATTGTAAATACGCGTACCAAAATGACCATCTACTACAATCTTGTCGGTTGTATTTTTGATGGTAATCGCCAAAGATATTTTATTACCGTAGCCTGAGACAGTCTGCAAAATAACATCCTCTGGCAAAATTCCCTCACCAAGCTGGATTGTATCAAAGCCGTCGGTCTCCTCAATATAATCAGTGCCGTCTCCTCTCGAAAAACGGTAAATATCATCACCAGCTCCACCACGGAGTTGGTCATTACCTACACCACCAACAAGCACATCATCGCCACCCATGCCATAAATCGTATCATTGCCAGCATCACCGTAGAGAACATTGTCGTTATTATCAGCATATAGACCATCATCACCATCTCCAGCGGCAATTAGTGTGTAGTCATCTTTAGTATTGAGAGAGTCTCCCTTATCTGTACCATTGAGTACTTTCTCACCCGCAAAGTCAATAATACGACCATACTCTGCTGATTGCTTAACATAGTAATTGCGCAAATTCTCAAACTCTACGCTCTTTTTCAGCCCATGATATTTCATGACTCGTGCAAATTCACTCAGTAAATCAATACCAGCTTTAGCATCTTGAAAAATTGTAGCATCTAGCACCTTGAAAGTATCTTTAAATGAGACAACATCGGATTCGACTTTTATACTTGCCATTATATCTTTTAATTGTACCTGCGAGACCAATGACACATATACAACTTCAAATAATTTATCATACGATTTTTGTAGCAAAAGTGCTGCATTCGTATTCGGTGAACCTCGAAACTCTGTGCCAAAGAACTTCTCCAATACAGCTAGTTTCTGCGCGTCAAACGCACTACCACGGCTCTTTGGATCAACAGAACCTACGCCCGCCCAGTGCACTAAAATCTCCCTAGTTAAAGCCTCGCGCTTTATGCTATTCTTTTCCTGGACAAATTCTTTTACCAAATCATGCAAGGAGCCGGATTCGTCTTTCATGATTGCCTTATGCAACGAACCAACATTACCCGCCCCCTGCACGTTTGGCAATAGTGCAACGTCGTCAGAAACGCTAACTAGTGATGGGTCGATAGATTGCAACGGATCGCGATTTAGCAGATATTCACCAGTCATCCGAGAACTACCGTCTGCTAGAGTAAATGTCCCCGTTCGCACTTGAACATTGTTCGCACTATCGGTCACGCCGGTGTTGCTGTACGACAGTCCAATGGACACAATCCCCAAATCAACCAACTGTTTCAATTCACTAGCAGAGGTGACGCCGTCACCGTCAGAATCTTGCCAGATTCGTAGCAACGTGTATATTGCGTCGTTGTTATCAATCTTACCGTCCTTGTTATCGTCATATTCTGCCAACGCCGCAAAGCCACTTGACGCCAATGTCTTACCATCTTTCATCAGTGTACGGTCGCCAAATAATTCATTACCACCATTGATGATTCCGTCACCATTTCTGTCATAAGCTAGCAACCCCTCTCCCGATCCAATCCACGACGTTCTTTCAGCAAAACCACTATTATCCAAGTCAAAGAATGTATTCGACTCGTCAATTGATATTGTCGTTATTCCGTCACCATCCAAGTCAAATACCAGCGGGTCAATACGGCGGTCTTGATCAGCTTGAGCTTTCTGCGTATCGACATATGCTGACATGAAATCACCTGAAGCCAAGCGACGTTCAAATTGTTGCACAACATAATTTGCATATGCTATTTGATCGTGATTGTACGGATGGCTAGATATAGAGCCGTCAGGCAAAGTCACAAGGTTATTGTAATATGTAATACCACCCTGTGATATGGTCGTCTGCAATGGAGGTCTACTGATAACATCCGTGGTATAGTTCTTATCAATCTTTGCACGCTCAATAACTTGAAAAGCATTAATTAAATTAAACAAATCACGCAGATTACGAACCGAAAGTTTTTGATCTGCTACGGTTTCTGTCATTTTATATTGCAATCCGGGCTTACTTGGATCATCACATAGAAACCTGTCCAAATTGTGCCGAGAAGTATTGAAGAGGCCCGAGCCATCATTACCCCCAACTCCCTCATACCCACTATAGACAGCCATTGTATCAGTAACCGAATATCTGCCCGGCCCGCCTGCGATAGTATTTTTTATATTATTTATTTGACGCTTATATTCTAGCATATCTATATTGCCCTTACTAAGCCGCAGCCTAACGGCCAGCATTTTACCAAGGGCGTTAAAGTTGACTCGTTTGTAGTCCAGATCTGAGGTATCTATATGCTGTATCGTGCTGCCCATCGGTACACCGTACATCCCAACCCAGTCCAGGGAATTTACATGGTCGGTCACATTGTACTCGTTAAGCCTAGCCAGGGCAGACACGTCAAGAAGATTAGTTCCTATTCCAACAGCATTAAAGGTAATCGCTTGAATACCTCCATAATGACCTCCTGACGAAAAGTCTGAGGTTCTATATGTCAGATAGGAGGCCAGGCCACCACCCAGTGAATGACCGGTAGCAGTAGCGTTGTTGTATCGAAGATATTTGAGGGCATCTTTTTTGCTAATATTATCATTGCCTGTAACTCGTGCGACGACAGACTGAGCAAATTCCAACGTATCCCAAAATTGCGCCAAGGGCGACAAAACCATGGAACCAATTTGTGTATCTGTAGCAATGTCACTCAAGGCCGGCAGAAACCCTCTGTCGAGTTCGGTACCACGAAAGGCAAGAACAATTTTCCCGGAAGGAGATCTAAAAGCTACCCCAGCAAAACCAGAAACATCATCTTTTTCAAAATATACGAGAGTATAAGAACGGAGAGGGCTAGAGGGATCTTTGAGGACAGAGAGCTCAGGCTTGTTTAAATCTTTTTCCGGAATAACTTTATCTCCTATGAGCTGGGCTATGTTTTTCCCTATTGCTAATTTATCAAAATCTAAGTATGCTAGTGCGCTTAAATTCAGATAGTCTAACGTACTCAACGACATTTTCTACTCCCCTGTTTTATTAATGCA
The DNA here is from genome assembly GCA_905372835.1 of Candidatus Saccharimonadota bacterium. Classification (GTDB taxonomy): domain Bacteria; phylum Patescibacteriota; class Saccharimonadia; order Saccharimonadales; family Saccharimonadaceae; genus Nanosynbacter. The sequence continues at coordinate 304,500 of CAJPQK010000001.1, read as the reverse complement.
ATTGTCTAGGCTATTTTCAGACCCTAAGTCTTTTTTGTCTAAGAATATTGTACATCTTCCAATTGAACGATTTTTACTATTGGTATCTATTTTTATGCTGTAAATACTCTCTTCTCTCAATTTCTCTACAATTTTGAATATATAAGAGGCCTTTTGGCTGTCATTCGGAGCGTCTATTATTAATCTATATAGGAAGCCTTTGTCCTTGGTTTTATTGTCCTCATACTTAGACTGTTTATTCACAGAATCTACCAAATCTTCAGATAAGACAATTTCTGCCCGTACACTATCTGCTTTATAGCCATTGCTATTAGCGTTAACTTCTTTGATGATAGATTCTAACTCCTTACTGGCTTGGACTGACCAGATGGCAGCGATGTATTGGTCGCTACAGTCAGAGGGGTTCAAATAGCTGCAATCGATGTCAAATTTTAGTTTTGGGTTTGACACTAGGTATGCTTGCGACATCCATATACCGTTGACCCCAAAACCTCCGTGTTTATACTCGGGTCTTTCGACCTTAAAGTCTTCTTTATATTTATTTTTCAGATACTCAGACATCTTGCTCTGAACACCAGTTAATCTATTTTCATTTCGAATATATAACCCAGCCACGGCAATAATAAGCAGTACTGCTAGGCTACCTAGGAACAGTAAAAATCTATATTGCTTGTTCTTTTTCCGGTTGCGCTTCTTGGACATTAGGCCCTCCAACAGTCTTATCTTTATGCTTTCATTGTAACCTAACCACAAGCAATATACAACGAAAATATAGACAGCCAAAGCTGCCTATATTTTGATAAGTTCATAGTGGTGACCTTACCGGGAATCGAACCCGGATTGCCAGGATGAAAACCTGGTGTCCTAACCGTTAGACGATAAGGCCAACGTCACGAATTATAGCAAATTATCAGTCAGTTGTCTACAGGCGGCTGGTGTAATTTTTCGCTTCATTTCTCATTTGGCGTCGTTTCTTATATAATAATATCCATGGCAAAGCAAAAGAAGAAACGCAACAAAAAGTACACTGGTATTGACGCTGCCACCAAGCGACCGTCAATCACCCGCGTTAGCGCGGTCAACCGTTCACGGTTTGGTCAGTGGCGTCATGATCACCAACGACAGCTCAGCATTGCACGCACTGTCGCCATCATCATCGTTGCGCTCATCATCATTGTTTCGGGTGTCATGAGCTTATTCTGACACCACCTACTTCACCGGCAGACGGAACCCAAAGGTGCTGCCTTTACTCTCTTTTGATTCAAATACCATCTGGCCGCCGTGTGCCAGGACAACTTTGCGTGCCAAAAACAGCCCAATTCCTGTGCCGTCCGGGCGTTTTTTGCGAGCATTTGAGCCACGGAAAAACTTGCTGAACAAATTTGCTTGCTCAGCCTCAGGGACGCCAATGCCAGTGTCTTTGACGGTAAATACCACGTCGCCACCATCTCTGGTCAGCTTTACTTTGATGGTCGTGTCAGGCTTTGAGTAATACAGTGCATTTTCAATCATGTTCATCATCACCTGTCGTAATTTTTCACCATCCACCATGGGTTGCGGGATGTCTTTATCAATGTCCACTGCTATTTTGACATGTCGCTGTTTGGACATGGTTTTGAGGAATGCGACCTCGTCCTTAACCAACTGCACCAAGTCAGTTGCTTGACGGTTGATGACGAATTTGCCCGTTTGCAGCCTGGACACACTCAAAAAGTCGCCAATCAGCTGCACCATTCTTTCACTTGAGCCAAAGGCTTCGGTCAATACAGTGCGCTGCGTCGCGTTGATCGGCCCCAAGTCGCCCTCCAGCATCATATCCAAATAGCCCTTGATACTGGTGAGCGGAGTTCGTAGCTGGTGTGATGCCATGGAGATGAATTCGTCTTTGGCGGCATCCAGTCGTTGTAGTTGGCGGTTGCTAATCCTGAGTTCCCTCGTTGCATCGATGATTTTCTGTTGTAACGTCTCGTTGAGCTGCCGCACCTCAGCCATGGCGAGTGAGTTTTTGACTGCCACCACCAACTCACCGCTCATGGTTTCCAGGAGAGAAATGTCTCGCCGTGTGTAGCGCTTGGCTCGTCTGCCAAACAACACACAACCAACGCATTCATGGTCCATGGCCAGTGGCAAAATGACTTTAATGTGATACATCGCCAAACTTTGCTGTAACGATTCATCCGCCAAATCTTTGGCCAATATCACTTCATTGTAGCGATAGTGCCGATGAATATGCTTTGTCAATCGCGCCACGTCAATTGCCGGAAGAACTCGCTTGCTGGTGCTCTCCAGCCTGAAGCTGTCACCAATTTTCACCGCCAGCGTCACAGACTCTGCCTGAAATGACCGCCGCAAAAAACACTTCATGCGCTTCAAAAATACGTCCAAGTCAGTACTGCGTAGTAACAACATGCCCATCTCAGCAAAAAATTCTTGCTTACGCATCCGACTGGTTTTTAAGACATTAGTCGTTTTTTTCAGAGATTGCCCATAGTCTCTATCCATGCATATAAATATAAGCGATTTCAGCCTTCTCGTCCAGATATCTGTGCTATAATGAGCCTATGAAGAAAATTGCCATTATCGAAGATGATCCAGCCATTAGCCAGATGTACCGCATGAAATTTGAGGCTGATGATTTTGACGTACGACTCGCAGCCGATGGTAAAGTGGGCGTCGAATTGGTTGAGAAATTTACCCCAGATATCATTTTGCTTGATTTACAAATGCCGGAGATGGACGGGCTGACTGCCTTGAAAAAAATTCGCTCTCACGCGTGGGGCAAAACCGTGCCAGTTATCGTCCTGACGAATTTGAGCGAAGAAGAAGCGCCTGACGAACTGCGAGACCTCAACATTCACAGCTACATCGTCAAAGCAAACTTGACACCACGCCAAGTGGTCAGCAAAGTCAAAGACGTTATCGGCTAATTCACCTACTGTTTTTGCCGATTGGCAATAGCCAGGCAGGCATTGATCAAATTATCAAACAGCGCCGCCACCGTCAGCGGTCCAACGCCGCCTTTTTCGGGCGTCATCGACACGTCCTGCCGGTCACGCACTTCTTTGGCAACATCGCCAACTATTTTACCCTTGTCAGACGCGGTGCCGGCATCTACCACAATTGCACCAGGCTGCACCATATCAGATGAAATAATACCGGGGCTACCCGTGGCGGTAACAATCACTTCAAAATCCACCAACCGCGCCAGATCATCTCCCATGTCGAAGACGACCGGCTCCAAACCAGACCGACGCCACATGTCCGCCAATGGCGCGCCCACCAGCCGACCATGACCAACCACAGCGATGCGTTTTTTGGACAAATCAATACCGTGGCCCGACAATAGCCAATTGATAGCCGTTGGTGTTGCCGCCTCAAACGACGAACGAGGATTCAGCCCATCGACATCTTTTTCTGGCGCAACCGCAGCCAATACTTCATCCGTCTGAGTTGGGTCTTTCAACGGCAGTTGGACGATGATTCCCTGCACATCTTCTCGCGCATTCAGCTGCCGCACCGTTGCCAATACATCTTCCACGTGGTGAATTTCTGTATCAATCAAAATATCCGCGCCATAGTTACGCTTCAATCGCATATACGTTTCAATTACTGGGTTGTCGGTATTGGTGACAATTGCCAGACGCGGCTGGATATGCCACGCTTGACGCAATGCGCGAACTTGCTTGGCTTGACGCTCTTTGATAAAACTTGCCAAATCTGTACCAGTCAGTATTTTCATCTCTATCATTCTACCAAATGAGCCTGCTTGAGTACAGGTATCAGCTATGGTATAATGCTAGAAGCTTGCGCATGGCGGATGTAGCTCAGTTGGTTAGAGCGCTGGATTGTGGCTCCGGAGGCCGTGGGTTCGACCCCCATCATTCGCCCCAAGCATTGATTTGTGGCATAATATGTGCTAAAATCACACACATGGGCCAGTAGCTCAGCTGGTTAGAGCACCTGCCTCTTAAGCAGGGTGTCGAGGGTTCGAGCCCCTCCTGGCCCTCCAAAAATAACCTCACACGCGTGTGAGGATTTTATTTTGCCTTATCCATATGGGTTATACCGACGGGAAGACGGCTCATGAAAAGATGATCGTGGTCTGTTAAGCCCCATTGGGCGAGCATTGGCATTTGAAGATTGCCGATTCGGCCTATCTGTTTTAGTCTTGGCAGTGTGCGGTTTTCTGTTTGAAAGACTCTGCTCTGCCGACTGCTTGGATTTATGATCATGCCCCGAAGCTACAACCCCTAGTTCCATGCCAAAGCGACGCACATGCCCGTGGCAGCTAGCCATGGCAGAGCTTTGATAATTATTGATGTATTGGCGATCTGAATTTGCCCGATGTTTTCTGTTGATGCTTCGTCCCGTATGTCCGTACGCAGTAAAACCGTCAATCGACCCTCGTCGAGGATCAGATAGTCTCATCATCATTTCTCGAGACATGCGTGGCTTGTGACTCGCATCCATAATTGATACTCGTAATACTGTGGCGCCCCGAGTAGGATTCGAACCTACGACCTTAGGCTTAGAAGTCCTCTGCTCTATCCAGCTGAGCTATCAGGGCGTATTCACATTATAGCATCTTTCTGCTATAATCATACAAGCTTGCGGGTGTAGTACAGCGGTTAGTATGCAAGTTTTCCAAACTTGAGATCGGAGTTCGATTCTCCGCACCCGCACCAATTTTAAGATAATTCTCATCCATAAAGGGCATCATGGATCCATATTTTTACACAGAAAAACCAAGGTACCGACCACACGACATCGAAGATGCCTCTGAATTTTATGACATCATTGAACGTAGTAGCTTGACTCATCAACTGTCTAACTCCAGGCCGTACATCTACTGGACAATGGAAATTTACGACAAAGCCAATGGCATCAAAGGTGGCGGTGGTTTGGGCGTGCTGGCAGCGGACACGCGGCGAGTAGCAGAAAAATTAGATGTGCCATTTGTGGTAGTCACGCCGTTTTACCGCAGTGAATCGCACCAAAAAATTACCAACCTGGCGCAGGAAGAGTTTTCAGAAACTGTCTCACCACAAGACTATGGCTTTGAATACATCGACGAAGTGTCCATCAGTTCACGTGGGTTTCCTGATGCCAGTTTGAGTATTTTCAAAAAGGTACTCGGCTCAACGCAATTTGTTACCATCTCAGAGCCAAACTTTGGACAGTTGTACGAAGGCGAAGGCTCGGGCGATCACCGACTCTACCAAGAAGTAGCCCTTGGATTTGGCGGCTATAAAGCGCTGAAGCTGCTGGGCATCAAGCCAGCTGTCATCCAGCTCAACGAAACTGCGACCATTTTTGCAGCACTAGCTCGGCTGGATGAACTATGCGCCAACGGCATGAATCTATATGAAGCAATCGTTTACGTACGCAAACACACACTCTACACCAACCACACCCTACTCCAGGCAGCTGAACCAGAATTCCACCGCTCGCAATTTGAAAAATTGGTACTGCCAAACCTCAAAAGCAACGCGGTGCGCTGCTGGCTGATGGAGCAATTTCGTAATGATCGCCTGCGACCAAACTTGCTAGCAATTGAGCTGACTGAAGCCAAAAATGGCGTCAGTAAACTACACGCCCGCGTAGCAAATTTCCGTGACCGCAACAACGATAAAGTCAAATTTCACGCCGTCACCAACGGCATCGACCTGGAAACATGGGTACTGCCGGAAATCCTGCAACTCTACACTGAAAGCGGAATCATTGATAAGTTTGGGCTGCCGACAGATAATTTTCACGCCAAGATTGATACGTTGACCGCGTCAGACCTCCGTGCTATGCACCGCGCTGGTCGCACCGCCTTAAACCGTGTACTACAGCACCGCAAAGATCAATACAACCATCCTGTACAAATACCAGAGAATGCATTGTTATTTGACTTTAAACGACGCTTTGCGAACTATAAGCGACCATACATGCCGTTCACCAACCCTAAAGCGCTAAGGCAAATTTTGGTTGATTATAACGCGCACTACATTTTGGCAGGAAAAGTTCACCAAGGCGACACCGTGATGTATCAACGACTGCTTGAAATTTTACAATTAGTAGACGCTGACCCCATCTTAAAAGAGCGGGTTCACTACATCCAAGATTATGATGAAGAGCTGGGCCGGGCGCTGGCAGTTGGCTCAAACATCGCCATCAACGTGCCAGAAGTTGGCTGGGAGGCTTGCGGTACCTCATGGGAAAAAGACATTGCCAATCTCAAATTGCTCATTTCCACCAGTGACGGTGGCGTGGCAGACATCAAACCAATCGCTTGTCTGGAAGTTAGCGGCAAAAACTACGACGAAGAAGTTCGCTCACTGTATCTCAACATGCACAAAGCCGCACGCATCATGCAAAATGATTCACTGCTGGAAAAATTAACTCATCGCCAGCTCAAAGCGTACCTACCGATCATCTCTGGCGCGCGCATGATGAAAGATTATCTCCACTTTTTGTTCCCAAAGCGGTGATGTTATTCGTTGATGACTTCAACCTGCGCACCCAAGCGGTTCAGGCGTTGAGCCAGATCTTCGTAACCACGGTTGATGGAGTACACGTCGCGCAAGGTTGATTGGCCTGGCGCTGCCAACATTGCCAAAAAGACGACAACACTTGGTCGAAGCGCTGGTGGCGCGATAACGTCGGCTGGTTTCCAATTGGTCGGACCGCTGATATACACTCGGTGCGGATCGACCAGCTCAATGTGCGCGTTTAACTTGCTTAGTTCAGTGAAATAAATCGCTCGATTTTCATAACTCCAGTCGTGCACCAAAGTCCTGCCCTCAGCCATGGTAGCGATGAGCCCTAAGAACGGTAAATTATCCATATTAATCCCCGGAAACGGCAGCGCGTGAATCTTGTCCTTTGGCGCAACCAGCTTGGAGTGTTTCAGCGCGATGTCCACTAAACGAGTACGGCCATTGTCGGCTGGGTATTCCTCGCTCAACTCGTACCGCAAGCCCATTTCAGCCAAGGTTGCTAGCTCAATTTCCAAAAACTCAATTGGCGCTCGACGCACTGTGATCTCCGAATCAGTCACCACGGCTGCCGCGATGAAGCTCATAGCCTCAATCGGGTCTTCAGACGGTGCGTATTCAACAGCTTGGTTGATCGATTTTTTACCGGTGATGGTCAACGTAGTAGTGCCGATGCCCCCTATCTTCACGCCTAATTTTTCCAAGTAGAAACAGATGTCCTGCACCATGTAGTTTGGGCTGGCGTTGCGGATGATGGTTTTGGTTGGCGACAATGCCGCTGCCATGATGAGGTTTTCCGTCACCGTGTCACCACGTTCAGTCAGGACAATAGTGCGATCACCCGTCGTGACATCAACCGTCGCGTGATAACTGTCTGGTTCCGCCTCCACCTGCATCCCAAAATGCTTCAGACCTGACAAATGTGGCTCTACGGTGCGCTTACCGAGATTACAGCCACCGGCAAACGGCAACCGAAAGTCATGGTACTGATGCAGTAGCGGACCGAGAAACATTAGCACAGTGCGAGTACGCTTGGCAGCAGCGATGTCCATGTCTTCCAACCTCAGCCGAGCTGGTGGCGTGATTTCCAAGTCATTGCCTGCTAGCCACCTTGTTTTGACACCGATAGAGTTAAGCACTTCGATGATGCGGTTAACTTCTTCGATGCGCGACACTCGCCGCAATGTCGTTTTACCTTTGTTGAGTAAACTAGCACACAGCAAAGCCACGGCGGCATTTTTACTCGTTTTGACGTCGATACTACCAGATAGTTTGTGTCCACCCGAGACACGGAAATTGATCTTGCCGGTCTTGTTAAGCAACATAATGTTATGGCTCAATACCTCCGAGATACGCGACAACATTTCGAGACTCAAGTTTTGTTTACCGCTTTCAATACGATTGATTGCACTCTGAGACGTCCCCAAAGCATCAGCTAATTGGGCCTGCGTCAGATTTTTTCGTTGACGATTTTCCGCAATGAGCGTACCGATCTTTTGGATGTATCGATCTGTATTCATGCCGGCAGTATATCACAAATGATATAATAGTACAAATGGTATAATGGGTCATATAGGAGAAATTGACATGGAAGATCAAGCAATTGAACGACTCATCGCTGCGGAAATTGAGCGACAGCAAACGGGACTGGAGCTCATCCCCAGCGAAAACTACGTTTCACCAGACGTGCTCAAGGCGCTCGGTAGCGTGTTTACCAACAAATACTCTGAAGGCTACCCTGGCCGACGGTACTATGGCGGGCAGTATAACACTGACCAAATTGAGCAGTTGGCGATTGACCGTGCCAAGCAACTGTTCGGTGCTGACCACGCCAATGTCCAGCCGCACTCTGGCGCCCAAGCCAACGAGGCGGTGTATTATGCGTGGTGTGAGCCAGGCGACACCATCCTGGCGATGGATTTGGCGCACGGCGGACACCTGACGCATGGCGCACCAGTCACCCGCTCAGCCCGCGAATACAATTTTGTCCGCTACGGCATCAAGGATGTCGAGACTGGCGAAATTGACTATGAAGAGATTCGTGAATTGGCACTAAAGTATCGGCCAAAGATCATCTTGGCAGGCTTTTCGGCCTACCCACGAGAGCTGGATTACGCCAAGTTTGCCGAGATTGGACGCGAAGTCAGCGCCATGCTGATGGCGGACATGAGCCACATCGCTGGACTGATCGTCGGCGGCCAAGCCAAAAATCCGTTTGACTATGGCTTTCATGTTATCACCACTACCACGCACAAAACCCTGCGCGGCCCGCGCGGTGGTTTGATCTTGTCAAAAGGCGTCGTTGGCAATCCGTTGAAGCGACCAGAAAAAACTTTGGAAAACCTACCAACACTCATCGACCGGGCGGTCTTCCCTGGCACTCAAGGTGGCCCGCACATGCACACCATCGCTGCTAAGGCAGTGGCCTTCGGTGAGGCGTTACGCCCAGAATTTACAGAATACGCCCAGCAAATCGTAAAGAATGCGGCCGTGCTGGCAGATGAGCTGAAACGCGGCGGCCTGAAATTGGTAACAGGTGGCACCAGTAACCACTTGGTGCTGGCGGATATTTATGGCAGCTTCGGTATTGACGGCAAAACTGCTCAGGAGCGGCTGGAGGCCAGCGGCATCACCGCCAACGCCAACGCCATCCCCAACGACACCCTGCCGCCGTTTCGCCCAAGCGGTTTACGGCTTGGCACACCAGCAGTAACGACGCGCGGCATGAAAGAGACTGAGATTAAGCAAATTGCCGAGCTGATCATTGCAGCAATTCAGACAGATGACCCGAGTGTCCATGCTGAACTCAAGCAAAAGACTGAATCTTTAGCGAAAAGCTTTCCACTTTTGTACTAAATTTATACCAGACTCAGCAATAGATATTGGAATACTTTATAAAAGACCCCCGCCTTACAATGCTGGGGGTCTTCTTCATATCGCTATACTAAGATTAGCAGTTACCCGCCTTAATAGATTCCCGTTTAGCGTTCTTCTCTTCACTCCAAGTGACAATCTCAACACCAGAGACAGGACTGCCACAAGTCTTTACCTGAATTCTATCTTTTTCTGCGGCACCTGCACCACTAGGCTCGTCAGCCGTTACCCGACTTAAAACATCAGATGGCACCTTTATTGTATTGAAGGTCGCGAGTTTGCTTGTGGCGTTTGTAGCATCAAGCCACTCACCCTGATCTGCATGATATGATGAAATTGCACTCAATACATTGCGCGCATCTGAAGATCGCTTATCATCTCGTGCTTTTAGTGTTACACCGTTGTAGGCAACGATTGAGATTGCTGCCAAAATCGCGATAACAACGATCACGATCAAGAGCTCAACAAGTGTGAAACCTTTAGTTTTGTTTGAAGAAATCATTTCTGATTTGCCCCCTATTTTTTGGTTAAGTTATTAACAATTTTGATTGTATCAGAGCGGTTTTAAAAACACAAGCATTTTATCATTGTGCGTTGAGCGACCTGGCATACATGATACCAGTGTAGCTGATTTCACTACCTGCAACTTGGCGTTTAGCCGTCAATTTGATCCTGACAGCACTTGGTTCAGAACTGGAAATATTGATATAGTCAATCTGTAGATCAGTTGCAGAATTTGACGACATCACCGTTTCTGTCTTTGGACGCTGCCAGGTATTTGGTGAGGTTTGGCACGCGTTCATGGAGACTTTTCTCATGAGCTTCGAGCCAGAGACTGAATATTCCAAGTTGTATGACAAGGCTTCTTCGAGCAGGAGCCCAGCGCTCGCCACTGAACAGTCCTTTTTGACCAGCCGCCGGTCGGTTGCTAGTGGGTTTTTATTGGTGACGAAATTATTGGTACTTAGCGCAAATGATGAGTCAGGATTGATAACCAGACTAGTGCGCACGTCTTCTTCCATACGATCCAGCACCGCCTGCACTTCGTTCTGCAGCTGAGAACGAGCAGTCGTGCGCATGGACTCCGTCGTCAAACTGATGACGATACCGACGATACCCGCCAAAATGATGATCACCAATGGCGATATCACCAGCATCTCCACCAGAGTGAAACCACGCTGAGACTTACTGTGAGACATAGACCGCATGAGAAACTTCCTTTGCTGGATTGTCATATTTGGCAGTGGCCGTTACGCGCATCACTCCGACATTTGGCTGAACGCGGCAACGTTTTAGTGTAATGTTGACTGTTCCGAGTAGTGCATTGTGGCGAGTAATGGTTTGTTCAGGATGAGATGAGCCAAAGCAGAGTTGTGATATCTCTTGATAGGTACCTTCAGAACGCAACACTTCATATGCCAAAGTACTGGCCTCCGACAGTTCGCGGGCATCACTACCGCGAAAGACCACTACCTGGTACAGCTGATAGCCACTGATGATAAAAAGTGATGCAACAAACAACGTAATCATCAGTTCAACGACGGTAAAACCTTTTCTCATCACCTGCTCTTCTCCACTACTTTCCATTCATTAGGTTGACCCTCGAGATGATACATGATGATGTAGCCCTGGCATTCGTCAGTTAGTGTGATGCAGCGGTTGCCTGAACGGTTGATGGCAAAATATGCATAAGCACCGTTGGCATGGCCTGATGGTTTGTGCGTATTATAATCACTGGTGTAAGACATAAGCATTGAACGATTCAGCGGTGTTGAGTGTAATCCGTACTGCAAAACACCAGCGGAGACAAACTTTTCTCCTGGCAACGGACCCTTTTTTGCAGCGTCTGGCAACTCGGAAAATATCTGATCAAAGAGTGCATCAGTCATGGCGCTACCACCTGCACCGCTGATCACATGCGCTGGATAGCTACCAGCTGATTTGATGATATTGTTTGATGAATCACGCAGTTCGCGAGGATATAATGATTCTAGATAATTTTGAATAGTCGCGATATCACCCTCACGCGTTTTGTCACGAGTTGAAACTTGATATGACCGAAAACTAACGGTACCAATGGCCAGCAAAATAGCCATGATAGCCATCACGATAATCACTTCCACAACCGTGAAACCAGTTCGTCGACTCATAGTATAAGCATAACCAGAAATGAGCGTCAGTGCAAGCCTATAATTCTAATGGTTCTTGCTCAATGCGGACGTGGAATTGGTCATAGACTGCCTGGATGATGGCTTGGCGAGCAGATTCGAGGTCATGATAGGTTGCGGCATGAGGATTGGTCAATACCAATGCATTTTTGTCGTGAACCTTCATGTTATGCAGCTCCTTGCCGCGGAAACCCGCTTGATCAATCAGCCAACCAGTCGGAATTTTATAAGTCCCATCTGGCATGGCATAGTTTGGCACTTCGGGGTGGGTTTGACGAATGGCGTCCAATGTTTCCTGATCAACCATAGCGTTCTTAAAGAATGATCCGCTGTTAGGCATCACGGTCGGATCGGGCAGTTTGTCACGCCGAATAGCAATCACTGCCTGACGGATGACTGCTGGGGTGTAATCGGTGATGTGATGCTCATCGAGATATCGCTGCAAACCAGCGTAAAACGGCGGCTGTGGAGCGCGGCGCGACAAGCGAATGGTGATGGCCGTAATGCAGTAGCGACCCATCTGTGAACTGCGGAAAATACTGTGACGGTAAGAAAAATGGCACTGCTCAGCCGGCAAAATAACCATGGTATCTTTGGTCGAATCATACGCCTCAACTTCCACCAGGGTATTTGCTATCTCCTGCCCATAGGCACCAACGTTCTGTACTGGCGCAGCTCCAGCCGTGCCGGGGATGGCAGACATCGCTTCAATGCCGCTCAGACCCATGTCTACCGTTCGCGCTACTACTTCGTCCCAAACTTCACCGGCGCCAATTTTGAGCGTTACTGATTCCTCATCTTCTGACATAACCTCAAAGCCCTTGATACGATTGAGCAGCACAATGCCTTCAAAACCCTCGTCTTTGGCGATCACATTACTGCCGCCACCCAACACAAAAACCGGTAGCTGCCGCGACTGAGCATCATGATATATCTGTGGAACCTCCTCCACTGCCGTGACTTCTGTCAAAAAGTGTGTGTTACCACCCACCTGCATGGTGGTGTATTGTTTGAGAGAAATGTCTGTGAAAATATTCATATGGTGATATTATACCACCCTTGATATACTGTGTCATTTTCATCAAATGATAAGTATGGTATAATTTAACTCGGTATGCACCCGTAGCTCAGCGGATTAGAGTACTTGGCTTCGAACCAAGGGGTCGCAGGTTCGAATCCTGCCGGGTGTACCATTTTCGTCATTATCACCTTGAAATCTTTACTGACGAGTTGACACGCCCCGTTAGCTCAACTGGATAGAGCATCGGTTTCCGGTACCGAAGGTTGTAGGTTCGACTCCTGTGCGGGGTACCACGAACGATATTTACGCCTCTGTAGCATATAGGCTACAGAGGTTTTTTGATATCGCAACATCTAACTAATCTGACGGCCGCTCGGGGCCTCGCCTACTGCCGCGCGAATCTGCTCAGCAGTGATGATGGTTGTACTACCTGGCGTGACTGTGCCTGCTAACAGCTGCTTGGCAACAGTATTTTCGACAGCGCGCTGCACAACGCGTCGCATAGGTCGCGCACCAAGACGTGGGTCGTATCCAGCATCAACGAGCAGCTGTTTACCTTCGGGCTCAACGGCCACTTGAATTTTCTGAGGCTCCAGCGTACGGTTAACTCCCGCCAAAATCAAGTCGATAACTTGCAATAGTTCAGCTTTGCCTAGCGGGCGGAACAACACAATTTCATCAAATCGGTTCAGGAACTCGGGGCGGAATAAATTGGCATTGATTAGTTCATTGATGAAAGTTTGTTCAAATTGCTCCAGCTGATAGCCACGCTCAATGTATTCACGGATGCGGTCAGCACCAGCATTTGACGTCGCAATGACGATACAGTCGCGAAAACTAACTTCCCGGTTTTTCTCATCACGCAAAATACCTTCATCCAGCAACTGCAGCAGCGTCGTCAGCACTTGCGGATGTGCCTTTTCTATCTCATCAAGCAACACCACCGAGAACGGCGCTTTTTGCACCTGAGCCGTCAAGCTCAGCGGATCATTAGCCCCATCTGCAATCAAACGAGCCACATCTTCAGCACGAACAAACTCATTCAGATCCAACCGTACCAAGTTACCTTCACCGCCAAAGTACACCTCTGCCAGGGCCTTTGACAGTTCAGTTTTACCGACACCAGTTGGCCCCAAAAACAAGAAAGTACCAATTGGGCGGTCAAGATTTCTCACGCCAGCTCGCGCTCGACGGATGGCGTCAGACACCACCGACACAGCGCGTGACTGATTGATCATGCGCTGGTGAATCAGCGATTCAAGGTTCAACAATTTCTCACGCTCATCACCACCAGAAGCCGCAGCAATCTTGATACCCATGGTTTTTTCCGCTGCATCGTCAACTGACTGCGCAGTGATGAGACCGCCTTTGGAAATACTGGCGGTTGATTCCAACACCTTCAGTGCTCGTCCAGGCATAGCCAAATCTTGAACATAGCGATCACCAACTCGGTACGCCTCGTTGAGCGCCTGCAACATGTACGTCACACCAAATTGATGCTCAAATGAAATCAGTTGGTCGCGCATAATTTTCATGGTTTCAGCACGATCTGTCGGCTGGACTGCTAGCGTATTTAGCGCATGAGCCAGCTGGGTGTTACGTTGGGAAATTTGCAAAAATCGTTGCTGATCTAGAGACAAAATGATGCGCAGGCGACCGGCTTCCAAAACGGGCAATAGCAAATTGCTCATATCCACCGAACCAACCCCCTCTTCGAAAAACAGCTGAGCATTTTCCAAACACAAGATGACATTTTTTGAGGCAAACGCTTCATTGAGCAGTCTCGTTACTAACTGCTCCAATTCACCACGACCGCCAGCTACAGAAATCAACGCTGACGCATCCAGCAAGAAGACTTGCTGATATAGCAAATTGGATGGCACTTCCTTATGTCCATCGATCAACATTTCTGCAAACGCCGCAATGAGCGTGCTTTTGCCGACACCATCTGGACCAACCAAAGCAACATTTTGACGACCGCCCGTATTGAAAATCTGTAACATCTGATCTAGCACATCAGTATGTGCATCCAAACGCGTCATGATCGTCCCGCCCGACACTTGCTGACTCAGGTTTTGGGCAAATCGACTGAGTAGCGGCGTATAGCCAAACGACCAATCCCGCGCTATACCGCCAGTGCGCAGCGGTTTTTCTTTGAAATCTTCAACCAGTGCCTTTAGCCGCTCATACCAGCGAATTCCCTCCAATACGTCCTGAAAATCCAGCTTCAAGCTTGCCAAAATAGCGTCGTGGCTCGGGAACACTTTAACGATAGCTGCTGCTACAACTGCACCCGTCACCTTGGGACTATCAGTCTCCTGCCAGATGTCAATCGCCGCTTGCCAGATGGCGTCGGTCATCCGTGGATCATCGGACGCAATATTACTCAGGAAGTTCGGCGTCAGCCCAAGGCGCACCGCCAAAAATTGACCAGCCCGAGTTTTTGAGATAGCCATCACTAATTCTTGTGGCGTTGGGTTTTTGCTCAATTGACCCAGCAAATCTGCAGCCATGACATCATCAAGCGTCGTCGGATGTTTGCTCACTTCAGCGGTTTTGAGATCACCCTGCCACCAAATCGTCAGCATCACAAATGGACCGCTCATACCCACCAACAACCAACCGATTGGCCCGTGATGAATCACTGACCAGCAGCCCAACAAGATCATCGCTAGACTACACAGACCCAGTAGTAAATGCCAAACATCACCAAAACGAACCGAAAATCGCGCCTTTTGCGACCGCTGGCTATCATAGCGAATTATCGGCTCGATATTCATGACGCTACTCCCATCTGCCAAAAGATGATGCCTATCAGTGGCGCCAATGGCAGCAGCAGCCAAGCCGCAATGATCAGCACGCTCCACAACATTCTAACCAGAAGGCAAATAAGCCCAACTGCTATCAAGATTGTCCGCAAAAATGCGCCAAATACCCTGGAAAATGACCTGTCGAGGAACGCTCGAAATTGTTCTGGCAATCCGCCCTGCACCACGCCGGCAGATATTTGCCGAAATGGATTGAATAAGGTTTTCAGCAGCAAGCCAATTGAGAAAAAATCAGCTGTTTTTAATAGACCAACATAGACTTGCCTGACGTGCTTATACAGTCCAGTTCCATACCACCACTGAAAGATTCCCACCAAAAACATACTATCAGTATATCACGACTCAAGCGGTTGGTGCTATAATATCTCTATATGATTCGACACATAGTGACAACCGCCATCGGTAAAGCTGTCCGTGGCGGCATGAGATTACGCGGCGGCGGCTCGGCCTTGCCAGGTCTGGTGGTAGAAAAAATTGACTCAGGCTTTATCCCTCGCGCGCTGCAAGATTTACCTTACGGTGTCGTCGTAGTGTCAGGAACCAACGGCAAAACCACCACAACAAAAATTGTCGTCGAACTGTTGGAAGCGACAGGCCTCAAAGTCTTCACTAACCGTACTGGTAGTAATTTCTCTCGTGGCGTGGCAGCGGCACTGTTAGGCGCGGTTAACCAGCGAGGCAAATTGGACGCTGACATTGCGGTCCTGGAACTGGACGAGGCCTGGGCTGTTAAGTTTGTGCAGAAAGTGCAGCCAAAATATTCTCTCCTGCTCAACGTCATGCGTGATCAGCTGGACCGATTTGGTGAAATAGACACGGCAGCCGGTTTTTTGGAAAAAATTGCAACTGCTACTACTGACCGCGTGGTCTTGAACCGTGACGATCCACGAGTCTTCCGCATCCATGAAAAGACTTCAGCGACGGCATCCTATTTTGGCTTGACCACCGACCTACTGCGGCTCATGCCAACAGACGATTCCCTGAAGACTGGTGATGCTGTAGCTAATGAATCAGTCCACGCAGATGTGCTGTTGACAGCCGTGGCGGAACAAGGGGCTGAGTTTCTGATAGATGGTACGAGCTACAAAACCGAAATCGCCTTGAGCGGTGTGTATAACCTGTTAAATGCGGCAGCGGCCATGGCGCTCGTTCGAACCATCGTGCCAGAAGCACCAATTCCTGTATTGTTAGATGCGCTGTCAAAGGTCAAACCAGCGTTTGGTCGTGGTGAGACTATCACTCACAATGGTACGTCAATTGATTTACTGCTAGTGAAAAATCCCAGCGGCTTTCGGCTCAGTCTGCTGTCTTTTGGCAAACGGCAACGCCAGACTATGATCGCCATCAATGATAATTACGCGGACGGTCGCGACATGAGTTGGCTGTGGGATGTTGATTTTTCTGTGCTGAACCATGTCAGCGTAGTCAGTGGTGTCCGAGCCTATGACATGGCGCTGCGGCTGAGCTATGACGATGTCACCGTTGGCACTGTCGAACCGGATTTGGCAAAAGCGCTGGATGAATTTTTAGCACACGAGCCAACAGAGCCAAAACAGATTTTTTGTAGCTACACCGCCATGACCACCCTGCGGCGATTGCTCAGCGAAAAAACAGACGTGGAGGATATCTCATGACAACGATCACCATCATCCAACTATATCCTAAAGATATGAATCTCTACGGCGACTGGGGCAACACTTTGGTGCTCAAAAAAAGGCTGGAGTGGCGAGGCTTTAGTGTCGAAATCATCGACCATAACCCAGGAGACACAACCGACTTCTCGACCGGAGATATTTTTGTCGGCGGCGGCGGACAAGACGCCGGGCAATTAGCTATTCAAGACGATTTGTTGTCACGCGGTGAAGAATTGAAAACTCTGGCAAATAACGGCGCTCCCATGTTGCTCATCTGTGGTATGTATCAGTTGTTTGGGCGACAATTTGTCACCAATGACGGTTCTGTCATCCGCGGCATTGGCGTGCTACCAGTGGAAACAACCGCCGGAGAGGAACGACTCATCGGCAACATCACCCTGGAGAGCGAACGATTTGGTACAATCGTTGGCTACGAAAATCACAGCGGCCAGACATTTTTGGACGACACAGTTCAGCCACTGGGCAAGGTAGTCCGCGGCGCTGGCAATAATACTACTGATGGCACCGAAGGGGTCCAATTCAATAACGTCATAGCAACCTACCTGCATGGATCGTTATTGCCGAAAAATCCAACGATAGCTGATTTTTTGATAGCCAAAGCTCTAGAACGCCGCGGTATATCTGCCGAAGACCTCAAACCACTTGACGTTGATACCCTGGCGCAGACAGCGCAACAAGTTGCGGCTGAGCGACCTCGATAAGCAGCCGCGATAATCCACCAAGATTAGTCTCTAGCTGTTATGTCAATTGAAAAATCCACGCCATACTTCCATGACGTGGATTTGATATTACTTCGATGGTCGGGGTGAAAGGACTCGAACCTTCGACCTCACGGTCCCAAACCGCGCGCGCTAGCCAACTGCGCCACACCCCGAAATGAGGTAACTACCTGCAAGGTATTGTAGCACATTGACGCAGTAAAAGCTAGTCTGTTGTAGCTATAATTGTACAGCTGACGCTTACGCTTTGGTTGGTGAGATGTCAACGGAGCGTTCAGCCTTATCAACTGGCAACGCGTGTTCATGATCAAAGCTATAGACTAAGATTTTACCAAACGGCATTTCCAGGTCTGCGACCTTATCGTCTGGGATTTGATCAAGGTATTTGACCAAGGCGCGGATGGAATTACCATGTGCCACCAGTAGAACATTTTCACCGTCCTGCAGTCGTGGCAATATCTCGGTCTCAAAGTACGGCACAACTCGCGCATATACATCTTTCAAGGTTTCGCCGTCCGGCACTGGATAGTCCCAACCGCGACGAATGCCATTGAATGCCTCTTCACCAATCTGATCTTTGACTTCCCACTTGTCACTACCTGTCAATGTACCATAGTCGCGCTCGTTGAGTTCTGCTGCATGAATGGTTGGTAATGTGGTAATTTCTGCGCCTTTAAGCAACGCGTCAAGTGTCTGATGAGTGCGCTTCAAGGCAGAAGTATACGCCACGTCAAAAGTTGTGTCTTTCAATAACTGACCAAGCCGCACCGTGTCCGAGATACCTTTTTCTGTCAAGCCAACGTCTGTCAGTCCGGTCCATTTGCCCTGCAAATTCCACTCGCTTTCGCCGTGGCGGGTGATGAATAGTCGTCCAGAAGCACCCTTGCGCACCGGCGTATCACTACTACTGCTTTCATCACCACCAGTTGTGGAGAATACGATTGTTTCAGTATCAGCATTGTCATCATCAGCAATGGCGGTTTCAAAATACCCCGACTGGTCGTGAGCCCACGCCTTCAATGACCATGGTAACGGCAATTCACCCTTCAGCACTTCCTGTTTGCTGATAAATCGCCACTCTTCGATCTCTGGATCGTGTGGACTGATGGCCTTGACTTGTGACTCTTTGATGGACGCTGTAAAGATGAATTGGTAGGTGATGAACCCGTCACCCATGCGCTGCGCCACACCCATCAATGACACGTCGCTTGGATTGATGACGATGCCAACTTCATCCTTCACTTCCCGTAGCGCTGCCACTAGTGGTGACTCTTCAGTGTCAACCATGCCGCCCGGCAAAGCCCAATACGTCTTGTAGTTTGCCTTAACGATCAAAGCCCGGCCTTCAACATCCTCCAACAGGACGGCAGCGCCGGATGGTCGGGCGTCCAAACTTTCAAGCCATTGACGTCGTTCTGCTCTCATAAACCCATCCATTATTTTGCAAACTCCACTGCCCGCGTTTCGCGGATAACATTAACTTTGATAGTACCTGGATATTGCATGGTTGATTCAATCTTAGTAGCAATATCACGCGACAACTTGATGGCACTCAGGTCATCAATCTTTTCTGGCTTGACAATCACCCGCACTTCTCGTCCGGCAGAAATTGCATAAGCCTTATCGATGCCTTCAAAGCTGGTGGCTACGTTTTCCAAGTCGCGCATACGTTCAGCAAAGTTCTCCGCTGAGATATTACGTGCGCCTGGCCGTGCTGCTGAAGCAGCGTCTACCACACGAACCACCAATGCTTCTGGCGTTGTCGCTTCAATATCGTCATGGTGCGCCTCGATAGCGTGAGCAATTCGCTCATCCATGCCGTATTTGCGCGCCAATTCTGCCGCAATGTGGTGATGTTTACCTTCAATTTTGTGCGTCACTGCCTTACCAGAGTCGTGCAGCAATGTTGCAATCTTTGATATACGAACGTCAGCGCCAATTTCCTCAGCGATCATCCCCGCCATCTGCGCCATCTCAGTCGAGTGCTTCAGCACATTCTGACCATATGAGGTTCGGAATTTCAATTCACCCAACAGGCGCAGCATTTCCTTTGGAATACCAACAACACCCGCTTCACGCATGGCATCTTCACCAGCCTGCTTGACTTCTTTATCAATCTGTTTTTGTGCCTTAGCAACAACTTCCTCAATGCGCGCTGGATGAATGCGTCCATCTTTCATCAGCATCTCCAAACTCAAACGCGCAACCTGGCGACGAACTGGGTCAAAGCTCGACAACACCACCATGCCAGGTGTATCGTCTACCAAAATGTCGACACCAGTGGCACGCTGCAACGCCTGAATATTACGACCTTCCTTACCGATGATGCGACCTTTCATCTCATCATCAGTCAGTTTCACCGCCGTCACGGTGCGCTCAGCCGTTACTTCACTGCTCATTCGCTCCATGGCGGTGAGTAGAATAGTCTGAGCCCGCTCTTCAGCATCGTCCATGGCCTCGTGCTGCAATTTTGCAACCAATTTGGTGAGGTCATCACGAATGTCCCGCTCAGTCATCTGCATCAATTTTTCGGCTGCATCTTTCTTTTTCAGGCCAGCAATCTTTTCCAATTTTTCCTGCTGACGAGTGCGAATTTGCCGAATCTCATTTTTCAAATCATCAATCTCATCTTCATGCGCCCGCAATTTTTCTGACCGACGATCTAGCTCTTCAAGCTTATTATCAAGCGCTTTTTCACGATCTGCCAAACGATTTTCCGTTTTTTGCCACTCTCGACGACGCTCATTCTCAATTTTCAGCGCCTCATCTTTTGCCTTGAGAACGATGTCACTCGCTTTGGTTTTTGCATTCGCCAAATCTTTATCAATTTGCGACTTTGCTTGTGAACGGCGTACTGTTTGATATCCATAAAGCGCGCCCGCGCCTAAACTGGCCCCAACAAGTGCGCCAATGACAATTCCTGCCATACTTCAGTATTCCTTTCCGACCGACTGCCCCTGAGTATTCGCCTCAAGGAAATATATCAACAGCCAATCAACTTCAAACTATCTAATCCGGCGAATCACATCCTACAAATCGCCGTAATTTAATTATACACGGTTTCTGGAGTTTTGGCACGGAAAGCGAAAATAGTAGCGCTTAGTTTATGTATCGCTATGATTATTTTCGTGGCGCAGTGATGTGGGCCGCAGCACCATACTCTGGCATGACAATTTTTTCGTCTTCACCGGAGCGCAATTTTTCTAACGCTCGTTCCTGCCAGTTCTCGCCCGTCGCGCCAACGATTGGCACCTGCAAACCGTCAGCCAGGGTATTGGCCACCGTCAGTCCAATCCTCAACCCAGTAAAGCTTCCTGGGCCTTTCATCACACCAATGCCAGTCAACGCGTGAATGTCAGCGTTTTGTTTGGCCAAGCTGTCTCTGAGAAAGCCCAATAGTCCTTTGGCTAGCGTGCGATCAGCCTGCCATTCATACGACACTGTACCTTCTTGGCTGACAAGTGTTACATAACAAACTGGGGTTGATGTATCAAGCAATAACAACATTTTATCTCCTCTCAAAAAATGCATTAACCGCACTAAGAAGTCGTTCGGAACGAGTGCCATTAGCGGTAACCTCTAGCTGCCGCTCCGTTTCAGTTGTAGCGGTAATTGTCATCATAAAGCGATCGCTCGGCAGCACTTCATTAACCGCGCCTGCCCATTCAATAACCGTGACGGTTGAGCCGTCTTGCATAATTTCAGAAATTTCATCGCCCATGATGCCAGCTTCACCCAAGCGGTAAAAATCATAGTGACAAAGGCGTAACCCATCGCGCGCATCGTACACGCGCGAAATAGTAAATGTCGGACTTTGGATTGGTTCAGTGATTGCCAGTCCTTCCGCCAGACCCTTAGTAAGTGTAGTCTTGCCAGCGCCCACATCACCAACCAGTTCTATCACCTCGCCGCCAACCAGCGCCTGACCAATCGCCCGCCCCAGTGCTTTCATCTCTGTTTCATCATATATCTTCACACTTTTAGTATATCATTGTTTTTTCAATTCAACTGGTCTATACTAAAGCATAAGTGATATGAGAATCTCAGATAATACGATTGAGAAAATTCTGAAACAGGGTGGAATCTTAACAGAATCGCAGCTTGCTGATTTAAAGACGACCGCCGAACGTTCCAAGCGCACCCTGCAAGAGACCATCATTGAGGACAAGGTGCTAGAAGAGCGCGAATTAGCCAAATTGGTCGGTGATTATATCGGGACGCCGTTTGTAGAAATTGAGCCAAAAGATATTCCTGATGAGGTCCTAAAGCGCATCCCAGAGCATATCGCCCGGCAGTACAATGTCGTGCTGTTTGCGGTTGATGAAGATGGTGCGCCAATGCTGGCTATGGAAGACCCTGACGATGTGCAGGCTCTCAATTTCATCCAAAAAGAAATCGGCTATAACCTGCGCGTGTTCTTGGCAACGAAAAGTAATATTTTGGATTGTCTGGAAAATTACCGCGGTGATGTGAACGACGAACTTGATGAAGTCATTGCCATCCAGAGAGATGATAGCGACGCCGAAAATGCCAAAGAGGAAGAATTTGCTGAAGATTCACCAATTGCTCAGACCGTCAACCTGCTGCTCGAGTATGCCATCAAATCACACGCTTCCGACATCCACATTGAACCGCGCGAAGAATTTGTCCAGGTACGATACCGTATCGACGGTGTGCTCAGAGAGGTGAATAAATTACCTCACAATGTTTTGGGAGCTCTGGTCAGCCGCATCAAAATTTTGTCAAACTTGAAAATCGACGAACGCCGCGTGCCACAAGACGGACGATTCAAGATCAAAGTTTCAGGCAAGCAATACGCCTTGCGTGTGTCGACGCTGCCGATTGCCGACGGTGAAAAGATCGTCATGCGTGTGTTGGATGAGTCAAACCAAGCGATTTCTCTGGATAAGTTGGGCTATTGGGGCTTGTCCCTGGCAACCATCAAAAACGCCATGGCGCAGCCAAACGGTATGATTTTAGTGACCGGGCCAACTGGTTCTGGAAAATCAACCTCCCTGTTTAGCGTGCTGTCAGAATTGAACACTCCTGATGTTAATATTTCAACCATTGAAGACCCGGTCGAATATAAAATCCCTGGCGTTAACCAGACCCAGACCAATGCCAAAGCCGGCATGACCTTTGCTTCAGGACTACGCGCACTGCTCCGTCAAGACCCAAACATCATCATGGTTGGAGAGATCCGTGATGGTGAAACTGCCAACCTCGGCGTGCAGGCGGCACTGACCGGACACTTGGTGTTCTCAACCCTCCACACCAACAACGCAGCCACCTGTTTGCCGCGTTTGTTGGATATGGATATTGAGCCATTCTTGATCGCCAGTACCGTCAAAGCTGTCATCGGTCAGCGACTGGTGAGGCGCCTGTGTCAATCCTGTCGCCAGGCCTACACCCCCAGTCAAGAAGAATTGAACTACATCACCCAAATGTTCAATATCACACCGGAGTCAATGCCACACCTTCACGAGCTCGAAGAACAAGCTGCATCAGAGAGCATCGGCGGTGATACACCAATGGGCACGACAGACGCAACCATCGTTCAACTGTGGAAGCCGTCACCTGAAGGCTGTGATGAGTGTGGACACAATGGTTTCAAGGGTCGCGTTGGTATTTACGAAGTATTGGGTATTTCCGTGGCCATTCAAAAGATGATCACTGCAAATGCCACCAGCAATGATATTCAGGAACAAGCGATTAGCGAAGGTATGATTACCATGCAGATGGATGGATTGATCAAATCATTCCGCGGCGTCACAACCATTGAGGAAATTTTACGTGCAACGAGGGAGCAATAACACATGACTAGTTTTAGTTTTGTCGCGACAAAAAAAGATGGCTCAACGCTATCATCAACTATAGAGTCCAGTGATCGCGCGGCTGCCATCCGCTCAATTCAAGCGCAAGGGTTAAAATTGGTCAATCTCAAAGAGACAGACGCCAAACCTGGGCGCAAACGCCGTCGAAAAATTAAGTCTGATGAATTGGTAATGTTTACCCGTCAGTTAAGCTCCATGGTCTCGGCTGGTGTGCCAATCCTCAGGTCACTGGAGTCAATGACAGAACATGCCGAAAGCGCATCATTCCGCTCAATCATTGGCGACGTCTCAAAAGACATCGAGAGTGGTTTGTCGTTTGCCGATGCACTGGCGCGACACCCCGACACCTTCAATGATGTCTACGTCAACATGGTTCGGGCTGGTGAAACTGGTGGTATTTTGGACGACATTTTGAAGCGCCTAGCCTTGCAGCAAGAAAAATCAGCCTCCATCAAGAAAAAGGTTAAAGGAGCCATGACCTACCCGATGGTACTAATCGTCATTACCATCGGTGCGTTCTTCGGCTTGATGATCTTTGTCCTACCAATGATTGGTAAAACCATCAAAGATTTGGCGGGAGAAGACGCCGAGCTACCAGCTTTGACCCAAGCCATGCTGGGGATCAGTGCCTTTATGGTCAATTTCTGGTATATCCTGCTGCCACTGGTTGGTGCAGCAATTTATGGTTTCTTGCGTTACATCAAAACACCTGGTGGCAAGAAAAAATATCATCACTTTTTGGTGCATGGACCAATTATCGGCAAAATCATGAAAAAAATCGCCATCGCTCGCTTCACTCGTACCTTCTCTTCCCTTATCGGCGCTGGTGTGGCGGTGTTGGAAGCACTTGAAGTGACCTCCAAAGCAGTTGGTAATAACGTCTATGAAGAATCACTCAATAGTGCGGCCAAGCGCGTAAAAAACGGTGAGGTATTTTCAAAAATCATCGCTGAAGACGAGGTACTATATCCGCCAATCGTGGCACAGATGTTAGCAGTCGGTGAAGAAACCGGTCAAACCGATCAGGTCTTGGTTAAGGTGGCTGATTTTTACGAAGAAGAAGTCGATACCGCCATCGCCAGTATCAGCTCCACCATCGAGCCAGTGATGATTGTTTTCATGGGTGGCATGGTTGGCTTGATCGCTGCCAGTGTGATGATGCCAATCACCGGATTAGCAAATCAAATTAAGGGTTAGCAAATCAAATTGGTTATGGTATACTAAAAAAGAATTATATAAATGTGTGGGCAATATTGTGAGTTCTATATTTTACAAAAATAAACCAATCATTGGATTTGATTTCAGCAAGGTGGGCGCCCGAGTCATGTCGCTGGACGTCGCAAAGATGAGCGTTCACGGCTACGGTGCCATTGATTTCGATCCATCCAAGATGTCTGACGATTTAGAAGTCTGCTCGGACTATATCGTTACGCGTATCAACGAATTGTTTGAAAAAAACTTAGTTGGCAAACTGAACAGCAATCGAGCTGTCCTCAGTCTGCCAACATCACGCACCTTCTCGCGTACCTTCACCGTGCCTAAAGCCCAGGAAGCATCTTTGCGAGATGCGGTCAACCTGGAAGTCGAACAGTATATACCGATGCCGCCAGACCTGCTCTATGTTGACCACCAGATCATCAAGCGTGATAAAGATTCACTGACCGTACTGATGTGCGCTGCGCCGAAAAAAGACATCGAAGTGATGACGACCATCGCCAAACAATGTGGTATTGAAATTGCCATGATCGAACCAAGCATCAACGCCATCGCCCGTATTTTGAAATCAACTGAAAGCGGCGGGCTACCAACCGTCATTTTGGACATCGGACCATCGACGACAGACATCGCAATTTTAGACTCTGTTATACGCGTGACTTCTGGTGTCAATATCGGTGGCAACACCTTCACTCTCAACATTGCCAAAAAGCTCAATACACCGCTGGAAGCAGCCCATCAGCTGAAAGTTCTGAGCGGTCTGAATTCTGGACCAAAGCAAGCGCAAATCACCAGTGCGCTTAAGCCAAGCTTGGAAACAGTTGTCAAAGAAACCCAAAAAATCATCCGCTACTACTCTGAACACTTCCCGAATGAGCCAAAGATGGAACAATTATTGATCGTCGGTAGCGGCAGTAATATTCCAGGATTGGGTGATTATTTTACTAACGAGCTGATGATGCCGAGTCGTACAGCGAGCCCTTGGCAAGCATTGAACTTTAGCTCACTACAGCCACCAACGAAGCAACTTCGAACTCACTTGATGACGGTTGCAGGCTTGGCGCTGGTTGATCCAAAGGAGATCTGGAAATGATAAACCTATTACCTCAGGACGAAAAACGTCAAATCATCGCCGGGCAAACCAACAGACTGTTGGCGCGCTACTGCATCATTTCATTGGCACTGGCAGCACTACTGTTCATCTATATCGGCATATCCTACTTCATTTTGCTGAAATCCAAGTCAGATGCTGAGCAAACCATTGCTGAAAGTAACCGACAATTATCACAATATCAAGAAGTTCAGCAACAAGCTAAGCAATTCTCGGACAACCTCAAAATTGCAAAGTCCATTTTAGATAAAGAGGTGCCGTACTCAAAGATTGCCGTAAAAATAGCTCAGACGCTACCAAAAAATATCGTCCTGCAGTCTCTAGACCTGGACGCAACTACTTTCGGTAAGCCAGTCAGTCTCACTACCAAAGGAAAAAGTTACAATGACGCTCTGGAGCTAAAAACCGCCCTAGAGAACAAAAAAGATATATTCCAAAACGTCCACCTGGTATCAGTAACCGCCAATGAGGCGAAGGATGGCTATCCAATGTCAATTGTCATAAGTGTTGTTATCCGCCCGGAGGTGATAAAATCATGAACATACAAAAACTTCAATTAAATGCAACCTTGGCTCGCATCCTACTGTCGCTAGCCTTAGTCTTGATGCTGCTTGTCATGACCGCTGGTTTCTACATGGCATACAGCTTCATGAAAGACTCGGCCCAACAAGTTGCAGGCGTGCAAGCTGATGCTAAAGCCGCTGACAAAAAACTACAAGACGTCAGATCACTCTCAAGCAAGCTGGAAAAATATCAAGATAGCGTTAAGAAGGCTGAAAAGATTGTCGCTGAGTCCACCAGCTACCAATACCAAAACCAGATTATTAACGACATCACTGCCTACGCTCGACAGGCCGGTGTCGGCATCTCGTCATTTACCTTCCAGGATGATAGCACAGCATCGGGCGGCAAGAGTAGCTCTTCAACAGCCAGCAAAACGCCAGCTACGCCAAGCAGTCCGTCTCCGTCTGGAGCTAAAAGCACCTCAGTTTCCATCCAGATGGACAAGCACCTCAATTACGTGCGCTTCTTGCAATTCTTACACCTACTAGAACAAAACCTGACCCGTATGCAAGTAGCAAACATATCCCTCGCCAAAGGAGAGAATCCACAAGAAGTTGAATCACAAGCATTAAAACTGGAGCTATACTTACGATGAATAATTCACCATCTGTTGGACAATTAGGCGTAATCCTGGCGCGGTTCTTGCATCGCTACCATATCACTTTATACACCATGACCATCGTGATTGCAGTTTCAGTCGCAATTTTCTTAATCAGCAGCGTCACCAGTTCCAGTGACGATGTTGATGCAAAAGTTGTAGAGACTACCAAGTTTGACACCAATACTATCGATCGTATCAAAGAGTATAACAGCTCATCACAAGCAGCAAAGCCATTCTCTCTGCCGGGCAGCGGAAGAATTAACCCATTTGTCGAGTAAGGTAGTATAATAGATACTGTATGTTAATTTCAGCCAGCAGATTCATGAACACTCCGGTGATGAGCCTCCAGACAGGCGCCGAATTAGGGAGGACTGCTCGCGAAATAATCGATCCGCGTAACCTATCAATCGTTGCCTATGAACTGGAAGGACCGCTCCTCGACCAGCGGCCAACGCTGCTTAGGCTGGACGATGTGCGAGAGATCGGCCCACTCGGTATGATCATTGATTCGGCTGATGAACTCGTCGGTGTTTCAGACGTTATAGAGCTACAAAAAATTTACGAATACAAATTCGTTTTGATGGGCAAACATGTCGTAGAAAAAGACGGTCGTAAAGTCGGTAAAGTTATCGGCTACACGGTGATGGCTGGCAGCTTTCTCATTCAGCAGCTTAGCGTGAAGCGTCCACTGCTTCGCAGTTTTGGCGATACCGAAATGCTCATTCACCGCTCACAAATCGTCAAAGTGACCGACGATCAGATAGTCGTAAAATCAGCAACTGTTCCACGTCAAGAACAGCACGTCGAGAAGCCGGTTTTACAGGCCTACGAAAATCCTTTCCGCAAAAAGCAAGCGTCGTAAAGCCTCAGTTATTTACTTCCTCAACATCATTCAAAGTAGACACCACATCGTCATAGGAAAAGCCTTGACGCACCAGATACTGCACGAACTTTTGTCTATCGCCCGCGTAACGACGGCGTTTTTTAGCAATGACCTTCATCAGCTCCTGCTCGTCCGTACGGTCAGTCTTTTCAAGCATCTGTGAAATGATGTCTGGATGGACACCTTTTGAGCGCAATTCAGTCATCAATTTACGCCGACTTACACCTTTGCTGAGCTGACGGTTCTCCACCCACCACCGTGCGAATTCTTCATCATTAACATATGATTTCTGCTGGAGCTTACTCAGTACTCGCGAAGCCACCCGCTCTGAATAGACCACAGGATTGTTCATACCAGTTTGCCCCTTACGAAGCGCTGGCTGGGTTTTTCGCCATAGATAATCCCTGACTTCCTTAACTGAATGTGGCCGCCGCAAGCAATATTCAAGCGCCCGCATATATAGCTTGCCAAACTGACTCTCTTCCTGCAGCTCCTCCAGCTCCCCATCACTCAATTCATGGCCGGCCTTAAGGTTTAAGTCAGTCACCTGAGCGATGTCCAAACTGAAGCTGTATACGCCATCAACACTCACATTAACACGGTTGTTATCGCGAGCCTGAAGAGAGATGTCAGTGATTTTCATAAAAATATTATAACGCGAAAACAGTGAGCTCGCTACTGGCAGAGGCTACTCGACTACCTCGACCACCTTGCCATGCACGCCGTTGTAGCAAGCAGCAGCACGCGATTCGGTGATGACCGGTAGTTGCCCTGGAATAGCGCTCATATTAACGTCGTCCAGCGTACCGGCCTCGACGCAACCAAGCGTGATGTGCGGGCGGAAGCCATCGACATCCAGCCCCGGATGAATACCATCCAGTGCCGCGAGTAATTGCTGGCGCGCCTCAACCATCCAGGCAGTTTTCTGCGTGCGCAGCTCCACCCAAACACAGTTGCCTGCTTTATCTGGCAGGAAATTAACTCCATCAAGCACCAACTTATCAAGGACGGGTAGCGCCGCAGCGGCTGCTTTGAGACGTGGCATATCCCGCTCAGTCACGTTAATCAATGTCACGTGTGGGATAAACTCACCAAAGTCAAGGTTCATTGTTTCTGACAACTCGCGAAGATACGCGTTTTGCTCATCATCAAAGACCAGACTGACTGACGCCATATGTTTTTCGACTGGATATGCAGTATCTGCTGCGCGCATTAGTTTTCTCCTTCTTTCACTTTGTCGCGAACCTTCTGATCAATTTCCGTCAGAACCTCAGGATGTTCTTTCAGGTACAATTTAGTTTTATCACGGCCTTGACCGATGGTCTCGCCGTTATATTTGTAAAAGGCGCCAGATTTTTCGACGATGCCGTGCGTGGCTGCCAAATCCAGAATATCACCAGTTTTAGAAATGCCTTCGTTATACATAATGTCAAACTCAGCGATGCGAAATGGCGGCGCAATCTTATTTTTCACCACCTTGATCTTAGTGCGGTTACCAAGGATATCATCGCCAACCTTGATCTGCCCGATCCGGCGGATATCCACGCGCTGTGAGGCATAAAACTTCAGCGCGTTACCACCCGTCGTGGTCTCAGGATTACCAAACATCACACCAATCTTCATGCGAATCTGGTTGATGAAAATCACCGTCGCTTTCGATTTGTTGATGATACCAGTCAATTTACGCAGCGCTTGGCTCATCAGTCGTGCCTGCAGACCCATGTGCGAATCACCCATATCGCCGTCAATTTCCGCTTGTGGGGTCAGTGCTGCCACCGAGTCCACCACAATGAGGTCTACCGCGTTTGAGCGCACCAAGGTTTCGGTAATTTCCAGCGCCTGCTCACCGTTGTCTGGCTGTGAGACCAGCAGATTCTCGGTGTCCACACCCAACCGCTTGGCGTAGCTCGGGTCAAGCGCGTGCTCAGCATCGATGAATGCTGCCGTGCCACCCTGCTTTTGAATTTCGGCAATGGCATGTAGCGTCAGGGTCGTCTTACCTGAACTTTCCGGGCCGTAAATCTCAATGATACGACCCTTCGGGTAACCGCCGCCTAGCGCCAAATCGAGGCTCAATGAACCCGACGGAATCACTTCAACATCAACTTTGTGCGCCTCACCGAGTTTCATAATCGAGCCATCACCAAACTGCTTGGTGATCTGATCCATGGCCAGGCCCAGCGCTTTTAATTTGCCATCATCAACTTTCTTCTCAGCCGCTACCGACTTTTCAGTTTTTACTGCCTTTTTCTCATCAGTCTTAGCCATGATGTTCCCTCCTTACTTGATACTTTTATTATACATTCTCTAGGGCTTAAGGCCAAATTTTGCTATAATAGCAATATATGAAAAAATATTCTGGATTTACCGTTATTGAGTTATTATTTGTCATCGTCATACTGACTGTTGGTTTGGGCATTGCGGTAGTACAGGTTGGAAAAGTAAAAAATGCCGGCGACGACAGCCACAAGAAAACAGCCATCAATGCCATGTACTACAGCCTGGAAGAAAGCTTCTACAAACAGCACGGCTACTACCCAGAAACTTTGGCTGACGACACACTACCAACCATGGACAAAGCACTATTGACCGATCCAAAGGGCAAAAAGATTGGCGACGCCAACAGTGCGTATCGTTACGAAACCCAAAATTGTCAAGAAGGAAAATGTAAACACTTCACTTTGAGAGCAAAGCTGGTTAATGAGAGTGACTTTGTCAAAGAAAGTCGCAACAAATAGCTAATCGTCGACTGGACGACCGTTCTTAAATGCCTCAATGGCGTTATTGACGATTCCTATTTGGTGCTTTGGATTTGCTACAAAATGGAAGATATAAGTGGTCTCTTCACCCTCAGTACTCAGTCGAATAGTTCCATAGTTAAAGATCATCTGAATAATTCCTGACTGACGAAAGCTAGCATCTTCAATACTGCCAAGGCTAACTGTTTGCTCGTGGCGAGAAAACAAGCTTTCTTGAATTTCTTGGATCACGCTCTCGTTGGTCATATAAAATTGGTTCTGTAGGTAAACCCAAAGTGCCACCGCTCCGCCTAACGCCGCCAATATAGCAAACAGGGTAGCGATGCCAAACATAGCTGTTGGAGACGGTACTGGCAGCAAGCTTCCACCAGTAATCAGTGACGGATACAAAAAAGCAAAACCAAATATAACCATAATGATAACAACCGTGATGGCAATTGGTGCAACAATACCAATGGGATGGCGCTTGATGTCCAAAATGACATATTCGCCTTCGCTCAAGTTAAGCTGTGGGTACTGCGCAACTGACTCTTCATGTTTGCGTTTCAATTCTTCACTAATCACCATTGGTTGTGGCTCAAGATTACGTACGGTATGAACAACGTCTGGCTCATTGGCGTACTGACTACGAATGCGTGGATCAAAATTCTGCCCCTCCATCGACTCTGGAAGCACAGTTACATGAGACGGGCGCTGCGCAGCTGTCGACTGTGGCTCTTCTGGTTGCGCATCTTGCGGCGGATGATAATACAGCGGCCTACCCTCAACATCATATGCAGCTGGCTGTTGATTATTCGACTGATGGTCCTTCGTATCCATATCTACAGTTTATCATTTTTTAGGTTGATATCCCAAATGCGCCTGAGCACGCAGAGTGATGCGCCGACCGCGCGGTGTACGCTCAATGAAGCCAATTTGTAGTAAATACGGCTCATAAAAATCCTCAATTGTCGTCGCTTCATCGCCAGTCAGCGCAGCAATGGTCGTTAGCCCCACTGGATTATCGCCATAATTTTCCAGGATTGATTGTAGTAAATTACGGTCGGCTGGGTCTAATCCCAGCTCGTCCACTTCTAGCATTTCCAAGGCACTCGTTGTCGTTTTCACATCAATTATGCCATCGCCATTCACATCGGCATAATCGCGTACGCGCTTGAGCAGGCGATTGGCGATGCGCGGCGTCAAGCGGGCTCGCGTCGACAACAAGTTCGCCGCTTCATGTCGAATCGACGATTCCAGGATGGCTGCACTCCGCGTCACAATTTTCGCGATATCCTCTGGCTCATAAAACTCCAAGCGGTAAATATGTCCAAATCGATCGCGCAGCGGCGCTGCCAGACTACCCGTCCGCGTCGTCGCGCCAATCACCGTAAACCGCGGCAGATCCAGCCGAATTGACCGGGCTGCCGGCCCTTTGCCAATGACGATATCCAGCTTGAAATCTTCCATGGCCGAATATAATATCTCTTCCACCGCCCGACCGAGCCGATGAATCTCATCAATGAACAAGATATCGCCGTCCGCTAAATTCGTCAAAATTGATGCCAGATCACCCGCCTTTTCAATGGCCGGGCCACTGGTGATGCGAAGATTTGTCCCCATCTCGTTAGCGATCACCGTCGCCATGGTCGTCTTGCCCAGTCCTGGCGGGCCGTAGAGCAGCACATGATCCAGTGGCTCACCGCGCTTTTTCGCCGCTTCAATTGCCAAGCGCAGATTACGCTTCAACCGCTCCTGCCCGACATACTCACTAAAACTCTGCGGACGCAGGCTGACTTCAATCCGCTGCTCCTCGGTATCATCACTGTGCGAACTAGTATCGACTATTCTCTCAATTGCCATATATTCATTATATCATCCACAGCGGACCGAGCTAATCTCTCGTAAGCCGACTACGCAGCGCCTGCATAATTTCGCGAAACGTCTCGTCACCCACCATATGCACCACACTCTCTAGATGTCGTGGCCATTTTGGATCAGGAAATTCCTCGCCAGCAAAGGTAGCACCACCAAGATAGCGCGGATGTAGATGCCAATGTACATGTGTCGGCTGACCAGCTTTCACTGCGTTATTCATCAGGCACTCCCAGTTACACACATCGGCACCAAACGCTTCTTTGACTGCCCGTTCAAGTTGACGAATCACGTGGTGTAGCTCAATCCAGTCTGCCTCGTCCAGATCCGACAACGTTTCCTTGTGCTGGCGCAGAGTGATAAATGACTTGCCCAAATAGCACTGATTCTTGTCAAGCACCGCCACCCAACGTTCGGTTTGCAATATGACATTCTCGTCAGCCGCCGTCTGACCAACCAGCAGCGGACAGATTTTACATTCCTTCTGTGTCGTACATGTATTCATGATACCTCCTGGTATGGATTATACCAGCCATGCACTATTTATTCACATTTACAAAGACACGCCTGAACTTGTAAGAACAGTTTTGCCAATATGACGAGGAGATAACAATTCCTCACTATGAGCCATTGGCCAATCCTGAAATATTTCTTGGCTCGGTTCATCCAGTTCTGGGTTAGTGATGAATTGCCTATTTTCGGCGACCTGGCGTACCATTTGTTCAATCACTTCTTCTGGAACACCACACTTTCTCATGTCCTTTTCCAGATATTCTTGATAGTTCGGCAAAAATAGATCCTCCAATTTCTGGAATTCCCGCCACGACAGCTTACGACATTCTTCAACCCGAAATCGCATGGCATAATTCAAAAAATCTTGACCGCCTGACTGCCAGACATAGCCAAGGTCGGCGTGGTGTAACAATTTTGCCTGGATACTGTCGCGACAGATTTGTTCTTTTGGACCAGGAATAGTGCCAATGATTGCACTTTTCATGAACTCATACTCAGCCGAGCCGGGTTCATAGTGTTCATCAAGAAATGAGACTGCATAATGCTCTTTGGTAGCATAACCATCTGGCGGCGGGCCAGCCTCAAACCCAGCATCGTGCGCTGCTGCCGCCACCAACAACAGATCCTTTTGATCTGAACTCATTCTGTCCGCCGGGATCACCTCCGTCAGCGCACGTATTGAGCGCATCACGTCCACGCCATGTGCAGGCTGATGATATGGATAATTCGGGTAGGTAGTCAACAGCTCAGCTGATAGCTTAGCAAGAGAAGCTGCCTGTTCTTTGTTATGAAATAGTGCCGTGAGATTTTCCTGTGAGGTATATTGGTCCAGCACCTTTGCTGATACCGTTAATTCAGGATCGGTCACTGTTGGGTCTTCTTGGTTAGCACGGTTTCGTTGTTCCCATAACTTTTCGTCAAGAATTTTTTCGGTAGTAGTTCTATTCACAACCCTATATTATATATCATTTGTACTATTTAGTCAATAGTACAGCGTCGTGGACCCTGCAAGCGAGCTAGCCTGAACGGATATATTTCAACCCTTATTATCTCTTCAGTGCCTCGGTCACCCGCTGCGCCGTTGGCAAATTAGCATCAACATTTTCCAATGCCTTTGTGGCGTCAGCCAAGGTGTAGCCCAGCGCCATCAACGCTTCCAATGCTTCGTCAGAGGTGTTCAGTTCAGTTTGGACTGTAGTGTCTGCTCGACCATACTGCGTTGGCAAGCCAACTTTATCGCTCAAATCAACCACCACGCGCTCAGCAGTTTTTTTGCCGACGCCAGCAGCTTTTTGTACAAACATACTGTCAGCATTGGCGATGGCATTACGCACGTGCTCTGCGTCGCCAAGGCTGAGAATTGCCAGTGCTGCTTTCGGGCCGACACCCTGAACCGTGATCAGCATCTCAAATAGCTTCTTTGCCGCCAGACTCGAAAAACCGAATAGCTCTTCCGCTTGCTCGCGCACGTGATGATAGGTATAAAACTTCACATCCTGATCCAACATCACCGCGTCAAAATCACCAGCTGCCACACTAACTTCATAGCCAACGCCGTGAACGTCAATCACCAACGAACCATTAAATTTCTCGGCAACTTTTCCAAAAACATGTGCAATCATATTCTAATTATACCCGATTCATCGCCGCATGGGTAATTGCCGCCGCCAGAGCATCAGCACAGTCGTCTGGCTTCGGCACGTCCTTGAGTCCCAAGTTTAAACGCACCATTTCTTGGACTTGCTTTTTATCAGCCTTGCCATAGCCCGTCAGCGTCTGTTTGATCTGTAGCGGCGTATATTCGGCGATCGGCAGCCCTGCCTTTCGGCCCGTCAACATCGCCACGCCACGCGCTTCTGCCACAGAAATCGCCGTCGTCACGTTACGGGCAAAAAACAATTTTTCAATCGACATGACGTCAGGCTTAGTCTCAGTAATAATCTCCGTCAAACTGTCAAAAATTTCCTCCAGCCGCTCATCAATCGGCGTATGAGCTGGCGTTCTGACGACACCCGCCGTGACCATCTTAAATTTACCGCCCAAAAAATCAATCACACCAAATCCCAAAATCCCTGTGCCTGGATCGATACCAATGATTCTCATGGTATGTATTATAGCAATGATTTGACCACTCAGTCACCAACCTATCGCCGCAATTTTCGTATCAATTGCGAAAGCTCCCAACGCCACTGCCACGCGCCGTAGCCTACCGCCAATAAACTAACGCCGCCAAACACCCACCAACCCCACGTCGCGCCAGCAACGTGTTGAACACCCGCTGTCGCCGAACCAACAACCGGCATGCTAGCGGTTTTTATCTTCCGACAACGCCGGGTGACTGGACTACGCTCAAAGCCTTCTGGGCAGTCTTTTAGAATGTCATCGGCAGCGGCAATTTTCTTACAGCGGCCAGTCGCTGGGTTGCGAAATTGACCATCAGGACAGGGCTTCAAGGTTTTAGCAGCAGCCGAGGCAATTGAGCGGCACCGACCCGTCGCCTCACTCCGGTAATACCCCTCTTTGCATGGCGTTACCGTCTTTGCTGCTTCGATTTTCCGACAGCGACGCGTTTCAGGATGCCGATATTGACCAGCTGGACACGGCGCCAACACATCAGACACAGTAGCCGGCGTTGGAATTTTCACGCATTTACCCGACTCATTACGCATATAGCCACTCTGACAATCCGCATATTCTTTAAATACATTGGTAGCACTCTCAGTCACCGCAAACGTTTGCACCCATTCACCGTCAAGCAAACTCCAGGAGGCACCCTTTGGCATGTTGTCATATTCTGTTGCGTCAATTTCCGCGCCAGCCTCGTCCAGGATACGCACCTTACCTTTCATTTTTGGCAATTTTAATTTTGTACGTTTTACCTTGACCGCCCATAATTCACCAGGCTTCAGCTCAATATCACCAAGGACCTCCTGTGAATTGTTACTGTCAATTGTCAACTTGCAGCCGGCCGTCGTGATGGTTTTATTACTCCCATTCACCAATTCAATGAACGGCTCATCAACATGAGAAGCAATTTCATTTAACTTCAAACCTTCACACTTATTCAGTGATTTTGGTGGCTCAGGAGTTTTACAACGTGGACGCGTATACGGCGTCACTCCTTGGTCATCAGCTTCAGCTGTCTTATTTAACGAAAAATCAGCGAAATTATTTTTCGAATCAACGATGAGATTACCAGCAAAACAGCGCCAGACAGTTTTCACGCCACCAGTTACGGGAGCAGTCAAAAACTTCTTTGCCCCACCCCAGCCAATAACATCCGCCGTTGACCCATCAGCCCGCGACAGTACCACCGACCCTTCACCCTGGATCACGCTCGGTGCCTTATCAAACTTCACTGCTTTGGTTAGCGCTGGATCATTTGATAGCACCAGAAAATCATTCGCCAAAATCACCTCATCCTTAAACTCTTTCCCGCCAGTCTTCACATCAGCCTTATAGTTTTCAATTTTCCAACCAGCCAACGTAACATTACTGTCTGTTGGATTATATATCTCAATATACTTCTTGTCGGGGCTTACTTTTGAGATCAACAGCGGCGCCATTTTTTCAGGTGATTCAGCAGTTGTTTGTACTGGTGGAGGAGCTGGATTTACTGGTGCAACGGCTGGCGGATTAGCCGCTGCCACGGGCTCTACAGTTGGCTGTTCGGTAGTTAGGTTTGGTGCTGGCTGAGACGAGGGCGCAGCGGCAGTCGAGCCTGGACTGGGCGTCGATGTCTCAACGACCTGAGAGGCATCACCACCAGATGATGTCTCAACTTCCGCATTAGCAACCGCCAAGACTGACGGTGACGGCAGAATTAACGCCGCGATTAGTATCATAAGTAGTGTGTATCGCAAATATTTCATGCTTGCCCCTTGCTTATGGTTAACTACCCTTTAGTGTAACGTACTTTTTGCCAAAACAAAAACCGCCCCGAGAGCGAGGCGATTTTTTCTGATAGCACTATTATTCTGCAGTAATGTTAGCATTGGTGTGCACATTCACCACGTCGTCCAAGTCGTCCAGCGCGTCAACCACCTTCATCAATTTCTGTGCGGTTTCCATATCAGCGATCTCAACTGGCGTATTGGCGATGTAGCGCAGCTCGGCATCCTTCACCTTCAATCCTTGCTCAGCCAACGCATTCCTAACGCTCGCCAAATCTTTTAGTTCAGTATAGACAATGACTTCGCCGTCTTCCTCGACTGCATCTTCAGCGCCAGCGTCTAGCACTTGCAGTAGCAATTCTTCGCCCGTGCCCTCCACAGTGATCACACCCTTGCGGGTAAATTGAAACGCCACACTGCCAGCGTCAGCGATTCGCCCGCCGTTTTTTACCAACGCCGTTTTAACTTCTGGCAAGGTACGGTTGCGGTTGTCAGTCGCCGTCTCAATAATGATGCCGACGCCGCCAGGACCATAGCCTTCATAGGCAATTTCCTCCAGTGCCGCCGCGCTTTTATCCGCCACGCGGTCAATC
This sequence comes from Candidatus Saccharimonadota bacterium, assembly GCA_905372835.1. Taxonomy (GTDB): domain Bacteria; phylum Patescibacteriota; class Saccharimonadia; order Saccharimonadales; family Saccharimonadaceae; genus Nanosynbacter. The sequence continues at coordinate 266,933 of CAJPQK010000001.1, read as the reverse complement.
GCCCGCTGAATGTTAGCGCTCGGCATGTTAGCAGCCTTAGCTTTTTCAATGGCCATTGCCAAACTTGCGTTCAGCGCTGGGTCGGTGCCGCCGCGTGCCGCAATGGCAATTTGATTACCCAACTTGGTGAAAATTGCACCACGCTTCGCATCAACAATCGCTTTCTGCCGATGCGTCGTCGCCCATTTACTGTGTCCTGCCATATATTTCTCCTACCGTTTATCTATGATCAATCTGTTGGTATTATATATCAAATGCAGGCGTGAGACAATTTACGCCATCAGTCCCAACGACGACAATACATTTGGCATATCAATTTCACTGTCTTTTTGTATGCGAACGACAGGATAGCCATACTGCTGCGCCTCAGCCTGAATTCGCTGATCAAACAATCGCGCCCATATAATCTCACATTCCTTCAGCGTATCAGCATATGTGTCAGCATCCGCATACAGTCCGCGACTAAATATCGCCTTTCTCAATGCACCATCACCTTCGTCAGTTAAGAATAATGGTCGCACATCGCTACTAGTTTGTAATGACGGCAACAGTGACGGTAAAATATTCACTCCCTCCAATATAAAACCTTCACGCCAGGTAAAATCATCCTCGAGTAATTTCTTATTGCCAGGCCACGCTTCAACGCCATGCATATATTCTCTTTCAGCTATCTCTTCTGGTGAAAATTGCTGGAAAAACTCAGCTGCTGACAACCCGTGCGCTGACAGTAAATGCGGGTGCTGCTCCGGGATTGCCATACCCTGCATTATCAACCGTGTTTGATCAGTTGACAGCCACGGTAACGCCAGCCTCCGAGACAATTCCCGCGCCAAGGTTGTTTTACCGGTTGTTGGCATGCCGCCAATCAAAATTATCATTCTCGCCATTACACCCATTATATCACTCGACAATATTCACCTTCCCCAGGTTCAGTTTTGTCTGCTTTTTCATCCACCACATGGCGCCAATCATCACCACATACATCAAACCGCATTGCCACCAAGTGATATTCACTTCCATCTGCGCCCACTCCAAGCTCGCCAGCCAGTTGGCCGCCTGAATCATATAGCTCAGCAGCCAGGTCGTCGGCAGAGCAATGGCCGCGCCAATCATCGGCACTACCGCCAACATACCCGACGCAAAGGTCAATAGCATCGCCAGCGGCACGAACGGCAAAATTAGCATATTAGCGATCAGCGCTACATTACTAACCACGCCGAAGCTCATCATCAACAGTGGCAGTGTCGCAAGCTGCGCCGACAACGTCTCGATCAAAATTTGCCGAAATGTGCCAGGTTCTTTGTTGCCAAAGAAATATTTGTGCAGCAGCGGTGCCAGGATGATCACGCCCGTAAACGATGCAAAGCTCAGTTGCCAACCCAAATCACCCCAGCCAAATTGTGGATTGACCAACAGCGTAATCGCCGCCGAGACTGGCAGCAGCACCAGCGGATGAATCGTCCGGCCATAATACCAGGCTGCCAAACTGAGTCCCGCCACCAGCCCAGCCCGCGACATGCTCGGGCTCAAGCCCGTCACCGCCATGAAACCAATAATCATCGTTGCCGCACTGAGCATTGCCAAATATTTTGACCGCTTGGCGAACAACCGTCGCGCCAGGCGTACCAAAATCATCAAATTGTAACCGCTAGCCACCACAATGTGCGTCAGGCCAGCAATCTTCAAATTATCACTTAGTTCCGTCGGCATAGCTCGCCGCAGTCCCAACAAAAATCCCAAACCCAGCGCTGACTCAGACTCTGGAATATGCTTGCGCACCCGCTCAGCAAACCAGTCGCGTGCCCTAACCGCCACGTCGCCGGGAACTGGACGCTCGACGCTGCCAATTTTCGCCCGATACATGCTCGCCGAAAAAGCACCAAAACCCGCCGTCAATTTTCCTTGAGCCTGAACGATGTCGCTGCGTTTAATGGGACGCTTGTCAGCCGTCACCACCCATAGTTGTCCTGCTAGTTTCTTACCGTTGATCCGTAAATCGCTCAGTCGCAGAACTGTTTACCCCTTCTTATCAATGTCGGGGTCTTCCAAAACACGGCCCTGAATAACCGCACTTTTGCCAATGAGCGAGTCATAAACCTCCAAGCCGGTTCGACCCATTTCACCGCGCCACAGCCCGACCAAACCGCCAGAAATAATCGCCACAATCAGCAGCATCCGCCACCGCCAGACCGACGCCGGCACAAACAATACCAGCCCGCCAAATAACGCCAGCATATTAAACTCGACTGAGCGCGGCAAATGATGAACCGCAATTACGCCAACCGTCAGCCCCAAGCACCACGCCGCCACCAGCCAAGAAATATGCAATTTCTTAGTTAGGCTACGTATCATCATACATCTTTAGTATGACATATTTTTCCAGCGTACATACGTAAATAGGTAGCCGTCTCAACTTCAGCATATCGTTGAGAACACATTCCCTGAAATACTCCATACAGCTTGTTCAATATTTCGGTGGAAGGTAATTGATCCCTACTCCCGTCTGGAGCCAGCTTTGGTAAGTCCAAAATAAATCGCGCAAGCTGAGACGCTGACTCATCATACGGATCAACATTATTTCTTGCCAGGACTTCACTCAGCTCTTCCCAAAAAAGATTTTGTAGTCTACTCTCCCCTCCATATGTTTCAGTGAGCTTAGACTGGTTAATCCTCTTTCGTGAATCAATAACGATTTCCTGCAACCTTTTAATACACCTGCGAAAATCCTTTTCATATTCACAGTCAACATTATTGATCTGCTGAGCGACTGTCTTCCGGGAGTCACTCCTTGATCGCGCATCGGGAGCCCCTTCTTGTAGCCCATTGCTCTCATGACCAATTACCTTTGACAGCAATGCCTGGGCAGATGTCACTAGAGCTTTCTTTTTATCTAGTAGCGAATGTTTAGAGGGCTTGATATCATACTGCTGAAGTAGGTTTTGTGAATCGGCTTCGTCTTGCATACGCTTCATAGTTCTGATTGTAAAATCACGCCGAGCCACAAGAATACTTATATAATAACCAGCACTGGTTTTTTCATCATAATTAAAGTCATCATTACCATCAAAATCATCCAATATTCGTTCAATGAGCGCTGGCAAGCCAGCAGACTGACAGCCCTGCCACTTTGCAAATCCATATTCTTTCAAGATTTGATCAGCCCGCTGCCAAAAACGGTCAGCTCGTTGTTGCTGGTCAACTGGCATATCACCAATAAAGTAGATATTGCTTGCCTTTTTATCATCCATTGAACCCGTCTGCATATCATCATCAACATATGAATCCGGCGCTAACAAATTAGGCCTAACAGCTCTTCTTCCCATGTTCGAAAAACATTCACTCAGTCCTTCAATCTGTGATTTGAATTCCTTTTTACGACGGCGGCGGTTATATGCAAGGCTCAATCCACCAGTTGCTATTCCTGCCGCCACCCCGGATAGGCTGACCGTTGGAGCAAAGTTGAACCATTCCAATGCCCCGCCAGCAACACCTGCCAGCGCTGCTCCTCTGACTCCAGCTAAGCCCACGTCAGTGGACATTTTTCGCCTATGTTCTTGCTCCAGGAGATCATCAATATTTGTTAGTACATTTCCAATACCCACTCGGTAACGACAGAGGCCCCTTTCTACTACCACTGGATTCTGCCCCAGCTGGATATATTGAGCATAGCCAACTGGCTCTTTAGTAGTCGGGTTGGTTACTTCTTGAGCGCCAGAAAAAATTGGGACACCACACCGCATCCCAACAAAATTCTTCAAATCATCACTATGTTTTTCTACTATTTTAGTATATCGGGGTGGTACATTTAAGTCGTCTAGATACTTCGTCATGTCCAAGGTTTTCTGCCACACCCGAATAATATCAATGCATATGTTCGTCATCTGGAGGGCCCACCGGGGCTTGAACCCGGGACACCCTGCTTAAAAGGCAGGTGCTCTAACCAACTGAGCTATGGGCCCATCAAGAATGAACTTTTTCATTCTAGCACATAATCCACAGTATATCAATGCTTCTTTGGACCGGGTTTGGACTTTGTTTTGACAGTGTGTAGCAAGAATAAATCCGCCAGCCCCATTCCCAATCCAACGGTAATAATATACTGACGCCAGGCAGTCAATTGCTGCACTACTGTTTGCGCCGTGCCGTCAACCGTAAGGTATTTTGCCAAGACACTAACCAGCAGCGCCGCCACCAATACCGTTACCACAGCTGCCGCCACGAGCTTTTCGTGCTTCTTGTGATATGCTGGGCCACCAATCATCAACAGTCCCATGGGTGCCAATAGTAATATCAGCGCTGCCACCACACCATCAGGCAGCCACGGCAGATTGATACCCACGCCACCCAAAATGACGCGCACAGCTTCCATCCATAGCTCAACAAAAACATACCCAGCCGCCGCAGCCAAGGCTAGTGGGCCAACGCGCCTGCCCGTCATCAACACCGCTACAAAAATGACCACTAGAATTGCTAAGAGCAACGCCGCTACGTTCATTGCGTCGCCTCAGTCGTAAACTCTACTTTGGTACCTCTGACGATGCTCGACTTTTTAGCCACGCCAGCAGCCAATTCCAAGACATAGCGCGCTGGTACTTTGGGCTTGTATATTTCATACGGCTCAGCATCAGGCTGCACTTCATGCTCAATGTGTACTACTTTTTTGTCTTTATCTAACCAGATGATATCGAGCGGGAAGCTCATATTACGCATGACCATTTCCCATTTATCATCACCTTCAAATTTAAACAGCATTGCTTGGTTTTCTGATAGACTAGTCCGATCACTCAGACCCTTGTGTCGCTGCTCAGCCGTTTCCGCAAGCTCAGCCTGCAGTGTTGCCTGTCCAGCTCTGACCACGACTGGGCGCGGCTTATTAACATCACACAACAGAGCATAGGCACCGTAGGCGATCATTACAATAATAATGACCATGATACATCGAGAAATGAAATGATGCCCCTTACGAGCAGTCTGCATAAGCTCCATAGCTCAATTATAACACTTATGTTTTATATATAAACCACTAGTGATTGACAATCATCTAGGAGAATAACCCACGCTTTTTGGAGGTGTTAAATTGCTCCAAAAGTTCACGTTGCTTCTTGCTCAATTTGGTTGGCGTATCAACGATGATGCCAACAATGTGTGGACCACGAGAGTCGTTCCTCAGGTGTGGCACACCATGTCCTGATAACTTAAAATCAGTGCCGCTTTGAGTGCCAGCTGGAATTTTCATGCGAACCACACCGTCCACCGTTTCAACATCAATTTCCGTACCCAACGCCGCATCAACCATGGAAACATGTTCTTCCGAAAGAATAATATCACCTTCACGAGTAAACTTTTTGTGAGCCTTGACCCTGATTTGAACGTACAGATCTCCTCGCTCACCATCTTGAATTGCTTCACCATATCCACGCAGACGAATTGCAGCGCCATCATCAATACCTGCTGGAATTTTGACGGTAATCTCACGGTTGTTACGCGTCGTTCCTTTGCCGTGGCAAACTGAACATTTCTTTTCAGGAATTTTCCCTCGACCATTGCAGGTTGGACAGGTGATGGCTTGTTGAATTTGTCCAAAGATGGAATTCATCACTCGCATCTGCTGACCAGACCCCTTACAATCATCACACGTTTTCAAACTATATCCAGGCTCAACACCCTCGCCTTTACAATGCTCACATTCATCATCCATCGTCAGGCTGATTTTTTTCTCGACACCAAAAATAGCTTCTTCAAACGTCAAAGCCACTGTCGTTTCTACATCGCGACCGCGCCGTGGGCCACCTTGCCGACCAGCACTACCACCAAAGAACTGACTAAAGATGTCACCAAAACCGCCACCAAAATCAAAGTTGACGCCTTCTGCACCAAAACCACCAAAGCCTTCAAATGGATTGCCGCCAAAACCACCGCCCGAAGCTCCGCCGACACCGGCATGGCCAAATTGGTCGTATCGCTGTCGCTTCTGCTTGTCTTTCAGGACTTCATAGGCTTCATTAACCTCTTTGAACTTCTCTTCGTTACCGCCTTCTTTGTCAGGATGATATTTCACTGCAGCTTTACGAAAAGCCTTCTTGATTTCATCTTCAGAAGCGGTTTTAGACACGCCTAAAACTTCATAATAATCACGTTTGGTCATGTATTCTATTGTACGGTTCGTTAGCACTCGTGTCAATAGAGTGCTAGTTAGATAGCCAATTTACATAATCTTTTGACTTTTTTTATATTCTGTGATATATAGAGAAGCATAGGCTTTGTAAAAAAATAAATACAAGTCGAAGCGAGGATACCATGGTACAAACAACAGCAGTCTTAGAACGGCAAAATACCAACCTTAGCACAGCTCCGTCGAGCTTTGAAGAGCTGGAGAAAAGGGTTTACTCGCCTGAAGAAGAAAAACAAATCGAAAGTTTGATGCCACTGGCCAAAAAACTGGCCGAAGATTCAGAGTTAGCCGAACAGTTTGGTGTGTTCAAATGGCTGACTATGGGTGACTATGACCACGAACAACGAAATTCTGGCAGACACCCTTGGCCAGAGCTGGAAATTAACGGTGAAAAACGCATCTTTTCAGTACCAATCATTGCTGGTATTGTTCACTGGGGAGACCGCGACGGAGAGCCTCAGTACAGTGCCCTTTCGGTCATGAAAGACAACTGGCGCGGCGACCCTGACGCCTTACTGGTCACAAAATTTGGCTTTGAAAACGGAGAGACCAAACGAATTCCAACGCTCGGCACCACGGTTGATGCCGCCAATCAAGCCAATATTGTCATCAAGCCGCGAAATTATCACAACATGCCGCCGTTAAGCCGTCCATCAATTGACAAGACGCCAATGCATCAGCTGGAAAGAATTGCCGTCAAACTTGATCCGACCTACCATTCAGTGCACGCAGAATACCATGAGCCATATCAAGACCGACGGGAGATCATTGATATTGAACTGCTCTGGGAGGCAATGTCACGCGAGATTGGCGAGCGAGTTGATGACCTATTCCCAGAGTCTGATGATATGGAAATCACTCCATCAACAGGCGCTCCCAAAAAACTTGCCGCCTACACACTCCAGCAAGTCATGAAAGAATAATTCAGTAGCACTTTGTCAAATGCGTAACTCGGCTGCGCGCAGAGCTGCGTGGAGTTCACGGGCGTTACTATACCGGTCTTCACATGGTCCAGTAGTAGTTGCTATAATCTCCAACAAATCCTTTTGCTGAGCTAGCGAAGGTCTAATGCGATATTCGGGATAAGAATTACCTGGCTCCCAAATCAAATCGTGCGTTAGTTCATGAAACACCGCACCAATGGCATACACATCAAAGCGATAGTCAATGAGTGAGCCGAACTTAGTAATTTCCGGCGCATGCTCCCTGTTCCAACTTGAGTGTGGTTTAGTCTGCACATACGGCAGTTTGACCTGATTATAGTCAAACAGCGTTAGTACTGGCTGACCCTCAATCTCATCATAAAAAATATTCGTTGGTCGAATGTCGTGGTGCACCAATCCTCGTTCATGAAGATAGGCGGCAGCCTCCGCCACTTGCATCATCATGTCAACAATTGCCCCAGCGGTCATTTTGCCATCATCCAGCTGGTGTTGTATGGCGCGCTTATGTTCAGCCAATGTTGCACCCATGAGAGGATACGTTTCGTGAAGCGGCTCTCCCTGCACTGCTCGAATAGCCAGTGGCGCCAGAAGGTGTTTTGGTTGCTCATCCATTAATTGCCGCATCAGCTCAATCTGAGGATTAGTTGCACACGCGAGCACGTGCCTGCCCAACTTATGAACCCTCTCGTGCTCATCAATCTCAAAACGTGACGCATATGTGTCAAACCGGTGCATAGTAGTTATATACCAATTTGTTGACAATGGGGCAAGCATAAGCCTGGACTAGAAATATAACACTGCCCCACAGAAGAGAGGCAGTGTTATGTCGTAAGTTGGCGCCGAGACTACTTCTCGTCAACCACCTCACCCTCAACTGGTTCGTCCTTGTCAGACTTTTTGTCGTCCTTCGACTCATCAGCCTTGTTGTCCTCGGTAGCTTGCTGGTACATTTTGGCACCAATCGGCATGATGGCGTCCTGCAAGGCCTTAATTGCTGCTTCCAGCTCATCTTTGTCGTCAGCGTCTTTGTGCTTTTCCGCTTCCTTAACTGCTTCGTCAATCGCCTTCTTATCGTCGTCAGAAATCTTATCCTTGAATTCATCTGGCATTTTCTTTGCCTGATAGATAGCGTTTTCTAGCTGGTTTTTAGCGTCAACGGTTTCGCGCTTTTTCTTGTCCTCGTCAGCGTGCAGCTCGGCCTCTTTTTGGGCTTTTTCGATATCTTCCTTGCTCATGTTGCCAGAGTTTTGGATGGTAATTGATTGCTCTTTGCCGGTACCTTTGTCTTTAGCAGTAACATTAAGGATACCGTTGGCGTCGATATTAAACGTCACTTCAATCTGCGGCACACCACGCGGTGCTGGCGCGATGCCATCGAGCTCAAAATGCCCCAGGCTCTTGTTATCTTTAGCAAATTCGCGCTCACCCTGCAAGACATGGATTTCTACTTTTGGCTGATTGTCGGCAGCCGTCGAGAACACTTCTGACTTGCTGGTTGGCACAGTGGTGTTGCGCTCGATCAGCTTGGTCGACACACCGCCCATCGTCTCGATACCAAGGCTCAACGGCGTCACGTCTAGCAGTAGCACATCCTTAACATCACCAGCCAACACACCACCCTGAATGGCTGCACCAACTGCCACCACTTCGTCTGGGTTTACGCCCTGCATTGGGTCTTTACCGAACAACTTCTTCACCCGCTCAACCACTGCCGGCATGCGGGTCATACCACCGACCATAACGATTTCATTGACGTCAGATTTGGATAATTTAGCGTCTTTGAGCGCTTTCTCGACTGGCACATCCAGGCGATCTAACAAATCCTTCACCAAATCTTCCAGTTTAGCCCGTGTCAGGCTCAACTCAAAGTGCTTTGGCCCGTCAGCATCAGCGGTGATAAACGGAATATTGACTTCATACTCAGTGACTGTCGATAGTTCCTTCTTGGCCTTTTCCGCCTCGTCCTTTAGTCGCTGCATAGCCGCATTGTCTTTGCGTAGGTCAATGCCTTCTTTAGACTTAAAGTCATCCAAGAAATAGTTGACGATGACATTGTCAAAGTCCTCACCACCGAGGTGAGTGTCACCATTCGTAGCTTTCACCTCAAACACACCGTCGCCAAGTTCCAAGATGGAAACGTCAAAGGTACCACCACCGAGGTCGAACACCACGATGGTTTCGTCATTTTTACCTTTTTCCAAGCCGTAGGCCAAAGCTGCCGCCGTTGGTTCATTGATGATACGCTTAACTTCCAGACCAGCGATTTTACCAGCGTCTTTGGTAGCTTGGCGCTGCGAATCGTCAAAGTAGGCTGGCACGGTGATGACCGCTTCAGTAACTTTTTCACCTAAGAATGCCTCAGCATCAGCCTTGATTTTGCTAAGGATCATAGCTGAAACTTCTTCTGGTGTGTATTCTTTGTCGCCCATCTCTACTGCTACACCGGTACCTTTTTTAACAATCTGGTATGGCATGATATCGAGGTCTTTTTGGACTTCCTTGTCAGTAAACTTACGGCCAATTAAACGCTTTACCCCGTAAATAGTGTTCTTTGGATTGGTTACACGCTGACGCTGAGCCACTTGTCCAACCAAGCGCTCACCCTTTTTATTAATTGCCACCACTGATGGCGTGGTACGGTTACCTTCAGCATTAGCGATAACTTCTGGCTTGCCTGCCAGCATGTACGCAAAGGCACTGTTAGTTGTACCGAGGTCAATTCCGATAATTTTACCCATATGATTCCCCTTTCTATTATGATCACATCTGGTTTTTGCTTATATCCATTTTAGCACTCTTTATTCACGAGTGCCAACTATTTCAGTATAAATAATTAGCACTCCCGTGTCAAGAGTGCTAATTATAGCTATTCGATATCATATTACATCTTCTTGCGGATGAACCAAACTCCAGCACCACCAGCTACTACTGCTACCACTGTTACAGCGATGACACTAGCACCGGTATCTGCCAAGTAGCCGCCCTTGTTGGTTGCCTGAGCATTCTTGCCAGTGCCGTTGGTTGTCGTGCCGCCAGGGTTAGTAGGGCTAGCAGGATTGCCAGTACCGCCACCAACACCAGGGTTGGTCTGCTGTTGGCGCTGGTAAACACCGACTGGGTCTACGATGGTGCCGTTTGCAGCCTTATCCTCATCACCAAAGCCGCCGTCAGTCAAATCATAGGTCACTGTCGTGTGCTTACCATCAGCTGTCGTGCCAAATGTGACACGGTTAGTGATGTCTTCTTTGATGGCGCCATTACTTATCTTAGCCACGGCCAGCTGATTATGATCAGCGTAGTGCTTGCTCAAAGTCAACGTCACGCGAGTTGTATACCCAACCCTGGCAGTCTGTCCATTACAGTTGATGGTGAAACTGACAATATCTTGCAGAACACGATCGTCGTAGTTATTCGGAGCAGCTGCCACTACGGCTGAAGCGATGTTGTAACACTGGTTACCGGCTGTAGCAACCGTCACCGTACCACCGCCTGGTTGCGCAACAGTCGCTGAAGTGATTGGCATGGTTGGTGTTGGCGCTGGCTTGACAACAACAGCGTTCAATTTTGCTTGCAGTGCTGCTTTTTTGGCAGGATCTTGCACTTTATTTACCAAGACCTTAGCGGCATCAACGGCACTTTGTGTTTTGTCGGTTTCTGCCTTGGTAACTGCAGCTTGGGCAGCATCCTGAGCCTCTTGCTCTTTTTGCTTGGCACTGGCTACGGCACTGTTGAGGTTGGCGATTGCCGATTGCAGATCTGATGAAGATGGGTTCGCCTGATTCAAGACAGCCTTGGCAGCAGCGAGAGCCGAAGCAACCGTAGGGTCAGACTTAATGTATAATGGTGTAGCTTCTGCGGCAGTAATGGCTGCTTGTAAGCTTGCTTTATCAATTTTCAGTGCATCAAGTTTACCCTGTAAAGCCGTGCGCGCATTGTCTAGCTCAGACGCTGAGGCGTTCGCGTTATTTATAACTGCTTCAGCTGCCGTGGCCTGTGCCTGAAGAGCGGCAATAGTGCTACTGCTCATGCCGGCAACAGTGGCTGGATCTTTAGCTTTAGCGATCAATGCAGTGAGGGCTGAGCGAGCACCGGAAATAGCGTTAGTTACCGCATCGAGCCTTGCCTGGAAGGCAGCCTTCTTGCCTGCGTCACCTACTGCATCAACTTTAGTTTTAGCGGCAGCAACATCAGATGGACGCTTGGTCGATTCAGCATTTGCTACTGCTGCTTCAGCCGCGGTAACTTTCTGCTCCTCTTCACTTGGGCCAACCGGTGCATTGTTAGCAGTCGTATAGACGGCACCACCGTATGGTGCTGCGGCGATTTTTGAGCCGTCGGCAGAGCTGGCAATTGCTGCCCAGTTTGGCACACCAGCAGATGTCTGAGCTACCCAAGTCGCACCACCGTCGTTTGAGCTGTAAATGTATCCACCGCCACCAGCAGTTGCTGAAAGTTTTTGACCATCGTCAGAAATAGTAACCGCAGTCCAGTTGTGAAGTCCATCGGCCGCTCGCTCGGTCCAGGTTGCACCAGCGTCAGTGGAGGTGTAAATCCTGCCACCAGTTGCCGTTGCCACCAGCTTACTACCATCAGCTGAGCTGGCAACCGCCGACCACTTGCGGACACCAGCGCTTGCTCGCTCGGTCCAGGTCGCACCGGCGTCGGTAGAGGTGTAGACGGCTCCGTTCTCGACTACTGCCACCAGCTTATTGCCGTCAGCTGAGCTGGCGATTGAATTCCATTTGCGCGCTCCAGAGCCTGCGAGAGCTGTCCAGGTTGCACCAGCATTATTTGAAGCATAGACAGCGTGGTCTTTAGCAACAGCAACGAGCTTGTTTCCGTCAGCTGAGCTGGCTATCGCGGTCCAGTTGTATGATCCAGGCACCCCGCGAGCAGTCCAGGTTGTGCCAGCGTCAGTGGAGGTAAAGATATAACCACCCCAATCATATACAGCTGCTAACTTCTTACCGTCAGCGGAGCTAGCAACTGCTACCCAGTTACGATCTCCTGCGCCAGGCTGCTCAGTCCAGGTTGCACCAGCGTCAGTGGAGGTAAGAACCTTACCACCCCATGCTGCTGCAGTCAGCTTATTACCATCGGACGAACTAGCAATCGAGGTCCAATTTCGAGAGCCTGCGGCATCACGCTTTGACCATGTGGTACCCGTTTTTGGTACAGGCGTTTCAGCGGGTTGCGCACCCGCACCCTTTTGGAATACACGAACGTAGTCGATCAACATGGTTTGCTTCGGGAAGTTATCTGAAGGAGAGATTGGTTTCTGATCCGCATCTGCCTCCACGTAGTCGTTTATGATAAAGCGCCATCCCTCATCAAACGTCTTTTTAATCAATGATGCGTCAGCTAATTTTGTCAGAGGAGCAGCTGGCGTACGCTCAATCTCCTTACTGTCAGTAGGGCTGGCGTGATAATGATATGCCGTGATTGGCTTGTCGTCCACGAAGTATTTAACCGTCTCGCCGTCATACTCAACTGCCCATGTGTGCCATTCATAGGCCAATGTACCCGGCTTAGAACCTGATCGATGTTCATCACTATGGATGATCCTTCTCGTCCTCCAGCCATGTTTCCAGGTTCCAGTCACACCGTAGTGATAACAGGTAGCATGAGTACTTGACCAGGTATATGCTGGTGTATAAGAGTACCATTCAATAATGTCTAGCTCACCGTACGGGTCATTAGCATTAGGATTATCATTACAATTCTTTAATGAGACACCATTAACCATCCACAGTGATGGTCGTGTACCATTTTTTCCATTCCAGTTGAACTTGGCTCGAATCTCAGCCCGGAATGGCTTGGTACCGTCAACGACCTTAGTCTTGTTTGTCACTCGACCACTGAGATATCGTGTCATCTTGCCAGTTGGGCATGGCGTTTCACTGGCATTAGAATCATTCAGTGGCTCATCAAGATTCGCAACACAGTGGCGCTGTGTTTTTATCTCCAAGTAATCATTATTAACAACCCTGACATTGCTCGGATTGTAAGCTAAATGATTATTGCCATAGTTGTCTTTATTTTGCTTAAATACGTCCCAACTGCTGGGCACTGAGGTACCTTTAAACTCCTCGCTCCATACAACGCCCCATTGACTTGCGTTGGTACTACCGTTGTACAGTAGAGCCAACAATAAAATACCACCAGCTGATACCAGTGCTACGAGTAATCGTTTTACCATCCCCTTTTTCTCCCTGTGTTTATGTTAAAAACTCTTGGCAAATATTATAACGTCAATATTTTTTATTTGCAAGTGTTGTTGTAAATAAAACTATGGAAACTCGGGGTGGACCGTTAGTAAACTACTGTCGCGTAACCTTGACCATTGCGTCACGAATCACCGTACCATCCAGCGTATAGCCAGCGCGTAACTCCTCGGCGACGACTTCTTTATCGCCGTCTGCTTCTTCGTTAAACTGCACCGCCTGATGCAGCTCAGGATTAAACAGCGTTCCTGGCTTGGCATCAATTTTTTCTAAGCCAATTTCTTTGAGCTGCTTATCAAGTTGTTTACCCAAGCCAGCCACACCCTTCGCCCAGGCATTATCTGCTAGTTCTTCCGGCACATTAGTAATCGCCCGCTCAATCGTATCAATCACTGGTAATAATTTCATCACCGACTTGGCCTGACCCATGTTGTGCGCTGACTGCTTTTCGGTCTCGACGCGCTTGCGATAGTTCTCAAAATCGGCCCGCGTCCGCTGGAGATCTAAGGTCAACTCATCAATAGTACGCTGCAAATCATCAGTCTTCTTATGTTTTGTCATATTCCTCCTCTATCCTTACCCTTCCTCTAACATAGCCCCTGTTCGGCGCACCAGCTCCATGGTTCGGCGGTAGTTTTGCCGTGTTGGACCAATCACTCCAATGTAACTGCGATCACTAAACGATGAACGAAATTTACTGATGATCAGCGTAGCGCCACTGGCTTTGCCGATGGGGTTTTCACTACCAATGAACACATTGAGCGGTTCGTTTGGCGCGGCTTCAACCAGCCACGGCTCAATATTGTCAATTAGCCTGGCGATAGCCTGAACGTGGTTGCCCTCGACAAACTCTGGCTGAGAAAACAGCTGCGTCATACCATTCATATACAAATGTTCGCCAAACGAAGCAAAGCCAAAGTTACCCGTCAACTCCACCAGACTATCAACCGCGCTGCGGATGGCTCTGTCAGATTTATCAACGTGCGAATTAACATGTGCTTCGATCGCCCTCGCACTGCGATCGATACCACTTGGCAGTTCAGTCATTTGCGCAGCAGTGATGCCATTGACATAAAACCGATAGCCTTTGTCAGTCGGTATGCGACCAGCGCTGGTGTGCGGTGCCTCGATAAATCCCATCTCCTCGAGCTTGGCCATTTCGCTGCGAATGGTGGCGCTAGACACGCCAAACAATTTGGCAAGCGTCACACTACCAACTGGCGCGGCAATTTCAGCGTACTGTTCAATGATGGCGGCCAAGATGGCCTGCTGGCGTTCAGTCATGCCTGTATTATAGCGTACATCTGGCACTCATACAAGTAGAGTGCTAAGTTGTCTTCTGCTTGGCACGGCGTGCAGTCGTGCGGGTATGCGTGAACTGCCTGGCTGCGTCAGACGATAGCATCAGGATGATCGTGATATTAATACCGATGAATGCCAGGGTGCCAACGCTTGTCCAAGTGATTTTACCGATGGTCAAGGTGAATGACGTTGCCAGCACTGACAGGCTCGATAATATCATCAAGAGTAGCCTATCTTTGTTAGAGCCGCGGAACGTACCTCGTGACAGCACAGCTGTTACTAAAATCCAGCCCGCGCTCAAACTCAGCACTCCTCGAATAATCCACTCCGCTCCTGTGGCGGCCACAGAAGTGTCCAGGCCTTCAACGATAAAGTCCTGGGTTGTCTGATGCAACAATTCGTCAAACAGCAAAAAATCAAACAAGGCGCCCATCAGGACAATCATCATAGCCAAGGCCGTAAACAAAATAGCAAACGATATTTGCGGCGGCCGGCGATTCCACAGCTGCTGCAGCACCGTGTCGTGTTCTTCCGTGGAGACTGCATATTCATGAGCTGTTGCGTCCAGAATAACCCCCGCTCTCTCGGCAATTATCTGCTGATTTGCCACGACTGCCGCCAGTTCCAAGACTGGTAAGTCACCGTCAGTCTGGATGCTGTCACCACCGCCATTGCGCGAGTGATAACCCGTCGAAAAGTCTTTCAAATTTGTCACTGCCACCTGTGGTGTATGTTCGGTGACGGTACTCACAATATAGTCACGCTCGATGTCAGTATTTTCATCAATTTTATGAGTAACTTGCAGAGTAAACAATGACAATCCAACACTTTTGTCGTATGTCCCTGCTGCCAGCCAATCGACCTGATGGCCACCAGGCAGTAACCAGCCCTGAGGGCAGCGCCAAAACCGCACGTGATGACGTTTACCGGGGCTGCCATCTACTTCTTGCTGGTAGGCAAAGTCTTGGCGACGGCCAAACAAAAACAGCGATGACACAGGAGCTGAAGCATAGCTCCTGCCAGTCAGCGTAGAAAAAATTATCTTCCAAGCTGACCGAACGGTGATTTCATCAGCGATCGTCCAACCAGCATCAATCATCGCTTGATGTAGCTGTGCCTCTGTGCCTCTGAGCGCCACATTGACTGGGTCACCTAATAATCCGTCAGCAGTCCGCGTACGGCCAATGAAATAGTTCGGTACATACAAGCTACTTAAAATACGGTGCAAGCGAGGCAAGGCCAAGTAGGCCATGATGACCCAAAACAGCGCAAAAAACGCCACCAGCCACCAACCGCCAGAATACCAGCCCTCACGCCAAACCAACCAACCGAACCAAAATGAAGCCAAACCAGCTACCAAGAAAAAAGCTTGGTCGATCAGCGCAGACAACGACCATGGCGAACGACGCAGGGCCGAAGCTCGTTTTTGGATATGGTCAGAAACCTGATGACGATAACTCATACTATATTATTATACTGCCGAATATGTTCTAAAAGCCTCCTTGCGGCCAAACGGGCTTCATCATCTTGCCGATTAAACAAGTCACCACGTTCAATGATGTCACGACAGACACGAACCGCTCTATCAAGGTCATCATTAATAATAACATGATAATACGGTACAGAAAGTGCTTGTGTCATTTCTTTAACAGAACTAGCCAGTCGCTTAGGCCATTCAGCGTGAAATTCCTCCTCGGTAGTATACCGACTTTTCAGACGAGTCAGCCAGGTTTCGTAGTCAGGAGGTATGATAAAAATTGAAATACTTTGCGGAGCTAAAATCTCATATTCCGCAGCGCCTTGCACATCAATATCAGCGATAACTGTTTTGTTTTGTTCATAGGCCGCCCGAATCTCAGCCGCTGAAGTGCCATAGACTGTGCCGTGAACAAATTTTGCCTCAATAAATTCCTGGTTCCTTAGCATTTGTACAGCCACGGTCGAGTCAATGAAATGGTAATCGACACCATCAACTTCTGGGCGATTATTGTTGATGCGCGGCGCACGAGTTGTGTGCGAAACGATGCTGCTAAAATCGGGAAACTGCAATAATCGCTTTTTGATGGTGTCTTTACCGGCGCCAGAGATGCCAGACAGTAGAGCAATCTTGGCTTTCTTGATCAGCTCGACGGTTGGCTCAGTTGGTTGATAATTAACAATCAACCGCTCCAATTCGTCCATGCGCTTAACTATTCCTGCGCTTTACGATCCAAATGATACCTGCACCAATACCGACAGCTGCGAGTGAGGCGAGCGGCCAAACATTGTCACCAGTGTCAGCCAAGTAGCCTTCACCGGTTGGTTTTGCCGGCTGAGCAACTGGCGCGCCAGGATTGGTTGGCCGAGCAGGAGTTGGTGTTGGGGTCGGAGTTGGCGTTGGTGTTGGTGGAGTGACTGGCGCTTCCTTGACGGTCGCAGTACTGATGAAACCATTGTTCATAGCCGCCGCAATGCGAGCACCGTCGCTAGACATCGCGATAGAGGACCAGGCGCCAGTTGCAGCCGTGGTTTGCTCTTCCCAGGTAGCACCTGAGTCACTTGAAACATATATTACGCCACCAGTGACGGTTGCAGCTAGTTTGGTGCCGTCAGCAGAGCTGGTGATTGAGGTCCAATCAAAAGAACCGCCGGATATACCATTGCTTCTCCAAGTCTGGCCTCTGTCGTCTGAGGTTAAAATGTAACCACCCCAGTGGTACACACCAGCAAGTTTAGTACCGTCAGCAGAGCTGGTGATTGCAATCCAGGCGCGAGAGCCAGAATCAACTCGCTCTGTCCAAGTCAAACCAGCATCATCTGATGTATATACTGAACCGCCGCTCATAGTTGCAGCGAGCTTATTACCGTCAGCAGAGCTAGCAATTGAAGTCCAAGGGCGACTACCAGAACCAGCCTGTTCTGTCCATGTAACTATTTGTTTTGCATTAGCTGATTGGCTAAATACCGCAATCACCGCAGCAATCACTACTAAGCACCCCGCCTTTGCAGCGCGGGCTATTGTTCTTTTTCTATTACCCCAGAGCGACCCCATTGAATAATCTCCTTTTTATTGTTTTATGGCAATATCTAATATAATCACTGCCAGTATACCATGATGTCGCTTATGTTAGCAAGCATATTTGCCAAGTATTGACGACTTTATAACAGTTCACGCAAAATGGCTTGCCAATCAGGAAATTCATCTGAACCAAACCGTATCAATCGCCCTGAAAAGTCACCCGCACCATTTGCCGTCCGGTCATCAATCAAGATATCGCCACGACTCAGATGCTTGACCGATGAAAAAACAACCTTGCGAAAGAAAATATTCTCCCGACCATCGCCGCCAAAATACTTCTTCACCCACGCCAGTTTATCACCCAGTGCCGTCGGATTCTCCCATGGCGATGACGACAGGATATATAAATCATACTTTTCCTTCAGCTTATCAACCGCTTCGAGGGCGCCCGGCATCGGATCCATCAGTGCAAAAACACCCGGAATATTATCATATTCACCCGCAAACTTCTCAAGCATCTCAGGCAGGACCTTCGTCAAAGCCGACGTAAAGTCGACCAGTACGCCGTCCATATCAATATAAATAATTGGTTTCTTCATAATCAATCCCTCTTTAACATCACCGTAAACGCTTCTGACGGAATGTCAACCTTGCCGAAGCGTTTCATGCGCTTTTTACCGCGGGCTTGCTTGGCGAGGAGCTTCTTTTTGCGGCTGACATCGCCACCGTACAGATAGCCAGTGACGTCTTTACGGTAAGCACCGATGTTTTCGCGGGCAATGAACCTGCCACCAATCGCCGCCTGCAGTGCTACCTCAAAACTCTGGCGTGGCACCACCTCTTTGAGCTTTTTGACGATTTCGCGGCCCAAGCCTGGTGCCTCCGAACGGTGACACATCACACTGAGTGCATCGACCATTTCGCCCGCCACATAAAAATCCACCCGTACCAAATCTTCCGGCTGGTAGCCCGCTAGCTCATAGTTAAACGAACCGTAGCCGCTAGTTACCGACTTCAATTGATCATAAAAATCCGTTAGCAAATTGGCCAGCGGCGCCGTAAAGGAAATCAGCGCCCGCTCGTCGATGTAGCTGAGGTTTTTCTGCCGGCCGCGCTTGGCGACAATCAGCTGAATCACCGCACCGATATAGTCCTGCGGCACCACAATTTCACCATCAATCCACGGCTCACGAACCTCGGTGATTTGTGCTGGATCGGGCAATTCGCTGGCTGATTTGATATCCAGCTCCTCGCCGTTGGTCAGGCTGACTTGGTAATCAGTACTCGGATTGGTGACGATGAGATCCAGATTATACTCGCGCTCCAGCCGCTCGCGAATGATATCCATGTGAAGCAAGCCGAGGAAGCCAATCCGTACACCATAGCCCAACACCGGCGAATTCTCCGGCTCAAACTGCAGCGCCGAATCACTCAGACTCAACTTTTCGATGGCCTCTTTCAAATCATTATAATCTTCGTTAGACACCGGAAAAAAGCCCGCGTAGACGAAGGGCTTAACTTCTTTATAGCCAGGGAGGGGCTGGACAGTCATTTTTTCAGTCATTTCGTTATATTATAGCATTTTACAGAGATGGCGTCGACTTATCACGTCAGTTTATATTCATCATGGGGTATACGACGTATGTATATCAACCCGTCTCGAAGGCGAGGCCAATGGGTAGATATAAGGCAGCTCTCTGTTTGGCACAATGTCATAATATCGACGGTGCTGGTCACCATTAAATTCAGGCTCATTACCCTCAATGAAATGTAGCGCTGGATGGTTCCTCGAAGTGGTATCACGCTGCACCAATAGCCCAGCATGCGACCAAGTCTCTGATGTAACGTCCGGTTGGAGTCCATACTTAGCAAGCAACAAAGCAATGATAGGCTTACGAATTACTGAGGTTTTCCCTGGCTCAAGACCAAGCGCAGGAGTTGCCTCTTCGAAGAAATATTCCAACATGGACGTGCCAGCCCGATATTCAGACGGAGCATCACGAAACAGCATACCGGCAAAGCACGCCTTTTCGCCAATCTTCACATAGCTAAGCCGTGCCATGGGCTTCTCCGCATCTTCCCCAAACATAACCCTCTCTACTCCAGACGGCGCAGTTCGCACGTGGGCCGGGACACGGTCTCCATTGGCAAAAGTAATTGGCGGTAAATTATTCATAGCTCATTATAACATCTTAATTCAATTATGTCTATCCAGCCTTGATTTCGTGGAACATAACTATGCTATTTAACATATCGCTCAATGCGCTCGGCCCGCAGCGTTAGCACCTCAGTCAAACCTTGCAAATACGCTGTATACTGCTCAACAGTCTGAGGCAACGGTGATGATTGAAAACCATCAAAATCTGTTAGTATGTTAACTTGGTATTTATCATCAACAAAATCTTGCAACAAGAAAAAATCAATATAGCCCTGAAAATCACCAAACCACTCAAAAAAGTCATCATAACGATCAAAAACATTAGCGAGCGGGCTGTCCTTGCCTTGATACCAGCGGGCAATACATTCTAACGTCAGGTCAAATCGATCGCCAATTTTGCGGTGCCAACCTCTTGCACGATTGATGGTCTGTGTTCCGCCACGTAATTCGCTGGGAAAAATAATCTCTGAACCGATTGTCCAGCCAATGTATTCTACTATCGTTAAAACTTCTCGCGGCATCTGTTCAACAAGTAGCCTATTCCGCTTCCAAGACCTAAAAGTAGCCGCCATATTATCGCTCGAAACAGGAATCTGACACCGACCATCACTGGCTATCAAGTACGCTCCCTGATCCAACATAGTCAGTTGACGACCATCAGGCAGTGGTTTAGCCCACAATTCAGCATGATAGCGCTTTAACGTCGGACTGTGCTGATCTGGATCTTTATTGTTAGCGTCTTGACGACAGTCAAACCAAACATCAATCATCGGCTAGCCTATATACTTCTTCAGCGTCACCGTATCACCCACTCGCGCTTCACGGGTGGTTTTGAGGTTGGTGACAATGTAGCCAATTTCACCGGTGTCCAGCGACGGGTCGGGGATCATGCCGGGACTGAGATGACCAACTTCCAGCGCCAAGCCATTGGCGCCAGTTGCCATCATGTGAATCGATTCACCTTTTTTGATCTGCCCATCAACCACCCTGACATACAAAATCACCCCGCGATAATCATCATAATAACTATCAAAAATCAGCGCCCGCGTCGGGTCGTCCGGCTGGCCTTTTGGTGCTGGAATTCGCTCAACAATCGCCTCCAAAACTTGATCGACATTCTGTCCTGTTTTGGCAGAAATGTGAATGATCTCGCTCTCATCACAGCCCAGCAAATTGATCACCTGCTTGGACACGCGTGGCACATCGGCAGCTGGTAAATCAACTTTGTTCAGTACTGGAATAATCGTCAAATCCTGCTCCATCGCCAAGTACACATTCGCCAGCGTCTGCGCCTGAATACCTTGGCTGGCATCAACCACCAATACCGCACCCTCGCAGGCCTGCAAACTACGCGACACCTCATAGCTAAAATCAACGTGACCGGGCGTGTCGATGAGGTTGAGATCAATATCCTTATATTTCATCCGCACTGGCGCGAGCTTAATGGTGATCCCCTTTTCGCGCTCGAGATCCATACTGTCCAGCAGCTGCGACTTCATATCCCGCTTCTCCACCGTCCCCGTCATCTCCATCATCCGGTCGGCCAGCGTCGACTTGCCGTGGTCAATGTGGGCGATGATACAAAAATTACGAATAGCTTCCATCAGCGTCGTTTCCCATCCAGGCGTACAAACAAGAACTTATTCACTTGTTTGATGATTGGTTCTACTTCTGGCAATTTGAGCATCCGCGACATTACCCCGTAAGCCAGGAAGCTAACACCAGCGATAATCATGAACTTTGGAAAGGCCGAGAAGAAACTGCTGTCACTTTCACGAAATGGCAGCACCTGAAGCATCAAATAACAAACGATACCCGCTACTGTTGACGCCATAATCATACGCAAAATCGCCACCACAAACGAAGCATCAAACAAGTGCGGAATTCGTTTTTCCAATACAACAAACAAAATCACCACCTCGATGACGGCCACGGTTGACTGTGCCCAGGCAAGTCCATAGGCGCCCATTTTCAACACCATCGACAGGACAATCGCTAGGACTACATTCAAACCGATAGCCGCAAAAGAAATATTCAGCGGTGTTTTTGTGTCTTGCTGTGCATAGAACGCTCGAGCTGCCATGTGATAAATAGTGCGAAACAGAATTGCTACGACCAAACATCCCAAAATACCCGCCATCATCGGGTCTCCGGTGTTGCGGATAAAGTGGACAACATATCCTCGGGTGAAGAACGTTATAACGGAAACCGGCATAGCCATCCAAATAATTACCCGCAGTAATTGGCGCAGGTCTTTCTGGAACAAGTCTTGACGATTATTTCCCAAGTGCTCAGTCAACTGAGGAAAGGCCGCGTTGGAAACCGCCACGCCGATGAGGTTGATCGGCATCATATGTAGCGTTAGGGCCTGCTGGTAGGCACGGATGACACCGTCACCCAGTCGAGAAGCCAGGTTGACTTCCACCAAACTCACTGCGTAGTCCATACCCTGGTCAACCGAACGCGCTGGCAACAAACTCAGCACTTTGCGAAAACCACGGTTGCGCCAGTGCAGCTTGAACTCATAGTCAAAGCCCAAACCAACCAAGCCGACAGCACTAACAATGAGCTGCATCACCGATCCCAGCACCACACCCAGCGCCACACCCATGATACCGCCGTCAAAAATCTGCCAACCAAAGATATTGATGCCGTTCGTAAACCAGACGGTACCGATGATGATACCAATGTTATAAATCATCGGCGCCAAAGCATAAAACGTAAAGCGCCCCACCGCCTGCTGAATACTGGCAATGACGGCAGCAATCGCAAAGATAAATGGATTCACGGCAATCACCCGCATCATACTGACAGCCAAAGCATGACCTGATTCGCTCATCCCCGGCGCGATGAAATAGCGCATCAACGGATCAGCAAAAATGATAATTAGTACACTAGCAACCAAGGTAGTCAACGCCATGAAATTGATCATACTGGAGCTAATCTGCCAAGCCGACTGTTTATTGCCCTTTGTCCAGCGCTCATTAAACACCGGGATGAAGGTCACACTCAGCGCGCCAGACACCAAAATAGCAAACATAAAGTCCGGCACCATGAACGCTGCGGTGTACGCATCAAGACCAACGACATAGCCCGCCAGCCCCGCTTCCTTATTAGGCATATAAGCAGCATTCAGCAAGCGGTCTCGCCAAAATCCCAAAAGACTACTCAGCAGCATGGATCCTGCCAATAGACTGGCTGCCAATTTCACGGTCAGCCGCTGATTCACTTTGGTGACTGCTTGCCGAACTCGCCCCATAATCGATTATGCGTGAAGTTTTGCTTCCTTCGGCAACTTAGTACCCTTGAGTATGTCTGCCACCGCTTCTTCCTCCAAGGTTTCGTCCTTGAGCAGTGCAGCGGCCAGTTTATCCAAATGTGAACGATTGGCTTTCAGAACCGTCATAGCTCGCGCCTTCGCTTCATTGATTAGCGCTGCCACCTCTTGGTCTATCTGCTTGGCTGTTTCGTCTGAGTACGGCCGTTCTCGCGTCATCTTGTCAAACATCAATCCACCGTTATCTTCATGGAAAACTTGGTCGCGCAACGCCTTACCCATACCCTGCTCAATCACCATATCACGAGCAATCTGGGTCGCGTTACGCAGGTCAGAGCCCGCTCCAGTGGTAATACCGTCATCACCATACAAAATCTGCTCAGCCACGCGTCCACCCATGGCCCGTGCCAAAATGTCTTTAAATTCATAGACATTAGTGTAGCTCTTGTCCTCTGGCGGCAAGAACCACGTCACACCACCAGTGCCACCGCGTGGAATGATGGTAACTTTATGAACTGGGTCAGAATCCGGCAAAACGTGACCGACGATGGCGTGGCCAGCTTCGTGGTACGCCGTCAATTCCTTCTCCTTGTCACTCATGACTTTTGCCTTGCGCTCTGGACCAATTGCCACTCGTTCAAACGCTTCGGTCAATTCCTCGTTGGTAATCTTTTTCTTGTTGCGCCGTGCAGCGATGATGGCAGACTCGTTGGCAATGTTTGCCAAATCAGCGCCGCTTGAACCTGCTGTCTTTGCCGCCAACGCATCCAAATTAACGGTATCGTCGGTTGGCTTATTCTTAAAGTGAACTTTCAAAATAGCTTCGCGGTCTTTGCGCTCTGGCAGCATGATATTAACTCGCCGGTCAAAACGACCCGGACGCAGCAATGCTGGATCCAGCACATCTGCTCGGTTAGTAGCCGCCAGGACGATCACGTTCGTATCGCCATCAAAGCCGTCCATTTCCACCAAAATCTGGTTCAACGTCTGTTCACGCTCATCATGTCCGCCGCCCATACCCGAGCCACGTTTGCGACCAACCGCGTCAATCTCATCGATAAATATAATACATGGTGCATTTTTCTTGGCTTTAGTGAACAGGTCACGAACTCGTGACGCACCAACACCGACGAACATCTCCACGAACTCTGAACCGGAGATTGAAAAGAATGGTACGCCTGCTTCGCCAGCTACAGCTCGCGCCAGCATGGTTTTACCAGTACCTGGATGACCAACCAACAACACTCCTCGCGGAATCTTGGCACCGAGCTCGCGGTATTTCTTTGGATTCTTCAGGAAATCAACGACTTCTTGCAAATCTTGCTTGGCGTTATCATTACCAGCGATATCCTCAAAATTAACCTTTTCTTTGTCTTCGCCATACAGTCGGGCTTTTGATTTACCAAAGCCCATGGCTTGGTTGTTCTGACCTTGGCTCTGTCGCATCATGAACACAAAGAAACCGATGATCAAAATAACCGGCACAAAGGTGATGGCAACATTCCATACTACCTCGCCAGTGCGTGACTGAGGCACAACCTTGACCTCAACCGGCGCGTCTTTCTTGAGACCTTGTTCATAAATGCTGCTGTTTTCTTTGATGGATTTTTCTGTTGGTTTATCTTGGTCTTTGACTGTCACCGTCAGGTCATTGCCTTGGACTTGGATAAGTTTAATGTCACCCTTGTTCGCTCGGCTGACTACATCGCTCAAAGCCACTTCCTTCAAATTAGCGTGCTGCGCGGTTGACGCATACACCGCCAAACCAATCAATACAACAATTGCCCAAAAAAGGCCCAGTCGCATAAACTGACTGATTTTATTCTTGCCATTCTTGTTCGGCATCTTTACCGCCATAATCTGAAAAATCCTTTCTACCTAAATCAATCTTTTTGATTATAGCAGTTTTTAATGATAATTTCATCTCTAACCCTTCACCGATCTGCCAGACCGTACCGGGCTTACCCGTCTTGAGCGCCACCACCGCTCGCTCGAGCTGCGAGGTCAGCAGGGAAGTACCAATTTTTTTTCGAAGATACTCTGCTAGTAATTCCACCGCTTCAGCCATATCGATACTGATGAAGAAGTACCGATTGAGCGGCTCCGCTAGCAGCTGTGTTGATTCATCGGTAATCGCCTCGGCTAATTCCAACTGCTCTTGCCACAAATCGTATAGCTGCTGTTTGGCATCATCCGGCAGGTTCATCAACTTACGCCGCAAACGATTACGCGTATAGATATCACTGGCGTTCGTCTCATCCTCAACCCATTCCAGTCGGCGCCTCACTGCATAGGTTATCAGTTGCTGCTTGGTCCAATGTGTCAGAGGCCGCATGATCCGCCGGTCACCAAGCACTGCCAGCCCTCTCCAGCGCGTCCCGCGTGCCACATTAAGCGCAATTGTCTCAACCACGTCGTCCAAATGATGGGCCGTTACCAATTGCGCACCATGTTTTTCGGCCGCCGCCAACAAAAACGCATAGCGATGCTGTCGAGCAATTGCTTCATTAGCTCCCAACAGTTCTTCTCTTTTGCCTTCAAACAAAAACCCATACCGTCGAGCCAGCGCCTCAACAAACTGCGCATCAGCCCTCGATTCACCGCGCATACCATGATCAAAGTGCAAAACCACACATTGATGTCCTTTGTGCGCCATAAGATTCAGCAACACAACGCTGTCAATCCCACCACTGACTGCTACCGCATATTTCATCTTTTCCATTATAGCAAAGCATGAGCGGTTTTGATATTCATAAAATCAATTCAGCTCTTGGTGAAACGACAATACCATGCTATAATCACCATCAGACGTGGCACCGTAGCTCAGCTGGTTAGAGCGCAGGACTCATAAGCCTGAGGTCGGTGGTTCGGGTCCACCCGGTGCTACCAATAGTGCAAGCCAAACCTCCATGAATCATGGAGGTTTTTCTTTAGACCAGCTTATTTATCACCAAGCGCTTTGAGCTTTCTCAAAACAAATTCGCTCATTTCTTGTGAAGTACGCTGATGCTTCCACGTTTCAAGTTGTTGTTTTTCGATACCTTCTAAAAACGCAGTTAGCTCACGCTCTGCAATTGCTTGCTCTGTCATGATGTATTTGGTCCTTGTTTTTGTTTAATAATGAAACCTAACTCTACATTAGCACATTTTTGACAAAAAAGCAATAGCAATATTACAAAATCCTCATGATTATTTTCCCTTTTAAACCGGCTATGCTACACTGATATTAAAGGAATTTTCATATAAACATGACGTACGCCATACTCTCATCACTTGCTATCGTCCTTCTGGCAGCTGGCATTCATGCTAGTTTGCAGTTGAGTGTTAGCATGTTGACGCTGATGAGCGGTCATGCGTTAGGCAAAAAGACCCGCCATATGCTGCTATTACGACGGATGAATAGCTTCGTGCTTGGTGTTTTTTTGATGACATTGCTATTGGCGACGTTTACGGTTCATATCTTAACCATCGTCATCAACCAAACCGTGATCATCGAACGCCTGGTTGCCTCCGTTACCACCGGCATCGCAGTTGGCTTGGGGCTGGCGACTTGGGCATTCTACTATCGCCGCAAGCAAAAAACCGGCATCGTCCTATGGCTACCTCGTGGCATGGCGCGTTTTTTAGCAAAGCGCAGCAAAGCAACCAAAAGTAGCGCCGAGGCCTTTTCACTCGGCATGACGAGCGTCATTGCTGAACTCATCTTCATCATTGGTCCACTGCTAGCAGCCAGTCTGGCCATCATCAGTCTGCCTTCTGGCCTCTTCCAGCTGTCAGCCATCATGCTCTATGTCGTCAGTTCACTCTTGCCACTACTGGGCATTCTGATTCTTGTTGGTAGCGGCTACAACATCGCCCAAATACAGCAGTGGCGTGAGCAGTCCAAATCATTTCTACAATTTACTGGCGGCAGTTGTCTGTTCATCCTAGCGTTTTATCTGTTCATTGACCGCGTCATGGGGATAACAAGCATGGGGATCGGGTGGTGATGCAAATAACGATTGTCAAGAAAAATAATAATCGAGGCACTGAACCGTTTGACCCAGAAAAACTGCACCGCTCAATTGTTAAAACCTGCTGCAGTGTTCGCGTGCCAGACGGACAAGCAGAAGACATCGCAGCACAAGTAACGTTTCAGGTGATTGACTGGTGTAAAGAAAAGCCAGAAATAACCGTAAACGACATACGGCGAGCCGCAACAACTTTCCTTGAAGCTCTGCATTCTGATGCCGCATACATGTATAAAAATGACAAACTTATGATATAAACTGGGGGGCAACCATGGCACAAAAACCAACATTTGATTATGATATTATCGTCATCGGCAGTGGAGCAGCGGGAGCTCCAGCGGCCAGTATCTTAGCCCGTGCTGGCAAAAAAGTTGCTGTCGTCGAACGGGGAACCTTTGGTGGAGAATCTCCCAACTGGGGCGACATGCCACTGGGTGCCATGCTGTACGCAGCCGAAGTATTTTACAACGCCAAACGCGCTGCCAAATTTGGCCTACGAACCAACGCGCTCAACTACAATCACCCGTCGCTCCTGTCCTGGCGAGACACCGTCATCAAACGCACTGGCGCAGGCGGTAATCGCTATTATTATGAAAAGCAAGGCATCAGCGTCTTCTCTGGCAATGCTCATTTTCTTAGCCCTAATGAAATTACTGTCAATCGTCGCCATTTGTCAGCCCGCAAATTCTTGATCGCCACGGGAGCAGCCTGGGAGAAGTCAACCATTCCTGGTAGCGACAAAATCCCTTACTTAACACCAGAAAATATTTTGTCATTGACCCGCCCACCGAAAACCCTGTTCATCGTTGGCGGCAACGCCACTGCCATGGAAATTGCCTATTTGTACGCCTCATTTGGTACCAAAGTCTACGTTGCAGAAAAAGCCAATCGAATTTTGCCAGAGTTTGATATTGAAGTTGGACCAATCGTCGCAGAAGACGCAAAAGTTAGCCGTAATATGACCATTTTGACACGATCTCGCGTGGTTGCCCTACAAAAAGAGGGGCTGCAAAAGCGCGTCACCTATATTCAAGGTCGGCAACAAAAATCAGTGCGTGTTGATGAAATCTTGGTGGCAGAGCAACGCGTCCCGCAGACTGACATGGGACTGGAAAATGCTGGCGTTGCTTACACCCACCAGGGCATTACTGTTAATGCTCGCATGCAAACCTCAGCACGGCACATTTTCGCTGCTGGCAATATTACTGATCCAGCCATCCAAACCCACGCTGTCCTGACTCAAAGTCGAACCGCCGCTCATAACCTGACCCACCGTACCGCTATCGAAGCTGACCTGACACCAAACTTGTTAGCGGCCTTCACGTTCCCAGAAGTCGCTCAAGTTGGACTGAACGAACAAGAGTGCATCAAACGCGACCTACGGTACAAAACAGCTGTCGCTCCACTCACCCTAACGGCTCGCAGTAACATCACCGACTACCGCAATGGTTTTGTTAAGCTGATCATCGACACAAAGGGCATGCTCATTGGCGCAGCCATTGTTGCGCCGCACGCAAGCGACCTCATCAGTGAACTCAGCATCGCCGTCCGTCATCGCCTAACCGCCAAACAGCTCATCAGCACGCCAAGCTGCTTCACTTCCTGGTCAGAAGCAACGCGAATTGCCGCTGGTAAATTACTATAATTTATCCCCGAAGCTATGATATACTGAACGGAGCGGGGGCGTAGCTCAGGGGTTAGAGCAGTCGGCTCATAACCGATTGGTCGCTGGTTCGATCCCAGCCGCCCCCACCAAACATCATGATGATAAAAAAACTCGACAAACACGAACTAAGACGACTTATCTATCACGTCCGCCACGATTATTTGACGCTCAACAACGTCATCATCGCTGGAGCGGTTTTGATAGCGCTCAGCTGGGCCTGGGGGTCAGTTGAGGCTATGCAGAGAAATTATCATTTACAGCAGCTGCTGGACAATAAAAAGCAGCAAGTCGAGTTAGAAACTTTAAAGGTATCTTTGGCTGAATACGAAGCCAAATATTACCAGACTGTTGAATATCAAGACTTGGCAGTTCGCCAGCGGTTGGGTCATGGATCACCAGGTGAAAAACAACTGATTGTGCCATCAACTGATGTTGAAACTGAGAAAGCTGCCACAGTTTCCAAGCAGCAATTAACCGAAAGCAACCTCCAACAATGGACTAATTTCCTGTTTGGAGCCAACCGAAAGAAGTCTTAAGACCGGCGATATTTGCTAATACTCCTTGTCTATGCTACAATCATCTATGTGCCGCGGGGTAGAGCAGCCTGGTAGCTCGTTTGGCTCATAACCAAAAGGTCGTAGGTTCAAATCCTACCCCCGCAACCAAGAAAAGATCCTCTCGTCATTGAGGGGATTTTTTCTTGCCTTATTGCTTCGGCAACCTACCTGGCCGTAAATTTTCTTCGCACAAGTGCTTATTGGCTAGCTCTTTAACTCTAACTCTGTCTAAAAATCGCCGTCTTGTACTGCTACCCCGCTTTCCTGTCTTTGACAGGGCCTCGACTAATGTCGTCGGGCCCATCACACAAAAATCTTTTAGTGGACAAATCCGGCAAGCTATCCTAGCAAGCTCCAGCGCTTTCTGCCGTTCAGCGATGCTTCTTTCGGCAGCCTCAGCCGCACCTCTGATCTTATCAGCCATACCCATAGCA
This sequence comes from Candidatus Saccharimonadota bacterium, assembly GCA_905372835.1. Classification (GTDB taxonomy): domain Bacteria; phylum Patescibacteriota; class Saccharimonadia; order Saccharimonadales; family Saccharimonadaceae; genus Nanosynbacter. Next base: position 237,191 of record CAJPQK010000001.1, on the reverse strand, counting down.
TACCTCTTTGCCGCCCCCTCAGATTGGTTGGCGGCACCAGCCAGTCGTGCAGCCTCTGCTAATGACTTATTTCTTTCAGTAAAATTACCAGAGTGCGCCTGCCGCAGGTGCTCATCATAGCACTGCTCAGTCGCACGATCAGCCTCTTCTCGGTCTAGCCTTGCCTGCAGCTCATCTGGATTAACATCAGGGTCTCCCCCGGGGTATACGACATCCCCTTCATCAGTTATAGCAACATGAGATGTAATAATTTCGCTCATGATTTTATTATATCATAATATATCTAAAAAATCAAATAGCTCCCCTGTTGGAGAGCTATTGTATTGATTGCGAGTATTGCTAATTATTTCTTTTTAGAAATGGTCAAGAAACCGTTGCGTGGATTTTCTTTAACAACACGGTCCTCTGGAAGATCGCATGGTGTACCCTTGTCGTTCTTCTCTACCTTTGCAAAGAAGTAGATGGTCTGAGTCTTGCCACCGCGCAGAGTTACTTCAGTCTTGTGCAAGTAGTACGTAACGCCTTTTGAGTTAGTGTGCTTGTAAGCCATGTGGTAATACCTCCTATTAGTACTTTACCTTATAAGATTACTACCCCTGTTGGCCCCTGTCAAGCCTAAAAACGCTTTCGGCGGCGTAAAATGAAGCGAAGAATAGCTAAAACCACGAGTCGACCTATGATGATAAGACCGATTATTACCGTGACAATCAACGACCAGCCAGCAAAATCTGGTGACCAGAGGGGCGAGGTAAAGGTGTGGTAATACGGCTCAACCGGTAACGGCTTAAACTCACTCATCACCGCTTGTCCGCCAGGAATCTTTTCTAATTCTTGGTTGATGCAATTTGTATAGCGCATATCCGGCCAACGCCAGCCATTGGACCGCGCGATCGGCCCACAAACAGCCTCAGCCTTTTGAAATACATCACCATTGGCAGTGCTATTGGTACTTTCTTGATAGGCTTTTTTATGCCGCTCATTGTCTCGTTCATAGGTCTTAACCAATGCAACTCTGCCAGGATCGGCATTCATGTGAGCGCTTACAAACCTCTGTAGATCATACAATCGGCTTGCCAAGCCAACCGAATCATCTGTCTTATCTGCAGTATACACCGCTTCACGACGCTCCACCATGCCAACATTATTGAGCCGTAGGAATGTTGCTGTGATGAAAGCAAACATGACAAACAAAATCAACAGCTGCCATGTTTTGATCTGCTCGAGTCGACGAATTTTGAATCGGACGTTGCGTTTATCTGTCATTCCACCCCTTCTTGATCTAGTTTTAGTATAGCACACATGCCGAGCGGCGGGCGAGAGTGGTATAATAAAGCCATGCGAATTTATTTTTCAGGAATCGGTGGCGTCGGCATAGGACCATTGGCTGAGATTGCTCACGACGCTGGGTATGACGTCTGTGGCTCAGACCAATCAGCCAGTCCACTGACCGCGGCTTTGATGGAACGCGGCGTTCACGTTGCCCTTGATCAATCAGGGACTTTTTTACAGGAAGAGCACGACAAACAGCCGTTTGATTGGTTTGTCTATACAGCAGCTCTGCCAGCAGATCACCCTGAGTTAGTTCTCGCTCACAAGCTGGGTATCAAAACTGGCAAACGCGATGAATTATTAGCGCACATCATCTCCGACAAAAACTTGAAGCTCGTGGCTGTCGCTGGTACCCACGGCAAAACTACCACCACCAGTATGATTGTGTGGACGCTGCAGCACTTAGGGATTCCAGTCAGCTATTCCGTCGGTTCCACCCTGAGCTTTGGGCCAAGCGGCAAATTTGACCCAACTAGTCAATTTTTTGTCTACGAGTGTGACGAGTTTGATCGAAACTTCTTGAATTTCCAACCATGGCTCAGCCTCATCACGTCGGTTGACTATGACCATCCTGACACCTACCCAACGGAAGATGAGTATTTGGCGGCCTTCCGCACCTTTGGTCACCAGTCTGATAGTGTCATCGCCTGGCAAGAGACTGCCGCGTGCTTTGATGATGACAATGTACAAGTGCTGACTGAATACAACCCAGACATTCGCCTGGCTGGTGAGCACAATCGGCGTAACGGTATGCTGGCCTTAGAAGCAGTCAAACACATGACAGAAATTGACGAAGCAAGCGTCATCACCAGTATTAATCAATTTCCTGGCGCAGGTCGCCGATTTGAGAAATTGGCTGAAGGTTTGTACTCGGATTATGGCCACCATCCAGTGGAAATCAAAGCTACCCTACAGCTCGCGCAAGAGTTGTCCAGCCACGTGGTATTGGTCTACCAACCGCATCAAAATGTTCGCCAACACGAAATCATAGCGCAATATACTGCAGATATATTTGAAGCCGCTGAAGAAATTTACTGGCTACCAACCTATTTGACTCGCGAAAATTCAGAATTGCCAATCCTATCCCCACAAGAACTAACTCGCCAGATCGTCGCTTCGCGTCCTGACTGTGTCACTTTTGCTGAGCTAGATGACGCATTGTGGAACCACATCACCGCCGCACTCGACGCTGGTAAATTGGTCTTGTGCATGGGTGCTGGCACCATTGACCATTGGGTACGACAACGCGCCGCCACACTGGACGCTTAGCGACTATCACCGCTGCCGTGTAGCTGATGGCGCTCCTTACGACTCAACAGTTTCTCATTATTCAGCCGCGCCACATCTTCCAGGCTGGAACCCAACAAATGCGCCACCGCATTGACGTACCACAAGATATCTCCCAGCTCCTTGAGAATATCTGCTTTGTCTGATTCCTCGAGCATCCCCTGTTTGTCACGCAGCAATTTTTTAATTTTCTCAACAACCTCGCCGGACTCGCCAGCCAACCCCAGCACTTGGCCCATCAGCTGCGGACTGATATCACCATATTCGTAGTTGTCTGACAGTGTAGTAATGGCTTTATCTGCATATTCTTGAATATTCATTATTTCTCCTTTTTATTATTTACCTGCCGAAAATTCACTAGCCGGCACCAATTCCCATTCATGCAAAAATCTATCAAACAACGACAAGTAGCTAACCCGCGTATTGTCCCAGATGTGCTCAGACGACAGCGCTACTATTTCGTCTCGCGTCAGCCATCGTACGTCCGTTGATTCACCCGCAGCTAACTCATGGCGTGGGTCTTCCTGAACCACCAGTGCATAGCAGGTGTCCGAGTGATAATGCTCCGGCGTAATGTCATGAGTGTTCATAAGCAGCGGCTGTGGGTGAAGCGTTACTTCTGGTATATCCGCTTGATGCATACGCAAGGTTGGTTGCAAGACCGACAATTGCCCAGCGTCATAGCCAGCTTCTTCGCGCAGTTCATGTAGCATCGCTGCCCATGGCGTTTCGTCCAGTTCTATGTGGCCGCCCGGTGGTAGTAATTTCCCCAGTTTCTTATGCACATGCAGCAACGCTCGCGGTTGATCGCCGTCCGTGCGAATGACATATCCAGTAACGGTGTGGTCATGTTGGCTGGGTGCGGTGTGAATGTGTGGCATATTAGTTCCTTTCCCCACCAGCTTTGGCATCAACAAACTTCGTAATTCTGCCCTCGTCCAGCCAACGCTGCTCATAGGACGTCAGAATTTTATAATCATCAGCCAGCTCAGATTCATGCAGGTCAAACGTCAATTCTTGCAGTGACCATCCGCAGGTGACCAATTGCTCCAAACTCCAGCAGAAGAAATCAGTGTTGTCGTGTTTGATGAGCAAGGCACCCCCTGAAGATAATAGGTTGCGGTACACTTCCAGGAAATGCGGATGAGTTAATCGCCGGCCGGCTGAATGTTTTCGGGGGAATGGGTCAGAAAATGTTAGCCAAATGGTCTCGAGTGATACCGGAGCAACCAATTGATCAATTTGATCAGCCCGCGCTCGTACAAAAAAGATGTTAGTAAGTCCGCGCGCTTCAGCCTCTCGGGCACCCTTTTGTAATCGATCACCTTTGACATCAAGTGCCACAAAGGTTTGTTCTGGATGACGCGCTGCCTGCTCGACGGCAAACAAGCCATTGCCTGCGCCTATTTCCATCACCGTTGGCCGCTTATCTGGCTGGTCTTTCACTGCCAACCATTCATCATATTCAAAGCACAATGGCGAATTAGCAAACAACGCAAATTTATATTTCTTGCGTTTACGGGTGATGATGAACTGGTTTGGATCGACAAAACTCATATTATTCATTATACTAAATCTATTATGGATACGCTTACTAAGTATATTTTAGATTCCTCCAATTTTGATGAGTGGCTGAAGCAAAATGGTCTGGGTTGGCTGATGGAGCAGCGTCTCATCGAGGCGTGGAGTACGGTGATTGGCGCCATTATCGCCTACTATATTGGCCGCGTTCTACTAAAATGGGGCATCAAAAGTGTGGTCAGGTCAACGGCAAAACATCGAGACTGGCACAAAAAGGATATCGAGAAGCGCCAGGAAACCCTGATTCAACTACTCAGAAGCTTCTGGCGAATTTTGATGATCGCCTATGCATTGGCAGTGGTTGCAAATAAACTCTTTTTGGTCGATCTGTCACCGCTGTTTGCTAGCGCCGGGATCATCGGTGTGGCTTTGGGTTTTGGCGCCCAGTCATTAGTCAAGGACTTCTTGGCTGGTATCTTCATCATCGCCGAAAACCAATACCGTGTTGGTGACGTTGTTGACATCATGGGTGCAGTCGGCAAGGTGGAACGCGTTGGTACCCGCTCCACAGTCGTGCGTGACACTGATGGTAACGTTCATTACATTCCAAACGGTACCATTCAGCAAGTTATCAACAAGACTATGGGTTACAGCATCTCACGATTCATCTTGCAACTAGATCCATCAGTTGACATCTCAGCCGCCACCGAAATCATCAACGATATCGGCTATAAATTATCCCTGGAAAAATCCTGGAAACGAAAAATCATCGACCCACCAAAGTTTACCTCGCTCGGCGATATCACCGGTCATTCAGTGGAAGTAATCATTGCCGGTAAAACTCAGCCCTCGGACCAATGGAGTGTCACTTCAGAAATGCGGCGACGATTACTACGGGAGTTTGAAAATAGCGACATCAAACTAGCCACCCTACCACTCACTGCCAACGGACCATTGAAAAAATAGTTATTAATTTGACTGATTCTGGGTGATACCCAAGTTGGCGTCACTCAAGGCATCAACGGCAAAATTCTGTGAACTTGTAGTTTTTGCGGCCTCTACTTTGTACAACTTCATAAATTCGTCTATGGTTGACTTGGTGATTTCACCCTGCGCCGCAAACCCCTCATCTAAGGCTTTACCTTGATCAATCTTTGAGCGCATCGACTTATACTCTGGGCGGCTCAAATCCAACCTCGAAGCCCCTGATGCATAATAGATAAACATCGATAAAGTCACTAAGACTGCAGCGAGTAGCACCGAACCCGCAATGAACGCCGGTAGTTTATGATCCATTATTCGCTGACGTATCACTTGAGTTTTTCCTTTATCTTTTCTACTTTGGTGCCATATTCAGCGATGATATCGTTGAGTTCGCGAACCGACGACGACAATTTGAGCCGTCCATCACGAACAATATTAAGCTGGGCGTAAAAATCGGTTGGCTGATTTTTGCAGTCAATCTTCAGAAGTGCCGCCAGGGCAGATTCATATTCATTATACCGAGATGAAAATAATGATCGGCCTTTTTCGAACCGACTCGTCAGGGATACCAAGTCTGAAGCATCAATCTTGTTCACTGCCAAGCGACCGTTCATGCGTGCCATCAGGCGCGAAGAAATATCATTGTACGCCTGGCCCGTGTTCACTCGTAAAATTGCATCACTATAATGTAGTCGACTGAGATTTCCACGAATATCCTGGCAATTGGCTTTGATGGCATCAATTCCATTCACAGATTCAGTCTGGCCATCAAGAGCTTTTACAACAGCCGAGGACGCAAGAATCACACCAGAAATAATCATCAAAAACGCGAGACTTGTAGCAGCTTGTTTCATCTGTCCCATTGTCCCGCGTTTTTGGCTTGTTGTCAAATTATTTCAGGCTTTTTTCAACGTCTTCTTTAACATCATGAGCCGCGTCAGCTGTCGCCTTGCCCACTTTTTGCGCCCCAGACTTCAGAGAAGTAGCGGTATCTTTTGCTACTGTCTTTGCCTTTGCTGCACATTTGTCAGCATCTTTTTTCAGCTCATTAGCCTTTTTCTTCAAGTCTTTACGAGTTTCTTTACCGCTTTTTGGTGCAGTCAATACACCAGCTGCAAAACCAGCTACCGCAGCACCCAAGACCGTTAATACTTTCTTCATATGTTCTCCTTTGTTTGTTTATTATGCCTTACTGATGGATCTTTGCTATTTCTTGCGAAAAAGTCGAGAAGCTTCAGTAAAAACTTTCTTTGGTGACAACCATTCCGTCGCTTGCGCAATATTATGCGCTGCTGTTTCAGCCTGGCTGGCAATACGTTTGAGTTTTGCCAAGAGCGCGATTATTATACTGAATAAGATGATGATCGCCACCGAGTGGACCACAATCACCGCGGTCATCAGTATAATAACTGTTTGCATATCTTCCATACCTTTCCTTTGATTTGTTGTTTATGTTCGTCATATCGACTGATTGTTATGATAGCATAGACGGTTTAAAATGTCAATACTTATATCATCAGCCGATGAGGCCGTCCCGCCGCAAGCCATCCAGTGCCGCCGCAAATCGTGGATCGTCCTGCAACTCAGCGGTAATTTCAGCGAGTGGCTGCCCGCCAACATATCGACGCAAAATCTCGCCCCGCATTTGGCGGAGACTGCCGGCAAACTGCGACTGTTTAGTATAGTGACGACTGGCGGACAATTTGCCCTTCCCCTGAGCCTTCAGTTCACTGCCATAGTCCATCAGCGCCCAGAACCACTGGCGCGGATTTGCCTGGTCCATCGTCTGCTCGACAATAGGCAATATGTCACGATCCGCCACTGCTGTCTGGTCCATAAAAAAATGATTGAGATAGACCGTGCGAATATTGGTTTCGATGAACGGCGTTGGCGCTTGGTATGCGTAGTTCATGATGGCACCGGCAGTATTGACACCAATGCCTGGTAGTTCAACGAGGTCATTTAGTGTGGTCGCTGGGGCACCAGCGGCAATGGCTTGTGCTGCTCGGTGAAGATACTGAGCGCGACGGTTATAGCCCAGCCCCTGCCACGCACGAAGCACCTCAGTCAACTCGGCCGCTGCCAGTGACTCAATGTCCGGAAACGCTGTGGTAAACTCCATGAACTTCGTCAAGACGCGAGCAACTTGCGTTTGTTGCAGCATTAGCTCGCTCACCAGCACATAGTACAGGGTTGGCTGATCACGCCACGGCATTGGCCGGTACAGTTCGCGACCTTTTTGGTGGATCAACTCCCGAAAATCATCAGTATGCATTGCTTTAGTATACGCGAATCAACCCCACAACTCCTAATTGTGCTATAATGGCACGGTTATGAAAATACTTTTTAGACGATACATTTCAGAATTTGTGTACGGTGCGGTTGACGGCACAGTTACAACCTTTGCCGTAGTGGCAGCGTCGGCCGGCGCAGGGATTTCCAGTGCGGTTATCCTCATTTTGGGCGTTGCAAACTTGATTGCTGATGGCTTTTCAATGGGCTCCAGTGCTTACCTGGCAGCCAGCGCCGAACACGAAGAATCAGCCCGCGATACGCAAAAGCGTGCCTCTCCTAAAATAATCGGTGCAGTCACCTTCCTGGCTTTCGTCGCCGTCGGTAGCGTACCCGTAATACCCTACCTGGTTGATGTCATTGCAGGCTCAAAAGCACCAAGCACCACCCTGTTTTATGTCAGCTCAGCACTAACAGCAGTCGCCTTCCTGACAATTGGTTTCATCAAAGGCAAGGTTGGCAACCAGTCGCCGTGGCAAGAAGCTGCCATCACTTTACTCCTCGGCGCAGTTGCCGCTGGACTAGCGTACTTTGCCGGTGATGTATTGGCGGCGTGGCTGGGCGTTCAGTTATAATTCTGCAGTCGTTCCATCTTCGACGGCTGCAGCAAACGTTAATTCTAGCGTTTTCTCAATAGCTATACCAATATCCTGATATAACTCAGTAGTGTTTTTCGTCGTCAGATCATCTTCGGCGTAGCCCAAAAGTTTCGCAGTATTTATCACTTCCTCCGCGCTATTACCCTCTATTTCAATGTATGGTTTTAGCTTTGGCCAGCGGTCAATGACGACCTGGACGCCATCCAGATCATATTCTTGCCGTTTGTTTTCTTGATAGCCACGTGGCTTAATGCCAATCTTTGCTAAGATCTCTAGGGTCGTTTCTAGGTCGGAGACTTCAACCTCCCACTCGTGAGTCCCATCAATAGCGTCAGTGGTTATTTCTTTGACAGTCAGAGTAGCGTGTTGCCCATCGGAGCGCAACCGTACCCAGCGATTTGGTATCGCCGGAATTGTATCAAATACATAACGGCGAAAATTATAATTACCAATCTCTTTGGCACCGAGTTTTGCCAATTTCCCAGCGATATCGGCTGGATCAATATCATATATTTTTGCTTCGTATTCTATATTCGACATGAAAATCTTTCACACTCTCAAATCACCATCTTGACTCACGTAATTCTTGGCACCGCTGCGATACATGGCAGAGGGTTTATTTTTAGCATCAAACTCATATTTCATCAGTTCGCCAAAATAGCTAAAGTGACTACTTTTTGCAATTTTTAGAGTGGCGTCATCAACTATTTCTAGTTCTTCAGCCATGTTGAATGGTCGCCAATCATTAGACCATAAACCCCTCAGTCCTTTTTTCGTATCAACAACTTCATACACGCCATAATCATTGGCAAACCGCGCTTCAAACTTGCGACGGTTTTTGTCAGAGGATTCACCAAACTGATCAATAATTTCTAATATCGAATTTGTGACTATTCCCGGCACCGTATCGTACGCATTCGCCAATACCGAAACGGCTATTCCATCGTCAATCTGTAAACATGTATTACTAATAAACCCTGGGCAGCCACCGCTATGACCGACGAGCCGTTTACCATTTTTAGCCTTTTCTATATCCAAACCTAATCCGTAGCTACCTGCATTTACATCATCGGCAACTTGCCATGATGGACGCTGCATTTCCCGTTTGGAGACATCACTCAACAATTTGCCTGAGCCAACTTGCAGAGCAGCAAAGAATTTCACCAAGTCATGCGCTGTTGAGCAAAATCCCGTGGCTGGCTGCAGCGCGCCAGTTGTGATGTGCTGAAACGGTCGACGCTGCTGTTGCAAATCAAACCTACCATAACCAGTCGCCATGTAAAGTTCCGGGGGATATTCCGCAGCGGTTTGGGTTAATCCAAGCGGCGTGATAATGTTTTCCGCCATAAAATCAGCATAGGATTTCCCGCTAGCTTGTTCAATCACCAAACCCAGTAAGCCAAAACCAAAATTGGAATACTTGAACTCAGAATTTGGTTCAAATACCAGTTGTGATTGCATAATCTGCTTCTTGAACTCGTCTTCATCCGGAAATTCTCCTTGGAACTGCCAAAAACCTGATGCCTGGCCGTCGCGAATCACGCCTGCTGAGTGGCTCAACAATTGACGCAAGGTTACGTCGCGCCAACGCTGGTCGCTGTGCTGCGCCAGCCACGGTAGGTGAGTCGTAATTGGATCATCAATGCGCAACTTACCACATTCTTGCAGCTGCATCACGGCCGTGGCAGTAAATGTTTTTGAGTGCGAAGCGATGTGAAAAAGGTGGTTAGTTGTTAATTTCTCGTTATTTTCTATATTTGATAGACCATAGGCTCTATGAAAAACTACCTCGCTGTCCTTAGCTATCGCGACCGTAAATCCCGGCCAGCGCGCCCACTGGCTGCGCAACGTTAGCCATGAGTCAATGAATGTTAGCGTTCGTTTGGGAATTGATTTCATAGCCTTGTTGTACCTCCTCAGATATTACGCTTCTTACGACCACCACTTCAGCACAAAATCCTGGTAGCCTGGCGCAATTTTGTCAGTAGTTTCGACTTCTGTTCGCGTCAGCCAAACGGGACCTGCTTCGCTGCCATCACAAGCCTGAGCTGGCAATTCGACATCACCGTCAATTGTGGCCGTATAGCCAAGGATGATCTTATGGTTTTTGGCGGTGGTATCATACGGGTCGCGCACATAAAAGCCAGCCGGAGTCGCGTCAATTGTCATGCCTAGCTCTTCGCGCAGCTCCCGCTCTAACGCTTCATCAGGCGTCTCGCCAGCGTCAATATGCCCGCCCGGTAGACCAAACCCCGCATCACCCCAATGACGCATCAACAGAGTACGCTTGCCGTCGCTGCTATACAGCGCCACTTTTACACTAACTTCGTGTCGATCATACATTACTTTCAGTATAGCTGTTTCGCTATAATTCGACAATGTATTCGTGCTACAGTAGAGACATGAGCAATCATTCTTCCTCACCCGCCATACCTGGAGTTAATCTCGGTGGTTGGCTGGTGCTCGAAAAATGGATGACGCCAAGTGTATTTGCCGGAACAGACGCGACCAACGAATATGAATTATCTAAAACCGCAGATGGCCGAGCGCGCATCCAGCACCATCGACACACCTTCATCCAGGAAGATGACCTCAAATGGTTGGCGCAAGCTGGCATACGACTACTGCGACTGCCGATTGGCTATTGGGCGCTGGATGATCAGCCGCCGTATCTATCAGCAAAACCACAGATTGGTTGGCTGATGGACATAGCTGGGCACTATAACTTGCAGGTTCTGCTCGATCTCCACGCCGCGCCTGGCGCTCAAAACGCCAGCGACCACAGCGGTAGTGGCAATACTGGTAGAGTTCAATGGTATCAACGCGCCAATCAGCGAAAAACCACACAGATACTGCTGGATATTGCCAATGAATACGGCGAGCATCCAGCACTGTGGGGTATTGAACTGCTCAATGAGCCCCTGGTGACGACCCGACGCGAACGGTGGCAGTTGTGGTGGTGGACACGCAAAACGAGCCGGAAATTACGCAGTAGGTTGCCATCTCATGTGCGTATCGTGGCATCTGATTGCTACCAGCCAGCTTGGTGGTCGGGGCGAGTCGGGTCTAGTACGCTGGATATACATCATTATCAGTGCTTCTCTGATACGGACAATCAAGCGACGTCGCTAACTCACCACCGTCAGGTACTTGACCAACGGTCTGGCGAGTACCGCGATTATGCCCAGCAGCAGTCACTAATCATCGGCGAGTGGAGTGCTACTCTGCCGCCAGGCATTGCCAGCGACGACACTGAATATTCTCACTGCCAATCGCAACTTGCCGTACCAGCAAACGTCGATGCCTGGTTCTACTGGAGTTACAAAACCGAGAGCCCCGGGGCCTGGAACTTTCGTGATTGCCATGCTAAGGGGTGGTTTGACGGTATGCTTAGCTCGCGGTAGATGGTATAATAGATATATGTCTTTTCCTAAATTAATTTACAGTATCGCAGTCCTGGTCATCATCGCTTGGGTATTGAGCATGGTGTTTCGCCTTGCCGCCTGGTTGATCAGTGGGTTGCTTTACGTTGCAGTTTTGGTTGTTATCATTGGTCTCATCTCACAATTTATCAGCCAGAAAAAACAGCAAAAATAGCCTGCTTACCCTTGAAAATAATCAAAAATAATCACGGCAGTTTGTTCCGCCGTGATTTATCTTATAAACCTAATTCTCTTAACTGCGCTGCATCAACCGTTGACGGCGAATCCATCATCACGTCAACGCCCGAGCCGTTCTTCGGAAAGGCTAGAGTTTCGCGGACATTAGTTTCGTCAATGAGCTCCATGAGGATGCGGTCGACACCAAAGGCGCAGCCAGCGTGCGGTGGTGCGCCGTATTTGAAGGCGTTTAGCATGGCGCCAAACTTTTCCTCGACGTAGCTTTCGCTAAAGCCAAGTAGGTCAAACACTTTGTACAGAACCGCTGGGTTGTGGTTGCGCACGCCGCCGGAGCAAATTTCGTAGCCGTTCATCACCATGTCGAATTGGTCAGCCACGATGGCCAGTTTTTCGGCATCGGTCATCGCCGATTCCAGTGCCTCTAGGCCGCCCTTTGGCATACCGAATGGGTTGTGTCCAAAGTCGAGCTTCTTGCCGTGATCATCCCATTCGTAGAATGGAAAATCGATAATCCAAGCCAAGGCTACCTCATCCGATTTTTTCAGGTTGAAGTGGGCGGCAAATTCGTTTCGCAGGCGACCAAGCACGGCGTTGACGACTGGGCGAGTGTCAGCGCCGAAGAAAACTGTGTCACCGTCAACTGCGCCAGTTTTTTGTTGGATTAAAGCTAGTTCTGCTTCACTCAAGAACTTGGCAATTGGCGATTTCGCTTCACCGTCTTGATAGGTGATGTACGCTAAACCGCCTGCCCCTTCGCTTTTTGCAACATCAGTAAATTGATCAATTTGCTTGCGGCTGAGGCTGGCACCGTTTTTCACGCAAATTGCCTTGATGCACTCAGCGTTTTTGAACACGCCAAATTCGGTGTTATCAAAGACATCGGTTAGTTCAATCAGCTCCATGCCAAAGCGCAAATCTGGTTTGTCCGAGCCATACGTCTCCATGGCGTCGCGGTAGGAAATACGCGGAATTGGCTGGCCGTCACCCACTGGTAGATTACTCAAATCCAGCAACTTCTTGCCAGCAAAATCAGTCGCCAGCTGCCGCATCAACGGCTCAACTTCCTGTCGAACTTCCTCGCCGTCTTCAACAAAACTCATCTCCAAATCCAGCTGATAAAACTCGCCATACAGTCGATCAGCTCGCGGATCTTCATCACGGAAGCAGGCTGCCAATTGGTAATATCGCGGCACGCCGCCGACCATCAGCAGCTGCTTGAACTGCTGCGGGGCTTGCGGCAGAGCGTAGAACTTATTTTCCTGCAAACGACTAGGAATCAGAAAATCACGCGCGCCCTCAGGGCTAGAATTTGCCAAAATTGGCGTCTGAACCTCAATGAAGTCCCGAGTATCCATGTACTGATGCATGCGTCGGTACATTTCAGCACGTTTTTTCAGCATGTCCTGCATCTTCGGACGGCGCAGGTCGAGGTAACGATATTTAAAACGTAAGTCCTCGCCCGCTTGGTTCTCCTCAGCAAACGGCTGGATTGGCAAGGTTTCAGCTCGGTTGAGAATCTCCAAATTTTCCACCACAATTTCCACATTGCCACTGGCAATATTTGGATTCTTCAGACCTTCGCCGCGCTCCGTCACCACACCGCTGGCACGAATCACAAACTCATCACGCAGGTTTTCCGCCAGCCGAAACGCCTCCGCCTGCTCAGGATTAATCACCAGCTGTACCAACCCGGTATGGTCGCGTAGGTCAATAAAAATCAGCCCGCCATGATCGCGCCGGGAATGCACCCAGCCAGCCACGGTAATAGTTTGACCAACAGTATCAGCCACATTGCTACTAAGAATTCGTTTCATCATATCTGTTAGTATAGCAAAATTAGCGCGTTATTCCAATTGCATGACTGCCTGCATTATGAGGCGGTTGAAGTCTTGGGTGTGTTGTTGCCGCGTGGATTGCGCTCAGCTACTTTGCGCAAATCCTCATGAGTATCAAATTCATCATTAATTTTCTTACCCAAAAGCGACTCCAAGACATCTTCCAAGCTCAACAGCCCAACTGTTTCACGGTATCGATTAATCACAATGAACAGATGGTGTCTGGTTTTGATGAATGCAGCCAAGGCTTGTTGCAGCGACTGGTCTTCTCGAATGTAAAACACAGCGTGTTCCATGGCGTCAGTAACGTGGTGCGCTTTTTGTGATTTTTTAGCGTTACTGATAGTCACTAAATCTTGCACGTATAACATACCCACAACATGATCGATATCCCCATCAATCACTGGAAAACGACTATGCCCTGTTTTGTACAGCCCGTCCAGAACGATGGGACCCAATACTTCATCGTTACCTATACTATCAATCATGGTGTGCGGGATCATGGCGTCAGCGACCTTCATGTCTTTGAATTTGAGGCTGTTTGTAATGAGTTTCTTTTCGTCTTTGGACAACGCATCACCGGCGTTTTTGACTATCTCCAGCAGCTCTTCGCGTGACTCGACGTCCAATTCACTGCTTTGCGATGGCACAACAGAACGGATCGCCCAAAATACTATTGCATATTTCTCAATGCAGTGAATAATTGCCCCCTCGTATCGCCCATAGACGCACTGTGAAATTTTCTGCAGTGGCGACAAGCGAGCCAGCGCGCCTGAATATAGCGCAATGACGAGCGATACCAAAAAACCAACTAGCCAGTGAAATAATTCCACGCCAATAACACTGAGCGTCACCAATAGCAATGCTGCAATCACCCGCTGCAACGAAAATAAATCAGCCAAGTACGTGCGACGTTTGAGCAGCAGCTTAGCCTCCTCGTCGCCTTGATGCGCTCGACGCTTTAATTCAAATTGGCTATGCGAAGAAAGCTGAGGATGTACGCCTAATACTAATATCAAAGCAACGATAATCAATCCATAGATAACACTTAACAGCAATATACTCATGGTTTTATTTTACCTGATTTTATGCTATTATTGCTAGAGTTAATTTGGAGGACAAGAATGAACGGAAAAACCTGGGGCGTGTTTATCGCAATTGTGGTGACGATACTTGGTGGCATGGTATATTTGTCAGTAACACACCGCTTAGACATTAGTGATATCGCCAAAGATCAACTCACAAAAATTATCCCTGCCGAAAAACGGAACGGCGACATTCAGGAACACACCTTTGGAAGCGACAAGCCAAAAGTTACCGTCATTGAATATGGTGATTATCAATGCCCAGGCTGTCGCACAGTTGCGCCACGCATCAAATCAGCCGTCGAAAAGCACAAAGACAATGTACAGTTGATCTTCCGCAATTTCCCATTGTCTGGACACACTCACGCTCGCTTGGCAGCGTCAGTCGCTGAAGCAGCAGGTTTGCAGGGTAAATATTGGGAAATGCACGATTTGCTATACGAAAACCAAGACGCATGGAGCAAAGCCCAAAACCACGAACGAAACGACATCTTCATGGGCTACGCCAAGCAGCTCAAGCTTGACGAATCACGCTTTGCCAATGACCTTTCAAGTGACCGCGTACTGCAAAAAATCAGTTTTGACACCGCCGTTAGTCGTGCACACGAAATCACTGCTACACCAACCATCTTCATCAACGGCAAAAAAGTTGAAGACCTCAATAGCATTGATTCTGAGGTAGAAAATGCCCTCAAAGCAGCAGGCGTCTCTACTGAGGAGAAAAAAGCTGAATAGATTAAACTTACGCCAATCTAAAACCGCCCAGGCCTAGCGCTCGGGCGGTTTTAGATATGTTATTGTGCTATGTATGTTTGCCATTCGGCAGGCACTACATCCACTGCGATCTTTTTGCGTCGTGATGACACAAAATTGATTGCTATCGGCATGTATTTGTACTCCTTCGTACTAAATGCAGCCTCACGCGCTTCGACCTTTATTACAAACCGCAACTCAATGCTTCGGCGCGAGACACGTCAACCATAGTACCAAAGGAAATATAGCACGTCAAGTGCTTACTCCCTACTTTATTACTTTTAATTTTAGAATAAGCGGAATCGCTTGGCAAGTAGTAATGTTAGTAAAATTAACAACAGTGTGATACCCATGATGGCAGCGTAGGCCCACCACTCACCCTGAAACGGCAATCCGATATTCATGCCATACATACCGTAAAACACATTTGGCACTGCTAGTAGAATAGTGATAGTCGTCAGCACCTTCATGCGCTGGTTCAGAGTGTTGTTAGCAATAGTTGAATAAGCGTTTTGAATACTGTCAATCGTTTGGGCACTTGAGCTAATGGCCACTAGCAACTGGCGAGCGTGCAATATGATATCACCAAAGGCTTCAATATCACGCAAATTAAATAACTGCCGACGATTTGCTTCCAATTGCCCAACAACCGTGATTAAGCCCTCTAAACCACTTCGATATTCATTGAGGCTATCTTCAATAGCGACAAATTCAACAAAGTCCTCGTTTTGGACATCAAAATGTGTGAGCCGCTTGCGAGCACTGGTAATTTTGGTCGATAGCGCATGTAATCGCTGTTCGTATTCGGTGATGATAGAGGCGATGATGGCTGACACTACCGCAGAGGGCTGACGCGTGTCAGTAGTCATAAAAGCATCGGTGTCTAACGGCGAAAAAGAAGTATGCGGACTGGCAGTTACCAGTCGATCACGTGACACTGCGATAAGTATCGGGGCAGTTTTGGCGGCATCAGCCGGACCAACTGGTAAACGCAAGAAAATGTATTCTACACCATTGCTAAACTCTGCTCGTGACAACTCACGGACATCACAAACGTCACGCAGGATATTTGCATTCAATAAGAGCTTGCCCGACAAGTCGTCCATATCCAGCAATTTACCAGATATATGCACCCACGCATGAGAGCGAGGACGACTTACCTTTTCTAGACGCTCACCCGCCGCTGATCGCTCAAAGTATTCCACCACCATATACTTTGATTATACGAAAAAAGGCTATGTTTTACTACTAGCAGTAGTTATTCCCAGCGGAACAGTTTAATAGCCAAGGTGTAGACGATGACGATACACAACAGAACTCCACCAAACTGCGGCAGAACTTCTGTCAGGCTGGCGTGTTCTGTTGATATCAACCGAAGGCCATCAACGACGGGAGTCATCGGGATACATTGACTAATAGACCTGAGCCACTCTGGGAACAAGAATGATGGGAAGAAAGCACCAGACAAGAACATCATCGGGAAAGAGATAAGATTGGAGAGTGGCGCTGACTGATTTTCGTTTTTGGCCCACGCACCAACGATCAATCCAAGGCCAACCATCATCACGGCAGCCAATGTCAAGAATGGCACAAACAACAACCAGTCGCCACGCATCGTAAATTTAAACAGCAGCATACTGACAACCAGCATCAAGGTAGCGCTTGCCAAAGACACCAAGGTGTAGACGATAGCCGTAGAAATAATGAGCTGACCAGAAGTAAACGGTGCAGCCCGCAGGCGACGGTAGTTGCCTTTTTGCTTTTCGGTTGGCATTTGGTTTGCCAGACCAAAGATACCCATGCTCATCAAACTAAACGCTAATAGTCCAGTGAAGGTGTAATCAAACGTCTTCAGAGCTTCATCGCCAACCGCCTGTGAAGCTACCTTAAACGGCGGTTCTGGCTGACCCATAGCTTTATTGATACTACCAACAATCTGACCCATCACAGCGGTCAGTGCACTGGCAGCCTGATCTTGCCCTTTAGCATGCAGCACGTTCAGCGTGCCAGACGGTCGAGCTTGTGCACCTTCACCTTTGACTTCACCAAACTCTTTTGGTAGCTCAATGATACCGTCAATTTCCGAACGCTTCATCTTTTCCTTAGCTTCATCGATGTCTTTCACGTCCTGAACTTGCAGTAATTTTGACTTGTCATTTTTTGCACCATCGACAAACTGCTTGGCGAACTCAGTGTTGGAGTGATTGATGATGGCAACCTTGAAATTGGTCGTCTGATTATTAAAAATCGAACCAAACACAAACAAGAAAATCAGCGGGAACAAAAAGGTGAAAAACAATGCCATTTTGTCGCGCAGCAAACGCTTAAGACCAGCTACGACCTGACCAATGATACCTATCCAATATTTTTTCATACTACTAATCCCGTATCGCCTTTCCTGTAAGATCGATGAAAACGTCTTCCAAATTTGCTTGTTCAACCACCTGCTTTTTCTTAAAGCCGCGCTTGAGTAACTGTTGAATCAAGTTATGTGGCGAATCGGTGGTGATGATTTGACCATTGTCCATGATTGCCAGCCGGTCGCACAGCAGCTCAGCCTCATCCATGTAGTGTGTTGTCAGCACGATAGTAACGCCCTCTTCGCGTATTTGCTTGATCAGCTCCCATAAGTTGCGACGCGCTTGTGGATCCAAACCAGTGGTTGGCTCGTCCAGAAACAAAACTTTTGGACTATTGACCAAGGTCGAAGCGATGGCGAAGCGCTGTTTTTGTCCGCCAGACAACTGTTCGACATAGTTTCTAGCTTTTTCTGTGAGTTGGACTTTAGCTAGTAGCGCAGCCACGTCAGTCTTGCTACCATACAAACTGGCAAACATTCTCAATTGCTCAGTTAATGTCAAGTGGTCATAAAAGTTGGTCGACTGCAGCTGAATACCAATGATGTCTTTGATCTTCTTGGGATGTTTAGCTACATCAATACCATCAATGACAGCCGTACCGTCATCGATAGTGCGTAATGCTTCCAACATTTCTAGCGTTGTTGTTTTACCAGCACCATTAGGACCCAAAATACCGAAGATTTCGCCCTTTTCGACACTGAAATCTATGCCTTTTACCACTGTTTGATCGCCGTAGCGTTTGGTCAAACCGTGGACATCAATAATTTTATCCATACTTCCAGTATAGCACTATCCAAAAAATGGGGTTATTATTTTTTGGGTGATTATCAGCGGCGGCGCAAGAAATAATAGCCAATCAACAATGCCGCCACAGCGCTGACGCCGGTGATTTTCCAAAACATTGCCGGGTCATCCCCACCAGGGACTGGCACATTCATACCAAACAATCCAGCGATCATGGTCGGTATGGTGAGCGCCAATGTGATGACGGTCAGCAACCGAATGGTTTCGTTCAGGCGCGTATCCATCACTGCCCGGTAGCTATCGCGCACGTTGGTGATGGTACGCAGCAATGATTTACAGCGACTAATCACCTGCTCCAGATCAATGGAAATATCTTCCACGTCTTCCTTGGCATCCGACCGAAGCATCAACGCTTTGTGAGCAATCATCCGTTCCACTGACAAGTTCATCGGCACCAAGGCATCCATATAATCATTCAGTTTGCGCT
This sequence comes from Candidatus Saccharimonadota bacterium, assembly GCA_905372835.1. GTDB lineage: Bacteria > Patescibacteriota > Saccharimonadia > Saccharimonadales > Saccharimonadaceae > Nanosynbacter. Next base: position 218,295 of record CAJPQK010000001.1, on the reverse strand, counting down.
CATATTCAGCTAATGTGGCAATATCACGCGCTCGCAATGTTCGAATATCGCCAGTCGCCGCCCGCATTTGGCGGTTGATGGCAGCCACCCGGCGCTGATATTGTGTTGCTAGTGCGTCAATCATGTCAACCAGCAGGGCAATTCGACTTGACGTGGATACCACATGTTTATCAATGAACGGCTGCCACAACCTACCTAGGCTGTCTCGCGAAATGGTGATGATATAATCCGCATGAATCACAAACAAAATTGGTGTAGTAAAGTCATTAAAATCATCGTCAGTATCCGGTAATCGGGCAATCAAATATGTCCGCTCATTGTCCGCGTCCAAACGAGGAACCTCGTGGGGGTCCAGTGCGTCAGTGATGATATCAGCATCAATCCCCAGTGATAACAACTGGGAAATCTCCTCTTCATTTGGCCGCTCACAACGAATCCAAGAGCCCTTAACTAAGTTCTCTCTGATGGTAAGCTTGCCAGAATCGTCAGACTTAAGATACTGCAACATACCTGTTATTTATATCATGAAAATTAGATAAAAGCAATGCTTTGGCTATGAAACAATCCGCGTGCCCGCTGTCCCGTCGATAGCCTCAGTGGTTTTTTCCAATGAGGTAATGACTGCGGTACGACCCTCGCCACCTGACACAAATTGCAGTGCTGCTTGCGCCTTTGGCAGCATGGATCCAGCTGCAAACTGGCCATCGTCAATATGTTTCTGCATCTCTGCTGCAGAGATTTGCCCCAACGCTTCTTCGTTCGGTTGGTTGAAATTGACCTTAGCTGCATCAACCGAAGTCAAGATGAGCAGTGTATCTGCGTGTAGCAAATTAGCCAAGGTTGCCGCCCCAAAGTCTTTATCGATAACTGCTTCAACACCCGTGAGCGTGCCATCTTCCTGGCGCAACACAGGGATACCGCCACCACCAGTTGAGACGACTAGAACACCCGCTTCAACCAAAGCTTTAATGATTGGCGCTTCAACGATCTCCACTGGTTTTGGTGATGGCACCACACGGCGCCAACCACGACCAGCATCTTCCTTGACAACATAGCCACGCTCAGCCTGCACTGCTTTGGCTTCTTCCTCTGAATAGAACGGACCAATTGGTTTGGTTGGGTTTTGGAACGCTGCATCATCACCAGAGACAATGGTCTGCGTCACCAAACTAACAGCGTGCTTATCAGCCATCTGGTGAGCCCTGAAGCTGTCCTGAAAGGCTTGCTGCAACCAAAAACCAATCAATCCCTGGCTCATGGCTCCACAATCATCCAGTGGTAAGCTCGGTACATCATCAGTATTAACAGCCTCTTCATGCAAGACAATATTCCCCACTTGGGGGCCATTACCATGAACGATAGCTACTTTGTGTCCTGCTTGAACAAGCGGTAATAACTGTCGTATCGTCTCAGCCGCTACTCGACGCTGTGCTTCTGAAGAGGCTTCGCCCTGCTTCTGCAGGGCGTTACCTCCAAGAGCAACGACAATAGTTCGCTGCTTATCCATAGGCTATCCTAACACTCCAAAGACAGCGATGACTGCGACACTGATGATCGCGAAGACTGCCATGATTGGTGCTGAACGCCTGAGCCATGCACGGTATGAAACGCCGGCTAGCGCCAAACCACCCATCAAGGATGCGATGGTTGGCGCCATCATGTTAAGTAGACCTGACGCTGTAGCAAAGGCTGCCACCATGACTTCTTTGCTTGAGCCAACCAGATCAGCAATTGGCGCAATAACTGGCATGGTTGCTGCTGCCAAACCTGATGATGATGGCACAATGAATGACATTGGCAAGTAGAACAGATATGCCAGCACACCAACAACGCCACCGCCAGCATCTTTCAACAACGCTTCACCCCAGCTAATGATAGTATCTTGAATCTCACCGTTGGTCATCACGACAGAGACGCCGGTTGCCACTGCGATAATCAAAGCAACTGGTAAGATATCTTTCACGCCGTCAATGAAGGTGTCAACTGGGAAAATACCTTCCTTCTTAAACTCTTTATAGTAAATTGCAGTAATAACAATTGTTGAGATTAAGAATAATGCGGTAATTTCATTAAAGTACCAATCACCAAAGGCCGCACTGTGCACTACGCCAAGTACTGCACCGATAATTGGCAACTCTGAAGCCCACTTAAACAGGTCGGCGAATAATGTAATTTCCCAACTTCCCCAAGGAATCAGCGAAAGGACCATCAAGACAAAGGTAATAGCGAAGACGCCCATGACGACTTTTCGTGGACCAGTAAATTTTGGTACGTTCGTCATATCCAAGGCTGCTGTGACTGGCTTATAACGAACATCTTCCTTGTACTTGCCTGCTTTTACCTTTGCTGCGTAACGCATAGTAAAGATGATTGCCGCGATCAAACATAGCACCAAAATGATAGACATAATTGGAATAACATTGCCCAATTTAACATCAGCAGTCTTTGCGGCAACACCGGTGGAGAATGGGTTAATAGTCGAACCAAGCACACCAGCACCAGCACCCAGTACAATCACCATCACACCAGTCATTGCGTTATAGCCGGCAGCGATCATCATCGGTATAATCAAGGCATAAAATGCGACAGTCTCTTCCTGCATACCGTATGTCGTACCACCGATGGCAAATAGTACCATCAAGATCGGAATGAGCCATTTTTCCTTGCCTTTCATCTTTCGGAGCAGAGCACCAAGAGAAGCATCCAGAGCGCCGGTCTTCATAGTAACACCCAGGAATCCACCAAGAACCATGACGAAAACGATCACGTCAAGCTTGTCAGACATGCCCTTAATCGGCGCAGTGAAGACGTCCCATAAACCTTGTCGATCATGCTTATCGACTTCAACCTCTTTACCATCCTTTTCTTCCTTGACAGTGCGGTCTTTATTAACCACATGATACGACCCCGCGATACGATTGCCATCATCATCTGTCTTATAGAGACCTGATGGGATAACCCATGTTAGTGCTGCCATGATAATAATCACGACAAACAGAACAGTAAACGCCGATGGTGAGCGGAGCTTCTGCTTTGTTTTTTTAATTTTTTCTACCATTGCCTCGGAGCCTCCTTCACTCCCTTATTACGACAACTACTACAATGTCAAAGCCATGACAGCTTTGATTGTATGCATACGATTTTCCGCTTGGTCAAATACAACTGAATGCGGTGAGCGGAACACCTCATCAGTTACCTCCATTGATGCTAATCCAAAATCTTCCTGGACTTTTTTACCAGTGATGGTCAGTGCGTCATGGAACGCCGGCAAACAGTGCATGAATTTTACCTCAGGATTGCCTGTCAGGTTGATCATGTCACGATTGACCTGGAAGTTGCGCAGTTGGTTGATGCGCTCAGCAAACTTGTCTTCCTCACCCATGGACACCCAAACATCAGTGTAAATCACGTCAGCATCACGCAATGCTTCTTCAAAATTATCAGTGATAGTGATGCGCGCGTGGCTTGATCGTGCCAAATGGCGTGCCCGGTCTACCAGTGACTGCTCTGGGTGTAGTTCGCGTGGCGCCAAGATACGGAAATCAACCCCCATGATTGCCGAACCGATCATCAACGAGTTCGCCATATTGTTGCGGCCATCGCCAACAAACACCAACTTAGTACCTTTGAGTTTGCCAACATGCTCTTCAATGGTCATGAAGTCAGCCAAAATCTGTGTCGGGTGGAATTTGTCAGTCAGACCATTCCAGACTGGAACGCCAGCATGACGAGCCAATTCCTCAACTGTCCCGTGGTCAAAACCACGAAATTCAATACCGTCAAACATCCGGCCCAGCACCTTGGCGGTGTCTTCAACTGTCTCTTTTTTGCCCAGCTGAATGTCATCTTTGCCGAGGTATTCTGGCGCGACACCGAGGTCGTTAGCCGCCACCGTAAAAGCACAGCGCGTGCGAGTTGAGGTTTTCTCAAACAACAGCGCCACGTTTTTACCTTCATGAATTCGGTGCGGTACACCAGTGTATTTCAAGCGCTTGTATTCACGTGCCGTGTCCAGCAACAGGCGGATTTCTCCAGCAGTATAATCATTCAGCGTCAGGAATGATCGTCCTTTCAAGCTCAACGCCATTATACGTCCTCCCTCACTATTGGCATACTCATACAGCGTGGACCACCGCGACCGCGTCCAAGCTCTGATCCATTGACCTCAATCACTTCAACGCCGGCATCACGCAGTTTTTGGTTGGTAACATAGTTACGGTCATACGTCACCACAACGCCTGGTGCAATAGCCAGGGTGTTGGAGCCGTCATTCCACTGCTCACGGGCTGCAGCAATTCGGTCGCCACCACCACACTCGATCAACGTGACTGCTGGCAAGCCCAAGGCGACTCGCAAGACATGTTCCAAGTCGGTCTCACGCGTGATGCGCGGGAATGGCTGACCTTCAACCTTCTCCAAAATAAAGCAGTTGATTTTACCACCGTGGTCGCGAATTTCTGGGTGAATGGTAAACTTATCATAGTCAATCATGGTAAACACCGTGTCGAGGTGCATGAACGCATGCGACTTTGGAATTTCCATGGCGATAACCTTTTTAAAATCAGAACCAGCAAACAACTTGGTTGCCATCTTTTCAATTGCTTCAGCAGAGGTACGCTCGCTAATACCAATCGCCATCACTTCCCGATTCAGCACCAACTCGTCACCACCTTCGATAGAATATTTCTCATGGCGGTCATACCATACTGGTACGTTTTTGCCAGCAAACCGTGGGTGATGGTCGATGATATAGCGCATGAACAATGACTCGCGGCGGCGAGCTGGCCAGTGCATCTTGTTAATAGTCAAACCGCGGCCGATGGCTGCAGCTGGGTCACGCGTAAAGTACAGGTTTGGCATTGGGTCAAGATAGAATGGATAATAATCTTTCTCGACCATGTCATGTAGCTGCTGATGGTGCTCTGGTGGTAAAGTGATTTCATCTTTACGCACACCAGCCATCAACTTGCGAACCATGGCGTGGGTTGGCAAGTCTAGCAAAAATTGACGCAAGGTCTCGGTGACACGACGAGTGTCTTGTTTGGAGTTAGCAAGCATGTCGTCAACGAATTGCTCACGCAACGCATCAGTCGCCAAGGCTTCAGTCGCCAATTGGTCCAAGTACAATACTTCCACGCCACGCTCACGCAGTACTTGCGCAAAAGCGTCGTGTTCTTCTTGAGCCTTTTTAAGATATGGGATGTCGTCAAATAAAAGGTCGGTCAGATAATCTGGAGTTAAATTTTCCAACTCCTCACCTGGCCGATGCAAGACAATTACTTTTAATTTCCCGATTTCCGATGTAATATGTATTGGATCCATACCCCGTCCCCTTTTTGTTTATGGTTATACTAATAATATAGCATATACCAAATAGAACACAAGCATCATTCAGGGGTTAGTTCATCGCCGAATGATGGCTAATGACGACTCGACTGCCACCCGAGCCGGATGGCGCTTCAGCCATGCATCAACCGCCCGTGCGGCGCCCGGCAACGCTTCATTGGCATAGTCATCAACAACAATGGTCGCCGTTTCCTGAAACTTGCCGTCACATACGCGAAATGAATCGGCAATTGACTCATAAAAATCGCCGTCAAAAAACGCAAAGATGATACTTTCCGGCACGTCCTCAGGGGTGAAATCGGCAAACCAACCCTTGTGGATGATCGGCAGTTTCAAGCTAGCCTTTTTAAAATTCTGGATGAAGGTTTTGCGTGGCGCCAATAGTTCGCCTGCCTTGAACTGCTCGCCCGCAGCGCTGGCGTCGGCTTGAGTTTTTTCTGGCAAGCCTGCGAATGAATCGTAAACATGAAACTCACCAGCAAAATCATAAGCGTCCAGCAGCCGCCAGATGAACAAACTGGTCGTGCCGACATAACAGCCAAATTCCACAACATTACCAGTCGCGCCGCTTTGCAGTACTGTTTCCAGCTCGCGCAGCAAAGCACCAAGTTCTTTGGCGTCAACTTGGTCAGAAATAATGGGGTATTTGGCGAGGAGTTGGTCGGTGATCATTGTGAGTTTTAACGAGCCTCCGATAGTCCAGTAATGGCAATGATGATGGTACTGACGGCGAGACATCCCACCAAAAACTCAAGCGGCACATCTGGCTTAAGATAGGCAAAAATTGCCGTGCCAATCCACATCACTGCGATGATTCCTGCGGCATATGGATAGCGGACTTGCATCACCCATTGTTGTAATTGCTTCATGCTAATTCTCCTTTTTGTAGCAACATAGCGTAAGCGGTCCTGTCACGTTCCGCAACTTTGCTCATCCAGTCCATCACTATCTCTTGTGCCAACTCAATACTCATCGGCGACGAGTGCACCACCTCGCTGACACCATGACTATTAGCATGAACCTCGGCCAACTCCAGTGCATCATGAACAATCTGCCAATAGCGCGTCCGTCGGTACGCATCACCACACGCCAGCCGCGCTGCCGCCAAATAATGATACAAACCGCGCTGTAACATAATATTAGCGCTGTCCACCTTGATGGCGAAACGATTGCCAGCATTCAATTCACTGAGAAACAGTTGAGTTATCTGTCGATTGACAGCGAATGTACTGGTTGTCGATTGGATCAACGTATGAGCGTATTCATAAATACCCCGAGCTAAGCTGCGATCTTTAGCGATCACATCCAGCGCTTGATACAGCGTATGGTCATAAAACGCCAACATCGCCAACGCCAACAAACCCATGTCAGCCCGATCTTCATACAACGCTCGGTACTGCACGATCATGTGATAAAACGAAGCGCGATGTCGCGGTGCTGCCACTGCCAAGCCAAAATCAATCAGCGCAACTTTGTTGTCTCTCAGTAAATAAATATTGCCTGGATGTGGATCGGCCATGATGACGTCTGCTCGTAAAATTGCAATTAAGAATTCACTGCCAACCGTAACCAATTGCTGCTGCATATCAGAGCCAAGGTGGTCTTTGACAAACTGGTAAGTATCACCTCCTGCTTGCGCCTGTTCCACCACTTCAGTCAGTGACAGCCCTTCTACACATTCCTGAACCAATATCCGCCGCGTTGAGTACTCAGCCAGCGTCTCTGGCACCACAACTTTGTCAGTGCGGTGCGCAAAATATTCACGAATTACCTGGGCTGTAATTAGCTCGCGCTGATAATCAGTTTCGCGCTTGGTGGTTTTGATAAACTCATCAGCAATCTTAACCAGTGGGAAAATATCGTTCTTTAGCATGAACTGTCCGACCCAACAGCAAAAATGCAGCACGGCAAGGTCAAAATTCAGATGGCGGACCACGCTGGGACGAAGGATTTTGAGAATATATCGATTACTTGGGCAGTCAACCAGACAGCAGTGATAGACCTGGGCGAATGAACCCGTAGCGAACGGCTGGTCTTCCTCGACGACTATTTGACTCGCTTTGTTGCCAAGCTCTTGCCGCAAAATCTCAGCAACGTCAATTGGCTCAACCGCCACATCATCAAAAGCATCCAGCCGATATCCAGACGCAGCATACACCTGAGCCATCAGTTCAGTCGACGCCAAATGCTGCAAAAACTTGACATACACGCCACCTAATCTGTGACACTCATCTGACAAAACTTTGAGCCACAACTGGTCACTGCGCCACGCGCGCCATACTCGAACTAACGCCCGGATGACAAACAGTAAACGCACTTACCTGGCCCTCCGAAACCCAATGAAGTATAACACCAGCGTCAAAATCAACACGCAAACGTACAAAAACAAGGGGTCAATGCTCGTATTTACCAACAGCAGCATAGCCAGCCAAATCGCCACTATACTCACAAACACAAAAGCATATCTCACAGGTTTATTGTAACATATCGCCTGGTGGCTCTCCAGGGGTTGCTTGGTAAATCAGCTATCACGGGCATCTAGTTTACCACAGTGAGTTACCCTGTTCTGCAGCCTCATGTTTTACCACAGCTTACAACACACAACGCCGGAGTGATACAATTACACCATGAAGATATCTAGCTCTGCGTTCGCCGAAAACGCCAAAATACCAAAAATTTACGCCAAGCTTGGCGGCAACCAACGCCCGCCGCTTGCGATCAGCGACGTGCCAGCAGATGCCAAAAGCCTGGCAATCATCTGCCACGACCCTGATGCGCCTGGACGCGATGGATTTTATCATTGGACGATTTGGAATCTGCCAGCAGAAACTACTGAAATCACTGGCGAGTCATTACCCGCGGGCGCTGTCGAGGGGGTTACCAGCTGGGGCCGTCCCGGCTGGGGTGGGCCGCAGCCGCCATTTGGTACGCACCGCTATCAATTTTACGTGTACGCACTGGACGCGACACTAGATTTACCAAGCGACACCAAGCCTAAAGAGCTCATCGCCACCCTCACGCCGCACATTATTAGCCAAGCCATACTGACTGGAAAGTTTGGTGTGTTGGATATTTTGCGGCGGAACTCGTGATTTGATTGTTCTAGAGATGATTTATTGAACACTAAAGCAATACTATTGATGGCAGATCTTCTATTGGAGCGATGACCAAATCAATACATTAACGTATCACAACCAAGTGTATACAAAAAATCTATAAATAGACTGTTTGTCTTATAATTAAGATAGGGCTTACCCATAAATCATCGTAACAATACTAAACTATGAAACTGGATACTCAAGCACAAAAAGAAAGATTAAAACGAGCCAACAATAGCGCTGGTCTACGGTACAATCGCGCCATTAACTTAGAAGTCCAGAATATAAAAAGAAACCTTCAAGCCCTAAATCGAGAGCCTGAATATCTCATCGAGCTATTTAGACTAACTCATAAAGCGGAAAAAGCATTATTATACCATAACACCGATCACCCCGATAAAACGAAAGAATTAGAGCAGCTAAGCAAAAATGTAAAATCAGTTATTGATAAATTATTAAGCCTAAAAACTAAATCAAAGGACGAAAATATATCATGGAGTATATTAACTAAGAAGCTAAAAGCGCCATAAACTTATCTAATGATCTTTATTGGTTTTTCAAATATCTCCAAGATGAAGAGCGTCAAGAAAAGGAGGAGCATTCAAAAACTAGCATTGATACAGGTCCTATATGGTCACTTTACGCAGCACTAAGAAACTTACTGGATTTTATCAATGATGGAGCCAAGATAGATCTATTCTCTACGCCACGGATGATCCTAAAAGGCGAAGCTGGCATTGGAAAAACCCACTTACTTTGCGACTATGCCAACAGTCGAGTTAACTTTGGAAAACCTACCTTAATTTTTCTATCAGATGAGCTCGCAAGCATAGAAGACACAAACCCCACGGTGTGTATGGCAAAATTAATGGGTTATACAACTAGCTCAGATTTTCTAAAGGACTTGAGGTCTCTAGCCAATTCCTCACCCGAGAGAGTTTGTTTGATTATAGACGCCATCAACGAGGCGGATGCTATAAAATGGTCGCAACTTTCAGAACTTTTTGATATTAAGGGGTTGTCTTTAGTTGTTAGTGTTCGTAATGGTTATGAAAAAATGATACCAAACAGAAGAAGATATAGCACAATAGAGCATTTTGGATTTTCCGAAATGGAGTGGGACGCCATATCTACATTCTTCAAACATTACGAGATGAAAATGCCAGAAATCCCAATTATTAATCCGGAATTCAGAAATCCGTTGTTTTTAATGATATTTTGTGAAGCCTATAAAGGTGAAACAAATAAGACATTTAAGGGTAAAGGCGCTACACACGTCTTTGAGCAGTACGTAAAAGTCCAATCAAAAAAAATAGCAAAAGAATTAAATATAAAAATAGGCAAAGAATATTTATGGAAGCACGTAATAAAGGAGGTTGGCATATGGATGGGCCAAAATAGAGCATCAGCCATATCACGTTATAATATATTAAAAATCATTAAGACCGACCCCAAATTGTCTAGTCATGCATCAAAACTCTTAAAATTGATGGAAAAATATGGTCTGTTATTAAAATATCCAAGATACGGAAAAAATGGTAAAAGAGTTGAATATAAATATAAATTTACCTACAACCGTTTTAGCGACCACTTAATCGTGCGCTCCCTGCTCACTGAAAATAAAATCAACTCTAAAGTAGATGCTCAAAATTTTTTTGCAGACGGAAAGTTTTTGGATGAAAATATACACAACGTTGGTCTATTAGAAGCTCTGTCAATTCAGATACCAGAAAGATGCAAGAAAGATAAAGTTGAATTTGTGTGGGTAATCCCAGAGAAATATAGAGATGATTATAGAACAAAGACCGCATTCCTTAATGGCATAAAATGGCGCGACGTTGAACTTGATGGTTTTGATAAGAAAACAGGAAAAGCATCCTACATCAATGAGTCTCAAATTAAAGAATATATAAATACGTATGTGAACAATTCAGTATATGACCTGTATCAAGTAATGGACTGTTTATTTGATGTTACCGTAGTTCCCAACCACCCGCTAAATGCACTAAGGCTTCATGAAATACTAAGTAGAACTAATTTAGCAGAAAGAGACTCATGGTTTCAGTCATATATGCTTAACGCTACCAGCGAACAAGGAAATGCCATATCAAGGATCCAATCCTGGAGCATTAGCAAACTGCCAAAAGATATCAGCGACCCAAAGGCGATACTACTGACAGGTATGACTCTAGCGTGGACTTTATCATCAACGGATAATGATCTACGTGATCGATCAACAAGAGCATTAATCCAGCTATTTAGATATCACCAAGATGTGTTATTAGAATTACTAAAAATGTTTATTGATATTGACGACCCTTACATAACCGAAAGACTATTTGCAGTAGTATATGGCGTTGTTTCGTTAAATCCACATGACAAGGCTGGATTTCAGTCATTAGTTGTATGGATTTATAAAAACCACTTCCTAAACAAAAATCGCAGACCAGACGCATTGTTGGACGACTACGCAAAAGGGCTGATTGAACTATATATTCAAAAATATAAAAATAATATTCATGTAAATCTTAATGCCATTAAGCATCCATTCATATACTACGAATTCCCAAATGACATACCAAGCATAGATATCCTCAGAAGAAAATATGATAGGAATGATAACCATGACTACTATTCAATATGGAGCTCCCTGATGTATGGGGAAGGCGGAGCTGCTTTAGCGGATTTCGGCAACTACACGGTAGGTTCTTATTTAAGTGGGTTTACAAACATTCCCCTGTCTAAAGAATTGCCCAACCCCAACACCTCTAGAAAAGACTTCCATAAATTCGAAAAGTCACTATCTAAGAAACAGAAAAAACTATTGGAAAAGTATCATTCCAAAAGATTTAGTAATCGATTTAGTTTTACTATTAAAAATACTATCGTCAAGGAAAAAGTGTCAGATAACGAAGTAATCCAAGCATTAAATGACTTCGAAAAATCACTATCACCTTCTAAAAAACGTGAGTATAAAAAATACAAGCTTTATATTGTTGGCGAAAAAAATTTCACTAAAGATTTCGAAGATTATGACATTAATATTGCACGTAGGTGGATAATGGGTAGGGTTATAAAACTTGGATGGAATCCAGGACTCCATGAAGAATATGACAAAGGTCGTGGTAGTTTTGATCGCCTCCAAAATAGCAATATTGAGCGTATAGGCAAGAAATACCAATGGATAGCCTTGTACGAATTCTTGGCAATGATAGGATCAAATTATTACTATACTCAGGATAGGTGGCTGGACGACACTCCTGCAACTTTCAAAAGCGCCTACCAAACATACGCAAGAGATTTAGACCCTACCGTCGATCCGTTATTGTTGGAGAATTTCACAAACAACAATGATGATGAAAAAGATATCTGGTGGAAACCTTCATACGATGCGTGGAGAACAGAAAACTGGCAATTTTCATCCGAAGACATACCAAGATCAAAAACCATAATAGAAAGCAAACATAGCAACAAGACTTTTATTACACTCTTGAGCTGGGCAATTTGGAAGAGCGAGAGAGAAAACCCAGAAGATGAAGATGACAGAAGATATCGCGAGCTATGGGTTCGCACTCAGGGATATATCATTCATAAGAAAGATCTACAAACAATTATTGACTGGGGCAAAGACAAAAGATTCTATAATGATACACTGCCACAGCCTGCCGACCACAGCCGTTCGGTATTTCTTTCAGAGTTTCCTAACAGTTCTGCGTATCAAGATACTATAGCAATCTACGGACCAAGCGACGGATGGATAACTCCCGACAAACAAATACCCTTTAAAGTTATACAGCCTGTTATTCAATACTCTAGCGGTGGTTTTGAGAATGACCGAGCTCTTAGGGATACAGGTATCAAAGTTTATGGTCCAAGTTTGCCCCTGAGAAAATTATTAAGCATACAAGACACTGACAGTCTGGGAGTATATCAATCAAGAGACAAAAATATATGCATGTTCAATCCTAATATAAATGAGCGCTTAAGTTCGGATGCCTTATTAGTGAATAAAGGCGATTTTATAAAAGCGCTGGAGAGAAAAGGTTTAACTATTATATGGTCGGTTCTAGGTGAAAAACTTTATCACAATAATGGCAATTATGCGAAGCAGCGTTTAGAGGTTCAGGGTATCTGCTACTTAGATGATAATGGAGAAATTATTGAGGACGTAAGATATGAAGTGCGTTAATTGTAAACTGCTTGAGACCACCTACCTTAAATACTAGATATCCTACAGGGCAATAGTACACTAAATTTGCACCTCAACCTACTCTTTATCATTGCCGTTCATAAACTATCACTCAGCAAACTGACTATTATAAAGCTCGGCATAAAAGCCATTTTGCTTCAGCAATTCGTCGTGCTTACCTTGTTCAATGATGTTGCCGTCGCGGACGACCAATATTAGATCAGCGTCGCGGATAGTGCTCAGGCGGTGGGCGATGACGAAGCTGGTTTTGCCCTGCATCAACTTGTCCATGGCTTTTTGGATGAGTACTTCGGTGCGGGTGTCAACCGAGCTGGTGGCTTCGTCCAAAATCAGCATTGGCGTGCGCGCTAGCATCGCTCGGGCGATCGTCAGCAGCTGCTTTTCGCCCTGCGAGATGTTCGTGGCTTCCTCGCCCAGCACCATGTCGTAGCCGCCCGGCAGCGACCGCACAAAATGATCAACGTGCGCTTCCTTGGCGGTGGCAACCATCTCTTCTTCGCTGGCTGTTGAATTGCCGTAGAGTAAGTTCTGGCGAATCGTGCCGTTGAATAGCCAAGTATCCTGCAGCACCATGCCAAACATTTGTCGCACGTCGCTGCGCTTCATCTGGCGAATATCCACGCCGTCAATTTTAATCGCGCCGCTGTTAATTTCATAAAATCGCATCAACAAATTAACCAAGGTGGTTTTGCCCGCGCCCGTCGGACCGACGATCGCCACGCGCTGACCTGGCTTGATGTGCGCTGATAACCCTTTGATGATGGTTTGATCAGGTTTATAGCCAAAGACCACATTGTCAAATTCGACTTCGCCCTTGACGTTCGCCAATTTCACCAAGTCCTTGCCCTCCGCCTTTTCCTCAGGCTCGTCCAAAAATTCAAACACCCGCTCGGCGGCAGCGGCGGTCGATTGCAAGACATTGGCGATGTTAGCAACTTGCACCAGCGGCTGGTTGAATTGGTCAATGTATTGGATGAAGGCTTGGATGTCACCGATTTTCAGCCGGCCGTTAATTGCCAACCAACCGCCCAAAATCGCCATGACGACATAGCCAATGTTGCCGATGAAATTCATGATCGGATAAATCAGCCCCGACAAAAATTGAGCTTTCCAGGCGCTTTCCTGCAACTGATCGTTCACCCGCAAAAACTTAGCTAGCGACTTTTTCTGGCCGTTGAACACGCGCATCACCTGGTGGCCGCCGTACATTTCCTCGATATGGCCGTTCAATTCTCCCAGCTGCATCTGTTGGCGAAGGAATTGCTTTTGCGAGCTTTTGGCAATCAGCGTCACTGCGCCACCAGCCACCGGCAGCACCAGCAGCGCTACCAGCGACATTTGCCAGCTGATGGAAAACATCATCGCCAAAATCCCCAGCACCATCACCGTCGAGGAGGCAATTTGCGACAGACTTTGATTGAGCGTCTGGCTGATGGTATCGACGTCGTTGGTAACGCGGCTGAGGACTTCGCCGTAGGTTTGCTTGTCAAAATAACTCAGCGGCAGGCGGTTGATTTTTTCGGACAATTGCCGGCGCATTCTGAAAGTAACCGTTTGCGTGACTTGGGTCATTAACCAGGTTTGAATATAGCGGAAAATGGCGCTGAGCACATACAAGCCAATTAGCAAACTAACGACTCGCCAAATTGCCTCAAAGTGAAATTCTGGGCGCTGGCTAAGATCCAGCTTTTTAATGGTATCAAGTTGGTTGGACGGAATTTGGCTTTCAATTTCTGACTTGTTCGGCAGACGGTTGAGGACATCAGCACCGGTCGTGCCAACTGGCAATGAAGCCCCCTTCGGCAGCTTGCTAGTAATGGTTTCGTAGGCCTTCATGCTGACATAATCTTCGACGATTTGGTTGGTGGCGCCGCCCAAAATTTTCGGACTGACAATCGCAAACATTGTACTACCAACCGCAAAAATCGCCACCACGAGCATGTGCCAGCGAAACTCTGCCAAATATTTGGCTAATTTCTTGACCGTGCCTTTGAAATCTTTGGCTTTTTCGCCGGCGCCCATACCACCGCCCATTGGACCGCCCATCTTTACTGGCTGGCGTTTTTTCATGCTTTGCTGAGCCATTACGCCGCTCCTTTCGCGGTCGTTGCCGACATTTTCTGCAAGTCGTCTTCCGAGAGTTGGGAGGCAGCAATTTCTTGATAGACTTGGCAATTTTTCATCAATTCCTGGTGCGTGCCTTGACCGACAATTCTGCCTTCGTCCAGCACGATGATTTTGTCAGCGTTCATGATGGTATTGATGCGCTGGCCGACGATAAGCATAGTTTTATGTTTGGTTTCTTTGGCGAGCGCCAAACGCAATTTGGCGTCAGTTTTGAAATCCAGCGCCGAAAACGAATCGTCAAAAATGTAGACATTCGGCTCGACAGCAATCGCCCGGGCAATCGACAAACGCTGCCGCTGGCCGCCGGAAACATTACTGCCGCCTTGAGCGATGTCGTTTTTGTAACCGTTTTTTAGCTCGCTGATGAACTCGGTGGCTTGGGCGATTTTAGCGGATTTTTCGACCAATTTTTGGCTGGCTTTGGCGTTACCGTACTTGATATTACTGGCAATGGTGCCGCTAAACAGCACGCCCTTTTGCGGCACATAGCCGATTTGATCGTACAAATCTCCCAGTTTAAGCTGGCGAATATCCACGCCGTCCAGCAAAATCTGCCCCGCCGAAACGTCGTAAAAACGCGGGATCAAATTAATCAACGTCGATTTGCCCGAGCCAGTGCTGCCGATGAACGCTGTGGTTTGCCCCGGCTCGGCCGTGAAATTGATGTTAGAGAGCACTGGCAGATCAGCGTCTGGATAAGTAAAAGTGACGTCTTTAAATTCAATTTTACCCGTAGCGTCATTTGGCAATTGCTGCGGCGACTGCGGGTCAACGATTGACGGCAGCGTGTCCAACACCTCGTCCACCCGCTTCACCGACACGGCCGCCCGCGGCACCATGATAAACACCATCGACAGCAGCAGGAACGAAATGATGACCTGCATGGCGTATTCCAAAAACGCCATCATATTACCAATTTGTAGATTGCCGCTACTGATCAAATGCGCACCAAACCAGACAATTGCCACGCTAGAAAAGTTCATCACCAGCGTCATGATCGGGTCAAGCAGCATCATCAGCCGATTTAGAAATAGACCCATTTTATTCAGCTCGGTATTGGCTTGCTGGAACTTTTTCTGCTCAATCTTCTCATTATGAAAGGCGCGAATAACTTTTAAGCCGACCAGGTTTTCACGCGTCACCAAATTGAGCTTGTCCACCAGCGTTTGCAATTTCTTAAACCGCGGCACGGCAATCACGAACAGCACGGCAATGACCACCAGCAGTACCGACACCGCCAGCGCAATGATCCAGCTCAAATTTGGCGCGTTATGAATGGCTTTTTGCAAACCGCCAATTGCCATGATCGGCGCCATCAACGCCAGACGCAGCAGCAGAATTGACGTCATTTGAATTTGCTGAATATCATTGGTCGATCGGGTAATTAGCGAGGCGGTAGAAAATTTATTGAAATCCGCCAGCGCGAAACTTTCGACTCGCTCAAACAGTTCTGTCCGCAGTTTCTGCGCCATACCGGTGGCAATTCGAGCCGCCAAAAATCCGATGACGATCGAACACAATCCGCCCGCCGCCGTCACCACAATCATCGCTAGTCCGTTGTGCCAAATCGCCGGCATGTCTTGCTTAATGATGCCGTTATTGACAATTTCCGACATCTTATCAGGCAGCCACAAATTCGCCATCACCATGGCGTAGGTAAAGCCGACTAAGATGATAAACATCAGCCAGTAGCCGCTAAAAATCCGTAAAATATGCTTCATAATTGTTCTTTTAGTACCTCAAATCCAGTCTCTATTTTACCATAATATGCGGCATCCGTCGCAGAGCCTCATTGGACAAAAGTATCTGCTGGACGTATACTGTTTTTAGCGTCGGGGTGTGGCGCAGCTTGGTAGCGCGCACCGTTCGGGACGGTGAGGTCGCTGGTTCAAATCCAGTCACCCCGACCATGGGAATTATTTGAAGCGCATGTTCACATACGAGAACCTCTGGCAATCACAAAAGCAAAGGAGGTTATATGCAGCGACGAGTTAATGTACGTGGAATTATCGTAAGTGATCAAGGCGAGATTTTTTGCCAACAATTGACCGCTAACGACGGCAAAGGGCGGAATTTTTGGTGTACGCCAGGCGGCGGTTTGAAACGTGGTGAAAGTTTGCTGGATGGTTTACGCCGAGAGATGATTGAAGAAACGGGCGTTAAGCCAGAGATCGGTAGGTTGTTATTTATACAACAATTCGCCGAATCGGGTGAACAATCAGCACATGGTCCAAACGAGCAATTGGAATTTTTCTTCCTCATCACCAACTGGCAAGATTACCAGCACATCGACCTGGAGCAAACATCACACGGTGTCGAGGAAGTAGCAGAGTGCGGCTTTGTCGATCCAAAAACCACGCGAATTTTACCAAGCTATCTGACAAAGGTTGATCTGGATTGGCTCATTAACAAGTCAACTGACGTTCAGATCATCAGCGAGCTATAACTACTCCGCTCCGCCCTTGCTATCCTCAGGCTTATCTGACTGTTGTTCGGCGGCAAGTTCTGCACGAACTTCCTGCTCGATCTCCTGTCGTAGTCGTCGACGCTCCTCGTCAGACATAGCCGACCGTGCCTTTTGTTTATAAGCCTGCGCCCGCATCAACACAGGCGTCACCACTAACCCAAACACCGTTAAGATACCAAAGATGGTCAATAATTGCCAGTTAGCGGTTAAAACATCACCGCCATGTTTTTGCCACAAAATACTCAAGCCCACCAAGCTCAGCAAACTAGCGCTACTAATAGTTAACGTCACCAACCCTGAAATGATCGAATTATTACGTTTGAAGGAAAGAAACTTGGCAGTCAATGTAGTTAGTGATGTGATGATAAACGCGGTGATTGTCAGCTTAAGCAATGTTTCTTTGAGCCGACCGCAAAGCATATAATCATACCCTTCAGGAAACTCGTAGCTGGCGCTCGTATTACAAATACCTAAAGAAGGTAATAATTCCCACACTAATATCAACGCGCCCAACAACCACAGAGCATTAATAACCAATGACAAGGACGACAGTGTTTTGATCAAACGCTGGTCATCCTCCAGGCGGGCAACCCCTCCCATAGCAAACAGTGAGGCGACTGCCGTAAACAAGGTAGTTGTCAAGATACGCCAGTCTACTGGACCAGACAGGGCAGTCATGATTCCCATGAGAGCACAGACTGAGAAAAGGCTGATGGATATATATAACAAAAATTGGCGGATTTGTGATAATTGGTTAGTTTGTTTCATGTTGTTACTATATCATATAGCTTATGTTTAGCGCATAGCCCGAATCATTTTCCTCAGCTGCTCAACCGCTCGGGCGCGGCGCTCACGTGTCCAGTACGTATCAGCTGTCACCTTTTCACCATCAGCGGTGGTTTCTTGGAGGAAATGACCGACAATGTGACCGCCCTTTAGTACCGTCACATCAGGAACATAGACTCGCGGTTGGCCGTTCTCATCAGTGCGAAGATGTGGTTTTAGTTTCTCGACTAATTTTTTGTAGGTATCGTCATTGGTTTCGCGGGCATGGCGAATGTCCAGATAGTAAATCTTGTCTAACCCTTCGGCCTTGGCGGCGTCGTCAACTAGTGGTGCCAGCTGCTGACACCACGGACACTGCTGAAAACCGAGGAAAATCAAGCCGCTGCCTGACTCAAATTTCTCCAAAACCTTGCCGGGCGAAGTAAAGACGAAGCGATTGTCATTCGCCACGCGAGAATACGCAGCCTTAAAGCGAGCAGCGTCTGATGGCTGTGGTGACGGAGGTGTCTGCGGGCGCGACCACATATACCAGCCGCATATGACGATGGCAATGATACCAACAATTACCGCGACAAGAAGCATGCATTGGTTATGGTGCCTGGCTGTTTTCGCATGTTTCATCTGGACCTCCTGTTAGTTATCCTTGATGCCAAAAAACTTCCGCGCCCGCTCGGTCACCGGATGATCCATCACCTGCTCTGGCGGACCATTTTCGATGATCTCGCCCTTGTCCAAGAAAATCATCCGCGTAGCCACTTCGCGCGCAAATTTCATTTCGTGCGTGACGATAACCATGGTCATGCCTTTGGCGGCAACCTCACGAATCACATCCAGCACCTCGCCAATCATCTCTGGATCAAGCGCCGAAGTTGGCTCATCAAACAACATAATATCCGGCTCCATGGCTAAGGCTCTGGCGATGGCGACGCGCTGCTTTTGCCCGCCCGAGAGCTGCGAAGGAAAGGCCCCGGCTTTGTCCGCCAATCCCACGTCTGCGAGCAATTTCTTCGCCAAGCGAGTCACCGCCCGGTCAGACAATTTGCGTAATTTCCGCGGTGCTAGTTTGATATTATCCAGCACGCTCAAGTTCGGGAACAGATTGAACGATTGAAACAC
Organism: Candidatus Saccharimonadota bacterium; assembly: GCA_905372835.1. GTDB lineage: Bacteria > Patescibacteriota > Saccharimonadia > Saccharimonadales > Saccharimonadaceae > Nanosynbacter. The sequence continues at coordinate 199,145 of CAJPQK010000001.1, read as the reverse complement.
CATGCCAACTTTTTGGCGCAGGGCGTTCAGGTCGACTTTTGGCGCTGTCGTTTCCACACCATCGATGACAATGCGCCCGCCCGTCGGCGTCTCTAGCAAGTTCAAGCAGCGCAAAAAGGTTGATTTACCAGAGCCACTTGAACCAACAACCACAACCACTTCACCTTCATGAATTTCAACATCAATATCCCTGAGCACACGATTGCTGCCAAACTGTTTTTTGAGGTTAGCCACCGTGATGATTGCTGGGCACTCAGTGCTTGACTGCGCCACTTCCTTCACCTTATTCACTGCCATCTTTCAATCTCCTCTCTACTCGGGTCATCACGCGGGTAAATATCGCGGTCAACGCCAAGTACATCACCGCTGCGGCAAACAATGACTGAAACGCCGTGGCAGTTTGAAACCGAATATTATCAGCGCCGCGCATGATGTCATTCAGCCCAATCCAGCCAACCACTGAGGTCTCCTTCAGCAGGGCGATGAATTCGCTAATCAGCGCCGGCAACGAATTTTTGAGCGCTTGTGGCAAAATCACCAGACGCATGGCCTGCCAGCGGCTGAATCCCAGTGAACGAGCTGCTTCCATCTGTCCCTTGTCGACACTTTCGATACCGCCGCGAATAATCTCGCCAATGTACGCGCCACTATTGATACCAAAGGCAATCGCTGCCACAAAGATCTTCGGCATAAACTGATACGAACCAAAGACGACGTAGTACATAATCAACAACTGGACCAGCAGCGGCGTACCCCGAATGATGTCGACATATACTTTCCCAATCCACGCCAGCGGATTCCAACGACTCAGTCCCCCGGCCCATGCATAGCGACCCAATCGTTTAAATGGCCGTACGTCAGAGGTTCGCAAAAGAGCGATGATAACACCGATGACCGTACCGAGCAGTAATGACAGAACAGTCAATACCAAGGTTACTTCCAGACCGTGCCACAGATACAACCATCGACCGTCGCCAAAGATCACTTCCAGAAAATTCACGATTCAAGCTCCTTTTTCTTCATTAATTCAAGAGCCCTCGGCCCAAAATGTTTGCGGATGAGATTGTCGTACCGACCGTCCTTTTTCATCTCCGCCAACACTCGGTTAATTTTTTCCAGCAAATCATGGTTGTTATTTTTGATAGCAATCGCATAGTGCTCACTCGACAACTCACCGGGCAAAATTTCCAGGTCTGGAAAGCCAGCCGTGTATTGAGCTGCCGGCGCATCATCCAAAATAACCGCCTCAACACCACCGGCATTGAGCTCGGTCAGTACACTCGGTGCGGTTGGGAATTGTGACACTTTGGCACCAGTAATTTTTCCAGCCAGCGTATCACCTGTCGTGCCCAGCTGTACGCCAATTTTCTTACCCGTCAGTTGATGTCGATTCCGAATTGGACTACCCTTTTTGACAATGATCCGCTGCGACGCAGAATAATACGGCTCGGAAAATAGCGCGTTTTTGGCGCGCTCCGGCGTCACCGACATGCCAGCTACCGCCATGTCAATTTGCCCTGATTCCAGCGCTGGTAGCAATCCGTCAAACGACATGTCTTCAATCCTCAATTCTTTATTCATGCTGCGGGCAATTTCCTTTGCCAAGTCAACATCAAAGCCAACAATTTCATTGCCTTGTTTGTACTCAAATGGCTTAAATCCAGCATTAGTACCCATCACCAACACATCATCACTCTTACCAAATCCACCTTCGCGCTGCAAAATGTCAAACGCCATAAAGCCAATCAACGCCACAAACAGTCCAAGACCGATCCACCAACTCACTCCAAAGCCGTGACGTCGCGTTTTCGTTCCGTTCATGCTTATTAGTATACGCGCTTTATTACAAAATGATAAGCCCTAAGCTCAGCATTGTTCCTCACGTATAGTGGTATAATTAGATAGTATGAGCAAAAAAATCCTCAGCCGTTTCTGCAATTTTCGCACTTTGATTCGAATCAGTATTGTCTTGATGTTAGCTCTCAGTGCAATCTTCATTGTCGCCAGTCAGTACAAAACCGTGCAATTTCGCGACGCCAAAATTGATGAAATTTTGTTCTATTTTAACAACGGACTGGCGGGCGGACAATCCAGTAGTTTAGTTTCAGCAGTTTGGAGCAATGTGCCATATGCTATTGGATTATTTATCATCTTGCTACTCCCTATGCTCCTCAAACTGCGCTGGAAAACAATGCCATTTCGTTTGCGTCACCAAACCTATTATGCAAGTGGTATTTTTGTTGTCAGCCTGACACTCCTAGCGCAAAGCTTTAGCATCCCAGCCTATGTCAGCGCTCTTACTCAATCCTCCAAAATCTACGACAAGCACTATGTCGATCCGCGCGGCGTTAAATTGACGTTTCCTGGCACCAAACGTAACTTGATTTACATCTACGTCGAGTCGCTGGAAAATACACCGGCTTCCAAAGCCAACGGCGGCATGAGCGACAAATCAGTCATTCCAGAGCTGGAGAAATTGGCACTGACCAACACTTCATTTTCACACAAATCCTCAGGCCTTGGTGGCGCCCTACCTGCCCACGGCACCACCTGGACAGTCGCCGGCATGACCGCTCAGTCCGCTGGCGTGCCACTCAAAGACGGTGGCGTGTTCGGCGGTCGCGACCGCAACGGCATGGGTGATTTCAATAAATTTTTACCAGGCGCTTATACCCTCGGGCAAGTGCTCGAAAAAGCTGACTATAATCAATCGTTCCTCATGGGTTCAGACAAAACCTTTGGTGGACGCGATAAGCTACTGGAGCAACACGGCGATTACCATATCATCGACTTTACCTACGCTCAAAAGCACGGTTTAATTCCCCAGGATTATAAAGTATGGTGGGGCTATGAAGACAAAAAGCTCTTCCAATTCGCCCGCGATGAAGCCACTCGCCTCAGCAAATTAGACAAGCCATTCAACCTGCAAATGCTGACCGTTGATACCCACTTCACTGACGGCTGGCTGGACAACGACACCTGCAAACAACAATTTGAAGCAAAATATGACAATGTGCATGCTTGCGCTTCCAAACAAATCGCGTCTTTCGTCGAATGGGCTAAACAACAACCATTTTACGCCAACACTACTATCATCATCAGTGGTGATCACCTCGGCATGCAGACGCCATATTATGAAGAGAAAATTGCCGGCGCTCCCTACCAACGAACCGTCTATAACACCTTCATCAACCCTGCCGTTCAGCCAACTCGCACCACCAACCGCCAATTTGCTACCTTTGACATGTACCCATCAACCTTGGCAGCACTGGGCGTGACAGTAGATGGTGACCGCATGGGGCTGGGTACCAATTTATTCTCAAGTCGACAGACACTGGTTGAACAATTTGGTGGTATCGATCAGCTTAACGCCGAGCTCACCAAACGCTCAACCTACTACGAACGAAAAATCTTAAGCAGTTCGTAAGTATAGCACCTCATTCTGCCTCTTGCCGCAACGTAATAATACGGGGCTCAGCCCAAAGAAAAAGGAGGACCACATGCCACCAACCATGAACCAAGAAGAAACCACCAAGCCACTCGAGCAGTTTGGGACGGACATCACAGCACTGGCACGTGAGGGCAAGCTCGACCCGGTCATCGGCCGGGATGAGGAAATTCGCCGTACCATGCAAATCCTCAGCCGGCGCACTAAAAATAACCCGGTGCTGATCGGCGAGCCGGGCGTTGGTAAAACCGCCATCGTCGAGGCCCTGGCGCAGCGCATCGTCAAGGGCGACGTACCGGCGTCGCTGAAAGACAAGCGGCTGATCTCCTTGGAAATTTCCAGCTTGCTGGCCGGCGCGAGCTTTCGCGGCCAATTCGAAGAGCGCCTGAAAGCAATTTTGAAAGAAGTTGAAGAAGCCGCCGGCGAAATTATTTTGTTCGTTGATGAAATTCACACCATGGTCGGTGCCGGCAAAACCGAAGGCAGTATGGATGCCGGCAATATGCTCAAGCCCGCCCTGGCGCGCGGTAAATTACACATGATCGGCGCGACAACCTTGGCGGAGTATCGCCAACATGTCGAAAAAGACGCGGCCCTAGAGCGGCGCTTCCAGCCGGTCTATGTCGGCGAGCCAAGTTTTGACGACACCGTGGCGATTTTGCGCGGCTTGAAAGAAAAATACGAGGTGCATCACGGCGTTAAAATCTCTGACGATGCCATCGTGGCGGCGGCGCGGCTGTCCACTCGCTACCTGCCCGACCGCTTTTTACCTGACAAGGCCGTTGACCTCCTGGATGAAGCTACCAGCGCTCTGAAGATGCAGCTGGAGAGCGTGCCAATTGCCCTGGACCGGCTGAATAACCGCCGCTTGCAGCTGGAGATTGAAGAAGCGGCGCTGAAAAAAGACAAATCCGACCACGCCAAGGCCCGCACAGAGGAAATTAAGCAACAAATCGCCGACCTTCGGGCTCAGGCCGAGGTGATTGACAATAAATGGCAGCACGAAAAGGATATTCTCCAGACCGTCAATACTGCTACTGAAAAAATGGACAGTCTGCGCTCGCAACTGGAAATTGCTGAGCGCGACGCCGATCTGGCCACCGCCAGCCGCATCAAATACGGCGACCTGCCAGAGCTGGAGAAAAAGCTGGCTGCCGCCCGCCAAGAACTGGCCGCCATTCCGCCGGCCGACCGTCTGCTGCGTGAAGAAGTTACCCCTGACGATATCGCCAGCGTAGTAGCACGCTGGACGGGCATTCCCGTGGAGCGGCTGATTGAGACTGAATCCAGCAAACTAGCCAAATTGGAGGAGCATATTAGCACCCAAGTGATTGGTCAAGACAAAGCCATCGCCGCAGTCGCCAGCGCCATTCGCCGCTCGCGCGCTGGCCTCGGCGACACCAACCGACCAATCGGCTCCTTCCTCTTCCTCGGCCCTACAGGCGTGGGCAAAACAGAGGTGGCCCGCAGCCTGTGCCGTGAATTATTTGATGACGAGCACGCCATGATTCGTATCGATATGAGCGAATATATGGAGCGACACGCCGTAGCCCGCTTGATCGGTTCGCCGCCGGGCTATGTCGGTTACGACCAAGGTGGGCAACTCACCGAAGCGGTCCGCCGCCGCCCCTATAGCGTGGTACTATTTGACGAAATCGAGAAGGCTCACCCCGACGTCTTCAATGTACTTTTGCAAGTGCTCGACGACGGCCGCCTAACCGATGGCCAGGGGCGAACAGTCGATTTTTCTAACACGGTCATCATCATGACCAGCAATGTCGGCTCACAGGCAATCATGGACTTTTCTGGCGACGATTTATCGGCACTAGATAATCAGATGCTTGAGGTGCTCAGGCAGCACTTCCGTCCGGAATTTCTTAACCGCATCGATGACATTGTTATCTTCGACCGCATTCGACCAGAGGCCATGCGGGCAATTGTCGATGTCCAACTGAAACGCGTCGCCCGCCAGGTCAAAGACAGCCGCGACATCACCCTGGATTTTGACGATAGCGTCCGCGACATGTTGGCCCGAGATGGCTATGACCCAGCCTTTGGCGCTCGGCCGCTGAAGCGCTTGGTACAAAAGCGAGTGCTTGACCCGCTGGCGCTAGAGCTCATCGACGGGCGAATTCATGATGGCATGACGGTGACTGTCAGCGTCGCTAATGACCGGGTGACGTTCCACTGATAATTCCCCTCACTCCTATTAATCACGGATACTTGCTTTCTGTGCAATTTGAGCCATTCAACATTGCGCTCGTAATAATCAAAAGCGTCCCAGCCATCAACTGGAACGCTTTTCATTAGACCGCCCCGCAGACAAAATTACTCGGTCTGGTTAGCCTCCGCCCGTGTCAACTTATCGACCATCGGCAAGATCAAGTAGATACCGATGATAGCTGCCGCCAGACCGATACCAACGATGGTAAAGTAGGTTGGCGTTAACACCGGCTTCAGCGTCGTCGAGAACATTTTCGTGAACACTGCCCCCGTCCAAACACCAATACTGCACGATATAAGAGAAGTAATCAGCAGCGGCGCCACCGACTCAACCATCACCAAGCGTTTCAGCTGCACAAGGCGCATGCCGCCCAGCCGCAAGGTGTACAGCGAACGGCGGCGTTCCATTAGCCCGCCAATCGTCGAGACGATCAAGCTTGCCACCGCCACAAATAGCGTCACGCCGATACCAACATACGCCAAGTTGGCAAACTCGCGAATCGTTGGGTTAATGTGCGGTTTTTTGGAATCAGTGCCGCTCACCACATAGGTCAGATCGTATTGATTGGCGTGCACCATCACCGTGCTACGTAATTTCTCAATATTATCATCTGATGTGACTGCTACCAAATACTCTTTGGCGCCGTTCGGGTCAATCTTGTCGTTAATTAGCGACACGTTCTTCACCACTGGCGCGTCAAAGTTTAGTAGCGCAAATTGGTCAGGTCGAGCGTTGGCCGGGCAGGTGTGCTCAGTGTATCGTGCTAAATCCTGACAGCGAATTGCATTGCCATCCTCACGCGGATACACTGTCGCCACCGACGTAACATACGACTCCTGCTGCAGCCGCTTCGCCATGTCGCCTGGCAATGAACGGCCAATGACAGCTGCGGTACCGTGCTTCAACTGTGAGTATCCATTGTCTTTGATGGCCTGAATATTTAAGTTCTCAATACCACTGGTTGCCGTCAAGTAGAAGCTACCAGCAAACAACGCCAACACTACCCCACTCACACCACGGAAAACCGTTCGCGAATGCACCGCCGTACGTTTACCGGCAATCAGCATTGAACCATTATTCGCCCAGCGTGCCGCCAGCAGTGACAGCTTATTCGTCAGCCAGCCACCAGCCAGGACAAGTCCAAACATCACCAACAGCAAGGCCGCCATCAGCAGTAACATTGGCATAGCTGATTCTTTATTTGCCGTCAGCCAATCCAATCCCGGCTTTGACGATAACCAAACAAAGATGGCGATACCAGTTACCGGTACTAGCGCCCGCCACGCACGCAACTTCTTCACCTTTTCAATTGAGCGTGATACACCCAGTGGCGAAATCTGCGCTCGGCGCATTCGTCGCCAGTTAACAAACACCGTTAGCCCCAACGTCAAGCCAATAATCAATACATATTGCGTACCAGTTAACGCTAAATCACTAGGATTAAACCGCATACCATCCATCTTGAAATTCTGCAGCGGTGCTTGTAATAGCCAAAACGCACCCAGCCCGATCAGCACACCCACAACCGACGCCAACAGCGATTCCAATATCAACACCCGTCCCACCTGCCGCTTAGTTGCGCCGATCAGCCGCAAAGCAGCGTAGCGTTTCTCGCGCTGTGCCGCACCCAGCTGTGTCGCCACTGACACGAAAATGACGATTGGAAACAGTAATATAGTTCCACCAATGCCAAGTACAATGATAGATATAGGGCCTAGTCCGACATTCGATGTTAGCCCATTCGCATCCGTCCGGTAAACATTAGCAAAGTAGGAAGCTTGTCCCTGAACTTTCGCCACATCATCACTTGCTGCCACTTCATCAGCACTGGCACCACGTACTATCATGAGAGCATCTGGGCCACTAACATATTCACTAGGGAGCACGCCGAGATATTTAGTGTTATTGCCAAAACGCGCCAAGATATCATCCTCAGGATGTTGAGCCACCGCATCAGCCAACGCTTTTGATAAGTAATATTCGCCCGGACCCGGCGTTTTTAGCTTGGCAAATTGCGGCGACTTCGCTGTACCATGCATTGAATACGTCTGGATAATCTGGCCACGCCATTTTGACGCATTACCAAGTCGCACAACATTACTAATTCTTAATGGCTCAATACCAGCAATCGGTTGCTGGGAAGCCTCCTTGCGACTAGCTTGGTGTGCCGCCAAGCTGATAGCTGATCCCCCGGCGCGTCTCATAAGCCCATTGATACCAGCCGTAAAGCAACACACCAGCATAATACCCAGCGCCACCGCTGCCGTCGTCAAGCCCAGACGCGAGAATGACTGGCGACCAGACTTTTGTAGTAACATCCAACTAACGCTCATCAGACAATCCTCGCCTTAGCTTTATTAGCCCTCGCCTGTGCCGGATGTACCGCTACCTCAGTACCAGAAATCTGCCCGTCGCGAACAATAATCTCCCGGTCAGCATAGGCAGCAATCGTCGGCTCGTGCGTTACTATGATGACTGTTGTGCCATGCTTTTTGGCGGTTTTGATGAACAATTCCATGACCTTTTCTGAGTTCAGGCTATCCAGCGAACCAGTTGGCTCATCAGCAAATAGCACTTTTGGCTCAATCACCATGGCTCGGGCGATCGCCACGCGCTGCATTTGTCCGCCCGACAATTCACCGAGCATACTGTCGGCTTTATTGCCCAGCTCAACCTTACCAAGCCATGTTTTTGCCCGTTGATAGGCCTCCTTACGTTTGACACCGTTGAGTAGCAACGGTAACGCTACATTGTCCAGCGCCGTCAGCTCCGGCACCAACTGCCCAAATTGAAAGACAAAGCCAAAGCTGGTGCGCCGCAATATACTGCGCTTATCGTCGTTCATCGTGTCAATCCGCTGGCCGTCAAAGTCAATCTCACCGCTATCAACTTTGGTAATCGCCGCCAAGCTATGCAGTAGCGTCGACTTACCAGAACCCGACGGACCCATGATCGCCAGCACCTCACCCGCCTCGACATCCAAACTAACACCGCGCAGCGCCTGTGTTTGCCCGAACGACTTTGTGATATTTTTAGCGCTAATCATTGGTTTGCTCATGCAAAATTTCCTCCTTTAACCGCGTTAACCGCGAAATAGTTAATTCAATCCAGCGCAAATCCGCCTCCAAATGATACAGTGCATGATCAATCAGCAGCATGTCCGACAAGTTACTATCACGCCGCTGCGCCGTCAGCTCGCGCATCCGTTGAATATGCGCCTGCCGTTGGTTATCCAAATACGGTGACGCATCGCCGTCCTTCAGAATGGCCAGCACCGCTTTGATATACATCGTCGCTTGCAGTTGCGGCGACGGCGCCTCTGGTGATTCCAGCCATGCTTGCAAATCTTGCCTACCCTCATCAGTAATTTCATACCGAACCCGGTCCGGACCGCCTGATTCGCTGGTGTCAGTAATTTCTTTGACTTTGTTGTCGCGTTTGAGCCGCGCCAGGGTTGAATATATCTGACCGGTTAAAATTGGCTTGTCCTTACCAAAATAGCCGTCATATTTTTTCTTCAACTCATAGCCGTAATTTGACTCTTCCGCTAAAAAACCTAACAAGGTATATTGAACGCTCATACTCTTACTATACACCCAGTGTTTAGTTATTGCAAGAGTTTTATACACTCAGTGTATAGTTTATGTTGGTGACTAACTATCCGCCCTCTTGCCGTACGTTTTACCCCATCACAAATACCTCGTTCTGTAGCCCACCGCCCAAACGCGAGTAAACTGCACCAGAATGCATACTATTATGCAATTTTGACGTATAATGGATGCATGGTTCAATTTTGCCGAGTATACAACAAACAGCAGTCTATCAAGTCAGCTATAGTAGGAGTTGGTAAAATCCTCAGCCTACCACAGTACGCACTGCTGGCACTTACCCTATCTTTGCTCGTTGCACTCATTATTTTCTTTGCCATCAATGCCAATTTTTACGGCCCACTGATGATGTCGCGACTACCAATATTAGACAAAATCTCCCTTTTTGGAACCATGTTCATTGATATATTCAAACAGGGCTTCAGCTCACTAAATGGCGCATTGCTCCTTGTAGTGTCACTCCTCCAAGGACTGTCAATTACCGTCGTCATTTTCACTGCCAAGAAAAATAAGCGTAATGAACAGTCGGTCACCAGACAAGTCGGACTCAGCGGCCTGGCCTCTGTGGCTGCCGCCATTGGCCTGGGTTGCGTTCCCTGCGGCACATCACTCATCCTGCCGCTCGTTGCAGTGTTCTTCTCAGGCGCTGTCGCTGCCACTGCCGCCACCGTCGCCAGTACCATTGTCTTGATGTTAGCCCTGCTATTAAGCCTCTTTTCACTCTACAAGTCTGGACAAATCGCCTTTATGTATACAGAATTAGCAAAACAGGAGGAACTATGAATCGACAAAAATCAGCAGGCATAGCAATCATTTGGGTTATTTCAGGCATTTTGATTACGGCAATCGTCGCATTGTTTATCTACGGCATCGTTAATCGTCCGCCAAATCGCCATGTCGGTGACGGCAAACCGTGGAATGAAAAAATGTCGCAAGGCTCTGCTGAAGCCAAGCATGTGTTTGTTGATTATACTGATTATTTTTGCTCATTCTGCGCCGAAGTTGAAGCAGCCACTAACGCTGATTTCTTCAAAAATGAGTATCTCAAATCAGGCAAGGTTCGCTACGAACACCGCGTGGTGACACTGCTCAAAGAAGTCACCGACAACACAGAAACTGGCGCTCACGCTGCTTTTTGCGCCGCCGACCAAGACAAATACTGGCAATACACGCACGACATCGTGCCGCGCATTAAACGTGATTATTTTGACAAAGGAATTGGCGTGAAAAACGTTGCCGTGCCGCAAAAAATTCCACCACTACCGCTAGACTACTTCCTGGCGTCCGCTAAACATATTGGTATGGATGAGGCGAAATTTACTGACTGCATGACCAAAAAACCACACCAAAAAGAAATCGATGACAATACCCAAAAAGCTCTTTCGCTTGGTGTGAGCGGCCTGCCATACATGGTGATCAATGATTATGTTGCCAGTGGGTTTGCTGGCGGTGAAACTGGCTTAAAGGCGATCTTGAAAGCTGGCGGAGTGAACTAATGTCTGCCAAAAAAACGCAAACGAAATCTCAAAAATCATCAAAAGAACGACCGTCAACTCAACCTCGCCGTGAGGCAAAAACCAACACAGCATCCTACAACACATCCAAGCTGAGCAGTGTTTTATTCACCACCCTACTCTTGCTGGCGGTAGCCGCCATGGCAGCATTATTTTATCTCCAATCCATACAACCACCCGTCCAGCGCCCAACCGTTCTGGAAGATGAAAAATACTATTTCACCGATTCGCGCTATGCCGGCATTCGCTCCAAGTTTGTGACGCGCGACACCAAACGCGAAAAGGTCTCAATTGAATACCCAATCACCAGCAACTCCAAGATCAACAAACTCATCGCCCGAGCAATCGACCGCGCCGACAGTGATTTTCGCTACACATCGTCAAGCACCATCACCTTTGAGCGACCAATGACCGAAACCATCAGCTATCAAGTCACGCACAATAATTCCGTCGCCCTATCGATCATCGTCAACATTAAACAAGACATGCACGGTGCCCATCCAGTTGCGCTAACGCTGTTTTGGACCTTTGATAAAGATTCTGGTGAAGTGATTAGCCTGGATAATTTGACTGAAAAATCAGAGGAAGCTACCAAGGCAATCGTAGCGGCCGCTCAGCGCGACGTTGCAGAGACCATTAAACAACGCCGTCAACCAGAAGCAAATCTCGAGGATATGATCACCAAAGAAACGTTGGCGAACTTTATCATCACCGACGATGGCAACACCTTAGCTTGGCCAACTGGACAAGCCTCCCTGTTGCCATCAGCCTACGGCGAGCTGACCATCAAAGTACCAGCCGCTACCGTCGCCAAATACCTGCAAAATCCAACAGCTCAAAAACTGGCTAACTTCCCCAAGCCACCCGAGCCAAAGCCAGCACCAGCGCCCGCTGCACCAGCACCTGCACCTGCACCAACCACCGGCAACAAAGTGATTGCGTTGACGTTTGATGACGGACCGGGTCCATACACCGCGCACTTACTGGACATTTTGGATAAATATGGCGCTAAAGCGACATTTTTCTTGATTGGTAGTAAAGTCTCTGGGCAAGCTAGCGTCGTGCGCAGCATACAAGCGCGTGGTCATCAACTGGGTAATCACTCGTGGTCACATCCGGAACTACCTAAGCTATCAGTTGACCAAATTGCTGGCGAAATTGACCGTACCAACGAGGCCATCAGACAAGCCACTGGCGTCAAGCCGAGCATCTTGCGCCCGCCTTATGGTGCTATCAATGGTGTTGTCCTGGAACAGCTTCGTGCACGCGGTATGTCATCAATCTTGTGGTCGGTCGACACGCGGGATTGGGCTGATCGGAATAGCCAAATTGTCTGTTCGCGCGCCGTCGCTGGCGCTCGCCCTGGAGCCATCATCTTGATGCATGACATTCACCAAACTTCCGTCAATGCCGTGCCATGTATCCTCAGCTCACTGAAGCAGCAGGGGTATTCATTTGTGACGATACAGCGGTTGAATTAGTCCGACTGATCAATGTCAAACACCTTGTATTTCGAGGTTGCACCGCGTAGTAATTTTACCTTTGACGACGCCACACCAAAATGTTTCGCCAACAACTTCGCCGCCGCCACGTTTGCTCGCCCCTCGATAGCTGGTGCCTTGGTATAAACCGTCAACGAACCATCATCGTTCGTTACGACTTCTTCGCGGTGGCGGGAGTTGGGTTTGAGATGGACGGAGATTTTCATGAGTAAGAACTTTACTCTTTACTTTTTAAAAATATTTGTGCTTTATCAATTAACTTCTTAATGTTCCCTGTTAATAAAAGCTTGTTTACTTTATCAACTTCCTCTTTAAGTTTTTTAGGCGGTTCACGGTTTTCACCTTTATCACCAACACTATTTGATAAATAAATTAGGCTCGTAGAAACTTCAGTAATGCTCTTCTTCGAAGGTAGTGCAAATAACCAACAAATAGCTCTTAGTCTTACCAATATAAAAATAGCAAAGTAATTCTCCTCTAGGTCACAGCTCAACTGCCGAATTTGTGATCGCACTTCCTGTGCAAGATCTTCACTTAAGTGAATACTATAGGCAACATTTGCATAGTATCGCAAACGATTTCGAATTCTTCCTTTTACTTTCTGAAATTCCAATATTTGGTCGAATACAAAATTCTTTAGTAGGTATGCCAACGATGCAACAATAATACCCCAATAAAATTCATTTCCCGCTGAATTCATAACTAATATTCCTATACTTATTGTATCCTGATCTATCATAATTAATATATCAATCCAGTAAACTCACCCCGCCACCAGCCTCATATGCGGCACGCTTCTGGCTCCATTCGTTACCATAACGCTTGGCTTGTTCTAATACCATGTCAGTCGCCAACGCCTGCTGATCTGGCGGGTAGCCATATTTTGCCAACGTCTTTTTGACGTTAACTTTCAGTTTTGCTTGAACATTCCTGCGCTCCGCCCAGTCAATCGTCGCATCACGACGCACCTGCTCTAGTAATACTTTTGCGATATCACGCAGCTGCGCGTCACCCAGTACTTCGCGAGCACTGCCATTCTCGACCAACGCATCATAAAAGATGATCTCATCCTCACTGAGGCCATCAACTGCGCCATTCTCAACAGTTTGGCGAACTTGCTGTCCGATATTGATTAGCTCCTCAATTACCTGCGCCGCCTCAATCGTCCCATTTCTATACCGCGTCAAGGCTTGATTAAGCAAATCAGAAAACTTCGTATCTTTGGCATAATTTCTCGAAAATCGTAACTTGATTTCATCAGCAAGCAGTTTTTGCAACGCTTCCACTGCCAAATTCTTGCGCTCCATGTTACGAATTTCTGCCAAAAACTCATCGCTCAAAATTGACAGTTCCGGCTTTTCTAATCCCGCCGCCTCAAACACATCGACCACACCAATTGGCGCAATTGCTTTATCGACAATTTGTTTCAGCGCGCTGCGATACTCGGCGTCAGTCACCACCGCCGAGCTGGACACTTTCTCCAGCCGAGCTTTCACCGCCTGAAACAGCGCCACTTCTTCGCGAATTTCTAGCGCCTCGGGCCTGGGCATAACCAACGCGAATGCCTTACTCAGTTCCAAAACGTGCTGCTTCAACCGCTTCTCACCATCTTCCAACCCTAAAATATATTCCTCTGCATCCAAGATAATTTGTAGCTGTTGGTCGGTTGGTGCAGTAAAATATCGCTGGTAGTCAAAGTTACCAAACAAATCGCGCACTACCTCATAGCGCATCTGCATCTGTGCCACCGCCTCAGTAATATCAAGCTGCGGTGCGCCTTGCCCACCACTTTGCGTATAGTCAGAAATAGCATCGCGCAGCGCCCCCGCTACACCCAGATAGTCAACCACCAAACCGCCAGTTTTTCCAGGGAACACTCGATTTACCCTGGCAATTGCCTGCATCAAATTATGACCCTTCAGCGGTTTATCCAGATACATAGTGTGCATATTTGGTACATCAAACCCCGTCAGCCACATGTCGCACACAATCACCAATTCAAGCGGATCATTCGGATCTTTGATGCGCTTTTCGATCGCCTTTACTCGCTGCTTGTTACGAATGTGCGGCTGCAAATGGTCAGGGTCACTAGCACTACCAGTGATGATCACCTTTATCGCGCCGCGCGCGTCATCGTCACTGTGCCAATCCGGCCGATACGCCACAATTTTTTCATACAAATCAGCCGCAATACCACGACTCATCGTCACGATCATACCTTTACCACTCAGGACACTTTGCCGAGCCTCAAAGTGCTCAATGATATCCAAGGCGATAGTATTCAGCCGCTCGCTATTACCGACGATGGCTTCTTTTTGTGCATACTCGGCCTTCAACGCATCCTGACGGCTCAATTCTTCGCCCTCCAGCAAATCATCAACTTCCTTATCCAGCCACTGCCGCGTTGCCTCATCCATATTCAAATCAACCAGCCGGCTCTCATAATAAATCGGCACCGTTGCACCATCTTTCACTGCCTGCTCGACATCATAAATATCGATATAGTCGCCAAACACTGCTGGTGTTGACTTATCATCCGTTTCAATCGGCGTACCCGTAAAGCCAATGTAGCTCGCACCCGGCAAGGCATCGCGCATATACTTGGCATAACCATATACCAGTTGGGCGTCACTGGCTCGGACATGCGCCTTCAAGCCATACTGGCTACGATGCGCCTCATCTGCCATCACGATGACATTGCGTCGATCGGTCAAAACTGGTAATTTATCCTCGTCATCCTCAGGCGAGAATTTTTGGATTGTCGTGAAGATAATTCCGCCTGCTTCGCGCTGCAACAGCCTCCTGAGTTCACTCCGTGAATCAGCTTGCTTCGGATCTTCCCCCAGGAGCTCGCGACAAGCGCTAAACGTACCGAATAATTGACCGTCAAGATCATTGCGATCCGTCACCACCACGATGGTCGGATTGTGCAAATCGCGCGACTTCATCAGCTTGCCAGTATAAAACACCATACTCAAGCTCTTGCCCGACCCTTGCGTATGCCAGACTACGCCAGCCCGCTGGTCGCCACGTTCACCACTGGCTACCAGCGTCCGGTCCAGCGCCTTATTCACCACCCAGTATTGATGGTAAGCAGCAACTTTCTTGATCAATTTGTCACCATCACCACGCTCAAATACGATAAAATTCTGCACCATATTCAGCAAGCGCTCAGGCGTGCACGCACCACGCAGCAACACTTCCAGCATTGGCACATTGCCAACCTCCCTCTCGCCATCAATCGTCTTCCACGGCATCATTCGCTCCAGCGGACTGGTGATCGTACCCATCTCCGCCTCTAGCCCATCGCTCGTTACGCACAATTCATTAAAACGGAACAGATCACTAATCTCTCGCTTGTACGTCTGAATCTGCTGATACGCCGCTACCAAATCCGCCTTCGTGTCGGCCGCATTTTTTAGTTCAATCACCACCAGCGGCAAGCCATTCACGAACAGCACAATGTCCGGCCGGCGATTATAGTCACCCTGCAGAACCGTCAGCTGATTCACCGCCGCAAAATCATTGTTTCTTGGCGAGGTAAAATCAACCACCCGCACGATATCGTGCTTCACTTCGCCACTCGATGTGCGATACTGCACCGGCACACCAGCCACCAGCAGTTGATGAAACTCGTGGTTATTCTCGATCAAGCTTGGTTTACTGATCTGCGTCAAACGCCGCATCGCTTCATTCAAGGCTGGTTCTGGAATGTGCGGATTGAGCCGCACCAAAGCATTACGCAGCCGCTCCGGCAACACCACCTGCCTGAGCTCACGCTCAGCCATAGCACCATCCGGACTAATATCCGGTCCATGCAAAACTTGCCAGCCGAGATTAGTCAGAATATCAAGCGCGTATCGTTCGATTTGGGATTCGGTCATAAGTATTTATATTTTATCAAATAAAAGTATATTTTTACTTAATTTCACATTACCCATTGACATATCTCATAATATATATTAATTTGGAGATGGTAGGTTGATAGAAATATCTAGCCGTCCACTCAGCGCATGGCGGGACCCATATGGGAACTTACCTCAAAAAAGCATCTGACAGCAGGTGCTTTTTTGTTATTCTGACTTACACCAGTTAATTTTTCCAATCTCTGGTAATTTTATTAATCCGTAACCTCTAACCTGCCGTGTTAATTTGTTGCAATACATATTGTCAGATATCTTCTCAAAAAATGAATACATTGGCAGAGTTTCCTGACCCGGTTGATCCCATTTATCACCATAGTCAATGAACTGTCTTAATACATTATACGCAACCGTATCAGCCAACTGTAAAAAATTAGAGTTTTTTGATTCCTCAAATCCGACAGAAACATGACTGTATTTTTTATGAAACGAGCCAAGGTCAATGGTCTTATCAGCAATCTGCAATATACTACCCTGATCTCGCTTTTCTGTCTTCACCTGGTGATCCATTTGGTCAAATATAATAGTACACTCTCTATTTGGATGCATTTCTACACGATCAAACATTACTTGTGCAGTAATATCAAGAGGACTTTTTGCGGTACGCAAATGTTTATAGTATCTCTTATCTAGCAAAACTGCCTGAATCTGTATAGCCTCCCTATTTTGGTTAAATATCTCGTACCAGAAACTCTCAATAAAGTCCTTTAGCTGACACCTAGTAACCCCAAATGGTTGTATATAGTATTTTTCCTGTTTTTGCGGATTACGGAGATTAACCGAACGAATCTCTACATTCTTTGTACCAAACACTTCTATCTTTTTAGCATTTATGATCGGGTTTAGCTCCGCCAATAGGTCATGCTCAATATATATACCAGCCAACACAAAATAATTAAGTTCCCAGAATTTACGGTTTTGTGGCACCCTAGCAGGTGGCGAGTTTACAAGTGAATACTGGTATGGAGTATCCCACTGCTTAGATCCGCTGTCATCAATAAATAAATAACTACTCATAAGTCATCCTGTCAGAATCTGCGCTTTATATATCTCTTTATATTTAATCTTTATTTTCATCTATAAGCATGTGCTCATCGTGACTGTTTGTACCAGCAGAAGCTTCTTTATTCCTATACTCAGAAATTACTTTATCCAACTCCATAAGCTCCTTGCCAAAAATACCAAAAGCAAACGCTGGCGCAAGTTCCTGTGAATAACTTACAACAAGGCCAGATGGCAAAACTACAGAGAGTCTGGCTTCAGTAGTGCTGACATGCGAATGCTGGTCTTTTTTTATTTCATTGGTATTTACTGATAAAGAGTTCAGCGTCTCCCCAGTGTTACAACTCTCTGCATGTGACTGGTCTATAGTGTCATTACTATTATCAAACATTAAAACGCCGTTTTTTAAAACACCCACAAACTCAGCCGATTTCCTAAAGTTAGCTACAGCAGTGCCAGCAGCATTCTCCTGAATTCCATAATTTCGAATTAGAATACTTTCGAGCATTTGTGGTAAAGATTTTCCACCATATTCTGCCATTAGCTTCTGGTATAAAGAGGGTTTATTAAATGCCTCTACAAGAACTTGTGCGCGCTCTTCTTCACTTACATAGTGAAAGAATCTTTGTGCTAAATCCGACAGGCTATATACATTACCATTACGATCAAGCATGCCAAAGTGGACACACGCAGCAATCTTAGATCCAGAGCTTCCAGTTACTCCCTTATAACCCAAAGCTACAGCCATATGATCCCTAGCATAAGGCCCATCACCAAGCTTCTCTTTCAAGGCCTTCGTCGCTTCAATTACTTCTTCCAGTGTAAAAGCGGGATACGAAGCACTTCTTTTACGATTTTTCTTAATTACTATATTATCTTTCATTTTATCTCCTTTATTTACTGATACTAGTTTATCAGCTATTCAGGTTCTTATCAAGTATATATCTGTTGTATTATATACAACTATAGTTTTATGTCTTATCTCCCCTTGAGTATACCTCAACTCAGCCGTAGAGATTCTTTCGCCTATAGGAAATGTCTCTTTAGTCCTTTCAAATTAACTTTGGCAAAAGCAAATCACGAATGTTGGATAAATAATCTATTTGCTTCTTGTTTTCATGTATCATGTCAAACAATGGTCGTACTCTCTGCTCGAAATCATTAAACTCGCACTCTGATAAATCAGCAATCTCCAGAAGCCCTATGTGCTTTGGATAAATATGCGGCTGACCAGAGCCAGTTTGCATATCGTATATTTCTTTTTGCTTATTCTTGAGGAATAAATAGTAGGTATAAACATATTTGGTCATTGTTGAGTCAATATACGAGGAGTCTGCCGACCAAACTGGTTCACCCCAGACAGATACAAAACCAGCATTTGCTCCGGATGCACTTATCGTAATAACTGGTGCAACTGTGTTTGCTTTATTATGAAATCCAGCCGGCTTCAGGCCACCACTAATAACCGGTATGTTGCCATCTATCATATTTTTAGACTGTAAACTTTTGCCTCTTTTGGGACGAATCCTCTCCCCTAGAGGTAAAGTCTGGATATTGTTGCCTCGTTTAGTTTTATCGACAAAATAATAACGAAAGAGAGCTTGACCGAGCTGCTCGAGGGTTTCGTTCATGCGGCGATTGAGCTCGATTTTTTCATCAAGACTGCTGAGAATATCGGCAATTTTCTTTTGGGTAACTATACTGGGTATACTGATACTGACAACATCAAAAGTACTACGAGTTATAGTATTAAACACACCACCATGCGATTGCCTTCTTAGATCATTGACAGACTTCTTTAATAGATAATAAAGAAAATCTTGATCTACTCCTGTCCTTGCCCTAATTCCATAACAAGATTGATTAAAGGCCATTGGTCGCTTCAGTTGAGCTAATTCACCCACGGTCCCGCGTGCAGATATAATTATGTCTCCACTTTTTAGCAACTTTGTGCTAGAATTCTCCAGCCCAAGATTAGTGATTGTTTTTTCAGCTTTATCTACCCAACGTCCGTCGCCCCCAAAATCAACCACAGACAGCCACGGTATATCGCCGCTCCAAAACTCTGGTTTTGATGTTTTTGGAGTACCGCCACCTATGAGATCGATGATATCACTTAAAACAGCTGTTCTCATTATCCTTCTAACCCCAATTTCTCAAAGAATATTCGGTGACGCACGACTGCATCATTTAGCAGTTTTTCCCACGTTACGAATTCAATTCTGAGATTAATATTGTCCTGTATTAAGAACCACCCTTTATTGTCTGGCATTGATTTTAAGTTTTTCTCTTCAATCAACCATTTTTCAACCTTATTATCAACATCCGCTACTATATAACCATAGAAGGGTGTTGTGGGTGAGATATGAATCCTACTTCCTTTTGGTGTCTTATAGTCGCCATTCCTAATACTGTTAACGTAACGAATTATTTGTTGTATAGGGTCTTCTTTAGAAGACGCATCTACAAAGTCATTTCGACCAGGTCGTTTAAATTCAAAAATACTTACTGGATTAGAAGCCTCCGAACCGTCTCTATACGCAACATTATAATGAAATGCTGCGATATCTGGACGGTCCTTATTTTCATTAAATATGTTTTTATCCGAACTGAGATACTGAGTAAGATTTAACCCTTCGTCTATAATCCACAAATTATGACCATCATATATCGTATCATTTGAATCTGATTTTGTAGGGAATATTATATCATGAACTGCCTTTTCCGTATCGTATTCTCCCAAATCATTCCACTCCAAAGTCTTTTTAAATAATTCCAGGATAGATTTACGAAACGCTATATATTGTGCTAAATCACTATAGCTTGCGTCTTTTACTTCTCTAATCAGCTTTTTAGCATTCGACTGTGCTTCTATATAATTCCTGTTTCTACTAGTCAACTGAGAGATGTTTTTCTTTATCTCTAAGTCACGTTCATACTTTGCCTTATGTAGAATTAACTCTATGTCATCCTGGGTAGGATTTGCCTTTATTGCTTCAAAATCTATGTCGTCAATATATGGCTTGTACCAAATGTTACTTTGGGCATATTTCTCAAACTTCTCTCGTTTTGATTTTGACCTTAGACTAACCACACCTTCAAATTCTTTTTTTGCGATTTCTGCAATAGCTTTTTCAATATCCTCTACTGATGCTGGATATACCAAGTCGTGTTTTTCACCAAAATTAAAGCTATCACGCTCTGCCGTAACATTGTCTTCTAGATATTCTCCTTGAACGTAGAATCTTATTATGTAGTTACGAGATTCCTTCTCTCCATCAACCAGCACATCCTCAGTAAAGTCAGAGCAGAAATCTGGAATATATACATCCAAGCTCTTCTCAGTAACCGCTTGGTTTCGTGCGGTTAAAATAATCTTGCTCTTTTGGTTCCGAGGCTTAAGTATTTTAAACATTTTATATCTTAGTTCTATACCGTTAACAATAAAAATATCACTTTTCTTGAGCTGAATTAGAGAATCATCTTGTGTACCAATTTGCTCATTTAGGATTATTGGGATATCTAGCGCATCGTCTTCAAATATAATCCTTGGGCAGACATACTCTGGATCAGAAAAATAACTAAGGATCTGCTCTAGAATGCGATGTGAGATAATTTCTGGATCTTTGTCAAGTTTTACGCCCTTAATGTTTAAAAGTCGAAGTATAGTACCAGTCTCTGACGATCTAGGCAAATTACTAACCTTATCATTAACTATAACGTCATATTGCTTACCAAAATCGAATGAACGATGTTTGTATTTGTTATCTTCAATAAACGTGCTTTCTATGTGTACGTCGTTAAAATGCCGCAGATAAAAAAATCTACCAAAACCCTTTCCTCCTATCGACCTTTTAAGTTGGCTATATATGGTATCGAAGGAGTCGCGATTCTCTTTATTAAAACCGATGCCATTATCGGAGATTTCCACAGAAGTGACATTTGCTACATTATCGTCGTCCGTTGATATAAATTGCGGGTTCCTGATGATCCGAATATGTATTTCCCCATCATTTCGGCCTGATTTATCTATAGCATCAATGGCATTAGTTATCGCCTCTATAATAGGAGTATACGGGGTGGACTTAGCCCTAATGTTATTAATAACTCCTTGGATAAATACTTTACTCATTATGGATGCTTCCAACCCTATTTTTTACTAGCTCACTCATTTCTTCCCCTCAATATTCTTCTGCACAGCCTTCAACTCCTCAAGATATTGCTGCTCTATACTACTCAGCTCTTGATTGCGCATACGCTCTTTGTATGATTCATATTCTTTGGCAACCTTGGTGAGCATGGCTTTGTGTGATATTTTGCCCGGGTTATCAAGGACACCCTTGCCGTAGGTAGCCGCAAATTTATCAACTTCACGTACCCAATCAGCCATGCGCATTGGTTCGTGATTGATAGCCTTGAGCTCAGCAAGATCAAAAAAGGCGCTCACGAGGCGGTTGAGTATGCCGAGTTCATCAGCCGTCAAATAGTTTTTAGCAATTTGCGCTTCACTTTTGGTAGGTTGCTGACCACGGAACGTCGTGAGTCCTAAGAATGGCTTGTCAGAATCAACCCTGGAATAAATAACCTCAGCGGCAGTCAACATATTAACAGCGTAGTGCAGCTTATTCTGAACTATCTGAAAAAACTCTATTTGCTCTTTGGAGCTTGGGTTGTAATCTTGGCTGGTGGCGAATAAATCTAGCACCTGCCGATATAATATTTTTTCACTACTGCGAATATCTCGAATCCGCTCAAGTAGTTCTTTCCAGTAGTTTCCGCCGCTATTTTCCTTAAGGCGCTCATCGTCCATAACAAAGCCCTTAGTGATATATTCTCGCAATCTTTCGGTGGCCCAAATACGAAAATTCGTTGCTATATTTGATTTCACGCGGTAACCAAGCGCAAGTACCATGTCTAGACTATAATGCTCTATAGTTCTCGAGACCTCACGATCACCTTCAATTTGAACTATAAAGAATTTCTTTATAGTTGCCGAAGGGTCGAGCTCTTTCTCTTCGTAGATATTCTTAATATGTTGACCTATATTTTGTCTTGTGGTCTGAAATACCTGGGCTAACTGCACTTGAGTGAGCCACATATTTTCATCCTGCAATCTAGCTTGAATCTGCGGCTTGCCATCATCGCCAACATATACCACCATCTCGCCGTTCGGATTGTCACCATTCATTATTTGACTTCTTTCTTTATTTTGGCAAGATTTTCTTTTATCTTTGCCTCCAGCTCGCGGCTTTTCACAAACTGCCCCTCCAGCTCAGCCGTCAACCGGGCAAATTTCTCGGCGAACGGCTCATCATCTTCCTTAGCCTCCTCGACGCCCACGTAACGACCAGGCGTCAGTACATAATCATGCTGCTTGATCTCTTCTAGATCAGCGACTTTACAAAAACCCGGCTGGTCAGCGTAATCCGCACTGGCGGTTTTGTAATCATGATATGTCTTTGCTACCCTGGCAATATCTTCTTCGGTCAGCTCGCGGTTACGGCGGGTTACCATTTTACCCAAATTACGCCCATCGATGAACAGCACTTTGCCATGACGATTAGCACGATCGCGCGACACAAACCACAGACAGCACGGTATAGCAACGTTGAAGAACAGCTGACTTGGCAATGTGACGATGGCGTCAACCATATCACTGATCACTAACTGCTTACGGATGTCACCTTCACCGCCAGTTTGGCTGCTCATGCTCCCATTTGCTAACACAAAGCCCGCCGTACCGCGCGGTCTTAGGTGGTGAATCATATGTTGAATCCAGGCAAAGTTAGCATTACCCTTTGGCGGCAGTCCATACTTCCAGCGTGGGTCAGCCTGCAAATGTTCTTGACCCCAGTCACTAATATTAAACGGCGGATTGGCCAAGATATAATCAGCTTTCAGGTCGGGAAGCTGGTCATCCATCAAGGTGTCGCCGCGTTTGATATTCGCGTCAATTCCCCGAATTGCCATGTTCATTTTAGCGAGTCGCCAAGTAGTTTCGTTGAGTTCCTGACCATACACCGCGATATCGCTAACGCGGCCCGCATGCTCCTCGACAAACTTCTCACTCCAGACGAACATACCGCCGCTACCACAACACGGGTCGTACACACGCCCGCTGTATGGCTCAAGCATTTCTACCAGCAGCTTGACGATGGAGCGCGGCGTGTAGAATTCGCCGCCGTGTTTACCCTCACTGTCGGCAAACATACCCATAAAATATTCGTAGACTTGACCAAGTAGATCTTTGGAACTCGCAGTATCGAATTTGATATTGGTAAATAAATCTATGAGTTCACCCAGGCGACGTTTATCCAGAGCTTCACGAGCATAATTTTTCGGCAACACACCCTTCAGACTAGGATTATCTCGCTCAATCGCTTCCATAGCGCCGTCAACTAGTACGCCAATCTCTGGCTGTTTGGCGCTCGCCACCAGGTATTCCCAACGAGCCTCCCTGGGAATCCAAAAAACATTCTCCGCCAGATACCAATCCCGATCTTCTGGATCATAATTATCATCAACCGCCGCCTGGTACCGCGCCGAAAACGCATCTGAAACATATTTCAGAAAAATTAGCCCCAACACCACATATTTATAGTCCGACGAACTGATATTACCCCGTAGTTTATCCGCCGCAGCCCACAACTGCTTTTCAAGTTCCCTCGTATTCATAGATAGATTATATCAGATTTGGGAATCGTTTACTGTGAGCACATCAGGCTCTTGTAGCTAGTTTTCGTGACGATAATATGATCATTAAGCGTAATACCAAGTAGCTTCCCCGCTTCTCCCAGCCTATTCGTAGCATCTTTATCAGCCTGACTGGCCTCCAAGCTCCCGCTCGGATGATTATGCGCCACGATGATCGAGGCCGCACGGTCGGCGATGGCGTCGGCGAAGACCTCGCGCGGGTGTACCAGACTGGCAGTCAGCGTGCCGATGGTCACCACCCGTTTGGCAATCAAACGATTCGCACCGTCCAGCGTCAGGCAGACGAAATATTCCTGCTTTTTATCGCGAATGTCGGCCAGTAGCTCAACGGCTTTTTCTGGGCCATCGATGATTGGCTGGTCGCTGTCCAGCAAGTACTGCCGCGCCAGCTCCAAACTCGCCAAAATCACCGGGATTTTCGCTTCACCCAATCCAACCACGCTACGTAGATCATCATACGAAACATCACCACCCTTTTGACGCAAAATTTTCAGCACCTCGCGCGCAATCTTGCCGACATCGGCCCGAGCATTACCGCTGCCGATAATCGCCATTAACAGTTCCAAATCGCTCAGCCGCGCCGTACCGTAACGCGCCAACTTCTCGCGGGGACGGTCGTTGGGGCGGCGGTCAGAGATCTTCATATAGACAGTATAGCAAGCGCCCTAACTAAACTAAAGTTGTCAAGCTGCACACATACCTACTGTTCAATCGGCTTTGTCAATTCAACATTGATAGAGATTTTATCAACATAAAACATCTCCGCTAGTTCGCGCATGAGCCGTATTTTTTGATTCGTATTTGTTGCTACGTCAACCACAAGCCCTGTGTCGTGAATCTTTACGGAATTAAAAAATCTTTTAGAATCATTACTAATCCAATTTTTCGTCTTTTCGCTATTCATAATCTGATCAGTAAAATCAGGGTTCTCGTCATACAAATACTCGCAATAGACGCCAAGAATTTGCGACCAGCTCGTTACTGGATATGAATCATCACCGATATAGAACATCTTTACCATTGTGCCCTTGAAATCAACATCATCAAAAATATTAACTTTCGTATCAAGCACTGGCGGTTCAAACGTACTTGTTGGCAGCGGCCAAATTTTAATTATTTTATCAATCCACCACCGCTGGCGCTCCAATATTGCCGCTTCATTCCATGTATCATATTTAGCAACAGTCTTATTAATCTTAAGCGGGCTATCAGCAAACCCGTCTGGCATATCGCGCTTTTCCCGGAAACTCTTGTTTGAATATTCAGAGTTATACCCCGTCAATGTCAAATTCGCTAGCCCATGCAAATATGTGCCATGAATTTCGTCGGCATAGTCACCGAGCTCATCCCGCCAAGCATTGGTCATGGTTTGCGGCATAATATGTTCAATCGTTAAGTGTAGCTCTTTGTTATTAATTTGTTTCAGCAATGACACGTCCTTAGACTCATCGTCAACCGCAGTTAACAAATACATAACATTGGAAGAGCGCTGATTATAGGTAAAGTTTGCTTTTATCGCTGTTTCTATTTCATTATTTCTTGGGAGGCGAGTTTGTCCACTTCTCGAAAGCATAGTGTATTTTAGCACTTCAATATATACTGCATCGTTCTGTTCGACACTCGATAATATATTTCTATGCAATCCCGCAAAATAGTTATCTAGACTTGCTGTCGATAGGTTAACGACGATACGCCGCGAAAAGTAGACACATAGCACATCAAATACCTCAGCAATTTCATCATCAGACAAATGTCCATCTTGCCAATATTTCATAACTGATACAACATACGGGAAGAATGCTTCGATTCTCAAATAGCGCATAATGAACGCTGCCGATTTCAGCTTGGTAAATTCATTATTGACATCTATATCAAACTTCAAAAAGCGATAGTATTTTAATATTCTCAAAATCTCACCATAAAATGTGTCAAGCGATTCATACGACTGATCATCAGAAATATTATTAGAAAAAGCTTTTTTAAACTCTGGATACACCTTATCAGTATTTACGACCGATTGGTTTTTAGCAATCAAATAAACACGGAAGAAGTCGGTAATATCATCACGCTGCGGATCAGTTAAGTATGTTTCAATATGCTGCCAATAGTTAGTCAAAACATAATCTTGTTTTTCTGAGGTGTGCAACATCAATGAAAAATTCCGAATTTTATCGCCATCTGTCAATGGCTTGCCAGTTGAGTTAATACTTTCAAAAACTTTTTGTGGATTATCGTCATCTTTATCTAGCACGATTGTGACAATTTCAAAATCATCAAGCGTGTTAATGTACTGTTCTAAATGATCACGATCTCTAAAATATTCATAAAATTGAAGATAGGACTTGTATAAATTACTTTTCTTTTCATACTCGGTCAATTCCGCCTGGCTAAATATTTTCTCAAATATTTTATTGTCAGTAGTTACCGCCCGAAGTTTGATACGGTTTTCCTCTGATCCATATTGTTTTGCATATCTATTGTATAAATACTCGTCCTTGATTTGCTCGGCTACCAGTTCAATCTTTTCAGGAGATTCCAGCGCCAAATGGTAAATTGCGGTAATCATCAGCAAAACTGTCGTCGCACGCTGCTGACCGTCGATAATGACACTTCGGTCGCCGTCGTTGATATACACGATACTGCCGAAATAATGCTTTTTATCTCCACGCTTCACCTCTTCAAGGTCGTCTAAAAACATTTGGACATTATCGGCTGTCCAAGAATAGGGACGCTGGAAATTAGGTATCTCAAAGAATTTGTTTGGCGTATATAAGAATAATTTAATGTTAGTTTGCAGCGCTTTCATATATCTAATTATACTACTTCATTGCTACCTCTTTAGGCGGTGTGTTTACTAAACTTTCACTGACTGCCGACCGCGCACCACGCACATTGCCACCACGAACATGCCAACCAGCCGCGACACTAATGACGTATCATCCGCGCTTGATTGAGCCATTGACGCAGACTCTTCTTCTGGATTGAGCCGACTGTCGTCCGGCCATAGGCCAGGGGATTGACGGCTTTTTACGACCAAAACATTATCGCTCACGGTACTCGTTTCGCTATTATAACCGTAGCTGTCAACCGCCAAATCATTCTGCTCGTCCAGTTCAGATTCTACCGCCTCAGATACCTCATTAGCAGCAAGTTCTTCTTGCTCTTCAAGTAAATCAATAGTTGGCTCTACGTCGCTGGTATCCGTAATTATAGCTTCAACTTCATCATCCACACGCGGTAAATCGCTTTTTTCCGATACTTCCATAACTATACTGTCATGCTCCTCGCGAGGCATGATGCGCTCCTCTGAAATTTCCACTGTTGGCTCATCCAGCTCAACATCAGATATTGGCTCAATAGCCGGTGAAACAGGAATAGCTATCTGCTCTACTGGCTCATAATCATTGGCGATTTCAGAAACTGATGATGTCTTGAAGTTGTCCAACTGTCCCACGGAATCCATATCAATACCAACCTCGTCGTCTACGGAGAGTTTTAAATTATCGGCTTCTTCACGCGCCGTAACGACTTCTGCCGGCGATATCACCGCGGCTACTTCAGTTAAAGTTAATTTTGATTCCACTACCGGCAAATCCTGCTTCACAAAAAATACCTCTTCCTCAGCCCAAATCTTATCTTCACTGCGACTAATGTCCATAGTGGCGTCAGAGCAATCAAGTTGCCTAAAGACAGGAATTTGCGGCTCGCTCGCATCCGTATCAACCGCTAATTCATCACCCAATTCCTGCGACAGATCAACGGCAAGTTGAGCGCCATTTCTATCAACTGCTGTGTGTTTATCTGGTAGATTCGGCGCAATGTCTATCATTTCTACAGATGCCGCCATATCAGTTTTATTTGTTGTATTTACCACATCATTCGCTACGAATACATCTGTTTCTACATCATCAATCTTCGGCTGTGCCAAATTATTATCAAAATCGGCACGGTCGCCGATGATCAAAGAGTTCTCGCTACTTTCGACAAGCATCTGCTCCTGTAACAATATAGCTTGCGGCGCTCCGCCAGATTGACCAATAGAATAACTGCCTGACGATTGATACGTCTCGTTTTTATCGTATTCCGCCGGCACGCTAGCCGCGACCGTTCGCTCCTGAGGTAGCAGCACATCATCTACGTCCGGCGTCAAATTCCCGGGCTGTTCATTATCGGCGCCGTCAAGAGTTTGGATAGAGTCATCATAACCTGCCGCCATACCAAGTTTAGCTTCGCGAGGCTGCGCATTTTGTAGCGGCTTTGCATTAGAACCATCAATTGATCCTGACGGCAGCTTATCTATCCCTGTTGCATCAAATTGCGCCGCCGACCGCTGTTCAGAAGCTGACGTGAAGCTGCTTGCTGCCATTTGTCTCGGTTCAGAATCAGACAGTTTTGGCGCTGCCGCAACAACGTTATTTTCTTTCGGATGTTCAATTGATGATGGTTTTATGTCAGACATCGCAGCAGCATCATCGCCATCATATGTATTTTTCACAACACTAGTAGTAACCTTATCCTCGCTAGCCATAAGGTAAACAGTTTCATTTTCCAGCGAATTACAACTCTTATCACCAGTTTGAGTATCCTCGCTTACCGCTGGCGATGACGGCACAGTTCTCGCTTTCGTTTGCATCAGTATGTCTGGAGGTTCGAATGCTGGCTGCTGGTTTTTTTTATCTGCTGCACCAGAAATAACATCAAAAGTCTGCTGTTTTATTTCTATCGATGGACGATTTTCCTCTGTTGGTTCGGTAAAATGTTCCTCGCCAGATGTATCACTGAAAACTTTACTAGCACTTTCTGGCAGAGCTTCCCCGGCATCTGTAGTATCGTCAGCGACAATTTCTGGGGCTGTTTTTAACTCAAAGAATGGCGTTTCTGTTGCTTCAATATCCACACCCTTGCCCGAAACTTCAACCGTCTGGTTAGTCGAAATTTTGGTTTCTCGTTTTTGCTGCACAATTTGCTCAGTCGGCTCATCTGTCTTAGTTGTTAAATCTATGGGTTTTGCCTCTGCTACCACTGGCTCAGGCACTTTTTTAGTAATAGATTCTTGATAATCGGTAGGCTCTGAATATCCCGCCATCACCAATTCTCCGCGTCCATTTTCATCCAGACTATTGAAGTCGTCTGGAGCTAACAATCTCTCCAGATAGCTTTGTTTTGGTGTTATTTCCATCAGATTAGGAACCGCCTCTTCACCCACATAACTCATATCGTCAGATAGTTTATCCTGACTCTCTGATTCCTGTTTCACGGCTAACGCCTGAGGCTTTATACACTGGCTAAGAAATGGGCAGCCAACACATGTCACGCATGCTGTTTGACCAATGGACGCAGACACTTCCTCAGTGGGGGGTAGTTTTTTTTCACCACTAGCCACCGCCACCAAGTCAAGCTTACCAGCCGCTTCGTC
Organism: Candidatus Saccharimonadota bacterium; assembly: GCA_905372835.1. Lineage (GTDB taxonomy): Bacteria > Patescibacteriota > Saccharimonadia > Saccharimonadales > Saccharimonadaceae > Nanosynbacter. Next base: position 169,794 of record CAJPQK010000001.1, on the reverse strand, counting down.
TACACCAGCAGTTGCTTCTTCACCAATGTCGTCAATTCCAGACGAAAATTCCTCACCGCCAGCACCATCCCTCAACGACAAAAACACATCAAACTTATCACCGTTACTTCCTGTTGGTGATAATTCTCCTGTAGTCGCCTCTCCAATCATTGCTCAAAAAATGTCTCCGTTGAAATATGTGATTCATCAACGCCAGCGGCGGTTAGTTTTTGCCAAACATCGCGCACAAATGGCAGGCTACCGCAGACCAGAAAGTGCGCATCATCTGGCACTTCGCTAACAATGTTAGCCACCTCAAACCGCCCATTATGCCAGCCATCTTTTTCCTCAACCTGCTGGCGGGTACTAAACTTGTTGACCTTGATAGGCGAGGCCGCTAGCTCCTCTGAGAACACCATATATTCCGGCGATTTTTGGCTCAAATAGAGAAAAGTCGGCTGCTTGGTGTCCGCCAAAATACTCCAAATCGGACTGAGTCCGCACCCCGCCGCAATACCAACCAGCGGCCGCTCGGTCTGCGGATTGAAATCACCGTATGCCTGGCTAATGTGCAGCGTATCGCCAACGTGGCGCGAACACAAATAGCTCGAGAATTCGCCGCCCACATTTTTCACGGTAATCGACATCAGCTCCTCACTTGGGCGCGAGGAAATACTATACGCCTTGCCTTCACGCACCTGGCTACCCCCGATGAACACCGTGATATATTGCCCCGCCATAAAGTCAAACGGCCGCGCAACATACAGCGTCGTCACCTCGGGGTTTTCCTGGCGCACACGCACAATTTCAACGGTTAGTGAATCACGCATTCGTCAACATACCTTTCCATTATTTTTTTGGCGGCTCTGAATTCCTCATCAGTAAACGTGTGGTAATTGGCAAACTTCGGGCTAATGGTGGTACCGGTGCGAAAATGCTGCAAGGCAAATCGCTTAGCGCCTTTGACGAGCTCGCCAATCTTTTCAAAATCCGCCACCTCCAGCTGCTCGCGGACGATCGTCGTCCGAAACTCATGACCAATCCCTGAGTCAATCATCAGCCACACATTGTCTTTGATTGCCACTAGATCAATCGGCCGGGCCGCAATCTCCACGTATTTTTCCAGCGGCCCCTTGACGTCCATGGCGATGAAATCAATCGTCCCTTCCTCGATCATGCCGCGCACCATGTCAGGGTGCGTACCATTAGTATCCAGCTTGACATCAAAACCAAGACTCTTAATCATCCGACACAACACCGGCAAATCTTCATTGACCGTCGGCTCGCCACCAGAAATCACCACACCGTCCAATTTGCCAACACGTGATTTCAGAAAAATCATCGCCTCCTCGACCGGAATACTCGGTGCCAAGCGTTCGGGCAACACCAGCTCTGGATTATGGCAATAGCCGCAGCGCATATTACAGCCAGAGAGAAACAGCGCTGCCGCCACGTGCCCCGGATAATCCACCAGCGACAGCTTCTGAATCCCACCAATCGACACCTTAAGCTGGGACAGCGACGGCGTTGACTCGCTGATGTTCGGCGGCATCGTCATAATGCTCCCTCATGTCAAATTCAGCTTGTTTACCCTTGTTCCACTGGGACGTCGGACGCAAGAAACCAACCACACGTGAGTAAATTTCAGTCGTTTCATTACAGCTTGGACAGGTTGGATGCTCACCAACCAAGTAACCGTGATTCTTACAAATACTGAAGCTTGGGCTGAAGGTGAAGTATGGCAGTTTGTAATTTTCACAAATCGTCTTCACGAGTTTTTTCAGCGTCTGCGGATCATCCATGCGCTCACCCAGGAAGAAGTGAATCACTGTACCGCCCGTGTATTTAGTCTGCAAATTATCCTGCAAATCCATCAGCTCAAACAGGTCGTCAGTGTAGTTGACTGGCAAGTGGCTGGAGTTGGTGTAGAACGGATGTTTAACTTCCGCACCCAAACCATTGGCAAAGTGCGCTCGGTCAGGGAAGCTGGCCTTGTCAAGCTGCGCCAAGCGATAGGTCGTACCCTCAGCTGGCGTCGCCTCCAGGTTGTAGTTATTGCCCGTTTCTTTCTGGTATTCCACCAAGCGGTCGCGCATGAAATCAAGTGTTTTCTCGGCAAACGCCTTACCCTTTTCCGTGCCAATGTCGACGCCCAGCAGGTTCAACGCCGCTTCGTTGGTGCCAATCAAACCGATGGTTGAGAAGTGATTTTTCCAGTATTGGTTAAATCGCTGCTTGATGTTGCGTAGGTAAAACTTGGTGTATGGGTAGAGGTTAGCATCAGTCAATCGCTCCAAAACCTTGCGCTTAGTCTCCAGGCTATCTTTCGCCATATCCATGAGTTCGCCTAGGCCCTTGAAGAACTCTTTCTCATTCTTTGATTTCAGTGCCAAACGTGGCAAGTTGATCGTCACCACACCAACTGAACCAGTCATTGGGTTTGAACCAAACAGTCCACCGCCGCGATATTCCAGCTGGCGATTATCAATGCGCAGGCGACAGCACATCGAGCGCGCGTCCTCTGGATCCATGTCAGAATTGATGAAGTTTGAGAAGTATGGAATGCCATATTTAGCACTGGCCTCCCACAGGCTTTCAATCACTGGATTATCCCAGTTGAAATCCTTGGTGATATTAACCGTTGGAATTGGGAAGGTAAAGACGCGGCCGTTAGCGTCACCCTCAGACAGCACCTCCAGCAGCGCCTTGTTGAGCATATTCATCTCTTCTTGGTATTCGCCATAAGTGGAATCCTGCATTTCACCGCCGATTATCACTGGATTATCAGCCATGTGTTTTGGACACTCCAGATCAAGCGTAATGTTCGTAAACGGCGTCTGGAAACCAACCCGCGTTGGTACATTGACGTTGAAAACAAATTCCTGCAGTGCTTGCTTAACCTCACCGTAGTTCAATTTATCAGCGCGAATAAATGGCGCCAGCAGTGTATCAAAATCAGAAAATGCCTGAGCACCAGCCGCCTCACCCTGCAAGGTGTAGAAGAAGTTTACCACCTGGCCCAAGGCTGAGCGGAAATGTTTAGCTGGCTTAGACGCCACCTTGCCGGCAACACCCGTGAAACCTTCTTGCAGCAGATCAGTCAAATCCCAACCAACACAGTAAACACTGAGGAGATTTAGGTCGTGAATATGTAAATCACCTTCCTTGTGCGCCTGACCAATCTTTGGTGTGTAAATTTTATCCAACCAGTAGGTTTTGGTAATTTCGGCTGAAACGTAATTGTTCAAACCCTGCAGACTGTAGCCCATGTTGGAGTTTTCGTTTACCTTCCAGTCCAGGTTGCCCAGGTATTTGTCAATCAAATCAACGTGTGCGCTTGATGTGATTTCGCGTAGCTTTTTGTGCTGGTCGCGGTAAATAATGTAGGCCTTGGCGGTCTTCTTAAACTTAGAATCAATCAGAGCATCCTCGACAATGTCTTGGATATCTTCGACGCCCGGCAATCGCTTTTGGTTGCGAGTTTCCAGTACCGCCAGTACCTTATCCGTTAGCTCCTTGGCGGTTTTTGCATCAAATTCGCCAGTCTCCAGGCCTGCTTTTTCAATGGCTTTTTCGATTTTTTTGCGATCAAATTTGACGGTGCGACCATCACGTTTTTTGATTGATTTGTACATACCCCTCCTTATTATGACAACAAACAGACCCCAACCTCCCCAAGGGGTGCGTGTTGCAAAAAACGTTATTTATTTTCTAAAAACACCATATATAGTGCTTAATATAGAATATACACGCGATATATAGCGTCTGTCAACGAAAATACATTGTATTATTTACATGTGAGATACGGAAGTATTTACTCCCTCTGATAATGCCAAAACGTCGCGGTGAATCAGGTCGACAATTTCCGTCTGGGTCAGCTTCTCGCCAATTCGCCGCTCACCTGGCACGCCCAAAATATCTTGATCTTTCCACCACTGGCGCATCTCCGATTCGCCAAATTCATGAGCGTTTGACTTAGTAGCGTGGCGGCGTACCGTTTCCTCAAACGATATGTCAAAATAATAAATCAGTTTTTCGCCCTGAAAATCATCCAGCAGCTGACGCAGCATCGTGCCATATTTTTTATTGCTCAAAATACCTTCCAAAATCACCGCATAACCAACGTTATTGCCGTACATGCATAGATCGTAAATCAGCTGAATCGCCGGGTTGCTTTCACTATCTTTCACGCGAAGCATCTCCCGCCGCACCATATCCTGCGACACCAGCATCGCGCCGTAGCCTAGTTGACGCTGGAGTAGGCGCGCCGTGCTGGTTTTACCACAGCCAGAATTACCGCGGAGAATGATTAGCGGATGAGAAGTAATCACGTGCACTCCAATAAATCATAGATCATAACAGCAGTCGCCCTATCACACCCCCATGTCTCGCCGATAAAATCCGATCACTGCCACGCCAAGTGACACCAAACTCACACAAACCAAAACGACCAATTTCCCTAAGTCCAATCCATCCATCAAACTGCCCGGAATGTTGTAGTAATGAATCAGCGACCAAACGTCGTAATCTTTCCAGCTTTCGATCAACTTGGCGGTAATCGACAGGGTGTACATTGCTAGAAAAATTAGACTACCAACGCCAACAGCCAGCCCGCGCCGGCCCGTCACCGCCTGGGTGACAAAGGTGAGACTACCAAAACTAAGGCCCAAAAGCCATAAGCTCACACAAGCCCCAGCAACATGTGTGAGGTTTGGATTAAAATCAAACAGCGGACCGATGAGTGCAATGGTCGCCAACAACATCACTGGAGGAATTACCAACAATCCCACCATCGCCACATATTTTTGCAGCACAATCGTCACACGAGTCCGCCGACTAGCAAGCAACAACTCCAGCGTTCCCGAATCTTCTTCCCGGCCAATTACCCCAGCGCCCAAAATAATCGCCGTAATCACCACCCCGACCATCGCCACCAGCGGAAACAGCTCAATACTCAGCCAGCCCTCTGGAGTGGTGCCAATCGCCAAATCGCCAACTACCGCTTTCATGCCAGCTGGCATCATATTGATGAATGGACTTAATTGATCGCTAAATTTATTGAACAACGCTGAAAACAATACTGCCACAACGCTAATTCCAACGCCCAAAAACAGCGGCAATTTGTAATTTTGCCGCACCGTCTGCCGCATCATCGCTTTGCCTCCTCGCCTTCATAATACCGCATAAATAATTCTTCTAGCTCCAATTCTGATTCGCGCAATAGTTTTGGTTTGTATTCGGCAATGAACGAGACAAACTCCGTTGCGTCACCTTTGACAGTGAATTCGTATTCGTCGCCGCGGTGTTGAACATTGGTGATGGATGGCAGTTTTCTGGCTGCCGCTAGGGACGGTTTTTTAGCAAATGCCACAATGTAACGGTGTGTCGACAGGTGTTTCATGGTCGCGATAGGTTCAATGGCTATCAATTTTCCATCACGAATAAAACCGGCACGGTGGCAAATTTTTTGCACTTCAGTCAGATCGTGGCTGCTGACAAATACCGTTGCGCCTTGCTCGGAAACTTCGCGCACCAAATCGTAAAACACTTGTTTCATCAGCGGATCCAACCCGCTGGTCGGTTCGTCCAAAATCAGCAATTTTGGTCGGTGCATAAAGGCTTGAATTAGACCAATTTTCTGGCGATTACCCTTGGAAAGCTGGCGGATCGGTCGATCCAGTACCGCCTCAAAACGCTCAGCCAGCTCATCAACATACTTCCAATCAACCTTCCGACCTATCCGCGCCAAAAACTTTAGCAATTTTCGGCCAGTCATATTTTCATATAGCGCAATGTCGCCCGCCAGATATCCAACCTGATCATGAAGCACCGTTCGTTCCTCGACACTCTGTCCGCCCAGCAACTCTACCCAGCCATCCGTCGGCCTCAAGAAATCCATCACTGACCGAATTGTCGTACTTTTACCCGCACCATTCGGTCCAAGAAAGCCAAATACTTCACCTTCGCATATCTCCAACGACACATTATTGACTGCCAGTTTGCGGCCAAAGCGCTTGGTAAGTCCGTGTAAAATCAGCGGTGAATGGTTACTCATAGCAACTTTCCTTTTCTATAACTGCCCTTTGTTATAGTTCAAATATACAATAATTTAGGCATTTACGCCACCAAACCTCAGCTTTCTTCATATTGTAAGCGGCTAGCCAGCCAAATCTCAGAAATGTAACCTAAAGGTTGAGCCTCGGCCTGGTTCGCTTTTGACACTCAATCGATAGCCGTGTTTATCAGCCACCGCCTTGGCGATAGCCAGCCCGAGACCATAGCCCGAGTTTTGCCCGCGAGTGCGAGCCTCATCGCTACGATAAAATCTGTCAAAAATTTTCGCCTGGTCTTTTTTGGCAATGCCAATCCCTTGGTCGACAACCGACAGGGCTTGTCCGTCCAGCCGAATTATGACAGTGCTGTCTGGCGGCGAATATTTGACGGCGTTATCAATCAGTGTGCCTAAAATTTGCGTCACCGCCGCGACCGCTACTGTGTGTGTTATTGATGCCACTTGCATATCCAGTGCCACTCGTTTCTTGTCAGCTGCCAGCTGGTAGCGATCAACTGTGTCGCGGACAAGCTCGGCCATATCGACTGCCCGTTTTTCAATCTGCTGATTATTAACCTGGGTAAGTTGCAACAAATTATCCGTCAGTGTGCGCAATTGTTCAACCTCGTCAATGTTGCGCTGAAACACCGCTCTCGCCTTTTTGTCATCCAGCGTTTTTTTACGTAGCGCCACTTCGTTGGTGGTCATCAATGCTGTCAATGGCGTCCGCAGTTCATGGCTCGCATCCGACACAAACTGTGCTTGCTGTTCAATCGACCGCTCAATTGGTGCCAATGTCCGACGTGCCAATAGCAGACTCAGCCAATAACCGACCAGCAACATCACGCCATTGAGTACCACCAGCGACATGATCACCGACCCGCGCGTCTCGCGGTTGCGTTGCTCCAGGCGGCGACTAAACTGACGCTCAATAAGCTCTGGCGGTTGCTGAGCATGTTCACCCGGCGGTAATGGACGATTTAATTGCACGGAAGTGATAGCATAAATAATCACGCTAAACACCAGCGACAGCGTCATAATCACCGCCAGATAGCTTAGCGCCAACCGCCTGACACGCTGCCGTTTCATGATTTGTCCTCCAGTTTATAGCCAAAGCCCGGGACGGTGTGGATCAATTTTGAGCCGAATGGCTTATCGATTTTGCGGCGCAAAAACATGATGAATAGTTCAACGTTATTCGGCAAGACATCGGCATCAAAGTCCCACACGTGCGAGATGATTTGCTCTTTGGACAGAACCTTGCCGGCGTTACGTATCAGATATTCCAAGACGCCGTATTCTTTGGCAGTTAGGCTAATTTCCTGGTTCGCCCGTATTACTTTTTTCAAACTCGGATCAAGCGTCAAATCACCGACCCGCAAGATTTCTTCCAGCTTCTCATTCGGACGGCGCAGCAAGGCGCGAAGACGCGCCAATAACACCTCAAAACTGAACGGCTTCGCCAAATAATCATCAGCGCCCATATCCAAGCCTTCGACAATATCCCGCTCAGCATCCCGCGCCGTTAACATCAAAATCGGTGTCTGATTACCATCTTTGCGCAGCGCCCGGCACACTTCATAGCCATTCATTTCCGGCAGCATCACGTCAAGAATAATCACATCATAGTCATCCGCCATCGCCGTCCGATACCCCTCGTCACCGTCATGCGCCACGTCAACTGCATAGGCTTCATCCTCCAAACCCTCTTTCAGCGACCGCGCAATCGCCACGTCATCTTCTACTAGTAAAATTCTCATCAGCTAATTATCCTCTTTTTCAACTTTAGCACAGGCATCTGAAAAATTGCTTAAAGCACCCTATTCAAAGTTTGCTTAGTCGCCGCAACGAATGATAATTTTAGTATCATCTCCCGCTACAACCTTGCACTTACCGCCAACCGGATACGTGAACTTCGGGTCAGTGTGGCCAAAATCGAGATTGACTATCACTGGAATTTTTGAATCGATATTCTTTGAAAGAATGATGTCGCTAATCATATCGTCAGTCGCCCGAGATTCGCCCTGAAAACGCCCAACTAAAATTGCTTTTACTTGACGAAAAAATGGCTGTTGCATCAACGCCTGCACGTGGCGCTCAAACGTTTCGGGAATTGAATCATAGCTATCGTCTTCAATGCACAAAATAATATCGCCTTCAACTTTCGGAAAATATTCCGTGCCATTCAACAGATTTAGACTACACAAATTGCCACCAATCATTACTCCTTCAGCCGATCCGCCCTGCACGACTCGCGGTCCGTCATTTTCCAAAGCTTGACGCGGCGAAACTTCATCATAATCCCACGGAAGATCGTAAAAGGTTTCCGATTGCTGAACGACAAGTTCTGCCGGCTGATTGGCAAACAAACACCGCCGAAAATACTCTAACGAATAATCAGTTTCTGGCGGCAAACCAAAACAATAGAAATTCGGCATCGCATAGGTCACCAACCCAGTTTTTGCCAAAATCGCGTGATTGAGGACAGTGATATCAGAAAAACCACCAAAGATCTTCGGATTGTCTTTAATAATTTGCCAGTCAATTTTACCAAGCAACTGATTGGAATTAAACCCGCCGATAGCCGCCAGAATACACTTCACATTTTCGTCCATAAATGCTTCGTGTAAATCTTCAACCTTCTCATCGTCCGTCGGACAACCTCGCTGATTGCGAGAAAAAGCATTTTTGCTAAACGTAACTTTTAGTCCCAGTGATTCTATGATTACTTTCGCCCGATCTAAAACTCTTTCGTCAATATCGCTCGCTGAGCGCGCCGGCGCAACTATTCTCACTTCATCAACTGACTGTAATTTATCTGGTATCATACATTTCCTTTCCCAAAATTAATCAATCAAAAAACCTCCCGCAGGAGGCATACGACAACAACAAGACACCTCCTGCTTACAAGTGGAGATGATGGTGATGTTGCAAAAATAATTTCGTCATGTAAACCATTATACTAAAGATTTTAGTTTAATCAGTAAATCTTTATTGCCGCCCCAGCATCTTTCCTAACGTATCAAATGTTCGCCCATTGCGAATAGTGATTAGTGGGTAAAACTTTTCTTTCATTAGTAACTTGTGATATGACGTACGCAAAAATTCTTTCTCCGTATATTTACCCCAAAAGACCGCCTTTTTGCCGAAATGAACGATTTCATCATGAAGCGGCATGTGGCTAATTCTATCTTTCATATTCTCAGGGTCAACATCATCGGTATAGAACAGCACATCGGTCCGTGCCAAAGGCTGATGCCACCATTCCGGCAGATTTGATACTTCATCTAAATACTCGTTTTTCGTCAGGATGACGTGTTTGATGGCAAACGGAAAACGCCCTAACATGCCAGCAATATTCTTTTTGACTGTCGTCAGGTCATCATCAGTGTCAAATATAACGTTACCGCTATTGATATATGTAACAACATCCTGATACCCCAAATCTTCGAGACTTGCCGTAAGGTCGTTCATCGAGACTTTATTTTTACCGCCGACATTGATGCCCCGGAGCAACAGGATATATCTCATATTCTTTAGTATACTATCGCCTGCGCTTCCGGCCAAATGCGCTGCACTAGCGCCGCGCGTGGTTAGTCGCACCCAAGCGTCACCGTACACCCGGTTGATTGCCATCAGTCCTTGGACATCACGAATCTACTAACAGCCACTCAACCACTCTTCTATTGACACAATAATCATAATTCGATACGATATGAATGAATATAAAAAATTATTCATTCATATTATTAACATGAAGGAGGTCACCAGCGTTGGACAAAAGACAAGCATTAAAAATAGCTGCCTATGATGTCTTCTCAAAAAAGGGATATAAAGAGACCGGTATCTCAGAAATTGCTAAACGCGCTGGGGTAGCAGTCGGTTCTTTCTACAACTACTACGACAGCAAAGAAACTATCTTTCTGGATGTGTACATTGAAGAAAACAACCGCATTCGCCAAGCGATGATGGACGACATTGATTGGCGGCAAGATTTGGTTGAACTTGTAAGACAAATTTTTGAACAGTCACGAAGCCTCGTTTCGTCCAATAAAATTCTGGCAGAATGGCATAATCCAGCCGTCTCTCGCACACTACGTGGTTATTATTCTTCGGGTAAGGGTAAAGCTACGAACACCTTCCACCAATTTTTGGTCGAAACCTTTACCGGTCGCATGGTAGCAGAAGGCTATTCAGAGGAAAAAATTCAGGATATTTTACAGGTTTATAATTTGTTTTACTACATGGATATACATATCACTGAAGGCGATTTTCCAGATATTGGTAGGACGCTAGAACTACTTGCCACTACCTTTGTTAAAGGTATTTTTACATCATGAAAAGGAGTAAAAAAATGGTAATCATCGTTATATCTATTCTTACAGTTATAGGCCTTGCCACTTGGGGTGTCATCGCCTACTTAGGGAGAGGCCAAACGTTATCGGTCAAATCTATCGAAAACCCTAGCGGAGACCTTCATGTCATTCGCCTAACAAAGCCTGATACTATGACATGGAAGGCAGGCTCTTATGCCAAGGTCACACTACCCAGTACGGCATCTGGTGGTGAAAAGAATGATCATAAGGGCGAACAGACAAGTCGTTGGCTGAGTATCGCCTCTAGTCCTGAGGATAATGAAATTATTATCCTAACCCACAATAGCGGTAGTCCCTATAAAAAAGCTTTGACTAGCCTACCAGCAGGTAGTCAGGTCAAGATGAGTTGGCTGGAATCTTCTTTGTCAGTTACAGACGGCAACGAGCCGCTGGTTTGCTTCGCCTCTGATGTCGGTATCTCAGCAATGCGACCAATTGTCAGGCAGTGGGCCGGTAAACGCCCTATCATGCTCTATCACCTAGACAAGGGAGTAAATGTCTTTGACAAGGAACTCTCAGAGCTAGCAAACAAAACAGCTAATATGACTTATGAGACCAATGCTAGCCTTTCTCAAAGCCAAGAACGCTTCAAGCAGGCGATTGATAGACATGGCAACAAGGCTCAATATCTTGTAGCAGGACAGCCCGACGATGTGAAAACGATAAAGAAACTTCTTAGAGACAACGCGATGCATGATAACGTCAAATCAAGTACTTTTCGGGGGTTGAAGTAGTCAATATGACTGCATGGTTGCCGATAGGTAATACTTAGGCAGCTATCGCCTGAGCTTCCGGCCAAATTCGCTGCACCAGCTGTTTACCGCGCGTGGTTAGCCGCACCCAGGCGTCGCCATAGGCTTGGTCGATCGCCATCAAACCTTTATGCCGCAAATCCGCCAGCACATGCATCGCTGTTCGGCGCGGCATGCCCATTTGTGCTGCCAGCACGGCTGCATCGTCACCGCCATCTTCGTAGACTTGCTGCAATACCAGTGCCTCGTTGGTGGTTAAGTTGATTTCGTTTGCTTGCACCTTGTTCATGATCATCCTTTCTGTTAGTGATACCTTGATGATACGCTGCCAGTCTTTAAAAAAGCTGTAAACAATAATCATTTGGTAGGATTGTAGAACAATGTGTCTGGCTTGCGAACCACGTGCGTTATAGTACTACTACGATTGCCGTATTTACTCTGTAGATCAATGATGGTGACGTGCTGTTCTGTTGGTTCTGGGCCTGTTTTGAGCACCTGAACCGTGACAACGTCGTTTGTTGTCGTCACGCCATATAACCGCCCAGCTGACAGACGAACATTATCTGGCGAAGGGTCTTTGACTGACTGATTAAAATAAAATCGCCACTGTGCAACACTACCAGATTTTGGTGCCGGAATATATTCAGCACGCCGCAACCGTGGACCTTGCCTGTCGACCAGGACAAACATGATAGCGACAATAATGACGGCAACCAGCATCACCCATTGCCACCGCTGAGTTCGTTTCACAAAGCTAATAGACATATTGGTTTTTCTCCTTATCAATCGGCCTGACATAATCAGGCGACAGAACTGTACGCTCGGTAGTGTTAGTATTCGGATTGGCGATGAACACCCCACTGGTTTCTACCCACTGATCTGGAGCAAAAGTTTTGCGCCAACCTGGGCTGTACACCGGCACGCCAATTGGGCGAGCATCCAAAGCACAACATGTCACCACAAAACGCGAAACAAAGAAAACATTCTCATCCTTGCTGGCCGTGATAAATCCACTAACTTTAGCTGGTTTGTTTTGGTATTGTTTTGGGTCGCTGGATTGGGATAATAAGAGCGACCAATCTTTGATGGTGAAGTTGGTGTAGCTACCTCTTTCTTTGAGAATAGCCGACTCACGAGCATCGCTGGTCGCGTTTACCCCACTGTTCATCACCCGCTGGCTCACCGTCAAACTGGTCAACGCTGCCGGCTGTATCACCAGCAGCATGACGACCGAGCTAATGATTATCACCATGGTGCCATATGGCCGATATCGTTTATGTGAGGTTTTGTGATTGTGCTTTGGTAGTGTAATGAGCGCGGCGAGGGCGAGTAAAACGCCAGTCGTTGCTAATGCCAGAGAAAATAATTCATAGCGCGGATGAATATACCATTTGAGCTTTTCCTCGAAAGATAGCCATATAGTGGCAATGCTGGCAGCCAATATCAGCATAATACCACTCCATTCGTCTACCTTGTTAATCCATCTCGATACCTTAGAATACATAGTTTACCACCAATCCCAGTAGCGCTGTTAGTAGTACTACCAACAATGACACTTGCACTAGTACCGTTCGGCGATACGTTGTGCGCATCAAACTCAGCATTTTAATGTCAATCATCGGACCAAATGTCAGAAAGCTGACCAGTGAACCAGAGGTGAACGTACCGCGGAATGCCAATGCAAAGAATGCATCAACACTAGAGCAAATTGACACCACAAATGCCAACAATATCATGACCAACACTGACCAGGCCGGGCTGTTTCCTAACAATAAAATGGTTTCGCGTGGCACAACAACTTGGATGAGACCAGCAACCATGGCGCCAATGATTAGCGCTGGCATCATGGTGCGCGTTTCATGTTTGAAAAAATGAAGCGCGTCAATGAGCCTGTTTGAATTGTCGTTTTTCTCTTTGCAACTGGCGACGAATTCTGGACGCAGCATGGCGTCTTGTCGCGTGGAACTATATATCCAACCAATGAGATTGGCGATCAAAAAACCGCCCAGAATTCTGGCAATCAGTACAGTGGTATCATCAGAGAATGCCTGCTGAGTTGTGATGATAGTCACAGGATTGAGTATTGGTGCAGCCAAAAGGAAGGTGAGCGATTCTGCTGGTGTTAACCCTTTGGCAAGCAATCCTCGTGCTAATGGCACGTTACCACATTCACAAACCGGCATCAACACTCCAAGCAGCGAGATGAGAGCACGGCGCAGGAATGGTTGTTTTGGCAGGTGCTGAAGTAGCCAGTCGTGAGGCAACCACACCCGAACAGCCATGGAAAAAAACATACCCAGCATCACAAACGGCAATGCTTCAATGATGACGCTCAAAGTCAGGGTGATAAAGTCTTGGAAATGCTTGGGTAGCTCCATGGACAGGTTTCGTCCAACAACCTTCACCACAAGAAGCACTGCGACTACCACTGCAGCCAGTAGCCAACGTTTGTTTGTACTTTGACGTTTTTTCACTCATCTATTATACGTCTGATTTACCATTTTTAACAATCAAGAAAGCAGCGCCCGAGGAGGTAGACGCTGCTTTTTGTTGATTCGCCGCTGGTTAATTGGTCTGCGGTGGGGTGTTGGTGGTTGGCGACTGTACTGAGCCGGTTTGACCCGACGGCGTGGCTTGGTTATTTTGTCCTGTACCGTTATTCTGCACCGCTGGCGTTTGTGAATTTTGAGTCTGGTTCTGACCACCACCCGGTGTACTGCCCGTTTGTCCACCCGGCCCACCTGGCTGCCCATTCTGAATTTGACTCATACCCGGCGGACCGCCAGCCTGACTATTCATGCCACTATTTTGCGAGCCGCCGACTTGCATACCAACGACAAAGCTGAGCGCACAGGCCACGACGCCGCCGACCGCTAGGCCAGTAATTGCCCCGGCGCTTAACCCATTCTTGCCAGAATTCGTACCATTCGGGCGCGGCACATGCGGCTGATCATAGACCGCTTCTGGCGTGGTGAATTGTGCTTGTTTGGTTTGTGAAATTGCCATAATTTCCCCTTTCGTTAATTTACTATCTAGATAATTTGTATAATGTTACATCGCTACCTCCATAATTAACGACGGTACCAGTCTGTTTAACCCACGCTGCGATTTCATTATTACCGCCGCCTGGGCCGCCGCCGTGACCATGTGAACTGATGGCGTAATAGTTGACCTTGCCGTCCTTTATTAATTGCTTGAGTTGTTCCAGTGTCAGCGGCGTATCGCTACCGTTAAACCCACCGACTGCCATGACCGGCTGGCCGCTGGTCAGCTGAATCGCTGCCGACTCGTTGGTGCTGGCTACTGCCACCAGCCAGGTTGCTCCATGTTGATGCCGCAAAAGATACTGCACCAATTGACTGTCCGCCTGTGATGTTTCGTTATTGCTGCCTTGCATCGCCGTCGAACTCGGCCCGGCCGTCGGGATGCTACCGGTGTGCGCGACGTTGACTGTCGCTAGGGTATACACCGTCGGAGCGAGTGTACAGGCAGCTAGGGCAGTGACGATTGCCGAGTTTTGCAGCCACCGCCGCGGTGCGTAAAGGTTGATTAATAATCCAATCATCCCCGCCAGCCCCAACAGACCCACTATCCACATCAGCCAAATCATCGTGCCAGTATAACCGAGGATAATCACTGTGGTAACTGCCGTCACGCCGACCAGCACCGGCAGTAGCCACGCATATAGTTTGCGCCTGACATAGGCGCCCCACAAAAACGGCAGACTGATACCGACGAGTGCCGCCACCGCTGGCGCCATCACCACCACGTAGTACGGGTGAATCACACCACTGGTCATGCTGAAAATCACGATGTGAATTAATAGCCATAGCATCCAGAACATTACTGCCGCTCGCCCACGATTCGTTCGGGGTGTTTTGCGTAGAATCCACAGCAATAATCCACCGCCCGCCAGAGCCAACACCAGCAGCCAAGCAATATTTGGCCCAAAATCATTGTTAAAGATCCTGAAAATTCCCGTTTGCCCGCCGAAACCCGTACTGCCTGGACCATGTCCGCCACCGGGGCCACCACCCATACCACGCCCACCAAGTAATCGACCAAAGCCGTTATAGCCAAAAATCAAACTCCAAATATTGTTATCATTAGTGCTACCCACCCACGGCCGGCTACCAGCTGGCGTCAGCCAGACCAGCACACTCCACCACAGCGTCGACATCGTGGTGATGACGCCGGCAAACATCACGTGTAGAAACCGCGTGACAATCGGCGGCTTGGCAAACACCAAATAGACTAGCACCATCGCTGGTAACACCATCAGCCCCTGGAGCATTTTAGTATTAAACGCTAGCCCCGTGAACAGCCCTGCTAGACCCAGCCACAACAGTGGTCGTTTGCCCTCTAGCGAGCGTAAAAACGCGTAGCCACTGGCGGTCAGCATCAATGTCAGAATCGCATCAGGGTTGTTAAAGCCAAACATCAGCGCCGCCACCGGTGTTAGCATCAGTGTCGCTCCAGCAATAACAGCACTAGTGAAACCGAACTGCCGTTTTACTGCCCCGTACACCAGCCACACTGAACCAACTCCCGCCAACACACTCGGTAGTAACATCGAAAAGCTTGAAAAACCAAACAACCGCGCGCTCAGTCCCATCACCATCGTCGCTAGTGGCGGCTTATCAACCGACACATAATTGGCCGCATCCAGACTACCAAACAACCACGCCGTCCAATCCTGACTGGCCGCTTGCACCGCCGCCGCATAGTAACTATTCGCCATGCCATTATGAAGCGCGCCAAACAAATACAGCACACCAGTCAGCGCCAATAGCACTGGTAGCGTCCATCTCTCAAACCACGACCGTTTGTCTAGTTCCTTATTAACGCGGTATAGCCCTTTCAGATCATCAATAGCTGTTTTCACAATTTTCACACGGCTATCCGTATCCTCAATCCAAGTCACTGGCTGTTCATGAATCGGCACACCCGCCCGCTCAGTTTTGATCAACAATTCAGTGTCGAAAAACCACTCATTGTCTTTGATTTTTGGTAAGAACTTTGCGGCAACGTCCCGGCGAATCGCCTTGAAACCGCACTGTGCATCACTAAACTTGATGCCTGACGTCCATTTGATAATGTTGCTATAGCAACGCGAGATGAACTCCCGCTTCACGCCACGACTGGTTCTAGAATCTTTCATCAGCCGCGAACCAATCGCTACACCAGCTTCGCCCGCCACCAACGGCTGAATCATCGGCAGAAAATCATCCAGGCTAGTCGATAGATCAACGTCCATATACGCCAAGATGTCCGCTGGGCTATTCTGCCAAACCTGTTTGAGCGCTCGTCCGCGACCGCGCTCTACTAGGCTTACTACACGCACTGACTGGTGCTTTTCCGCTAAGTTCTTGGCAATTTCCAGCGTCTTGTCCTGACTGCCGTTGTCCGCAATGGTGATTTGATAGCGATACGGCAGGTGTTTCGCCATATACTCATCAAGCGTCGTGATGCTTTTTTGAAGAATCTTCTCCTCATTTAACACCGGTACGACAATGTCGACAAGCGGACGGGCAATTGCCCGAAACGACGGCTGGTTCTGAGTGGCGGCGATATGTCGCGGTCGAGCCAGCGGTTGGGGTATGGTTGCTGCTTTCGTATTCATGCAAGCAACTATAGACGAGGTGTCTGTAATTTTGCTTTAAATAGCCTTTATGCTTAATAGTATATTAACGGTTATCAAAAATGCGAATACTTATAAGATAGGGTATAGAAAATACTATTATAGCGATCATGTTCTACCTTTTCCCGGTAAAGATACGATCATAGGCATATTACCATTCATGGAAAGCCCGTATTGACCAGGTTTAACATAAAGGAGTACTAAAAGCTGTGTGATTATGCTAATATAAGTATTTTCGATCATTACAAGACTAAACTCATCACTATGCTGACCTATCGCATCATAGCTGTCATATGGATTAGAACGAAATAGTTTATGAGCTACATTCCAATGATGACGTATATACACAATATCAAGCACTTTCATAAAAAGCCCTCTTCTTATGCGTGAATCACTTCCAGCGGCACTAAGCGCTTTAGCCACAAAACATATTTGGCCGTTTAAACGTCTCTTGTCTGCTTCTCTTTTTACTCTATATTTTTTACATAAGGTTTTCTGTGGTATTCCTCCGGGGCTAAACCGTTCAACTATTGTCTTGTATTGAGGGTTATTGAGCTCAGATAGGCATTCTATAACTTTAAAATAGTTTAGATAAGCTTCTGAATCAAAACCAAGATTGTCTAATTCTTTCGCTCTCCTCCAATAATTTAGCATTGTCTTGAGACCCTTTTTACGACTACTTCTGATGTCCTTTATTATTCGCTCTGCCAGCTCCAGACTATGTTCACTGTATTTTGCTGAACTGTTCTGATGAATTGAAGGAAAAATATCTACTCCCTCAGCATAAACATGTACCTCACCATAACCTCCTTCATAACCCCATTTCATATCTAACTCCATACTGAAGTAGCCCAAATTCCTGATATGCCCAACAATCCGATTCATAACATTCTCTATAGCCCTATCGTCACTAATTGAATTACCCTGAGGAAGAGGGTATGTCTTTTGCGACTCAGCCATTATGTAGTCATTAGAGAACACAACATTCCATTTTTCACCATTTAGAGAGACTGTTGTTGAGAAATTTATATTACTAGGCCGGGTAGTAATCTTTACCCATACATGTGTTTCATCAGGCATTATATATTTATCTCCCAATAACCAACTCAAAATTATTCAGACTTAACTGTACTTCCGCACTATCTTTCATGCACGCCTCTCGTTTTAGATTATACATCAATCAGGAGTAATAAATCATTTCAATCAACTTAAAATTTTTAACTCTATTCAGACCACTTACAGCTCATTTAAAGGCGAGCCGTATACACTAACCTCATGACTATTCGCAAACAAATCACCACCTTTGCCACCATCGGCGCTCTCAACACCGCCATTGACATCACGATATACACCCTATTGATATGGCTCACCGCACCGCTACTATTAGCCATCATTATTTCAACCACCGCAGGGATGATTAGTAGCTACGTTCTCAATAGGCGATTCACCTTCAAAACCGGCCACCAGCCAATCGTCCGGTTCATCTGCATCACCGTCACTGGCCTGTGGGTTTTACAACCAGTCGTCATATGGCTGCTCATCCAACTACTCGGCATAACCAACATACTCGGCTTAAGTATAGCAAAATTAGCCGCCACCAGCATCAGTCTGATGTGGAATTTTGTGTGGTACCGAATCATATTCCAAGGAACAAAGAAAAAACACCTCCGTAGAAGTGTCTTTTCTTGGCTCCGGCAGCTGGGCTCGAACCAGCGACCTATTGGTTAACAGCCAACCGCTCTACCACTGAGCTATGCCGGAATACCGTATTGCCATTGTACCGTATCATGACATTATTGTAAAGAACTGAATTATGGTTATATTAGGCACCTTTGACAATATCCAAGGCTTTTCTCAGGATAACCGCTTCCTCATGAGCCGCCTCATCAGCCGCGGCTTCACGTTTTTTGGCTTCTTGTTCCAGATGATACCACCATGGCTTGGTCGCGCCAGTAGCAGCAACCTCGTGATTGATACCAAGCTCCAACGACCTGGCTTTACCCTCTCGCTTGATCAAGGCTCCTTGCGCCACCAAACCATCAATATGCTTGGCTACTGTTGAGACTGATTTATAGCCCAAAGCTTGCATTATCTCTCGAAACGTTGGGCTATATCCCTGTCCGCTGATGAATCCTTCAATAAAATCTAGTAGTTGTTTTTGCTTTTTTGTTAGTTTCATATATGTTCTATTCCTTGCTATACTTATAATACAACCAAATAGGAGGATAATAAAGATGAAGATTTTGTTGACTGGTGGTGCAGGCTATATCGGTTCTCATACCGCCATTGAGCTGATTCACAGCGGACACGAGGTGGTTATTATGGATGATCTGTCGAACAGTTCAGCGGAAGTGATACGACGCATTGAGCACATCACCAAAACGACCGTTCCGTTTGTAGAGGCAGATGTGCGTGACAAAGCGGCGCTAGAAGCAGTATTCACGAGTCAACAGATTGACGCGGTGATTCATTTTGCTGGGTTTAAAGCTGTTGGTGAGTCAGTCGCCAAACCGCTGGAATATTATGACAATAATCTCGTCTCAAGTTTAGTTCTTCTGGAGACCATGCAAAAACATCATGTTAACAAAATTGTTTTCTCCAGTTCAGCCACCGTCTATGGCAATCCAGAGTCTCTGCCACTGACAGAAAAATCACCAACTGGTCGTGGTATCACCAATCCATATGGTCAGACTAAGTTTATGATTGAGCAGATTTTGCAAGATGCCGCAGTCGCCAACCCAGAGCTGGAGGTTTCTATTTTGCGCTATTTCAACCCAATCGGCGCACACGCTTCCGGAACCATTGGCGAAGATCCAAACGGTATTCCTAACAACTTGCTGCCGTATGTTGCGCAAGTGGCAGTTGGTAAATTGAACGAAGTTGGTGTGTTTGGTGATGACTATGACACGCCAGATGGTACTGGTGTGCGTGATTATATTCACGTGGTCGATTTGGCGCGTGGTCACGTAGCAGCGCTGGAGCACATGAAGTCAGGCGTGAATATCTATAACCTTGGTACAGGACATGGTACCTCTGTTCTGGAGATCATTAAAGCCTTCTCTCAAGCCTCTGGCCATGACATTCCTTATGTCATCAAGCCTCGTCGCCCTGGTGATTTGGCGGCTTGCTACGCCAACTGCGACAAAGCTCAACGAGAGCTCAACTGGAAAGCTGAGCTATCTGTTGAACAAGCCTGCCGAAACACCTGGAACTGGCAAAGTAATAATCCAAACGGCTACCAGTCATAATAACCATCAGCGTCTAACCTACAACCAGCGGATTCCTACCGCTGGTTTTCTGTACCGAGGACGATGACGATATCGGCGTTATATTTACTAATGGTCGGTGGGATGGTAGTCACGACATTAGTACCATAGGTCTGCTTCAACTTTTCGATAGTCTTTGGTTTCGTGCCGTTACTTAGGTCGTAGATGGTATGTTTGGCTTGGACGCCACCTGGATAGTTACCCACCTGGACCACATTTAGCTCTTGTTTGGTCAATTTTGTCTGTTCGGCGGCTGCCACACCCGCGACACCAGATCCATTCAAAATCACCAATCTCGCTTCTTCATTCATCTCAGCTGTTGGACTGATGCGTTTTTTGACATAATTTTTGATGGCTGTGTAATTATAGGTTCCAGCGGTCGGCACCACCACACTAGCACCTGCGATATTAGAAGTCGTCAGTAGCTGCACCTTATTTTTCTCGTCAACCAGTGGTATTGAGACAATCTTTTCCGCATTAAACTCCTTCAAAATTTCAATGATGGTCTGCATTTCTTTGGTTTCAAAGTTGGTATTAATGTTATTGCCTAGCGCATCGATAATCCCCATCATGACATTGAAATCTGCTTTGTTGGATGTTTTGGCTTTCTCGACGATGGCTTTGATAATTTTTTGCTGGTTGCGCTCACGGTCAAAGTTACCACCACTCAGTCCAATTCCTCCAGCGCTACCACGGGCACGGCTGAATGCCAGGGCCTGCTCACCGTTCATATGAACTGTTTCGCCGTTGCGGTAGCGAATCTTTGTAGCCACGTCATACACCATCGATGAGCCGTCATAAGCCTCAACCTTCACGTCAATCCCGCCAAGTGCATTAACCACCTCGGTAAGAACGCGCCAGTTTGCGTGTACTTTGTAGTGAATTTCCATACCCAATACTTCTTGCGCAGTTTTGGCGATCTCTGCTTGTCCAGCCTGTTCACTAGCAACTTGATCTTTGCCACTATCTTTGGCGTCTTGTTTACCGCAACCATAACTCTCGTTGAGCTTTCCAGCAGTAGTTTTCAGCCAAGACTGACAGGTGTGTTTGACGTAAAGGTCTCGCGGCAGAGACACAGTGTAGGCGTCCTTATTGTCTTGGTGGTAGGACAATACCATGATCGAGTCAGCCAAGTCAGCGCCTTCCCAGCCGTCAGGCGACGTACCAAAGATTAAAACGTTTGTACGACCATTATCATCCTGTTTGAGGCGGGTTTTCGTGAACAATCCAAGGATATCTCCGCCAACAACTCGCGACAGATTGTTATATAGTCGCCACGCCTGAAAGCCCAAAAATATCAGCAGTGGAATTAATATTATCAGTATAATGCGCTTAATGAGTCGTCGCTTTTTGAACTGCTCAAACGACAGCGGTTTTTTGTTCTTTTTCTCACGCTTTTTGTTAAGCTTTTCGAGCTTCTTTTCTGCTTTGAGACGTTTTTGTTCTTTTTTATCTGGTTCTGGTCGGACTGGTCGCTGCGGCCGATTATCAATGCCTCGCAGACTAGCTTGTATGTCATTATCCTCAGGAAATGGCTGCTGAAAATGCTGCGGAGCAACTGGCGTACGGCGTGGCTGCATACCATCAATAGTAACCGGTCTGCCCACTCGCCTCGGAGCGTCAGCACCGGGTTTATTCCCGACTCGCTCTGGTCGTCGACCAGCAGGAATGAAACCATCAACTGATATATTCGGCTTTTTCATCAACTCTATCTATTATAGCAAACATAAGCATCGCAACAAAATAAATATGAAGCGCGTTTGGTAGCCCTGAAAAGAACATCCACTGGAGGACAAACCCCAGGATAATCGGCCACGCCAGCGCTTTTTTGACGGACATTTTTCGACACAAAGCCAGCAGTAGAGATGTCAATAATACAACACCTACAATCCCCAATTCCACTGCCACAGACAAGAATTCATTTTGGACGATTTCAAATTCGCCGCTCGTCTTGCCAGATTGCTGAAAAATAGCACGCCCTGCGCCGCCTGCGCCAACCCCAAAGAGAAATTGCGTTGGGTTCTTCGTCCAAACACTCAAAGCGAGTTGTGACATATTAGTTCGCTCCTCTGTCGACTTCGCGACATAGCCATCAAACACTGCTTTCGGCGGCGAGGCTGGTGTTACCTCTTGAGAGGTAGGTTTTGTAGTACTCTCTTGAGACGGTTGTTGAGGCGCTAGGTTTGGTAAGTTGATTTTTCCAAGTGACAGATGGTTAATCGATTTGGTGATTGATTGATAAAACCCGTCAGCTACCCTGGGGTTAAGCTGTGTAAAGACTCCGTGCCAAATCATACCAAAGGCAAAGCTCCCCACTAGCACCGCGATAACCACAGTTGCGGACCGTAGCCAGTTGGTCGATGTACGCCAATGTACCAGTACTACCTGCACTAGCACCGCCGCCGTCACTGCATACAGTGCGCCGCGGCTCAGTGTGAGGTATAGCGCCACGAACATCAAACAGAGAGCAACTATGCCATATTTCGTGGCTTTGTTCCGGAGGAGTCGGTAGGATAGCAGTAGAATTGGGGCAATCAACAGACTCCCAAAAAATTGTGGTTCAATAGTAAAACCGCTTGGGCGTACAAACCCAAATCCTCGCGCCACACAGCCACCGCACAACCCCCAGTCAAACCAGGCGCCGTACGCCACTTGGATAATTGCCAGCAAGCTCATCACCACCGCGGTGGTGATGGTAACTCTCATTAGCGGGCTAATCATCTTTTTCAGCGACGGCAAGCTATATATCACCAGGAAATCGAGAAATAGCACACTCCAGAGGCCGCTTACAAGGATTGATCTCAGAGGGTTAACCGACCATATGATACTAAGGAGATTCCAACCCACAAATACAGCCAGTAACCAGACAGCTTTTTGTCGCCAGAGTAAGTGCCGACGGCTCCATATTTGTGGTAGTCCTGCTAATGCCAAAATTACTGCATAGATGACGGCAATTGATAGCTCTAAATTAGTGCCACTTTGCCGACCAAAAGATATGGTAGGAAAATACGAAAACCACACCGCCACGGGCGCCAACAACACCAACTTCTCCGTGAAGCTAGCTTTTATCAGCCACGACGGCAGATGTTGTCGCACATTAGTTATCAGTTGCATCATCAACTATCCGCTGCAGCTCCTGCTTAAACCTTGCGTCTGAAAAACCCTTCGCCGATGCTGATACCTGCTGTTTGTTAAATGCCATACTGTCAAATCGCTGCATTGCCGCCACTAAACTTTCGACTGTCTGCTTGTCAAAGAATGTGCCATTTTTCCCTTCGTGAATATAGTCCAGCGCCCCGCCTTGCTTCAAGGCAATCACCGGTACACCAGCGCTCAGTGCTTCAATTGGCGCGATACCAAATGGCTCAATGCTTGGGAAAATAAATCCTTTTGCCTGGGATACCAGAGTATTTAACTCCTCAGGACTATCAATGCGCGGGATAAATCTAATGAGCGGACTATCTCCCGCCAGTTGCTGTAAAATGCCGTGTTCTGCGCCGTCACCCACCAGCACCAGCCGCTTGCCTGACAACAGACACGCCTGAATAGCGATATCCAGACGCTTCCAGTTGACCTGCCGAGAGGTGGTGATGAAAAATTCTTCTTTGGAATTAGTGGCCGAGCCAACAGTAAATTTATCGACTTCCACTGGCGGAAACAACACGCGAGCGGACCGATCATAGTACTTTTCGGTTTCCGCAGCCGAATATGACGAGTTAGCTACCAGCACTGTTGGTCGCTGGGCAAATTTCCAATCAATCTTGCGCAGCGGCCCAACCAATAGCTTAAAAAAGAACCGTACGATAAAGTTCAGCTTACCAAAACCAGGGTTTTTGACATAGTCATCATACATTCCCCAAAAGTACTGCGTCGGCGGTCCCTGCAAATAGCAAATTCCTGTTTGATGCGGGTAAAGTTTAATTCCCTTACTTTCTGCCGTACAAACGGTGATGATGGTGCCATAGTGGCGTAATTTACGGTGCAAATGATTGAAATATAACGCCCTGGGTACCGCCAAAATCTTCCTGAGACGAGCAGGAAAAATATTCACCCAACCGACATATACCTGGCAATCATCAAACCAATTTATTTGCTTGCGAGAATATTGAGAGGTAAAAATAGGCGCGTCAGGGAATAGTTCATGGATGGATTTGACTACTTTCTCCGCTCCGCCATAGGTCGTCAGCCAATCACAAACAATGGCAACGCGCGGCACTTCCCGACCCTCAGAAGCCATTATCGAGCTCCCCGCTGGAACAACACCATCCCAAACGTCTTTACCAAAATACGAATATCCAACCATAACGACCAGTTCTGCACGTAGTACACATCAAGCTGACGTCGCTCTTCAAAGCTAATATCACGCCTGCCAGACACCTGTGCCAAACCAGTCAAGCCGGATTTCACTGCCAAGATAGTATCTTTACGCTTATACTGATTGATCTCCTGAGGGATCAACGCTCGTGGACCAACTAGTGAGATATCACCTTTGACGACATTCAGTAGTTGCGGCAATTCATCCAGTGAGGTTGCCCGGAGAAATCGCCCCAACCGAGTGATGCGTGGATCGTTGTCTAGTTGATCACCATTGTCACGGTATTGCTTGATCAGCTCTGGACGGCCCATCATGGTAAAAGCTTCTTCAGGGGTTGTACCGTTATATTTGGATTTCTGTGAGCGGAACTTATAGATCCTAAATTCGCGGTTAAAGCGTGTCAGCCTGGTCTGACGGAAGAATACAGCTTCACGCGGCGCACTCAGCTTCATGATGATAGCAACCAACAACATGATTGGTGAGAGTAGCAGCAGTGCCACACTACCGACCACGATATCCATCAAGCGTTTCCACACTCGACCAACCCCAAACAACTGGGTCGCCTGAATTTCTATGATTGGTAGTCCAGCAATGATTTCCACGCTATTCATCTTAGACACCATCCGATCTTGCTGCGGCACAAACATATAGGTCAGGTGGTTTGACAAAGCGTAGTGATAGACTTCTTGAGACCGCGTGATGTCAGTTTGCATGATGATAGCTGGGCGAACTGATTCTACTGCTGTTTTAAAGTTTTTAAAGGTTTCAACCCCTTTACCACCATAGCCAGCCACGACACCAACGACATCATAGCCATAATTGATATTTTTGCCAAAATATTCTGCCAGCTCAACAGTTTTATCATTATCACCAACGATCAACACTTTTTGCCTACCAAAGCCACGTAGAATTAACACGCTATTGATCAATTTTACAATCTCACGACCAAGAATCATCAAGATAAAGTTAATGACCACAAAGTATATTGCAATGATTCGTACCGGAAACACATCTTCGCCAGTGAAAAATTCATAAGAAATCAGCGCCATCACACTAATCACCGAGGTCAACAGCACCCGCATATACTCTTTGGGGCGCGACAAAAATATTTCTCGGTTGTACAGCCCAGACAATGCATTGACTATCAGCCACAGTGGCAACAAAGCGACGATGAGCACAACAAAGTTGCGAATTTGCGGCACAAAATAATACACGCGAGTGTCCAGGTGTGTTCGGTAATAATAGGCCAGCGCAAATGACAGCACCACCATCGCAACATCAGCCAGTAAGAGTAACGCTTTTGAGGTGAACAGGAAATCGCGTTTCATAGTGTTATTTTACCCTCTAATTACTTAAATCCCAAGGCTTTCTTAATGCGATTCACCTGCTTTAATGGGAGACTGTGATATAGCAATGATTTAATGTAAGCATTTGAAACGGTTTTGGTCTTTTGGATGCGGCGGCGCTTAGCCAGAGATTGTGGCCATAGGCGTATACTTTGTATAAATCCTTTGGCTGCAAATTTAAAGCCACCTTTTGGTATTTGGTACACCATGAACATGAAATATATGAGCGTAAATTTGAACCACATCGGTATGATCATAGGAAATGGCACATTCTTCCAAAATACCTGTGGCAAGTTTTTGAACACTTGATTGATGGTAAAACCAGGGATTTTAGAGCTTGTTGCTGAGTGTTTATGGAAAACTACAGCAGTTTTTTCATACCACACTTTCCAGCCAACTAGCTGCATACGCCATGAAATATCAACATCTTCGTTGTACGCAAAAAAGTCCTCATCAAAGAAGCCAATTTGCTGAAAAACTTTGGTGCGATACAAGGTTGCTCCACCCGTTGCACCAAAAAGTAGGCCACTGTCAGGGGCTTGGTCTTTTGGTAAATGCTCCGCACGCAGCGCCGGAATACCCCAGGTAGAATATTCGTCACCAGCGTCATCAATGAAGTTACCAGTGGTGTCCAACATCAAACTAGTGACCGCACCGATCTCTGGCTTCTGTTCCAAAGCAGTCGCTAGGTTTTTGAGCCAATCTGGTTCTGGAGCCGCATCATTGTTCAACAAGGCCACCGCGTCAAAGCCGTGTTCAATAGCCCAACGAATTCCAATATTAACCCCTCCAGTGAAGCCCGTATTTTTCGGCTCCTGATGGAAGTGAAGATTTTTCATCCTGATTTTTGATAATTCTTTAACCGAGTCATCACCCGATCCATTGTCTATCAAATATATCTCAAAATCTTCATGCGTCTGCTTTTTCATGGCAGCCAAACATTTCTTCGTGTCCTGCCAGCCTTTATAATTCAGAATAACCACTGCGGCTCTCATATCATCTCCTGTTTTAGCCTGATGCAATCTATTATACATGGTATAGTATATATATGACCAGAATGCTAGTTACGGGAGGTGCGGGATTCATTGGCTCGAATTTTGTACATTATACCGTCAAACACAAGCCAGAATACGACATCACTGTTATCGACAAGCTCACCTATGCGGGTAATACTGCCAATTTACAACCAGTGGCTGACCAGATTAATTTCGTAGAAGGCGATATTTGTAATGCCGAGTTGATGGACAAACTAGTCGCTGAAACCGACATTGTGGTGCATTTCGCCGCTGAAAGCCATAATGACAATTCTCTGCGCAATCCGTGGCCGTTTGTCGAAACCAACGTCATCGGCACCTACACCATTCTTGAGGCTGTCCGCAAGCACGGCAAGCGTCTCCATCACATCTCGACCGACGAAGTGTTTGGTGATTTGGAACTTGACGATCCAAACCGTTTCACCGAAGACACCCCGTACAATCCATCCAGCCCCTACTCCAGCACCAAAGCTTCCAGCGATATGCTGGTACGCGCCTGGATCCGCAGCTTCGGCATCAAAGCGACGATTTCCAATTGTTCAAACAATTACGGACCCTACCAACACATCGAAAAGTTTATTCCGCGCCAAATCACCAATATTTTGAGCGATATCAAGCCAAAACTGTACGGTACCGGCGAACAGGTCCGCGACTGGATTCACGTTGATGATCACAACTCGGCCGTTCATCTCATCTTGGAAAAAGGCGAGCTGGGTGAGACTTACATCATCGGTGCTGACAACGATCACATCAACAACAAAATGGTGATTGAACTGATTTGCGAGCTGATGGGCAAAGGTAAAGATTGGTACGAACACGTCAATGACCGCCCAGGCCACGACATGCGCTACGCCATGGATTCCAGCAAACTACGCCGCGAGCTGGGCTGGCAGCCTGAATACACCGACAATCAAACGGGTATGCGCGACGGCCTACTGCAAACTATTGAATGGTACCGCGAACACGAAGACTGGTGGAAAGCCCAAAAAGAAGCCGTTGAAGCAGCCTACGCAAAACAGGGGCAATAATCATGACAGATGTGCCGTCAAAAACTAAAGTCAGCAGTAAAATCGTCTACCAAAATCCTTGGATTACCATCCACGAAGATCAGACTATTAGTCAAGACGGAAATACCGGAATCTATGGCTACATGGAGTCGCGAGATTCGTGCATGATTGTAGTAGTAGACGACCAAGAGCGCTTGTATTTAGTGCGCGGTTTTCGCTATCCCTCACAAAGCTTTGGCTGGGAGCTGCCCGGTGGCGGAGGTGACAATGAAGATCTACTAGAGGCTTCAAAACGCGAACTCGAGGAGGAAACCGGCATCATCGCTCATTCTTGGCAAAAACTAGGTGAAGCATACGTTTGTAACGGTTTATTGACCGAAAAAATGGCGGTCTGCCTAGCCCGAAAACTAAGCTTCACTGGCCAACGTGAGCAAAGCGATGAAGTGTTTAGCGATATGCGGTTTTTCACGCTTGATGAGATTGATGATTTGATTCGAGAAGGCGAAATTAATGATTGCCAAACCCTGGCAGGACTACACTATTATCAACTATGGCGAAAGGACAATCCATGAGCTTCGATCCAAACGACTACAACGAACTAACCGTCACCGAATCACCCATCCCCGGGCTATTCATCGTCAAACTACCAGTCCATGGCGATAACCGCGGCTGGTTCAAAGAAAATTACCAGAAAGAAAAAATGGAAGCACTGGGACTACCGTCATTTAACATCGTGCAGAACAACATCAGCTTTAATGATAAAGCTGGCGCCACTCGGGGCTTACACGCCGAGCCGTGGAACAAGTTCATCTCCACCGCCAATGGCCGCGTATTTGGTGCGTGGTGTGATCTACGTAAAGGCGACAGCTTCGGTACGGTTTTCACACATGAAATCAATCCTGGCACGGCAATTTTCGTACCCAAAGGCGTTGCCAACGGCTACCAAACGCTTGATGATAACATCGCCTATACTTACCTAGTTGATGCGCACTGGTCGCCAGACGCCAAATACACCTTTGTCAATCTGTTTGATCCAGCACTTGGTATCGACTGGCCCATCAGCCAGGACCAAGCCATCATTTCTGAAAAGGATGCCGCTCACCCGCCACTTGCAAACGTAATCCCAATGGAGGTGTAATATGGATTCAAGTAATATCTTTATCGTCGGAGCGAACGGCCAGCTAGGACGAGCACTTCGTCGGCAATATCCAGAAGCTCAGTTCGCCGACATAGACGAAATGGACATCACTGACCGCCGATCAGTTGAGTCATTCGACTGGTCAGGAATATCAATCGTGTTAAATGCAGCAGCCTTTACCAATGTTGACGGAGCAGAAACACCAGAGGGTCGCGTAGCAGCCTGGAAGGTTAACGCCTCAGCTGTTGCAAACCTAACCCGAGTTTGTCGCTCTCACAATATGACTTTAGTACATATCTCTAGTGATTACGTATTTGACGGGACGAAAGAACCTCATTCTGAAAATGAGGACTTCAGCCCGCTGAGTGTTTATGGTGCATCAAAGGCGGCTGGAGATCTACTCGTTGAGCAGTTGGATAAGTTTTATCTACTGCGCACTACTTGGGTGATTGGTGAAGGTAAAAATTTCGTCCGCACCATGCTGGGATTGGCGGAGAAAAATATTTCACCAACTGTTGTTCACGACCAAATTGGCCGATTAACCTTTACTCGTGAATTGGTGAGAATTATTGACCACCTGCTGTCAACTCAAGCACCATTCGGCACATACAATGCCACAAATGATGGCCCGTTGGAAAGCTGGGCAGATATTACCAGGCAAATTTTTGCGCTAGCTGGGCGCAATGACCTAACCGTTACCAATACGACAACGGCTGAATATTTTGCCGGCAAAGATGGAATTGCACCACGTCCATTAGGCAGCAACATGAGCCTTGACAAGTTACATTCAACTGGATTTACTAGCCGTGATTGGACGCACGACCTGAAAGATTATATACTGAATCAAAAGGAGTTTTTATGAAAGGAATAATTTTAGCGGGTGGATCAGGCACGCGCCTTTGGCCAATCACTCAGGCGATTAGTAAACAGTTAATGCCAATTTATGATAAGCCGATGATTTATTATCCGCTTACCACACTCATGCAGGCAGGGATTCGTGATATCTTGATAATCACCACACCAGACGACCAAGCTGGCTTTCAACGGCTTCTTGGCGACGGTTCACAGTGGGGCATCACCCTCAAATATGCCGTTCAGCCTAAACCAGATGGCTTGGCGCAAGCTTTCATCATCGGTGAAGAATTCATCGGCGACGACAAGGTGGCGTTAGTTCTGGGAGACAATATCTTCCATGGTGAGCGGCTGGATGAGTCTCTACAGGAGTGTACTAATCCTGACGGCGGTACTGTTTTTGCCTACAAAGTTTCTGACCCAGAACGGTACGGTGTTGTCGAGTTTGATAAGCAAAATCAAGCTATCTCCATCGAAGAAAAACCAGCTGAGCCAAAGTCAAACTTTGCCGTTGTTGGTCTGTATTTCTACGACAATGACGTGGTTGAAATTGCCAAGAATGTCAAACCATCCGACCGCGGCGAGCTAGAAATCACCTCCATTAATGCTGAATATCTACGCCGCGGTAAACTACAGGTCCAGACCCTAGACAACGGTGACGTTTGGCTGGATACTGGGACGATTGATAGTCTGACTGACGCCTCCGACTTCGTTCGCGTCATCCAAAAACGAACTGGCCGCATCATCGGTAGTCCAGAGAAAATTGCCTTTACAAACGGTTGGATTTCCAAAGAAGAGTTAAATACTTTAGCACAATCACTGAAGAAATCTGGATATAGCAACTATTTCACAAGGTTGTTATAATATAACTAACATGAAACGAGTTTGTGTTATCATACCTGCCTACAATGAAGGCGCCGTCATTAAGGATGTGATTAAGAAATCCAAGAAAGTTTTTTCAAAGGCTAATGCATCCTATACCATTGACATTGTACTCGTTAATGACGGATCCAAAGACGATACACTTAAACAGGCGCAAAAAGGTGGTGCAATTGTCATTGATCACATCTTAAACTCTGGAGCTGGCGGTGCTACGCTAACCGGCCTTACCTACGCACGACAAAACGGTTATGATATCGCGGCTACCATGGATGCTGATGGCCAGCATGATCCAGAAGATGTTTTGGCGGGCATTCGGCAAAGTGACAGCTCTGACACCGATTTACTCATCGGCAGTCGACTCATTAACAGCGAGGGTATGTCCCGGACTAAGATCTTAGGGAACAAGGGGCTAAGTTTCATCACTTACACCCTGTTCGGTATCAATGTTACCGACTCACAGTCTGGTCTACGGGTTTACTCACGAAAGGCAATTGATAACCTCGACTGGAAATCAACTGGTTATGAGTTTTGTTCAGAGATGATTTGGCGCGCCAAACAAGCGGGTATGGTCATTTCCGAATACCCAATCAAAGCAATTTACACTGATTATTCTCGCGCCAAAGGTCAAAACAACTGGAACGCCATCAATATCGTCAAACGACTATTCAAGCAACGCTTAATGGAGCTATTTGAATGAGATATCTTATCCTTGTCCTACTCAACGTGCCGATTATCCTGGCGGCACTGATCAACATCATTACTCAATACAAGCTGCGCAAAGTCAGCCTGGCGCGCTTTCGCCATCAATTAATCATTTGGTTGGTTATCATGATTATCCTAGTGGGGTCGTTCCCAATGTATAATATTTCAATTGGCCATCCACCACTGGATTCATCAGAACTCAGCCTGTTTGATATTCTACAAACCACCACCATCATCCTACTGTTCTACATCGCTAATACACAGCGCCAACGTATCGACCAAAATGAGCGTAGACTGCGCGATTTACATCAAGAATTATCGATCAGATTGTCTAAAAAATAGGTGTATTATCTAGCCTGTAATCATTCTTATTTTTGAGTCATCACCCCAAACTGCCGGCGAATCATACGGCCTGTCCGGAAACGCTCCATACTGCAATTTGATATGATAGTGATTGTCTTGTATGTATTGTTCAACCCGCTCAGCTAGACTAACTGGTTTACCAGAACAAATATTGATTATTCCCGTTACCTTATCTTGAGTGATAGTCGCTAACACTTGATCCGAAAATTCATCAATATGCAAAAAATCATATTTATTTTTGCCTGTCGTGAAAGGAAATTCGGTTTTACCGTCAGCAGCAGCTTGTGCGATTTTGGAAAATATCGAGTGGCCGCCCATATCATCGCCATAGATATAAAAACCACGCAGCCAATATAAGCTAATGTCGCTATCTTTTGTGAGCAGCATCATACTTTGCCGCAAGGCATTTTTGGCAACACCGTATTGAGACAGCGGATCGCACGGTGTCTGCTCATCGATTGCGCCTTCCCAGTACCCAACCTCATGCATGCTACCCATCACCGCCACATTCTTGCCGCCACTGTTGATATATGACCGCAAAAAATCGTAGTGATGAGAGAGATTTTTCATATGTTCTGGTGAATTGTGTCGAAAGCCATCTCGCCAAGCTAAATGCAGTAAAACATCAGGTTTTTGTAACGCTTCAAATATATTGTCGTGTTGAGCAAAAATATCGATATCGCTCGATCTATCAATAGCTACCACCTCATGGCCATTCTTTTTAGCTAGCGCAGCAATGTGACGCCCGATATATCCACTTGCTCCAGTGATAGCAATTTTCACCCGTTACTCCGCTCACTGAGTCGATATACTGATGAGATGATTTTAGCTATTGGTTTTGGCCAAAACTTTGACAAAATCATATATTCTTCCTTGGCACGAGCATTGTCGCCAATCGCCTTGGTGGTGATTGAACCTTCATGGATACGATGACCCATTAGTGATTTTTTAATATACCCAAAGCCGTAAGTATTTTTAGACAGTTTTTCCCACGCCCAATAATCAAACGTCGCTATCAAATCAGACTCAAAAACCGGAAGCTTGTAGTGACCTTTAACAAAAGTTACAGCTGGACAGCAAATTGGATCACCAAACGACAGAAGCAGCCTCTTAGTAAATCGACTCTTCTTGGAAATTGCCAGCGGCCAGCAAAGCATATTTTTAATAACTAAATTTAGAGATTTAGTCACCGCAAAATTGCCTTTGATGTCATAGGCCCTAGTAAAGATAATGCAACTATCCTGGTGTTTTTCATAATACGCAACCACCTCTGAAGAATAATTATAGTCATATATCTCATCGTGGTTAGCGACGGTAGTTAGTGTCGTCTCAGAAACGGATAATGCAAAATCAAAATCACTAGCAGCACCCTTACCTCTATCCTTTTCTGGTCGAGCAATTACTTTCAGGCCGTATTTTTTAGCGATAGCATCAATAAAAGCATTTGGTGTTGATGTAGCAATTACAACATCACTGTTATATTGCTGATTCATCACAGATTTAACACAATCTTCCAAAAATGGTGATTCTTTATAGGCTAAAACGACAAAAGTGTGCTGCGATTTACTGCTCATCATTTCTTCCTCGCAAATTTGCGATTAACCGCCCAAGCGTACAGTTTAACAATTATTGATTGTGGCAATAAGTCATATAGTCGCCAGTTCATATCCTTCTTGGCTACTGGCATCGTAGTATTTTTCCACGGCGTCAGATGTAGATACTTACGCCACAAAATACCAACTGGGTTTTCATTACCTTGCTGCCATGGCCGACCATTCATACCAAACTGTGAGTGAATAATCTTTGGTGTGTAGTAACTCTCCATGATCTCATCATAACTATAAAAGCTTTCGG
The DNA here is from genome assembly GCA_905372835.1 of Candidatus Saccharimonadota bacterium. Taxonomy (GTDB): domain Bacteria; phylum Patescibacteriota; class Saccharimonadia; order Saccharimonadales; family Saccharimonadaceae; genus Nanosynbacter. The sequence continues at coordinate 136,235 of CAJPQK010000001.1, read as the reverse complement.
GTAAGAAGCCGTTAGCTTTGATGTATTTTTTAATATCATAGCTATAGAACACAGTCGAGAAATTATACTCCACACCAACCTTCTTGATCTTGCCTTTGAAAAATACATTACATAAGTCTTGGTCAGCCACCTCATAGTGGTTGTGCCGTAGATGCTCGCGCATCTTAGCGTCAATCTTGTCTTTCATCCATTTTTTGTGATTGATAAGCATAATTCCACAGTTAAAGTAACCGTCGGTTGGCTTCAAACCGATGACCTCTTTATGTGCGTTTACCATGGTAGCGTCGTATGACAGCGCCATCACATTGTCCTCAAAATTAAGCTCCAGAAGACCATCAAGTGCACCGCTAATCACCGTGTGTGGATTAATGTATAAAATTCGGTCTGTTTTAATGTCAAGCTTGGCAAACGCTAACATCTTATACCATGTGATATACAGGCCTTTCCAAGCCTTAACACCAATCTCTTTCAACTCATCAGGATAACTTGATACGTCAACAAACGTAATTGTGGCATTCTTATAGTTTCCAACCATTTTGTTGAATTTGTTGATACTATCTTTCTTGAGCTGATATCCGAGGTAAAAAATATTAATTTCTTTCAAATGTTTATTGTTTTTCAAAAGCGACACAATAGATATTGCACTAACTACGGCATAGTTGTCATCACTCTGATATATAACATTTAAAATTCCTTTATTCACAGTCGCAACATCCTATTCATCCGCTGGTAATTGTTTAATATAATCTTTTAATAGACCAGTGTAATCACTTGGTGTAAAACCTGTTTGGCGCAGCTTTGATAAGTCCATGTCGCTATTGAGTGGCCGCGGTGCAAAACCTGGTTTGCTGGCTGCATATTCCTCAGTGGAAATCGGCTGCACACGGTTACGGTCATGTCCAGCATATTCGAAAACATCAGCGGCAATTTCGTACCACGACTTAACTGGACCATCATTAGATACATTATATAGCCCATACGCAACGTTATTATCTAAGAAATACTTGGTAGCTCGAGCAATCTCTGACGCAAACGTTAGCCGACCAAATTGATCATTAACAACTTTTGGATTAATACGCATATCTGCCAAATTTTTCATGGTTTTTGGCATATTGTGACCATCACCAACAACCCATGATACCCGCATAACGTAGTGTTTTGGCACCAAACTAACCACCAAATCACCAGCTGCCTTACTTTCTCCATAGACCAAAAGAGGCGCAACCACTTCATCGTCTTGATGGTTTTTCTCTCGACCGTCCCAGACATAGTCTGATGAATAATGGACAAGGGTCTTATTTTTCTCAATGGCAATTTTGGCGAGATTACGTGGACCATAAGCATTGGCCAGCCACGTCTTGGCACGCAGTTCTGCTGTCTCAGAACCATCAGCGTTAACCAAGGCTGCTGCATTTATGATAACGTCGTATTTTGACCAATCAAATGCGTTTATTTGTGCTTTATCGGCTATATCTAGTTCTTCTCGTGATAACGCCTTGGCATCTGGAAACATAGCACACAGCGCCTTACCCAGTTGTCCACTTGCCCCCAGAATTACATACTTCTTACTCATAACTCCCCTTTACTTTGTCAATTATTATAGCATCTTTTAGCGACCGCTTGTAGATGACCAACAGAAGCGCTACTTGCAAAAAGCTGATCATCATAAAAACCAGCACACTACCTAACATTGCCAACCGCTCAATTAGACACATAGACACCGCTACCGCCAAAATATCTGTGAGTAGTAGTGTGTAAAATTGTCCCTTAAATCGACGCATAATGATTAGCAGATTAACATAAATCGACACAAAAGCGTTCGCCACCGCACCAATAACCATAATCATCAAATCAAGGCGGAAATTATTGATATTGATGCCAAAAATAACGTTAAGTATCAAAACACCAATCAAATAACTCAGGATAACTGAAAGTACACCTATTCCAAAGGTTATTTGATTAATCTTACCAACAATTCGCGCAAACTCCTTCAATTTTCCTTTTGCTAATAGTTCAGATAAATTGACGACATTCGGCTGAATGATAAACGAGATAAAGAGTCCAAGGAGCGTAATTGGCATCGCCATAATGCCGAAATAACCAATTTGGTCAGGATGGGCTTTATCCAAAAAATACCGCGGAATATTGAGTGAAAACATCGTCAAAAACATTACGACAAATACCGCTGACGTGTGTTTCATGATGGTAACAGCCTGGGTGATATATTTTTTGCATAGTTTTTTATTTACGTTAATAATCTCAACACATCGCACCCATAACACGTCGTACAAGAGGATGATGAGTATATTGACGAGTAGTATTGCCAGCGCTCCGTATATGACATTCTCGGTTAGAATATCAACCGCCATGAATGCCCCAAAACCAAGAATCGCTTTCATGGCTAGTGATATACCAGCGATATATAACTTGTGATGGATCTGCAAGATACCGTACAACGAGTCGGCAATTGATTCTAGAATTTTAAAGGTTACCAAAATCATAATTAAGCCTGTTTTTGTGGTGCTATATCCGTTCAGTACACAAAATGCTATTGCGGAAATTGCCACAATGAGCGATGCGACAAAGCGTACAGCAACATAACCACCACTTGAGAATTCCCGCTTAACATCAGATACTTGATATGTCCGACCACCCCACAAGGATACTGCCCAAAAGACCACCGAAAGCGACAGTGCAAACGAAAACAATCCAGAATCATCAATACCGTTTAGTCGAGTGATAATAATTAGCAATACCGGTGAGATTGCACTCTGTAACAACGAACCCAGCGAGTTCCAGAGATAATCTTTTTTGATATTTTGCATACAATCACCTCACCTTACGGGGTATACATGAAATACCGCTGGAACGTTATCAGTAATGCCATCATCACCAACGACAAGACGAGTAATGATGAAATTGTGATGATATTTTTCTTATCTTGCGGCTTTAACTCAGCCCCTCGACCCCAAAATATCGCCATAAAAATAATGATGAGTGTTGGCAAGAAATAACGGCCCTGCACCCCGTAGATGATGTCAAAATTATACGGCGTATAAGTCAGATAGATGGCTAAATTGACTGCAATAAAATGCACCACAGCCAGACCCACTGCTAGCCAACGCCAGGAGTTTGGGATGGTAAGCTTACTCTTGTTTTTTCCTAATGATACTGTCGCTGTCATTCCCAGTACAAAGATATATATATAACCCATCCATAATGGATATAGTGCATCTGCCGCACCAAAGGTACCAATCACGCCTCGAGCCTCATCATCACCAAACGACGTCATATATGAGTTCCACAGGACACGCGGTCCCCGCTTTGGATGTTCTTTGAGATTCTGTAATTGTTTATCTGATTGTATATTTTGAGGTAATGAATCACTTCTGTATTCATATTCGCCTGCGTTATCCGCCATCAACATATTAGCTCCAAGTAGCAACACACTAATAACCGCGGCTATTATTGACCAACGCCAAAAATGCTTCTTTTTTACCAAAATGATGATCAGTGGCAAAAATAGATATAGTAATGGTTTAGACCAAACAATTGCACCACATAGTAAAGCCAATTTAATCCACTGACTACGCTGTATATCTGTTGACTGTGTGTATAAGCGTAACATATATGCCAGGAATAACATGAATATCGCGTATGATACTCCGTCCGTTCCCACCATAGATTGCTGGAACAACATCATTGGTAGTAGCGCGACAAACGTAAATAGATATTTCTTACCTGGTAACAGTTTAATGGCAAAATAAACTATTATTACTGATGCTAAAGCTAATAATATTCGTGCGACATAAAGAGAAATGACCGGGCTAAGATTAAAGACATTAGCCAAGAATACGCCTGGAACAGCTGGTAAATAGGTTAAGAAGTTGTATGAAACCATCGGCGGCTGATACCGCTCACTTGAGTTTAACGATTTTTTGACGGCTTGTTTAGTGCGGTTAAAATCATATTTTTTAGCTGAAAAGCCACGAATCTCATCATCATAGAAAGTTAGTCTCAGCGTATCACCAACAGATTTTGGCAAACTAGCGCCAGTACTCTTTGGGTTAACTGGTATAACATGTCCATGTGCAATATATTGCACACGAATATAATGCTCCGGCTCATCAGGACCTTGAAATGGAGGAGTGATGACCGCAAAACCTAATGCGCCAATGAACCCAATTATAAGATAAACTTTATGTGGCTGGCTACACAACAACACTAACTTTTTCTTGATAGTATCAAGCTTCTCTCGCACCATATTCATATAGCACTAATTATACACTTATGTTCGCTGTTTTGCTATATGAGTTCACCCTTAGCCAACAGACCAACTGTTATATAAGAAATCTTAACGATAGGGAGGTTTTCTTTATTAAGATCAACGAATTTTTGCCAACTACGAATCGGGTGCAGGGTTCCATTTTTCAGATGATAGATGGTGCCACCTGGATCACCCACGAACTGCGGTAGTTTTGCTTCTTTAGCCAGCATGGCGCATGTTTTGCTCTGCAGTGGATATGGGTTTTGTAATGGTAGATTTAACTCATATAACTTACCGCCCATACCCAGATAGTTGTGTCCTTCGCAGCTGACATATGGGGATAAGACTCGGTTGCTGACTTTATATTTTTCAACCACTTTGTCATCAACTTGACGGATGGCGCCATTAACACCCAAATCAGCAGCTTGATCAAAGTGTGACAACGGGATGAGTGTGTCATATCCATCAGAAACATATACCGTACCATTAGAAGGTGCTTTTACCATCTTACCCGGCGCAAAGACCACGTTGCCTGAAGGAATCTTTCGGATAGTTTCACCCGACAGCCAGGCAATAGTTGGTCGCTCAGTTTTAGTGATAGCAAATACATCCTCCATAGCAACTATCGGTCGTTTCTGGCGTGATTCCATGACATATACTGTGCCATTGTCTGACGATTTTAGCGTCACGACCTCATCCAGCGCTCCAGCTCCAGGCAAAGAACGAACTGTTTCGTCTGACAGCGCCAGCGGACTGACTGGTATATCTTGTGGTTTTGTCACCTTCTTTTTGCCTTGGTTGGTGATAAGGAATGTCTCCCCGGCTGGATTCTTAACATAATCATCCACTGTTTGTTCGGTTTGCGGTAGTTTATTGATGCTTTCCTGTTGTAATACTCCGCCACCAAGTGACTGTAGGGTTTGGTCAACATATTCAGAGTGCCTGATGTTATGCAGCGTTCCGTTACTGATCAGTTTTTGATGACCAGTATCCCTATTTCTCACGACCGCTGCCTCTCTGACGACTGGTGCGCCATATGGTAGGTATTGAATGGCTGATTCGCCCAGCACATTATATCCTTGATCGTATTGTTGCAAAGCTAATGATTTGTCATCCAAAACTTCACGGCGCGTACCGTTTTGGATATAGAATCGCTTACCACTAGTTGTCTTATAGCCGTGCCCCATGCGCGGACCGTGATAGAACTTATTCACTTGCGCCTCGGTGAGTAGCATGCTATGGCCACAATCCATACCGTATTGCGCCACCATGGCACAGGTTGTAAACGCCAGTCTGATGCCAGAATCATAGAAATACACAGTACCATCAGGTGATCGCATCAATCGGTTCGCCACTTGGCCTGTCGGAATCTTATCTAGATACGATTGAGACACGAAACCAACACCACCCAGAGGAGATAATGCCGCCAAAATGTCATAGTTCGGCACTGGATACTTAACATTATCAGACACCAAGTAAACTGTTGCGTTGTCATGAGATCTCAGCAAGGTACTGTTGACGTGAGTACTTCCAAACCACTCCCTAAACATATAGAAGAAGTTGCGGTTGCCGTATGCTCCACAGTGTGCCGTGCCAGGATAAGCCGCCAGTGCGGCATCGTTTGGTACGTATGGCGTATAGATGTACAAACTAGCCGTTGCGTAATTCTCGATATACACATCTCGGTAGCCACAAGCAGGGTTTGGGTTATACAAGATTCTATTGACTCGACCTGGTCGGTAATTATAGTTTTGGATTTCATTGCGATATTTTCGTAATTGCCAAGCGGCCTTATTCACCTGCTTATAAAACCCGCCCAATTCTGAACTACAATTAGCAGTATATCCCGGGCCACTATCAGGACAGGCATATCCCATGGCATATTTGTATTGTGACCGCAGTGGCCACGAGTCGGCAAACAGTGGACCTGCTGACTCTTTTCGTAGCATCACTAATAACACTTGCGGATTTATCTGATATCGCTGCGCAGCATCCCAGATGATCTGACCAGCACTAATACCACCAGGAAAAGCACCGCCCCCACGATCAAAGGAGTTTTCACCGTTGTTTGGATTCTCGTGATAATTCTGCAAACAAACATACGGCGGACCATGCCAGCCGCGCTGTGCTGCATACTGTGCTTTAGTGTTACCGTGTCCAGAAGGGCCAGTACCCCACGTGTCACACGCTGGCGTGTGTTGTTCGATAAACCGCTGTACCGCCGCCGCAGAGCCCATGGCTCGTGAGTCATAAAAAATCTCATCGTCAATAATTCTACCAGGATTGAAGCCTGAAGCCCCAGCTCCCTGGGAGATAATAACCGCAAAGGTTACACTCAGTAATAATCCTAATACTTTTTTCATCTATTCAACCACCACCGTCATACCATCAGCTACACCTTGAGACCTACCTGACGCATATTCAATTGATACCGTCCATTTACCAGCAGCCCCTAGTTCATCCCTACTCACACGCATCGTTTCACATGATGTTGAGCTTGGGCCAGGAGTTGCTCCGGCTGTCTTTTTGACGACTCGATTACCCAGCGTAAACACATAGGTACACTTACCATCTTGTTCAACAGCATTTGTCACAAATCCACTAGCCGTAATGGTGTGCTTATCGACTGATTGCTCAACACTGGTCATTAGCACATAGACTGATCGCTTTTTTGTTTGAGGGTCGGTCTTTGGCTGCGGTGTCACGTCAGTATTTGGTCGAGCTGACTTATTGTCTGGGTTGTCCTCGACATTTTTGGTATCTTTTTTCTCAGTTTTAGTTTTGTTTGGATTTACTCCACGACCTTGATCGTCAACCGTAAAAGCCTTGTCCTGATCTGAGAATGGCAGCCATTTATTATAGTAAGCTGCCGCCACATACGAGCCAGCAACAATAATTACTGCCACTAGTGATATGATGATAATTTTTTTGCGTGATAGTTTAGAAAGTTTTTTCTGTTTCATAGTCATTACCCTGGGATAATGATACAGTAAAAAATCAATTTTTTCAAACTAAACGCTAGCTTTTTGATTTTGCTTCAACGTGCTCTAATGAATATTTATCGATCGCCGTGTGATCGTCTAATTTTGTCAACACTGCCCGGCGTACACCACGCCACTTTTCTATATTGTAAAAGATGTTGAGCACCAGATAGAATAGCTTTCTTTTCCGTGAATATTGTTTATCACGCAGCGTAAATAACGTGTCACGAATCCACCCGATGATGACCATTTTAGTTATCTGAGAAATAGTCGGTAGCGGCACATCAATACCCACACGACGAAGCCCCATCGTCTCGTCAAACATTCGCATTTTGTATTCACGCAGTTTGAATTCATTAGAATGCAACACATTACCTCTGGAAGCATAGGCTTTCATATAGCCCGCGTTGATGACATCACGGCCAAACAATTGATCTTCGGCATACGGAACATCTTGGTATGGCAATTCACCAGTCAAATAACTGCGACGGGCAGCTGAGTTAACATCAGAGTAAAACGCCACCTTGTCATAAGTTTCCTGCTTTTTGATAAAAGAATCTTTGTAAAACAATGTTGTTCCAAAATCAGGACCAAAGCCATTGAACACACCCATAATTTCGCGCTTCAACAAGGGAAAGGTAGTTGGCCGTGGGTCTTGTTTTCCCATAACACTAATGATACGATCTGACAATTCAAATGGTTTCGTCATCTCGTATAGCCAATATTTATGAGCGGGCGTAGCGTCTTGCGACAGATAAACCACGATGTCGCCTTTTGCATCATGAGCGGCGGCAGCCCGCGTCTTACCGTGACCATATTCCTCTTTTGTGATGGTTTTATACCGTAAGTTTGGGTGTTTTTTAGCATATTTTTTGATGATTTTTGGTGTTTTATCCGTGGAGCTTGTATCATAAATCAAAACTTCATAGGTTTTATCGATTTTTTGTTTGAACACCATTTTTAGCAGATCGTCCAAATAATCCTCACCAAAATACGTCGGGATAAAAACGGTGATATCGATTTTTTGCGTGTTGTTAGCCACCTATCACCTCACGAATCAGAATACGCTCAACCTTCTTATATGATTCATCCCATGACAAATCCTTGACGCTTTCTGAAGCTTTTTTGGCATAAGTATTGATATTTTTGATCTCAACAACATTACACAATTCATTAGCCAGTTCAATCGGTGAGGCCGGGGCGTAGTGGATGTATTTGTTTTCACCCAAAACCAAGCTGTTGTTTTCACCTTCATTCATCACCGGGATACAACCAGCCGCCAACAACTCCAGTGGTAGGAGTGACACATTCGTGAGCGACAACACTAAACACGCTTCAGATTCTTTGTACAAATCAGCCACGTCTTGGTGAGACAAGATGCCGCGGTTGATATATGGAAATGGTATTTGATAATTCGATACGTCCCACCCGAAGAATTCGATGGTATACTCTGGATGTTTTTTGTGGAATTTATCTAGTGCGATGACACCCAACTCAAAAGCGCGGCGCTCAGTCACTGGACGGGCATAAAAACAAATCTTCTTTTGTTTGTCGGCTTTATCTGCCAAACGGTAAATGTTCATGTCAGCACCAAAGTCGAAATAGTCCGCTTTCATGCCGTATTCGCTAACTTTCTTTGTCAGCCAACGCCCAGCCGTAATGCCGTAAAAATTCATTTTGTAGGTGTTTTCAGCCAATACTGCCTTTGACCCTAGCCCATAAAAGTACGGCTCAAAATCCTGCACAAAGTAAAATTTGTGTGCTTTAGTGTCGATGTTAAATACTGGGTAGGCCGTTTCCCATCCAGTAGCAATCAATGCGTCAGATTCAGTGTATTGTGATACTTTTTTTACGTCGACATCAAAATTGAAACTCTCTGATAAAATCGCCTTAGCTTCAGCTGGTGACTGTGGGTGAATTCCTTCATAGATGTAAAAAGTTATGTCATGACCCTGTTCTTGCAAGAATCGAGCAAAACGAGTGATGGTGTTTTGTCCACCACTTCCTTTTGAAATAGGAGACAATACCCAACCAATTTTCAAAGACTTCTTTTTTGACTTTTTCTTTGGTGTTTTGTACGGGTGATTGATGTAGTCCGCGTTCATGATGTCTTCAATTGAGGCCATAACTTCAATTGGCTGCTTGATGGCTGGCGCAGTCTTCTTCGACAGATATATTTGAGTTTTCCTGACAGCTTGGCCTAGCCCATTTTGCCTAGTGTAGGTGTAGAATTTGTACAGTTTACTCATGACTTTTTCTCCTTCTTACTTTTCACACTCATCCATGAACCACGTGTCTTCAGTAAACCACCCCTCGGCTTATTTTCTCTAACATAAAACTGACTGATATCCTCTTCTGTCGTGTAGGCAATTGGCTCATACGAATCCTTTTTCTTATCATAAGCAAACAAGGTAGCCGTAATTTCAAAGTCACGGTTATTAAATAAGTCCAAAGGCAAGGTGTAGTTATACGTATACGTACCCTTTTTGGTAGAGGTTATCTCAACATTATTGTCGTCAATGAAAAATCCATCGTCAATAACAGAGGTGATACGGTTTGAGGCTTCGTCTAAAATTGAGATACCAAACGAAACCGACCTGTCTTCTGGAACAAAATATTTCACCGCAACTTCCAGGGTATCTTTTGGTGTTAATACCTTGTTTTCTACTTTTGTTTGAATATACGCAGTATTTTTCTTTGATTTCTTATCAGCCTTTGCCGTTGACTCTATGTTTTCAATAGAATACAGGTTAGCGACTTCATTTGGATCGCCTGAAGCGACGATTTTACCAGACTCCAGCATAATTGCTTTATTGCAAAAACGTCGCACCGATGCCATGTCGTGAGTCACTAAAATAACCGTCTTTTTCTGTTTTTTGATCTGTTTGAAATATTCAAAGCACTTGCGCTGAAAGGCTTCGTCGCCAACTGCCAATACCTCGTCCAGCACAAGAATGTCGGTATTAGCACGAATAGCGATTGAAAAAGCCAAACGCACCTGCATACCACTCGAATAGTTCTTCAGTTTTTGATCCATAAACTGCTCTAGTTCGGCAAAATCAACGATTTCGTCATACATATCTTCGACTTCATCATGTGAGAAACCCAGTAACGCTCCGTTCAGGTAGACGTTTTCCCGACCAGTCAACTCTGGATTGAAACCAACACCAAGTTCGATGAACGGAATGAGTTTGCCGTTGACAATCACTTCCCCAGAATCAGGTGAATAGATATCAGAGATCAACTTTAATAATGTCGATTTTCCACAACCATTTCGTCCAACGATACCAAAAAAATCACCTTTTTCTACCGTAAAGGAAATGTCTTTTAGAACTTCTTGTTTTTTATAACCCTTAACACCCTTCGTCCAGTTCACAAAGGCTTGCTTGATACCATTTGCCTGTTCAGTTGGTAAATTGAAGCTTTTATATAGGTTTTTTACTTCTAGTGCTTTTTTACTCATTACATATTCTCCGCAAAGGTTTTGCTGCTTTTTCTGAAATAAATAACACCAATAATGACAACAACAACTGTCAGTACAACAGGGATTAAACTAATCCAGATATTATTTACCGTACTCCACGTAGTTGGTGTTGTCTGTGGAGCAATCAGGCTGTATCGGACGTCTTGAATACTTTGCGCAATAGGGTTAAGCATCATGATTTTCGCAACCCCTGGGTGAAAATTTGACACCAAACTAAGTGGATAGATGATCGGGATGCTGTAGAAACATATCTGTAAAATCACATCCCAGATATGGCTGATGTCACGGAATTTGACATACAATGTTGATAATATTAGTGACACACCCATTGCCAAGATGAACAATTGAATGATACTAAATGGCGCCAAAAGTACTTTCCACGTAAAGTCAACTCCAGAGATGAGGCCAAAGATTAACACCACAATCAAGTTGATCGACAGGCTGATGAGCGCACTCGACATCGATGAGATGATGATGATGTATTTTGGAAAGTTGATTTTACGCAGTAAATCACCCCTGCTGACAATAGCGTTCATGCCAACTGAGGTAGCTTCAGTGAAAAATCCCCAAAGAGCAATACCTAAGAGTAAGACAATTGGGTAGGTTTTTGTGCCGTCAGTGAATTTCAAAAATTTCACAAACACTAGGTACATCACCAAAAACAGTAAGAGTGGTTTCAAGACCGACCACAAAATTCCCAAAAATGAACCTTGATAACGCAATTTAAAGTCAGTTTTTACCAACTCGAGTAAGATTACTCTATTTCGTTTATTAAACAACTCCTGCATATACGTGTCCGATTATAACGCTTTTTAATCTTTTAAGCTAATTACAAGTCGTCGATCGCGACCCTCACCCTCCGAGTGAGTTTCTATATCATCAAAATCGTGTGCCGCGTGATGCACCGTCCAGCGGTCAGCGGCGTTGAGATCTAGTGTCTTGGATTCGCCAGTATCTCGAACCTCTTGGAACCAGCCATGAGCTTTTTCAGTAAGCTTCTCAGCGTGCTGCTGTTTGTAGTCAGCGATATCTAGATTAACTCGCTCCACTGCTGCATTACTATTGCGCAGTAGTGCTGAAAGTAAGTGTTGAATACTGCGCAGCGTCTCAGCACCACGACCAATGAGCAAACTGTTGTACTGTGTTGATGGAACTTTTACGATCAGAATATCCTCTTCGATAGATACTTCAGCTGTTATATTCAGGTCGAAAAACGCCATCAAATCTTCAACGTATTTCTTGATATACTCGATTGTTTGTTGCTGATCCATGATTATTCCTCCTTATTCCTTGGCCTTAATCCGAGTGATTTTTGCCTCAGTTGCTGTCGCTGCGCGCTTACGTGCTTGAGGTTTTTGGGAGTTTTTCTTTGACTTATTTGGTGTTTTAGAAATAGTTTCCATCTCGTCGCTATCGCCCTTCAAGATAATGGCGTTTTGCGCATATGCTGCAACGTTTGAGACGGTTAGATATAATGCCAAGGCGCCTGGCAGGTTGATGATCACGAAGAACATAAATATTGGCATGAACTTCATCATTTTCCGCATCACAATAGCATTGATTTCTGACTGATCTGCTTCTTTACCTTCAGCAGCTTCTTGCATGATGTCGCGCAGTCTCTTCTTGCTGCCGCTCGCTGGAGAAATTTGTTTTGTAGTCAAGAACTGCATCACCGCCGCTAATACAGCTAAAATTAATAAACTCCAGGTCACACCACTGTTACTGACCGCGTGTTGTGTCAGATCAACCATCCCTAAAAAGTTTTGATTAAGCTGATCTGGGTGAGCCACCAGGTTGGACACTACTGGTAGTTGTTCTATAAAATCATACGCATATTTAGCGAGGTCACCAGTGTGAACACGGCTGGACACAAAAATCTGTACCACTCGGTAAATACCGATCAACACTGGTAGCTGAATCAACAACACACTAATTGAGCCAAACATACTAATGTTGTGCTCTTTGTATAGTTCCATCATCGCGAGGGCTCGCGCCTGACGATCATTTTTGTATTTAGCATTAATCTTCGCCAGTTGAGGTTGCATTTTACGCATTGCCTTTGTCTGGTGTAGCTGTTTTTTAACCATCGGCCACAGTAGAAAACGAATGATGATAGTAAAGAGGATAATGCTGACACCAAAATCTGGAATCAAGCCATAAATAGCCATTAAAATATTAAAAATTGGCTGTACAATCAGAACATCAAAAAAACTCATGCCTCACATTATATCAAAAAATATGTCATTTATACAGATTAGCCTGAGAGAATAGTCGTTTGACTTCGTTTTGAATACTCTTGTATTCCATGTGTAAAAAATCAGCCGTAAAGATGATCAATGCCACATCATGATTATCTTTAAGCATCGGCAGCTCAGCTCGAATCACCTCGTACACCCGTCGGCGCACCCTGTTACGATGAACGGCTGACTTGAGAACTTTTTTACTGATCACCACAGCGAAGCGGCTGTGTTTCCGACGCGGATTAGTGATGTATTTTACTGTCATCAAACGAGACCGTGCAGCATCACCATTTTGATATAGATATCGTAAACTGCCGTGACCGTGAAACCTGTGATGATGCGTTAACATTCTCCTAGTATACCAAATACCACTCCGGTATACATCAGGAGTGGTATCAAATCATCTGGCGCACTATTTACTCGTTATAGTGCAATCCTTGCACGACCTTTCAGGCGGCGTCGCTTCAAAACAGCGCGACCAGCCTTTGTAGAAACACGTGCTCGAAAACCGTGCGTACGGGCACGATGACGTTTGTGTGGTTGAAATGTTCGCTTTGGCATACTGGGTGATAGTTTAGCGTTTTTTTGGTTTTTTTGCAAGTATTAATTGTAGTTTTCCACCACTCGGTCTGTTTTATCCACAATTATAACAGAGGTGGTATGTGCTTGTGGAAAAGTTCACCTCTATTTTCAGTTTCTCTTCCATGAGATGTCTATGCTTGTGGAAAACTCCGTCTATTTGCTATAGTACAGAGTAGATTATGTGTGAGGGTTTATAACATGAAAGAACAAGCAATCTGGCAGGGAGTGTTGGGTCAGTTAGAGTTGACTATTCCGTCTTCTTCGTTTTCTGCATGGTTCACAAAAACAAAATTAGAACTAGTTTCCGACAAAGAAGCTGTTATCATCGTGCCAAATATTTTCGTAGAAGCTCAGTTGGAGAAAAAATTTCATACCGATATTCAAGCAGCTTTAAAATCAAATGGTTTTGAAGGTGTGGTGCGATATCGGATCGGTTCTGGTTCACGAAAAAAGACCATCAACCGGGATCAGCCAGAAGAGACTACTCGCCCAAAGGAACGTCGCATCATCGCCCTAACTCAAAAGAACAATAGTAATCTCAATCCGCGCTATACCTTTGACAATTTTATCGTTGGATCGAGCAACGACCTGGCTTACGCTGCATGCCAAGCGGTCGCGTCGCACCCTGGTCTTAAATATAATCCACTGTATCTATACGGTGGTTCGGGTCTTGGTAAAACTCACCTCATGCAAGCTGTTGGTAATGAGATCATCAAACAGCAGCCGTCAACTCGAGTGCTGTACACAACAACCGAGGCTTTTGTGAATGAATTCCTTGACTATATCCGTTTCAAGAAAAAAGGTTTTTCTGATAAATATCGCAATGTTGATGTGCTAATTGTTGACGATATGCAGTTTATTGCCGGCAAAGAAAAAACTCAAGATGAATTTTTTCACACCTTTAATGACCTGCACCAAAACAATAAACAAATTATCATCAGCTCTGATAAACCACCCAAGAGCATCCCTACTCTCACCGACCGACTGCGCAGCCGTTTTGAATGGGGTATGGCAATTGATATTCAAATGCCTGACTATGAAACACGGTGTGCCATCGTCAAAGCAAAAGCTAGCCTCAGTGGTACTGAGTTAGAATCAGGAGTTGTTGAATATTTGGCAGCTAATTTTAAAACCAATATCCGAGAGTTAGAGGGCGCACTTAACCGTCTGTTGGCCTACGCTGATATGCAAGGCTTTGTGCCAGATGTGGCGGCAGCCGAAAGTGTCTTGGGCGACATGAAACGGGTTCGCCCACAACACATTACCGCTAAGCAGATTATCGATCGGACGGCGCGCTATTTTAACCTGGATCCAAAAGATATGTGTTCAGCTAGGCGCGACAAATTTATCGTCCAGCCACGACAAATTGCCATGTATCTGTTGCGTAGCGAATTGAAAATGAGTTTTCCAAAAATTGCTCAAGAACTTGGCCGTAAAGACCACACCACAGCCATGCACTCTGTCGAAAAAATCACCAAAGAAAGTTTAACCAACCAACTGGTGCGTGAACAAATTAATGACGTCAAGGATAAACTCTATGTGCAAAATTAGTGGAAAACCTGTGCAAGACCTATGGAATTCTGTCCGCAGCCTGCGACTAACCTTGTGGCAAAGTTTAATAGACTCCGCACAGCTGTGGGTTACCACCATTTTATCCACCGCTACATACCACGTCCATCCACACCGCTATCCACAGCTATTTTTGCCTAGCCACCTCTGTTTGAATAATTGTTTTACTCAGTTTCCACAGCACCTATTATTACTAACATCAGATAAAAAATAAGAAAGGTTATATAATAGTAACTATGAAGCTTTCAGTCACACAAGAAAATTTTGCAAAAGCGCTTAGTAATATTGGAAGAGTGGCTTCTGGTCGCGTTGAACTTCCCATCTTGAACAATATTTTGCTTCGTACGGATGGAGGAAGATTATTGATTGCTGCTACTAATTTGGAAATTGCTTCCACTCAGTACATTGGTGCTAAAATACAATCGCCAGGTTCGATCACTATTCCTGCCCGGCTGATCTCAGAATTTATCTCAACCTTGCCAAGCGGTACTATTGATCTGGAGACCAAAGACGATCATCTGCACATCACTTCTGGTAAATTTAAATCAGTTATCAATGGCGTCATTGCTGATGAATTTCCAGAATTACCAACCATCAATGAAGATACGGCAGTGCGCTACGAAATCGCCACTGATGATCTGAAAAAAGCGGTGTCGCAAACCATTTTGGCGGCCAGCTCTGATATGGCTCGGGTGGTACTGACTGGGGTATATTGGCATACTTTTGAAGACGAGTTATATTTGGCGGCAACCGACGGCTACCGGCTCGCTGAACGAAAACTAATGAAAGCGGACGGCGAAGTTTCAGCCATCATCCCAACGTCTGCCCTGCAGGAATTGATTCGTAGTCTGAGCGACGCCACAGAAGCCATTGTGATATTGTTTGGCGACGACCAAGTTTGTTTCCAGACGCCAGAATTGGAGATTATTAGCCGGTTAATCGATGGAAAATTCCCAGATTATCGCCAGTTGATTCCTCAGCAGTCACAGACGGAAATCATCGTCTCACGCGCCGACCTCAGCCGCATCACCAAAGTTGCTAGCTTGTTTGCTCGAGAGTCAGGCGGCGGCGTTACTATCAATGCTTCAGCTGAAGACAATATCATTTCCATCCACTCCATCGCCTCAGAACTTGGTGAAAACACCTCAGAAGCAACTGCTAAGATTTCTGCTGACGGTCAAATTACGCTCAACTCTCGGTATTTGACAGAAGCTTTGAATGTTACAGACGGAGAGGAAGTGTCATTTGCCTTCAGTGGTAAGCTCTCCCCTTGTATCATTCAGTCCACGGCTAAGAAGCGTGACTATATTCACATCATTATGCCGCTAAAAAGTTAGCTTAACGATCACGGAATTTGTAGCACCACGATGGCTGTCCGTTGCCACACGGCACAGCGGCTCGACTATCTTTTTCTTTCTTGGTTGGTATGATGTAGTTATTAACCTTCATGTCGTAGTTATCTGGTGTCGCGCCAAGCTTAGCGAGTCGTTCTAATATTTGACCGAGGAGCGCATCACCGTTGCGCCCGACCATGGTGATGCAGATACCGATTCTATGTGATTTCTTAATGTCAGTGCGATACGGCTGACATGAGAAGACTCGGTAATCTCTGTCTTCAAATGGTAGATGCTGCAATATTGGATTAGCCTCATCGATTTCCTTACCGACCCTGTTTACTTGTCGACTACCTAGTCCATCCAAGACTTTGGCATATTTTTTCTGCTTCAGTTCATTTTTTGCTTTATCACTTTTCGGTGTCAGGGCAAACAACAGTTTTCGTTCTTTTCCCTTCTCCAGGTCAAGCACAATAGTATATGTTTCATAGCCATCAGCACTGAAACTGAAAGTATGTTTACCGCTTTTAACCGTTACGGGTTTATCAGAGGTGATGGTCTGGTTTTTCACTGAATCATAAGACATTTTGACAGTTTCTGGTGCAAAGGTTGCCAGCAGTGTGGTATCGCGGGTGACGGTTTGGAATACATAATATGAGATGAAAGCAACAAGCAGCGCGCCAATGATCACTGCACCGCCAATAATTTTTTGTTTAGTAATGACTGGCTGCATGATATTTCCTTTCTAGGTTTTGTTTGATTGAATGACGCGAACTAAGATGTTGCCTGCCTGGCTGAGTTGGTAATCGACTGACCCTTGCTTGATGAATATCGGCACCGTATCATCAAGCGAGGCGTTAGCGGCGACATATCCTCCACCAACGTCACCGGTGTAAATCAAGGTATGTCCGTAACCACCATGGCTTGGGTGGAGGAGGATATCGCCCGGCTGTAAGTCCGAGGCGGATGGACGCTCGATGATTTTGAATTTTTCTGGATGAGATTTTACATAAGAATATTGTGCTGTAGTGCCAATCGGTTCATAATCTTTATCTGCACCAGAAGTACGCATCACCGTCGCTACAAATCGACCGCAGTCAGTGTCTGAACTACCGACGACACTCGGGTTATTTTTTTTGACCGCATCAATATATTCAGCTTTAGCCGTGTGGTTATTAGCTCCTTTATCAGTGTTTGGATTCCATGCTAATTGTTTAACTGTGTCGACAATACTTTGTCCGGCGACGCTTGACCCATCACCACTACAACCAGTTGCTGATGCTGAACTAATTTGTGCGCCGCCCGAATCACTACCAGCGCTTGGCGCGATTTTCGATGGATCGCCGTCTTGGATTTTACCCTTATAACTGTTGAAAATTTCAGAAGCATACTGGGCACGGTTACCTTCTTCATTTGGGCCATAGCGCTCAAATGTTTCACCAAACTCAACCGCCAAAGCGCTGACACCACTACCTGATTTGTCAGTGTGTTTGAGTAATACCTTTAAACCAGCGTTTTCCGCTCCGTTCAACTCTTCCCAGAGATATTCCAATTGTCCCTCAATGGTACTGTAGTTTGGCTTCTTTTCCAGATTCGTGCGGCGTCCACCTAACCACTGAGCGATGCCGAAGGCACCGATGCTGTTGAGTGCACTTGGATCAATGCGAGACTCTTGTTGGAGGTTACCAGCTACAGCTGCTGCTTGTACCAAAGTTAGACCCTTGCCGGTAAAAAACTTAAGAACCTTTTCTACATTTTCGCCAGAAAGTTCACCAGTTGCGGTGTTTTGGGTTGAGCAGATTTGGCTATTTGGATTGGTAATATTAATGTCGTTTTTAATATAATCTTGGTAAGGGATGCCAGCTGGCTGATTCTTCTTTTCTTCTTTTTTATCTTTTTCTGGTGCTGCTGAAGAATTTGCGGTCAAAAATATGATACAGCCCGCCAAAGCCAACAGTAGACCAACAGTTACTCGTTTCATTGTACTCTCCTTGCGTAATCCCAGTGCCATGGTTCATCTTTATACCAACCAGGATTATTGCGATCCCTTGCCCATGGTGGGTTGACGAAGCCGTATTTTGAAGCATTGGCGGCTAGCCATAGGTAGATTGGTGTATTAAAACTAGAGCCACCAACATTAATATCCAAGGCTAGCCCATGACCGTGTTTTGAAGTTCCTGGAGATGCCTGTGTTATGCCGCTTGAAAAGTAATCCTGTTGAGTCGCTAGAGTTCGGTATGATTCAGTAATGGTCATATGTTGACCACCGTGTTCCTGGGCGTACGCTTCATTCATCGCGTCAAAAGCTTGAGCGGCCTTTGGATGCATATAGTGACCTGGCGCGGTTTTTAGCTCACTCATGGCTGACAGCGGAATCTCACCGTTTCTATGTCCACCCCATGATGCGGGCTCAGCGCCAAAGGTTTGTGCTTCTTCAAGTTCTGGTGGGCCAATGGCATCTCCAACTGGTCCGCCACTTGGCTGTTGCGCCCCGGTGTTAGCTGATGGGTCATCAATTTCCTTTGGATAATATTTACCTTCCTTGTCGTCGGCCATCAGCGCCAGGTTACCAGCCACTGTTAACTCCAGTGCGCATGGGTCAGCTACACTATATGTTGGAACTAAGTCACCTTCGTGAATTCCGTAACTTTCTTCACGTGCTTTGGCTTTGGCTGAACAGACATCGTCGGTGTATTGACTTGGGTCGGCCTTATACACCGCTTCGTCAGTAAAACCATGCCAGGTTACGCCGAAAGCTCGCATGACGGCTGCTTGGTCATATTTGGCGGCGTGCGTGTTGGTTGGCGTGATAGCAGATGCTAGGGCAATTGGCGCCCGTGCAAGTAGTCGCGCAGTCGAAAATCCAGACGTTGGCATGACGGCTAGTAATTGTCCAGCCACTGAGCGTTTGAGCGTTGGGTCGAATAATTTTGCCATCAATGGTTGTTCGCGGAATTCTTCGTCGCGTTCCTGCTCAATTTGTTTTGCCAGTACACTAACCTGCTGGTTGGTTAACCGCGCTCCACCAATTCCATCTGGCTGTTTGGAGCTTGAATCAGCCCCAGCCTGCCCAGCTTCAGTACTGCTTTGCATGGTTGTTGTGAGTCCACCATGGAGAGCCTCAAAGTTATTATTGCCTGGAGCATCAACTCCTACCTCTGGTATGCCAAAGAGTAGACTTACTGCCCAGCCCATGGCTTTTTCAATCAAACCTTCCGAAAGTTCAACAAGCTGCTTCAATCCTGGTAGTTCCTGTAGATAACTAAAGAACCAACTGAATACTTTGCCGACTGTGTCGCCAACAAAGTCGATGATTGCACCAAAGGTACTGTTCCAAGCTTTGGCAATTCCCGCCAACACTTGCCAGACAGGATATTTCGTGAAGGTTGTATAATCTTTGACAATCTTTTTTTCTGGACAGACAAGCTCACCAGGATCCAAAGCAACAACCTTTTGTTCACCACCAACGTCACATTTGGTGCGAATACCACCATCCTCGGCGTAAGCGGTTGGATATAGTAGTGACGCTGCGGTGTTGTTACCGCCAAACGTCGCTTGGAATATTGGTGCTGATTCGGCGCCGTCAAACAGTGAGGTTGCTAATTCAACGTGCTGAATATTGTCGATTGTTCCGGCACGGATTTGGTCTCGGGTTAAGACTGGGCTAGCCTCTTCGTCGTAAGTGAAAGCGGTGTATAATTGCTTCTTTTGGTCAGCCCCAACAATCTCAATAATTTTTTGGTCAACCGCTCCCACGATTTTTGCAACAAGGTCAATGGCTCCAATGATGGCATTGGCAGCCGCTATTTTCTTAAACAGTTGTTTACTGATAATTTTACCTAGTGGTGTGTCCGGTGCTGCTTTGGACAGAGAGTCGATATTGTTAATGGCTTCTTTTTGGCCTTTAACTTTCTTCACTTTTTCATCAGCCTTTGTCTTATTATCACCAGTCGCCTTTTCAGCCTCTTTCTCCGCCTCGCTGATCTTCGAGTCAAGGTCATTGTTTAGTTTATCTAACGTATCTTGACATTTTTTAGCGTCAGTACCGTCTAAACATCCCAAATACGCCGCAAAGCGAGGTGACATTTTGGCAGTGATGCGGGTATTCATATTTAGCTTGATCTTAGCTTTAAAGTCAGCATATTTCTGACCAGCTTTTTCTGGTATGATGTTAAACTTTTTCACCCCGTATTTCCGGTACAAAACACGTTTGGATAGATAGCGCATGAAGTAATTACGGCCATGAACTTTACGTGTCATCTTTTTTATATGACGACGCATATCTTTGTGAGATAATTCCTTTTCTACCCCCTTTAAAACAGAGTCCATATCTTTTGACTCAAGATGCATAGAAAATGATGTTGCCTTACCGCCCAAGGTATTTCGCCCGCTGGCATTAAACACAACTTTAACCTTTCTTCCTTCTTGTTCAAACTTAGCATCAAGCTGTTCCTCAAACCAGGTACTGTACTTTGTGGCTCCTAAGTGACACAACACACCACCGCCAGCACAAAATACGATGTTTGCGTCACCAGGATATGCGGTTTGCATCATTTTCATGGCGACCCAGCGTGTGGTGATATATTCTAACCGTTGGTTAATGGCATGTTGTGGCACAGAGCTGAGCTGGTCGGTGATGGTGGAGACCATGGCATCAAGCTTATATGGCAAAATTGTGAAAAATAACATCATTAAGCCAAATAATCCTCCACCAATGCCGGCTGTAGCACCCCACTTTTTGCGAGTCATATTTGCCAAAAGGTTGCCGCGCTTTTTACCGCCAGCCTTACCCAAAGGAGACCGAGAATATAGCTGCTCTTGATTGTTAACACTGTCCGCGGCGTTTAGTCCATCATCTTTCTTGTCGTCGTCATAGAAATTATCCTTGGCGGCATTGTTTTCCATGGAATTAAGATATTTGGACGTTTGTTCAGAAGCCGGATTGAGCCGTTCATCAATATCTGGATCGGTCGTATAGTCAATCCGTGGCATAATTATACTGCTCCATAACCACCAATTGGTGTTTCAGATGGAAGTTGCTTCGTCGGTGAGGTATTGATCAGATCGTACTCGGTGTCGCTGGCTTGAATTTGGATGTGTACGTGGTTTTGTCCAGCAAAGAACAAACCCTGCCCAACTGGGAAATTCGCCAGGCGTTTTTGTTCTTCCTCAGTTAATTTAAACACACTGGAAAGCACATCAACGGCACTTGATGACTGTTTGAGAAGCAGCTGCATTGATGAGTTGGCGACGATGGCGCGACCCATTTTACTACCCACAAAGTCTTCGACGTCCTGAGTGATGGTAGTGAGTCCTAGTTGATATTTTCGGGCTCGCTTCGCCAGGCTAAACAAGAAGCTAGCTGAGTCTTCATATTTCATCAATTGCCACGCCTCGTCAACGATCAACATACGCTTTTTCTGGTCGGTTCGAGTGATATTCCAGATGTGATTCAATACAATATACATAGCTGTCGGGCGCAGTTCATCTTCCAGGTCTCGGATGTTAAAGACCACCATGGCGTTATTGATGTCAATGTTGCTCTGCTGGCTGAAAATACCAGCGAAAGTACCAGAGGTAAATTTTCGTAGACGCTGCGCCAGTTGTGGGCCGGTGCCGCCCATGTGTAGCAGCGTGTCGTACAAATCGTGAATGGTTGGTGGTGTTGAATTGTGCGTTAGTGGGTCTGACGTGATGCCAACACGGGCGTAGGTATCAATCAAAGCCTGATCAATATCCGCCTCCTCTGCCGCGGTGAGTCCAATTGAGCCAGCTACTGAACCGCCCAACATCTGACGCAACAAACCGTGCAGCGTAACCAAGTTAGCACGCAAAGCATCGTCCGCCTCTTCAGTATCAATCACCCGCGGTAAATCAAACGGATTAATACGCGTGTCACTGTTCAGACTCAAGCGTATGTGGCTACCGCCAACCGCATCACACAGCTTTTGGTATTCATTTTCTGGGTCGATGATGACAATGTCAGCGCCAGTCATCATACTGCGCAGTGCTTCCAGTTTCACTGTAAACGACTTACCAGCACCAGACTTGGCAAACACCACCATGTTGGCGTTTTCTAGAGAAAATCGGTCAAAGATCACCAAACCATTGTTGTGCATATTGATGCCATACAATACACCCTTGCCGTCAGTTAAGTCAGCAGATGTGAATGGGAAGCTAGTGGAGATGGCACCAGTGTTCATGTTGCGGCGAATCTGTAGTTGGTCCATCAACTGAGGAACGGTACTGTTCAGTCCTTGTTCTTGCTGATTTGATGCTACCTTACTAAATATGAGCTGCTGACCAAAGATTGTTTCAATTTTGTGTTGAATAAAATTCAGCTCATCAAGACTGTCGGCATAAATCGTCACATATAACCCATAACGGAAGAATTTCTCTGAACCAATCTGTAGCTGGTTACGCAGTTCTTCGGCATCCTGTAAGGCAGCTTCCATGGCCGGGTCACGCACACGCCCCTTTTCTGCGTTGATATTCATACTTGCTTCCAGCTGAGTCACTTTTTTACGCAAATTGTTAAGCACCACCTGAGTGTCGACTGGGTAGATGAACATGCTGATATCCAGCACTTCGTCGATGTTAATCACCGAGCTCAACCAGCCGGTGTAAATTTCACGAGGATAACCATAGACATAAATAGTACGGCCATATTTGGCGCCCAGTCGGAAATAGCTCGCTTGAATTTCCACACTACTTGGGGCGATGAAATCGCGCAAAGTTCTCACACCGGTCAAGAAGGCTTGCTCGACTTCGGCCTGTTCACGAGCACGCTGTTGAGCAGCGATATCGATGGCGTCTAATTTTTTCTTAGCCATTATAGGTCTCCTCCGTATGGTGATTCACCATTTCCCTTACGGATATAGGTAGTTGTCAAATCATTAGGGTTACGCACCAATGGTTGGCGTGCTGCAGTATCAGGATTGTACGAGATATAGAACAATTCTCCAAGCTGCCTGGTGTTAAGCTGTAAACTCTTCACACCCATGGCAAATAAACCGTTCATAACCGTATCGATGCGGTTTTTGATTTCATCTTTTGCCTTCTCGTACATTGGCTGATCAATCCTAGTGATCAACGTTTCTTTCTTGCCGCTAAAGAAGCTGTCAAACAGACCCCTTGCCTGCTGTTTCATGGCATTAACATCACCACCAGGGAAATACGGCACCACAATAAAGAAGCGTTTATCCATGATGTTTGCCTCTTGTGACAAAACGTCGATGAAGTTCATGTAGTCATCCATCAATACATTCAGTAACATATTGTCCTGAGAGCGGCGAATGCGTGACAATCGATCCAGATATGGGCCAATGTCAACGCGCTGTGACCGCACTAAAATTTGAATTGGGAAATAGAGTGAGTTAAGTAGGTTTTGATAGCTAAATTCAATAGCTTCTCGCTCGCGGGTGCTCATCAGGTCAAAGTTGATGGACTGACATTCTATCACTGCTCGAAAACTACCATCGCTCATGATGATCATGTTTTCGCGCATCTCTGAAAATAACAAGGTGTTTTGTGTGCTGATAGCGCTCTTTTTGTCTTTCGGAGCTGGTGGAGTTTGCGGATTTGGAGCTGGCTGACCTGGCTGAGCCATACCGGGCTGTATTGGTGGCATCGGCTGATCAGGTTGTGGTTGTGGTGGTAAAGCTTGGCCGGGCTGTCCAGAAACAACCGGCGGTGTCGTCGGGTTGGGTGGTAATTGGTATGGTTGTTGATTATCTGGTTGCATTTCCCACCTACCGTAGTGAAATCACCACTTCCTCCTCAGCTTTTTCCTCTGAGCGTTTATGTATCCGATCTGCTTCTTTTTGTAGGGTCGCGATGGAAAGATCAGAATGATTATTTGCAAGGTCTATTATACCAGGGTCAACAGGTTGTTGTATAGGTTGATTTTGGTCGGCCGGCGGGGTGGTGACAGGTCGCTCCCCTGCTGGAGATAAGACACCCTGGCGCATGTGAGGATATGGATTGACTGTTAATTTTGGCATATCTTCCTCTTGTGCAGCCATGAAGACTGCTGGTTGAGCTGGTGACTGTACTGCTGGTGTTTGAGGTTTTTGCATGCGCTGCATCAACTCTTCTCGTCGCTGCTGGTCGGTCTCGGCAATCATATCGGCAATTTGTCGCGAAGTAGTATTGCCTCGGTCTAAAATATCTTCCTCTGCCTGGACAGCCGTATTATAAAAATCAGCCTGTAGTGAGCTAGCGGTGTCTAAATTGCCTGTCGCCTCTGGGTTGCCGACGCCACGGACTGACCAACCATGGGTGTCGACGATATTTGCCAGATATGACAATCGTCGCTGGATTTCTAATTGATCATAATTTTTACTCAGATTTTCTTCCTTAGTTTTTGGTGCCACCACTTCTATCAGCGTCTCTACTCCGTCTGGTTCCCAGAGGCGAACACGCGGTTTTAAGAAGAATGATATCACTGCCGCAATATATATTTCCATGGGCTGTTCCTTACGTAGCGGTAAAGCCAATACAGTAAAGAACACGCCAAACGGCAAAGGAATGATTGCCAGTGGCAACAAAGCAACTCCCAGCGCCCACGCTATACCAAAAAAGCCCACCGCAATAATGAGAAACACAAATTGCTTAAAACTGAACGGCCCAAGCAGCTTATCTTCTGCTTCCACATCCTGAGGCACTCTATACACAGCCATATGATACTAGTATAGCAAAGATAGCTTAACTAGTTAAATCTTCGGGCTTAATCCCCAGAGAAAGAGAGATTTCTCGAATTGTACCACCGGTCTTACCAATTCGACTACTAAATCGAGGATCAGTTTGTGCCAAAACAAGGTTCTTGCGCAGCGTGTCCAGCCCAGTTTCATTGATTTGTGAGACAAAGCTTTGGTCGCTCAGGGCTTCCTTGAGCGGCTTCAAGTAAGCCAGGTCTGAACCAACAATTGCTTCGGTCGACAAACCACCAATATTAAGGTTATCAAGCATAAGCTTCCTCATGTAGTCTGGACCGTTCATGTCAACCTTATTTGCCTTAATGGCCGCGGCAGCTGCACCACCCAACCAAGCTGGCTTAGCAGAGTTGGATAGCAATGCGTCACCATATTCTTGCGCGAAGTCGTCATTAAGTGCGCCAAAGTCGGTTTTTTGCAGTAAGCTTTGAATAGCCACAGCGTCCTTACCGCCCAGCACATGGTGAATTGCCGCATAGCGGATATCATCAGTGACCGTCAAGCCGCGTCGACTAACACCATTGGCCAATTCCACCATATCATCATTGCTGACGTTCATGGCATTGAGAATAGTCATAGCGTTCTCAATCGATTCCTTATTAGCCTTAGTGATGGTGCTACGTGCCGTTGACCACACACGCTGTGAACCACGGTCGTTGCCGAAGTACATATTCTCCACCGAACCTGCTTGGGCTCGCAAATCTTCTTGATTTGCTAGGTCGTTTGCCAAAATGTAATCATTAACACGCTGGATACTGTTCTTTCGCAGCCCTTGAATTGCAATACTGCGCGCTTCTCGTTGAGCTTCTTCCTGTAGTGTCTCATAGCGGCGAGCACCTCTCTTCTTTAGGTTGGCTGGTGTCGGTGTTCCCTCGACCTTCATTTCCTCGTAAGCGTTTGCGGTTGTAACATCAGCCAGTGACAATTGGTCAGCGGCAGCCCGTGACTCAATGTCAGCAATTTGATTGGCGCGGGAAAGTTTGTATGCTGCATCAGCACGCTTTTGGTAGGCTTCTGAACGGGTTTTGAACTTACGTGAGCGGTAATTAGCCCAGCGCCCCATTTTACGGAGGCCACTGATTTTCTTCAATTCATCATCTGATTTACCTAATGAATTCTTGTGTGCTGCCAATTGGCTACGGTCACGTGACCAGTTTTTGGTGCGGTCAATAACACCGCGGTTCTTGTTGTTGACGATACCAGCCACTCGACCCAGTACGCCGCCGCTCAACTTAAACACCAGAGGTGCGATAGCTAGAGCTGAGACTTGAACTGCCAGCCCCAAAATCACCATAATCCACGAGTTGGCGTTTTGCAAGATAATCAATCCTGCCAACTGCGCACCACCAAATACCACTGAAAATGCTGGGAAAAATATCACCAAGGTGAACATCAAGTTTCGCCATTTTTCAAAGAATTTCTCAGTGCCCGGTAACAGATAACACACGAAAGCCAGTGGTGATATGACTGTCAGGATGATGAGCAATGCTTGCCGTGCCGCCAAGATGATGAAGACAACGGTCAGGGTTAATAGGATGCTGGCAATGATGGGCAGCAACCAATAAGCGGCTGAAGCTAATGACCCACCAGTTACCGCTAGTGCGCCATACACCCCCGCCGTTGCTGCGCCACCGGACAGAACCATGGCCACCAAGTCGCTCCAAGTTGGTAGTGGAGCACCATTAAACGCACCATTTGCAGACACTTGAGAACGGATTTCGTTGAACATATCTTGTAAGGCGACACCGAAGATGTTTGATAAATCAATCATCAAGGCACAAATGATGAAAGACAGGTTGACTAAGATTGCGGCAATAACCACTCGTGGAACTAGTTTTTTAATACCATAATTACTGATGCCAACTGAGGTGAGTTGTGAATAAATAACGATCAAAAAAGCGACGATAAACGCTGCATTGGCAATATTTCGCATGATGTCCCAAGCGACCTTTACCCCAGAGCTATTGTTGGAGCTGTCTATCGCCGGTGTGGTCATCAGGTCGGAAATCCAGGTATACACTTCGTCAATTCCTGAGGCGATTCCGTTAGAGATTGGGCAAATAAACCAACCGGTTCCCCCTCTCACATCACACTCTGCCTCGCTGGGGTTGCTGTCCTGTTTAACTTCAATGTCCTCTGGCTCGCCTGCCGGTGTTGGTGTGCTGCCGTTCAGGGTGTATTTGACGTATTTAGCAGTAGTAGCGGTTCGTGGATTGCCGTTTCCAGCGAAAAAGACCACTGTTGATTGATTGCCTTCGGTAGTCTCATAGACCCAGTCTTTACTGTCACGACCAAGCAGCTTTTTACGAGCTGTGTCGTTGACTGGTTTGAGTGTCTTGCCGTCAACGATCAGTGAGTCACTTTTCCACTGAGCCTCAGCGGCATAGACTGAGGTAGAGTTGATGAGTATACCACTAAAAAACCCGACAAAAACACCAATAGTCAGTATGGCAAACCACTGCGACCGACGTATTTGCGGACGCACTCGCATTTTCAACCACTCCATTACTGTAAATGGTAGCATTTTTTCGCGCAAAAGTCAACTATATGAATCTATCGGCCAAACGCAGTAGGCGGTCGGTTGCGTCGGTGTTGTGACCGTCCAGTGCCACTGGTACCACCCTGGTCAATATAGCTCGGTGGGATACTGGTAGCACTCGTCGGATTAGAAGATTTATCCACTTGTACGGTAACGTTAACCTGCGGAGCTGGAGCTTGTGTTTGACCACCTGAAGACAGTGAATCTGGCTTTGGAGCTTCTGGTCCCCGCGCCTGCTCTTTGATGGCGTAGTAACGATCAGGAGTCATGCTTGGCGCCTGAGAAGGTGTTGGCTGTGCTACGCCCTGTGGAGCTTGATTTTGCTGCAATGGTGGTACGGATGGTGTTGCTGGCTGCGAACTAGCCATATTGGACTTTATTGTGTCAATTGCTGCCTTAAGATTGGTCTGACCTTTTTCTCCTTTTTGACCCAGGGCTTCAAATACTGGTGCGGTCTTACCATTGGCTTGACCCATGTATCGTGAACTATCGGACACTTCAGCAGCCCTACTGTTTGCCAAGCCTCCCTTGTCGTAAGCATTAACAAGTGCCTCTGCACTCTGCGTAGATAAATTATCTACAGAAAGGTTTTCAAATGCTTTACTTGTCATTTGGGCTAACTCTTCTCGACTGACGCCATAAGCCTGTTGTCCTTTGCCTATTGCGTCAAAACCGGCCACTCCGGCAGCAGCCACTCCGGCATCGTATTTCTTTACGCCAGTAAGGGCGTCTCCCATCTCGATACTGGTAATTTTACCGCCTTCTTCCAGATATTTACGCAACTGTCCTGTTCCCCAAGCACCTTGCTGAGACAGTTTTTCTGCTGCTGCTGCTTGAACGTATTTGTCATCTGACCGTAGAGCCTCAACTGCATTACTGTTGTATTCGAACCGCAATTTTTTAGCTGCAGCCTCTTGGGATAATTTATGGATGTATTCCTGACCACCAGTAGTAGCTGCTGCAAACCCAAGGCGCTTGTCCAGTTCACCTCCAGAAGCCTCAGCCAACCCCGCTCGGTAACGCTGTTGCTCGCTCTGTTCTGCCAGTGATGCTCGAGTTTCTCGGTCAAGTGAGCGTTGACGTAATTTTCTTAGACCTCCTTGCAAGCGTCCCCTTACTGGGTTTTTACTAAAATCTCTAGCCATAAATTCACTGCGCTTCATACTTGCTCTACGTTTGGCGAACTTATTTCCCGCATTAAGTGCAGGTGCCGATGCCTTGTTCAACAGTCCACTGGCTCGCCCCATTAGGTTGCCAATGATAGCGTTGGATTTTAGTGCCATACCAAGGATGACGAAAGTACCAACAAACAAGAGGGCTAAGGCCATTAGTTGTTGTATCACTTCGGCATTTTTGTTCATAAGGGCGCTAAAAGCTAATAATTTTAATCCACCATAATATACAGCCGCCAAAGGATAGAGGAACACCATACCAGTGAAAACCTTCTTCCACTTGTCAAAGACACTTTGGGTGTTTGGTAAAATCCAAGCTGCAAAAGCCAAGGGAGCCAAGATAGCCAGGACCGGTATCACTGCTGATCGAAATACCAATGCCAATAATCCCGAGACGATACCGATTACACCTGGAACGATCGCCATCAGTACGAACATAAACAGGGTTCCAATCCCGAAAACCGAGGCCGCAATTGCTCCACCGACTATTGTCGCTCCAGCCGCTGTGCCACCGCTTGCTAAAATTGCCGTCAATAAGGCACCCCAACCAACATCTTTGTAACTCATATTTTGTATCGGAGCTGTAATGATTCCTAACAGAGTACTACCAAGGATATTTGCGGCATCAACGATGACTTGGATGACAAAGTAGGATATATTCACTGCAACTGCAGCGATGATGAAACGAGGTAGCATTTTCTTGATGCCGTAGTTAGAGATACCGACATTCGATACTTGTGAGATAATAATCAAGATAAATACCAGTGCTAACAAGACATTAGCAAGGTCTCGCATGGTTTTCCAGGCATCATATGTATTTCCTGATGCCTGCAAGGGACTTGTAACTAAATATTCTTCTAACATTCCCCAGACCGAGTCGGCAAAGTCAGCCAGTTTGTCAATGACTGGGCAGATAAACCACCCTATACCCGTTAGTTCACTAGTACACGTTTTTTCCTCTTTTTCCTCCCCAGCCCCTTCTGTTGACTGGGCTGTAGCGTCAGCACTCTTTTCTGGTGAATCCTCCACAGAAAGTTCTTTTTGTTCGTCTTTATGTTCAGACGCGTATTTAGCAAACTTATCAAAAGCAGATTTGTTATTTTGTAACCAAGAACCAATTTCACTGCAGCTTACTTGGGCTAGCGCACCTTCGGAATTATTAGTTGCTGCCACCCATACCTTTTCATTGCCTTTGGAGGTTTTGTATATTCTGTCGGCGGTCTTGCCGTCCTTACTGGTAAATGGAATTTTGTAGTAATAATACCCCGAGCCGTCTGGATTGTCTTTAGGAATTTCTTTTATCGAGCCGTCACCAGTTGCTGAACAGCCACTGGCAGGGCTGACAAAGATTTTTGAATACATATACCATTGTTCAGCACTACCCGAAGCTATAGAAGGTAAACTACCAATAGCGCCTTTGATACCGCTCTTAAAACGCTCCCTGATGGCTGCACCACCCTTTTTTGGTGCACAGCCCGCCATTGGATTTATAGTATGGTAGTCCAATTGTATTGTAGCTATATTTCCTATTTTATTTACCTGTGCTGTGGCTTTATCCCATTCTGTCTTCCCTGTTCCTGATGTGCATTTCCCCCAGTCTCGAAATATCCAAGCTGCTTTGTTTTCAGAAGACTTGACGAAAAATTTACCACCCATATGTCGGTAAAAATCAGCATATTTAGAAGAGCCGTCTTCCCATATATCAATAGCACCTTTCAGAAGACTGGCACAACTAAGATCTCCTCCGGTTTGTTTTGTGATAGGGTCAACACCCGAGTAAGATTTAATACCCTCTCTGGTATTTTTGCCTACAAAAGTGTTCGCACCACCTTGGTTATCGCCATTTGAGGGGGGCCAGTTAGTGTCAGTACTTGTCGTGTCCCTGTATCGCATTCCTTCAAGATCAGTCATGCATGTCCAATCGTTAGTACCACGACTCATCAAATTAGCGTAAAGTAGTGTTGACTCAACTTTTTGTTTTAATTTCAAATTTTTTGCAGCTTCTGCCTGCGGAGCAAGTAACACCGCTGATATAAGTGCCACTACTAGTGTGGAGAGTGCTATCAGCCCTCGCTTTTTACTCATGTTTTGATGCCCTTTCAGAAAAAACATATACACTACAAATTGTAGTGTATATGTCTCAAAAGCGCAAATGCTTAGAAAGTCGGCTTACGCTTTACCTTCTTCACGCAATTTTGAATAAGGAGCATTTTCTTTACGACTAAACTCTAGCTCGCTAATAACAACAGCACCAGGGCCGGTTTTCTTAAATGAAACGTTACCTTGCATACCGCCAACTCCGGCCGTTAGTACCCATTCCACAGGCATCGTACCAACGCTATTATTAGCAAGGAAATCAGTAATTTTCTCAGAATGCTGGGCGCCATTATCTGGTCGGAATGAGAAAGTCATAGAAATGGTATCACCATTGTATTTTGGCTCACCATGTTCCATTCCCGCAATAGTGACAGGCCCCAATATCATCTCTGGGTCTATTGGGTTCGTATAGGCCGTCCTGCGAAAACCATTCTCATCATTTTCAAGGCGAGTGCTGTAATCGATCCGTAATGCTTCTTGTGCCTCTATAAGATTTGTCAAGAGACTCTTGAAACCATCCCCGTACTTAATTGGTTGTGATTTTCCACGTGCGTCATTGCCTGGAGTTTCAAAAACTCCTTTTATGCGATCGAGGATATATGGGGTTAGTGTTGATCCGAAAGTAGGAGGCGTGCTGCCCATAGGAAGCTTTTCCTCTGCTAAGTAGCGGAACCTTTTTTCGTCATATACTCTGCTATACTCGGATGACGGTGGATTTTCCTGATCTTTTTTATCAGCAACTACGTTGACTGTTGTTTCAATTATAGTGCTCAGGTGTTGCATTAATTCGTCGGGACTTTCGAAAGCACTAACGGGAATGGCTAATTTCTTAACCTCTTCCTCAGGAAATCTTGTGTCTACATACGATTCGCAAAGCTCTACCTCTGTTGAAGGATCTAGGTCCAGTGTACGCATCCCTTCAGGGGTTGGAGACACTTCTGGTGAAGGAGTATTATCACTGCTTTCTACATGTTCAGGCAGTTGTCCTGATGTTGGCTCTGTAGGATTTTCCTTGTTACCACAGGCTGCTACAGCCATTGTTCCAGCGCCGACCGCAAAAAGCTCCATGAACCTTCGGCGGTTTAATGTATTTTTTGAATCGCTTGGGTTACGCTCGTTCATAACGCTTGGGATTCTTTCTCTGGTCTACTACCAGGTTAGTTACATGTATTATATCTACAATCGATATGCCGTGATTATAACACAAAGTATACTAAAATACAAGTATGAAAACCAGCAAAATAAAAACACCCTGTCAACTGGGTGTCTGTGGCGCGCCCGACCGGATTCGAACCGGCGATCTCCTCCGTGACAGGGAGGCGTGATGGACCAACTTCACTACGAGCGCATGTCAACTAGCTCATAATACCAAAGACTTCCCTAATATTCAAGAGCCATCAGGTGAAATGTCGTTTGCATTTTGAGCGACAATATCTTACAATTAGTCACATATCAACCTAATATTGGTAGAACAATTCAATGGTAAACAGAAATTTCTTTACAAAAACAATCCTTGCCATAGCTTTATTAGTCGGCTTTGCTATATCGACCCCAGTATTTGCTGAGGAGGAGAGTGCGAAGAAATGTGCTGGCGTCGATACTTCAACCATAGAATGTGGCGGTAAGAGCGGTAAAGACGCTATTTTTGACATAGTCAGGCAGGCAGTGAAAATTTTGACCATGGGTGTAGGTGTCACAGCTGTTGGTGCGGTAGTCTATGGTGGAATATTGTTTTCATCATCCGGAGATAAGCCAGAAAACATCAAAAAAGCTCGCGAGATCTGGATCAATGTTGTGATAGGCTTGCTGCTCTATGCATTTTTCGTTACACTCACCCAATTCTTAATCCCAGGAGGAGTATTCTCATGATCAAACGGGCAATTATAGCAATCACCCTGGTGGTTATGGGTAGCTTTGGCATGGCATTTGTCAGCACACAACCTGCCTTAGCTGGTGCTTGTGATGAACGTGGTCGTATTATGACACTAAAACCGTGGTACTATAACTTGATGTCAGGTGATTCATGTGAACTACAGAGCCCGAGCGCTGTTGGCGGTTTTGGCCCATACATCTGGCGAATTGCCCTGAATCTCATTGAAGACTTGTTCCAAATCACGGGTTATATTGCAGCAGGATACATCATATACGGTGGTTTTCTGTTCATCACCAGCTCAGGATCGCCAGATCGGGCGGCTCGTGGACGAAAAACAGTCTTTAATGCCATCATCGGACTGGTTATAGCCGTTGCTTCAGTGGGTATAGTAAACTGGGTATCAGGAGCATTGTTATAAGTATGGAAAAGTTTATCGTTCAAATTGTTAGCCAATTAGGTTCCCCGAGTGACGTAGGGATTCCTGACCGTAAAAATGATAGCGCGGCACTGCGTGACATAGTCA
This sequence comes from Candidatus Saccharimonadota bacterium, assembly GCA_905372835.1. Taxonomy (GTDB): domain Bacteria; phylum Patescibacteriota; class Saccharimonadia; order Saccharimonadales; family Saccharimonadaceae; genus Nanosynbacter. Next base: position 102,860 of record CAJPQK010000001.1, on the reverse strand, counting down.
ACCTTGTGTTTGCAGTTTCAGCAGTGGTGGCCATCATTTCCATCATCATCTATGGCATTATGTACAGTGTATCCGCTGGTGATCCAGGCAAAGTCTCCAAAGCTAAAAACGGTATCATCTATTCGGTGGTTGGTCTGCTGGTGGTATGGTGTGCTTTTGTTATTACAAATTATGTCGCAGGGAGGTTTAACTAATGAAAAAAATCGTAACTATTACCATTGCTCTGGCCTTCGTCATGGTTGGTGGATTTTTACTGTCACAAGCTGCTTCGGCGGTTGGAATTTATGATGCCTGTAGTACTGATCCAAACAACATTGTTTGCGCCAATAGCAGCGAGTCGGTCGATCCTGTCATCAAAACAGTCATCAGATATCTGCTGATTATCTCTGGTATCGTATCCGTTGTGATGGTTATCATTGGTGGGTTAAAATACAGCACATCCAACGGTGACAGCGCCAAACTGAGCTCTGCTAAAAACACCATTCTGTATGCCATCATCGGCGTGATCATCTCTGCCCTTGCTTACGGTATTGTTGATTATGTATTTCGCAGTATCGTCCAATAGAGGTCAACATGGTATAGACAAATAGTAAAATATGGTATAATGAAGTAAAATAACAATCAATTTCCCAAGGAAAGGAAACGAAATTCATGAAAAAAACCATTATTAAAATAGCTGGCGCGTTTGCCCTTCCTATGTTGGTCATGGGTGTAGTATTTTTGGCTTCTGGTGATAACGCATTTGCCCAGGTTCGAGAAGGTTTGAATAAGGTTCAAAATGCCAACACCGGTGCTACTGCTAACGTTGACGACATCATCTCAAAGTCAATTAACTTTGCATTGATGGCCATTGCGATTGTCTCTGTGTTTATGCTGATCCTTGGTGGTTTTAAATACACCACGTCAAATGGTGACAGCGCTAAGGTGACATCTGCTAAGAACACTATCATGTACTCCTTGATTGGTTTGTTGATTGCAATCTTTGCCTACGCTATCGTTAACTTCGTGGTCAATAAGGTTACTGGTAACTAATTCACTCAGTTACATTTCAAAAACACCAGTCATTACGGCTGGTGTTTTTAGTAGAAATTAGTGACTGGTTACAGAACTTGAATCTTCTTAGCTTTTTCTTGCTTTACTTTTTCAAAGGTGATTGTCAATACGCCGTCTTTTAGTTCTGCTTTCACACCCTCTTCCTTGACTGCAACTGGAAGAGCCAGGGTGCGCCTAAATTCGCCCCAGTAACATTCTTGAATGTGCCAGTTGTTAACTTCAGTCTCGTCACCACTAGACAAGGTACCAGAGATGGTCAAGATGCCATCAGAGATGCTGACATCCAGGTCGTTGCGGTCAACACCAGCGGTGCGCGCTTTGATGACCAATTCTCCTTCGGTCTCAAAAACGTCAACCGCCAACTGACCCATCAGGTCATCAGCGTCCTCTTCCCAGTTGTCTTCGTTAGTAGCAATAGTTGGCGCTACTGGCGCTTGTGCTGGAGCTGACAAATCAGCTTCATCCAAAAATGCAGCAGTTAAATCGTCGTCGGTAAATAAATTATCGTCCTGTTTCCGGGCCATAGTTGTTCCTCCACTCTATTTGGCTCAATTGACAATGTTCTCTATTAGTATAACGGTTATGTGCGTTATAATCAACAGTGAAAGGCGAAAAACGTAAAAAATACAATGTTTGATGAGTTATTGTCAGTTATCGCTCCCCACTACTGTTATGGGTGTGGAAAAACTGGCCAAATTATTTGCCAAAAATGTAAAAAATACATCACACAAATGACCTATACCACATGCGTTTTATGTGATCGGCGTCCCAAACATGGTAACTATTGTGGTAGACATCACTTCCCTGTCGGGCAGATTTATTGTTTGCTGCTCAGGCGGGGTGCGGTGTTGCAGGCAATTGATGCACTCAAGTTTGAGCGCAAACGGGCTGTGATTAACGACTTGGCTGCAATCGCTGACAAACTGTTGCCACAACTGCCGGCTAACAGTGTGCTGGTCCCCATCCCGACGACGCCGCGCAATACACGCATCAGAGGATATGATCACATGAAGCTCATCTGTCGTCAGCTGGGACGAGTCAGGAATATCCCTGTTAAACAGATTATCCAGCGGCGCAACAACGTGACGCAGCATTTTACCAAATCAGCCAAACAACGAAGGATGCAAGCGAAAGAATTTTTCCGGGTGGCGGGTAATATTGATCCATCCAAGCATTACTACCTGGTCGATGATATCTTTACTACTGGTGCCACGGTGCGAGAAGCTGCTCACTGTTTACGTCAGGCGGGTGCTACCTCTGTAACAATCATAGTTCTAACACGGCACGACTCACAAAAATCCACGGTTGACTAGATGTGGTGATACCCACTACCTTTGGTGATCTCCTGCGCGCGATAAAGTTGTTCTGTCAAGAGTAGACGTACAAGTTGATGCGGAAACACCAGTTTTGACAGCGACCAAACGACATCGGCCCGCTCGCGTAGTTCCGAAGAAACACCAAATGCCCCACCAATGATGATGACTACCGACTGACTGTGGGTGAATTGATTTTCCAAGAGAGCTGATAGCTCTGGAGATGATAGATTATTACCTCTTTCGTCCAGTAAAATGACAAAATGGTCTGGTTTGATTTGCTTGAGTATCCGTTCAGACTCTTCCTGACGCGCTCTGGGGCCTTCCAGTGAAGAATTAGCCAACAATACCCATTCGATATTCCATGGGGCTCTCAGGCGCTTCTGGTAGTATTCTAGGCCATCCATGACCCATGAATTATTTTTCTTGCCGATTGTGATAATTTTGAGCATATCTACTGCAAGTATAACCCAACCTCTGGTATAATGAAAAAGTCAATCACGGAGAGGTGCAGGAGTGGTTGAACTGGCCGCTCTCGAAAAGCGGTAAGCCGCAAGGCTTCGAGGGTTCGAATCCCTCTCTCTCCGCCATGGAATGTTTAGTCAGCCCTCACCTCTGTGAGGGTTTTGTGTTACCAGAGATGAATAGTATGATATAATAATGTTGAAATATGGTAAAAAGGAGATGATAATATGGATTTTAATTATGAAAATTTGTCTAAATATATTGAAATTGCCGAGGAGGTTATTAGGGGCTTAGGAGGGGCGGCGGTTAATACCGTTCAATTTCTTGATGTAATGGCAAAAGAATACGGTATTACTCCACCAGATGCACTTCTTGCTGCTGATACTGCAGACTCCATTGAGGTAGATCATTTTGAGAACACAGTTAGGTTGTCTGAATCGTCTTCTAAAGAGGAGCCGACAGAAGAATAATCCACGGGAGTGGTTCAGAATAAAAACAACTCTTCCATGACGAAGAGTTGTTTTGATAATGCTAATTGGTACACCCGGCACGATTCGAACGTACGACCTTTGGCTCCGCAAGCCAACGCTCTATCCAGCTGAGCTACGGGTGCATACAGCCTTTCGGCAAAACCGATTGGCCATAACAAAAATATAAGGTACCTTCTCTGTTCACATCATGAACATCGAACTTTTACATTCTAACACATATCAAAAGCTAAGAGCAAGCTAAAGCTTAATGATTCGGATGAGTTTTTCCAAAGCGTCTGGTTTTATCTCTTGCATGGGCAGGCGTGTGCCTAACATATCGACAATTACTTCCCCTTCTGCCTCTGAAAAGTAAATGGTTAACCCTGGTGAAAACCGTTTAACGGGAAGTAGTAATACTGAGAATTGACCTTGATATTCAATAACACCAAAGGCTTTGAATTCACTAAAATCATACAATTTGTCCGCCACATAGACACCTTTAGGACTAATGGCGTAGTTGATCATGCGAGGGGTTTTGGTGGATAGAGATAGTAACGCTACCGCCATGATGGGTATTAACACCGTGAATGTCCAGCTTTTTATCCAAAAAACAGACAGTGCCATGAGTGCCATGATGACCACGGCAAATGATAGATACCAGCCTAGACCACGTGCTGGACCTCTGGTCTCTGGGGCGTGCCAAGAAAATGGTTCAGACAGGTCATGAGTTGTTGTTTTGGTTGGTTCTGCTTCCATGGTTTTAGTATACCATGAGCATAATGTGTAGACTAGACGTCAGTAGAGCCACCGCTGACGGCGAAGTTAATGACAAACTTGATGATGGCATAGGCGAAAAGAGCAATCAATAGACCAATCACAGCATACAAGATGGTGTTTTTGGCGGCAGTAACTGATTCCTTCCGTCCACCAGATATGACGTAACGAAAACCACCAAAGATAAGCATCACCACGCTGACCACAGCGATACCGATCAGCATGAAGTTGATAACCCGACGCACCAGAGAGCTGTCACCATTCCACAGGTTGGTTGGCACACCGTTGCCACGAGCTGCCTCTACACCTTCTGCAAAACCACCCTCACCAAGTGCCAGAGCTGGTAGACCAGTGATGGTCAATGCTAACATGGTTGTTATGATGATGCTTGCGCCAACAGTTAGAAACTTCTTCATAATAGTTATATTATCCTTGTTTGGTATTAAAAAGTCAACGCTATGGTATTTTGTACAGGTGTGGTACAATGTAACCAGGTTTCATGGTGTACATTTTGGAGGAGTACCCAAGTGGCTGAAGGGGACGGTTTGCTAAATCGTTAGTACGGAGAGATCTGTAGCGGGAGTTCGAATCTCCCCTCCTCCGCCAGGAACTGATATGAAATTCTCAACTTACGGGTTGGGAATTTTTATTTGTGAACAGGAGTGTGGTATAATGTGAACAGATTTCTGGAAGGGTGACCGAGTGGTTGAAGGTACCGGTCTTGAAAACCGGCGTGCGGTAAAACGTACCGAGGGTTCGAATCCCTCCCCTTCCGCCAGAATGATACGTAAACACCTCGAGCAGGTGTTTTTATTTGCCATCAACGTGAAATATATTTGACATAAAATAAAACTTATGCTAATATGATAATCAGTTTAACAGCGCTCAGTGCGCGTTAATAAAACATAAACAGAGAGATAAATGAATATATTACAACAGATTATTACACAATTTACCATATTTGTGAGCCTGACTACTGCTTGTGGTGTACTGATGCACGACACCCACGTGGATAAGGCGGTCGTATCAGTGTTTAGTGTGGTTGATTTTCAAGGATCAACGGGCGACGATGGTATGAAAACGACAAGGATTGGCTCATCAGCGCATACACACCCGGAACATACATCACTGAGTAGTATCATTCATGATGGATCAGCAAACCCACGTTCGACACCGCGTAATGATGACCGAAAATATATGAAAGTTAAGCGTGCCCAGGGCAATGGCGGTCCTGAGTTTGATGGGCAACGCTTGTGTATCGGTAAGATTTGTTTTTAGTTAAATTTGATAACTTCCAACTCGGTAACTAGCCGCTTAATGAGCGCCTGTTGCTCTGTGATGTGTTGGCGAGTCTCTTCCACTAAGTGGGCTGGTGCTTTTTCAGTGTAGGACGGATTGTTGATACGCGCTTCAAGCCCCTCGAGGCGTTTTCGGGCTTCTGCGAGGCGCATTTCTAGCTCAGTCTGGTGCTGATAGAGCGTCTCATTATCGATATCCAGCCACACTTCCCTGTTGGTTGCAGCCAATCTGAGACCACGCGGTTGATCGGTGTGCTCAATTGAGGCAAGGCGCATGAGGTGTTTGATGGTGTCGGCGTTTTCTTTGACCAAGCTGTCATTGCCGTACAGTAAGCGATATTTTTTATTGCCCGGTAGCTCTGTAATCACCCAGCGACCTTCGGAGACTAATTCTTTGATTCGTTCAAATTGTTCAGCTTCAATTTCATCGTATTGTTCTGGTGTTGGCCAGCTGTCGCGCATCAGAATACCGTCGGTGTAGTTGAGTGTCTGCCAAATTGTCTCAGTGACGAACGGTGCGAATGGATGAGTAATCCTCAGGCTGGTTGCCAGTACCCATGACAATAATGGGCGGTTGATGGCGGTTTTTGATGATTCGATGTACCAATCAGCGACGTCATCCCAAATGGCGTGATAGACGGTTTCGGCGGCCTCAGAAAAACGGTATTGCTCCAAACGAACAGCGATGTTGTTGGCTGAGTCGTTTAGTTGACGGATAATCCAGTGGTCAGCTGGGGTTTGTGGCTGTAATGGCACAATGACGTGATCGTCGCCAATTTGCGCTTCAACAAAGCGAGCAATATTCCACAGCTTGTTGCAGAAGTTACGAGCAGCAATGACCGCGCCCCGGTTGAATGCTTGATGCTGAGCTGGCGCTCGCCCAGCGATGATACCCATGCGGGTAGCGTCTGAGCCGAATTCTGACACCAGTTCCATTGGGTTGATGACATTGCCTTTGGATTTGGACATTTTTTGATTGTGCTCGTCGTTGACCATGCCGTGTAGATAAACATCTTTGAATGGTAATTTGCCGGTGCGGTACAGACTGAGCATAATCATGCGTGATACCCATGCTCGCATGATGTCCATACCAGTTTCCATCAAGCTGGTTGGGAAGTATTTGGCTAGTTCCCCGCCATTGAGATAATCGGTAACGATGTACGGCCATTGACCAGAGGAGAACCAGGTGTCAAAGGTGTCTTCTTCTCTAATATATGTTGTGCCATTTACAACAATACGCTTTTCTGTCACCCGAGTGTCAAAGATCCAGTCGTTTGAGTCGGTTTCATTAACAAACGCTGGGATTGGGATGCCCCATGGGATTTGTCGAGAGATATTCCAGTCTTTGAGCTGCTCCAGGTAGGCGATGAGTTCTTTACGCTTTGAGGCTGGGTGGAAAGTAATCTCCCCTTTCTCCAGCGCCTCGATGGCTGGCTTAGCCAGTGGCTGCATTTTGATGAACCACTGCTCTTTAACCATTGGTTCAATGACGGTGCCGCACTTGTAGCAATGACCAACGGCATGTTCAATATCTGACTCGCCGCGACGTAGCTCCATGGCTTCCAGGGCGGCTAAGATGCGGCGCCTTGCTTCTTGCGGATCCAGACCTAAGAATTGTGGCGGCACGTTGATTAGCTTACCATCGTGGCTGATGATACTTTTGATCGGCAGGCCATGACGTTCTGCCATCTCAAAGTCATTTGGATCATGCGCTGGGGTTATTTTGACGGCTCCAGTACCATAGCTCATGTCGACGTATTCGTCAGCGATGATTGGGATTTCGCGGTCGATAATTGGCAGGAGAATGCGAGTACCAATGAGTTTTTTGTAGCGCTCGTCATCAGGGTGAACAGCCACCGCTACGTCACCAAGCATGGTCTCAGGACGGGTGGTGGCAACTACGATCTCGCCAATTTTGTCCAATGTTGGGTAGGCAATTTTCCATAACGTACCCTTCTCTGTTTTATGTTCGACCTCAATGTCAGCAAAACTCGTTTGGTGGACAGTACAGTAGTTAACGATTCGTTCACCTCGGTAAATCAGATCATCTTCCCACATCTGTCTGAAAGTGTCGTACACTGTTTGTATCACCTTATCATCCAGGGTAAATGTAAGATGCTTCCAGGAGGCGCTTGTGCCCAAAGCACGTAGTTGTAACTCCATATTGCCACGCTTTTCTTGGACAAAATTCCACACCTGGCTGTACAGTTGTTCTCGCGAAAAATCAAAGCGACTTTTCCCCTGCTTTGCCAGTTCTTTTTCGTAGACCACCCATGTTTCAAAGCCAGCGTGATCTGCTCCAGGAATAAACACTGCGTCATCACCCTTTAGTCTGTGATAACGAATCAAGATGTCTTTCAGGTTCATGTCAAGCGCGTGCCCGATATGTAGGTTGCCGTTGGCGTTTGGTGGTGGCATGACGATGCTATATGGCTTACCTTCACCTGTGGGCGCAAAAGAATTACTCGTCTCCCACAGGGCATAGATATCTGGTTCGTAGTCATTTGGAATGTATTGTTTGGCTAATTGCATATGATCTGATTCCTATATATTTCACGGGAAAAATAACACACACAAACCACTGAGTACTTTTCACACGAAAAAGTACCCAAACGAGTTTATGTGTGTATTCTCCCATGTTTATTTCTGGTTATAGTATACCATAGAACTGGGATTTTGGCGTCATGGATTACGCCGCGTCGAGCATGGATAGACTTGGTTGAACTTCAAAGTCATATGGGTCAGCAGGTGAGTCGAATTGGGTGCGGAAATAGCCGAGTGTGGCAATCATGGCGGCATTGTCGGTGCAGAGCTGGATGGGTGCGTATTCAATGTTGATGGGCAGGGCGTGGCGCAGTTGGCGACGTAGTTCTTGGTTGGCAGCGACGCCACCAGCAATAACGACAGAAGCAGGCTGAAAATTGTCATAGGCTTTCTTGGTTTTATCAACCAAAGTTTTGATGGCGGTGTACTGGAAGCTGGCAGCCATGTTGTGTTGTAATTCGTCGGTCACCAGGGCAGAGAGCTCGTGTGACGGGAAAGTAAAATCTTTACCGACTTCGCGCTGTACGGTCCTCAGAACGGCTGTTTTGAGGCCAGAAAAGGAGAAGTCATACTCACCAGCGAGTTTGGCGATGGGCAGATGAAAGGCCTGCGGATCACCGAGCTCAGCTGCTTTAGCGATAGCCGGGCCGCCAGGGTAGGGCAGGCCGATAATCTTGGCGACCTTATCAAATGCTTCACCAACAGCGTCGTCTTGAGTTTGGCCAATGAGCTGGTAGTCACCGTGGTTTTGGAAAAGGACGAGTTGTGAGTGTCCACCGGAGACGATGAGGGCGAGGAGAGGGAAGACGGGTTGGCTTTTTGGCAGGGTTAAAGATAAATTGTCAGACTGCTGATTGATGAAATTGGCGTACACGTGAGCCTCTACATGATGTATTTTGTACAACGGTTTGTGATGGATAATAGCGAGAGTGCGGGCGGCGAGAGTACCGATGAGTAGCGAGCCGATGAGGCCGGGCGCGTAGGTGACGGCGATGGCGTCGATATCGTCCCAAGTACAGGCAGCATCAGACAGAGCTTTGTTGATGACTGGGCTGATGACTTCCAGGTGTGAACGAGCGGCTACCTCTGGTACTACTCCACCATACGCAGCATGGATGTCGATTTGTGAGTTGACGACGTTTGATAGTAGCGTGTGACCGTCTTCAATGATGGCGGCAGCTGTTTCATCACAGCTTGATTCAATTCCCAAAATCCTCATAACTATGGCATAGTATATCACATAGTCGCCTCTGTTGTCTGGAAGTGTGAATCGGCGCGCAAAAAATGTTATCATGGATATATGAAACAGATTCTTGTCAAAGCAGCCAGAAGTATTTTGCCCGCCAGTGCTTTGCATGGTGTGGAGAATGGATATCGCCGAGTCAGAGTACGACTATTGAGCGCGCGGTATGGTAACCCGTCAAAAAACTTGCGAGTTATTGCAGTAACTGGCACTAACGGAAAGACAACGACCGCCTGCTACATCAATGAGATCTTGAAGGAAGCTAAATTTAAGACCGCCATGTTCACGACAGCGTTGATTGAAGTGGCAGGGAAGGCTCAAGTTAATGATTTGAATGCAACAGTGGCTTCGACTGGCAGGATGCAACAGTTCTTTCGCGATGCAAAAAAGGCCGATGTGGACTATGTCGTGTTGGAAATCACGTCGCACGCGCTTGACCAGCATAAGCTTGACGGAGTACCGATTGAGGCAGCGGTGATGACCAATTTGACGCAAGATCATTTGGACTATCATAAAACCATGGAGAATTATGCAGCGGCTAAGAGTAAGTTGTTTGCACTGGAACCGCGATATATCATTTTGAACCGTGACGATGAGTGGTATGACTACTTTGACCAGTTTGTTGCTGGTGAGCAAAAGATGACTTACGGTAAACACCCAGAAGCAGAGGCACAAATTCAGCGAGTCAAACTATACCGCAAGGGCACTGAAGCTGACGTAGTTTTGGACCATCAGACTCATTTGGAACTGGCGACGGCGCTGCCGGGTGAATTTAATGTGCATAATATGACAGCAGCGGTGACGTTGGCGTATCTGCTGGGTGTCAAGCTGCAGGATATCCAAGAAGGAGTGGCGAATGTCGAGGCGGTTCCTGGTAGGTTTGAGCGAGCAGTGGAGGGCGTTGGGTATGACGTAATTGTTGATTATGCTCATACGCCTGATGCATTGGATAAATTATTGACGGCTGCTCGTAAGATTGCCAAGGGTCGAGTGATTTTGGTATTTGGGGCCTGTGGTGATCGTGACAAGAGTAAACGACCAACTATGGGCGAAATTGCTGCCAAAAACGCCGACAGGATATTCCTAACCGACGAGGAAAGCTACAACGAAGACCCTGATCAGATTAGAAGAATGATTTATGAAGGAATTGAACGGGCGCACGGTGACGCCAAGACAACGGAAATCCCTGACCGACGACAGGCGATTGAGCGAGCGCTTGGCTCTGCTCAAAAGGGTGACATGGTATTGATCACTGGTATGGGGCACGAAAAATACCGAATTGTGAACGGACAGCGACTACCGTGGAATGATAGTCAGGTAGTCCGTGAGATTTTGGGACAGGAAAAAGCGGAATAATTACCCTAATGACTTGCCGAAAAAGGTTTGCTTTTTGTGGCGCCATTCTTTGGATTGGCGGACGAGCTTCTTGCTGTCTGTAAAATTTTTCAAGAGTGGTTTGATGGCCTCTTCAAGATAGACGCCACCTTGAGAACCTTTGAATAATAAGGCGGTATCTTGACGAGCCAGGGATTGTAACAGTTCTACGGCGTCAGTGGCTTTGTCAAAAGAGGTAACAGTACAGCCGTTGTCTTTGGCGGCTGGCGCCAAGAATTTAGCTGCGTTGGGGCCAACAGTGATGACGTGTGATAGGTGCGCTGGGTCACATAGTGTGCCGAGTGTGCGGTGCTCAGCCGCTGTCGTGTCACCAAGCTCGTTCATGTCTCCTAAGATGGCAACTTTGGTCTTGGCTGGTAATTGATAGAGTGTTTCAAGGGCTGATTTAGCAGCGAGCGGGCTGGAATTGTACGAATCATCGATGATCGTTGAGTCATTAATGCCGCTCAGGAGGTTCATTCGCCCCGACACGGGGGTGAAATTCTCCAGGGCGGTGATGACGCTTTCGACATCAAGGTTGAACTCCAATGCAACAGCAGCGGCTCCAGCAGCAATGCGTAGTTGGTGTTTGGCGACAACGGGCATGATGAACTCACGAGAGGTTTGCTCGCCGTGCGTTAGAGTACAGGTGTATCCTTGGCTGTGATTAAACTGATGGGCGGTAATGTAATAGTCGGCATCTGGCTCAGTGCTATAGGAAAGATTGCGCTCAGAATTAGCGAAAGCGATGAATCCAGGATTGATATCATCACGGTTGTACAGGGTGACAATGCTATGGCTGGACAGGGCAAATTCTTCCTGGGCTACTGTTTTGAGATTACCAAAAAACTCCATGTGTTCAGGGGAGATGGCGGTAACAACGAGAATATCAGGGTGAACGTAGCGACCAAAGGCGGCCATTTCACCGGGGTGGTCGATACCAAATTCTTGGACAATGACGTTGATGTCGTGAAGCTGGCGGGCTGAGCGGTAGGCACGGTAGACGGTTGATAGCCAATCAGTGACGGATCGAGGATTTTTCGGGCCATCAATGCCAAGCATCTCCAGGGGTGCACTAAATTCAGCATTGAAATTGCCCCTGTTGGTTCGAACCTTTTTGTTGTGTTTGAGAACGTCGACAATGGTTGATTTGGTGGTTGTTTTGCCGACGCTTCCGACAACGGCGACCAGGCGAACGTGTGGATTGTTGTGGAAAAATTTACGCATAATTCGCACTAATAGACACGAGATGAGAGATTTGAATAGCTTCATATGATTATTATAGCAATATCGGGGCGGGAGGGCTATTTTGAAAAATTACCGACACCAAGTTAGCACTCACGCTTGACGAGTGCTAACTTGGTACGATACAATTAACTACATTGATAAGGAAATGGAGGATGATATGAGTGTACCTATCAAGCCTCTCGGCGACCGCGTGGTAGCGGTGCGCGAGGAGGCGAAGACGCAGACGGCCAGCGGGATTTATCTGCCAGATAGTTCGAAGGAAAAGCCGGTGGTAGCTGAGGTCAAAGCGGTTGGCGGCGACGTCAAGAATGTGAAGGTGGGCGACAAAATTGTATATAAGGAATATTCGACCACGGATTTGAAAATTGACGGCACGGAATATTTGATCGTCCGCGAGGAAGATATTTTAGCAACGGTTGTTTGAGAAAAGGGGAGTTTACGTTATGGCAAAAAAAGTTTTTTACGATGATGATGCGCGCGCTCGCGTGTTGGGCGGTGCCGAGGCGCTGTATAACGCAGTTAAGGTGACGTATGGACCAAAGGGCCGCAATGTGGTGATCGCCAAGGGATTTGGCGGGCCAACTGTGACGCACGATGGCGTGACGGTAGCGGAAGGCATCGAGCTACCAGAGAACGACGATGAGACGCTAGGCTACAAGGTTGGTGCTGATTTGATCAAGCAAGCGGCCAAGAACTTGAACAAACAGGCTGGTGACGGCACTACGACCGTGACAGTGTTAACCTATTCGATTTTGAAGGAAGCCAACCGGCTAATCGCAGCGGGCCACAACCCAATGGAGCTGCGCAAGGGTATTGAGCAGGCCGGCGCGGAAATTGTCAAAGAGCTGAACAAATTAGCGGAGCCAATTGAGGGTAAGTCTGAGCGCGTGGCGGAAGTAGCAACCATTTCGGCGGGTGACGCGGAAATTGGTAAATTGATTGCTGGTGTCATCGAGAAAGTTGGTAAAGACGGCGTGGTGACGGTCGAAGCAGGCCAAGGCTTGGAATTAGAGGCCGAGGTCGTTGAAGGCTTTAGTCTAGACAAAGGCTGGGTCAGTCCGTTCTTCGTCACCGACACTGGTCGGCAAGAGGCGGTCTACGAAAAGCCAGCAATTTTGATCACCGATAAGAAGATTTCTAGCGTACAAGAATTCCTGCCAATGCTGGAGAAATTGGCACAAAGCGGCAAGAAGGACGTGGTGCTGATCGCTGATGAGGTTGAAGGCGAGGCGCTGAGCATTTTGGTACTGAACAAGCTCAAGGGCGTATTTAACACCGTAGCGGTCAAGGCACCAAGCTTCGGCGACCGCCGCAAGGAGATTTTGCGCGATATCGCGGTGCTGACCGGCGCAACGGTGATTTCTGAAGATCACGGGCTGACGTTTGAGAATGCTGGCCTGGAGGTCTTAGGTTCGGCACGCAAGGTGATTGTCGGCAAAGACGAGACCACTATCGTTGAGGGTGCGGGTAAGCCATCAGCAGTACAGGAGCAGATTGCTCAGATCAAGGCACTGTCTGACAATGCCTCCAGCGAATACGAAAAAGAGCAATTCGACAAGCGAGCAGCTGCCCTGAGCGGCAAGGTGGCAGTCATCAAAGTCGGCGGCGCGACCGAGACGGAAATTGACGAAAAGAAGTTCCGCGTGGACGACGCCGTGGCAGCGACCAAGGCAGCCTTGGCCGAGGGAATTGTCGCTGGTGGTGGCGTAACCTTGGTAAATTTGGCCTCAAAACTTCATGGTGGCTTGAGAAAATCGGGAGTTGATGACTCTGTTCACGTGGGAGCTAATGTGCTTTATAAAGCCCTTGATAAACCCTTTAGGATTATTATGGAAAATGCCGGATTAAACCCAGATGAATGGTTGCGCGAACTTAGGAAAAATCCAGGCTTTGGTATAAACGTAATGAATCCGGAAGCGGGTCTCGTGGATGTCAAAAAAGCTGGCGTCATCGACCCAGCGCGCGTCACCAAGGAAGCGGTGCAGAATGCGGTATCCATCGCTTCAACCGCAGCAACCATGGGCGCACTGGTCGTCGATGTGCCAGAACCAGAAGCTCCAGCTGCGCCTGGTGGCATGCCGGGTATGGGGATGATGTAGTTAGCCGTACGTCAAAAGAAATAGGGCCAGTAACAGGCCCTATTTTAATGAATTGAAATGACTATTTTTGTGGATTCGACAGATAATCTATCTCTTTGATCACATCCAGTAGGGCTTGAGCGCGGCGAGACTCGTCGGCGATGGCGCCAGCTGCTGCATGTGCTGGTGCAATCAAAGCGCTGTCATCAGTTGAGCGTAGCAATAACAAATAAGTATCAAACTTTTCTTCTGGGGAGATATTCAACTTGTCAACCAGGGGACGAAGCTCTAGTAGTGCTTGTTGCTTGATGGAGTCTAGGTTTGAGTCACTTACCGGGGCTACAGGGGTCGTAGTATCGACGGAAATAGGCACTGCTGGCGGCGGCGCGACCATCAAATCATCTGTTGCCACTGGAATTGAATTATCTGGCGGCGGCGCGACTACCTGAGCGTCGTCTGACTGCGGAGTTGTCCCTGTCTCTTCAAAGCTCAAATTATCATCTGTTTGTTGTGTTACACCTGCCAAAACCTTGGCAAGCTCTTGATCATCGGTAACTGATTGGTTTTGCATGTCCCCACCCCGTATTATTAATGATTATGCTTATATATGTTATACTTTAGCATGAAGAAAGGTGATATGACAAGATGCTTGATGATCCTATGATGATTCGGCGAAAAGATCCAGCCGACACGCTGTCTGGTTTAATGCAATTATCAGCGCAAACGTCTTTTGAGGCAATTATTGAAGGAAGTGAGTATATAGCGGGAAATATCAATTCGGTGGTAATTGCTGGTATGGGCGGTTCGGCGTTGGCAGCAGAAATGGTAATTGCGTTGACCAGGGGCTGGCTGCATATTCCCATGATGGTGACGAAAGGCTATGACCTGCCGGGTTTCGTGAACAACAGCACCTTGGTAATTGCCATCAGCCATTCCGGTAATACTGAAGAAACTTTGAGTTGTTATGATCAAGCGCGTGCCAAGAATTGTCAGTTGGCGACAATCACTACGGGCGGAGCCTTGTTTGAAAAAGCAGCAGCTGACGGCGTAAAAAGGATAAAAATACCAGCTGGTGCACAGCCGCGCATGTCGACAGTCTACCATCTGCGAGGATTGTTGAAGATATTACAACATTTTTTGATCATTGATGGCGATTTATATCAAAAACTGGAGGAAAGCGGCGAATGGTTGTCTGGTCAGGTACAAGCTTGGGCACCAGACATACCGACCGAGCAAAACATCGCCAAACAATTGGCGCTCAAGTCGGCTGGCAAAACTCCGGTGATTTATGCTGGTGAATTAACGTGGCCGTTGGCATATAAGTGGAAAATCAGCTGGAATGAATCGGCAAAAAATATAGCTTTTTGTAATCAATACCCTGAATTTAACCACAACGAGTTCATCGGCTGGTCGTCTCATCCGGTTGAAAAGCCATTTGTGATTTTTGATTTGATGAGTCACTTGGAGCATCCGCGTATTCGTGAGCGCATGGAACTGAGTGATCGACTGTTGAGTGGTATGCGTCCGCATGCTGTGTCTGTAGAATTGCAGGGAGAGACCTTGCTTAAACAACTATTGTGGGGCCTGGCGCTTGGTGACGCCGCAAGCATTTACACAGCGGTCCTAAACGGCGTTGATCCAGCGCCAGTAAAACTAGTAGAACGTTTGAAAAAAGAATTAAGCTAAATCAGTCCGGGTTACTTAGTTACGCATTGCTTCAATAGTGTTGCGGTTGGCAGCGCGTACGGCTGGATAAATACCAAAGATGACACCGACTAGCATGGCAGCGCCAATACTGACGACAGCAGGCTGCCAGCTCAAGATTGGTGAAACTGGTAGGAAGGTACTGACCGTGTACGCACCAATTAAGCCAAAGATATATCCCATGATACCACCAGCTAAACCAATAATCACTGACTCGATCAAGAATTGATGGATGATGTGTCGGTTGGTTGCACCAATTGCTTTACGGATACCAACTTCACGCTGCCTTTCAGCAACATTTACTAACATGATATTCATGATGCTAATTCCACCGACGAACAGCGATATGATTGATACAGCAATCATGATTGCCGACAGTGACAACAACATAGCATCGCTGGTAGCAGTAATATCTTTACCGGTTATGATGTGGTAGTCATTAGCATCGTGGTGATTTTGATTGAGCTTTTCTTTAATATCAGAAATTGCTTTCTCAAGCGACGAGTCGCCGTCAGTCTTGATGGCAATTTGCTGAATTTGTGCGACATTTTGTGTTAGCTTTTTGCTAACGTCCAGTGAAACGATGGCTGAGTTATTGAAATTAACACCCAAGTAAGTAAGCGGTTGTTTGACTGGTTTTAAAACACCCATAACAGTAAACGGCTTATCCTGAATACGCAGTACATTACCAAGTGAATATTCGGTACCAAACAGATCAATTGACAGCTGATGGCCGATCACCACACCGTTGGCTTGCCCAACAAACTGACCATCGCGTAGTTCTAACTCTGCAAGATCTTTAATTTTTTCAGTGGTGCCAATGATGGCAGTTTTGTTGGCGTCAACGCGTGAATTAGTGGTAGTGATAGTGTTATGAATAACTGACATTGGAGCGCTGTTTTGAGTGATGTGAGCAACATCCTGCACATCATATTCAGTCAGGGTTGGTAAAGGTGTAATATTTTGTGCTTGAGACAATGAGCGTTCAACATTACCACCTAAACCAGACCGTATCAATGCTACACTGTCTTTGGTTGTTGAGAACTGTTGGTTAATCAATTTATTGACACTAACAGACAAGGACATGATCATGGTGATACCCATGATGCCGATGGTGATGCCAGTAACAGTCAACGTTGTCCGACCACGGCTGGCACGGAGGGATTGCATGGCATTTTCTATGTGATTTTTGAATAAAAACCTCACTTGGTCGTCTCCTTTTTGGAAGCTTGTGTCTTCTTGGTGGATTTGGTTGAAGATTTTTTCTCGGATTTTTCAGCAGGTTTTTCATCTTCTTTTTTTGGTTTCTCAACAGATTTGGATTCTTCTTTTTTAGGCTGTTCAATAGGCTTTGAATCTTCCTTTTTGGACTTCTCGGTGGTTTCAGTAGTTTTTTTCTCAGACTTCTTAGGCTTGTCTGATGGTTTAGCCTCTTTTTTCTCGTCAACAATTTCCAAGTTTTTCCTGAATGGTGCTGATTTCTGCAGCTGTTCATCTGTATCGATCCTACCGTCAAGCATGGTGATGACGCGGCTGGCGTACGAAGTCAACTCAGGGTTGTGGGTTACCATGATGATGGTGTTGCCACGGCGGTGAATATCGGCCAACTCTTCCATGATGATGTGGCTGGCTTTACTGTCCAAGTTGCCGGTTGGTTCATCCGCCAAGATGATTGACGGGCTGTTCACCAGGGCTCGGGCAATTGCTACGCGCTGAACCTGTCCGCCTGACAATTGGTGTGGCATATAATATTCACGCTCGCCCAGGTGGAAATTCTTTAAGATTCGGCTGGCTTCTTGTAGCCGTTTGATTTTGCTCATTCCTTTGTAGGTCAGAGGTAGAGAAACGTTTTCCAAGACACTTAAGCGAGGAATCAGGTTAAAATTCTGAAAGACAAAACCGATGTCATCTGAACGAATCCGAGCCAGCCTCTTTGAGCTAAGATTGTCTACTGAATCACCATTGAGGAAATAATCACCATCTGTTGCCTGATCTAACAGACCGATGATGTTTAAGAGGGTGGTCTTACCACAGCCACTTGGCCCCATGATAGCTATGAATTCGCCCTTCTCGACGGTCAAGTTTACGTCGTCAAGAGCATAGTGTTCCGCATCGCCAATACCGAAACACTTTGTAATGTTTGTGAGTCTTATACACGGTGCAACTGGTGTATCCATACTATATTTATTATATGCAGTACGGGAGGATATGCAACCATAATAGTTATGTAAAATGTACATCATCAGCCTATCATTACATTGTTACTGTGGTAGTTGGTTATTTCCCATAAAGTCTTGTATACTAAGTCAAGACGGAAGGATGCAGGAGTGGTTGAACTGGCACGCCTGGAAAGTGTGTAGACTCTTCACGGGGTCTCCGGGGTTCGAATCCCCGTCCTTCCGCCAGGTGGCAAGTAGGGTTATCTTCGATCGTCATTGTAAAATTAACAAAACCTCTTGCAAACCCTACATTTAGTGTTTAATATATTACATATACGCTATATCTATAGCGGGTAGACAAACAAAAATCCAAGAGGTGAGAAAAGGTAATACCGCAGGGGAGGTGCTGTTGGTATTTTTCTTGTGTCTCTATGACCAATATAGTTTAAGGGAGGTATAATGAGTGTCATTCATGTCGTCAAACGAGACGGGACGAAAGAGCCGTTTGATGCAAATAAAATTAACATAGCGTTACTGAAGGCAGCAGAGGGGCTGCCTGACCAAGTATCTAAAGTCGTGCAGGTAGCTACTGAACTCCAGCTCACACTGTTTGACGGCATTACGACCGAGCAGCTCGACCAAGCGGTCATTCAAACAACACTGCAGAATGTTAAAGATGATCCAGATTATGATAAGATTGCGGCACGACTGTTACTGAAGATGATTTATAAGAGTATTTTGGGCGACTATCAGTCGGTGGATGAACTCAAAAAGTTGCACGCAAAAGAATTTCCGAAATTTGTGAAAGCAGCCGTCAAAGAAGGCCTGTTAGACACTCGCATGGCTGACGGTAGATTTGATTTGAAAAAGCTTGGTGAAGCGCTTAATCCTGCCAAAGACGACCTCAGTAAATATTTGGGAGTAATTACCAACCGCAACCGTTACGCCCTCCGTAAGCAAAATGGTCAGCCAATGGAAACGCCACAATTTACTCACATGCGCATTGCCATGGGGCTGAGTTACAACGAGAAAGATCCTACCGCCGCAGCGATTGCGTTTTATAATCACATGAGCAGTTTGGAATATGTGCCAGGCGGCTCAACCCGCGTCAATGCTGGTGGTTCGTTCCCACAACTCAGTAACTGTTTCCTGCTGAATGTTGATGATGATATGGAGTCAATTGCTAAGGCGGTGCGCGACACTATGTGGATTGCCAAGGGTACTGGTGGCATCGGCATCGGTTTTACTAAGTTGCGAGCAGCTGGTAGTCCAGTTAAAACCACTAACACCGAATCAACCGGCCCAATTCCCTTTATGAAAATGATTGATACCGCACTGTTTGCTGTCTCTCGTAAAGGTAAAAAAGCTGGCGCAGCAGCCATCTACATGGAAAACTGGCATCTTAACTTTCCACAGTTTATCGATCTACGCTCGAACTCTGGTGACCCATACATGCGAACGCGTTTTGCTAATACCGCGGTGTTTATTTCTGATGAATTTATGAAGCGGGTGCAAAAAGATCAAGATTGGTACTTGTTTGATCCAGCCGAGACGCCAGATTTGCCAGAACTGTATGGTGAGGAGTTTTCAGCGCGTTACAAAGAGTACATCAAGTTGGCTGAAGCTGGCAAAATGCGTGTCTTTGAAAAGACATCAGCTCGTCAGCAGTTCAAGCAGATTCTGACCAGCCTGCAGGCTACCAGCCATCCATGGCTCACTTGGAAAGATACTATTAACGTTCGAGCCCTAAACAATAACACTGGCACGATTCACCTTTCTAATCTCTGTACGGAAATTACCCTACCGCAAGACAAAGATAACATCGCTACCTGCAACTTGATCAGTATCAATTTGTCAGCCTTTTTGAACGAAGATAAGACGTGGGATTGGGATCGACTCAAAGAAGCGTCGCGAGCAGCGGTACGCCAATTGGATAACTTGGTAGATATCACCAAAACACCAATCACCGAAGCTATGCATTCAAACAACCAAACTCGGGCGATTGGTTTGGGCTTGATGGGCTTTACTGACGTGCTGGAAAAACTTGGGTATTGCTATGAGTCCACGGAGTCATATAACTTGATTGATAAACTCACCGAATTCATCAGTTATCACGCCATCGACCAGTCAGCAGATTTGGCACAGGAACTGGGCAGCTATCCTACCTACAAGGGCAGTGGCTGGAGTAAGGGTATTTTGCCAATTGACACACTGGAGACACTGTCTACCGACCGCAAAGTTAAGGTGAAAATCGATCACAAGTCGAGCCTCGATTGGGACGCACTGCGGGTGAAGGTTAAAAAGGGTATGCGTAATGCTACTTTGATGGCTATTGCGCCAACGGCTAACATCGGTCACATTGCTGGCACCACGCCAGGGATTGATCCGCAGTTTGCACAAATCTTTAGCCGCTCGACTCTGAATGGTAAATTCCTAGAAGTAAATAATAACCTGGTGCGCGACCTCAAGGCACTGAACCTGTGGGATGACATCAAGGAAGAGGTGTTCGCCAACCAAGGTGATATTCAACACATTGATGCGATTCCGCAGAAGCTGAAAGATGTCTACAAAACCAGCTTCCAATTAAGCCCATATGCGTTTATTGAAGTGGCGGCTCGGGCTCAAAAATGGGTTGACCAGGCAATTAGCCGTAATATGTACCTTGAGACTCGCGATATTGATGAATATGTGGAGATTTATTCTGAAGCGTGGCGTCGTGGCTTGAAAACGACCTACTACCTGCACGTTAAACCACGCCACCAATCAGAGCAAACGACGGTTTCAGTGGAAAAAATTGCTGAGCAAAAGATTAGAACAGGCGCTGGCAAGGCACGTGGCTTTGGCTTTGCGAAAATTAATAAATAAAAGGGGGATATTATGTCAGACTACACACATCCAAAAGGTGGAATATTAGGTTCAGGACTACGCGATGGGCTGAGCTTGCACCCAATTCGTTACCCATGGGCATATGATTTATACAACCAAGCAGTGGCTAACACCTGGTTTCCAAACGAGGTGCAGTTGGTACAGGATTTGGCGGATTTTGAAAAACTCAGTGACGAGGAAAAGCATGCGCTCAAAACCGTCATTAGTTATCTTAACCCAAACGAGTTACTAATCAACAAGTCGCTGGCCTTTGGTATTTACCCATATGTCAACGCCGCTGAAGCGCAACTCTATCTGTCAAAGCAGATGTGGGAAGAGGCCAACCACTTCATGACCTTTGAATACATCATTGAGACATTTCCGTTTGACCGGGAGGAAATTTACGCGGCGGGCTTTGGCAAAAAATCGCTGGCTGACAAAGCAGATTTCCAGAACAAGCACCTGGATGTGATGCTGGATCCAAATCTTGATATCTACACGCTGGAGGGTAAGAAAGATTTTGTCCGCTCACTGGTGGCCTATAACATTGTGCTCGAAGGCATCTGGTTCTACTCAGGCTTTATGGTCGGTATGAGTTTCCGTCAGCGCAACTTGCTGCGTAATGTCGGTACGCTGCTCGACTGGATCACCAAGGATGAGAATTTGCATTTGACCTTTGGTATTAATTTGCTACTGACTATTTTGGACGAAAACCCAGAACTGCAAACCCAGGAATTTGCTGAGGAAATTCGTAACCTCATCTTGCAGGCAGTTGAGCTAGAGAAAGAGTACAACAAGGATATGTTGCCAAAGGGAATCCTCGGCTTAAACGCTGATTATGTTAACCAATACGTCATGCACATGACTGACCGCCGTTTGGTTGAGCTTGGCTTTGAGCCTGAGTATAACGTAGCCAACCCAGCAAAATGGATGGCGACGGCAAACGACACTTTGGAGTTGGTCAATTTCTTTGAAAGTACTAACACGAGCTATGAAGTAAACACTACGAAGTAACTGCCATGGACAAAAGTACAACAGATATTTTAGACACAGTTGAAATTGGCGCTTTGGCGACTGTTAATCGTGACAGAACGCCGCTAGTGACGCCGCTCCATTTTGTACGTTATAAAAATGACAGCATCATTTGGATCTCTGACCGACAGTCCCGCCATGCCGTTAATGCCTACCGCAGCGGTGTTGTGGAATTTGTGGTGTGGAACGATCAAAAGAGTGCTGTCTTTTTGACAACAACGGTACGAGAGTTGCCAGAGGAAGAAGAGGCGGCGGCTTTGGAAGTGTATGCCAACAAACTGGGCGACTTTATGCCGCGCGTGGAAAATAGGCAAATTTACATCATGCCAATCGGTAATCTTGATGAAAAAACTACAACAGGAAATTGGCTGCACTATATTGCATAAACGCTACATATAGCGTATTATAAGCATAAGCAGATACTAAATATATAGAAAGACAGGAACATGAACGCAAGTCAAATTATTTCTGACGACATGACATTGGAAGAAAAATTAAGCGCCATTGACGCAGCGATGAAAGCAGTACAGCAGGCAGCTGATGACCAGGCAAAAAAATCTGGTGGTATTGCGGCGCCGCTCGATCCGGCAAGCTTGACGGTGTGTGACGGTTGTGAATAAAACAACGGAGGTGTCGATTCGGCGCCTCTTTTGATAGGTTGGAGAAGTGATGACGAAGAAGTATATTTTTGTAACTGGTGGGGTATTGTCTGGTGTTGGTAAGGGAATCACGGCGGCGAGTATTGGCGCGGTGTTACAGGCCAAAGGCTTGTCGGTGTCGGTGCAGAAGTGTGATCCGTATCTGAATGTTGATGCTGGACTATTGAACCCAAAAGAGCACGGCGAATGCTTTGTGACCAAGGATGGTGCCGAGACTGATTTGGACTTGGGCCATTACGAGCGGTTTTTGGATTTGGAGCTGACGCGGAAAAACACCACGTTGTCGGGTCGATTGCTGCGAGATTTGATCAATGCTGAGCGGGCTGGTGAATTTGGCGGACAAACGGTGCAGCTAGTGCCACATTTGACCAATTCTATTAAAAAATCTATTCACGAAGCAGCTGAAGGTGATGTGCATATTGTAGAAATTGGTGGCACAGTGGGTGACTACGAAGGGCTGAGTTTTATTGAAGCAATTCGTGATTTTTCACAGGAAGTAGACAGGAATAATTGCCTTTTTGTTCATGTGGTGTATGTTCCGTTTTTGGAAGCCAGCCAAGAGTATAAAACAAAGCCTGCACAAAATGCCATGGCGGAACTTCGTAGTTTTGGTATTATGCCGGACGTAGTGGCGGTGCGGACTGAGGGTCATGATAAACCACCGCGCAGCGTTGGTGAGAAAATTGCTATATCATCTGGTGTACGTCCCGAGGGTATCATCATGATGCCAAATGTTGATACGGTGTATGAGGTGCCATTGACTGTTGCACGCGACTTGGGACCAATGTTGAGTGAGTTTACTGGGGTAGCTGTGGAGCCTAACTTGACTCGCTGGAAAAATCTAGCAGAGCGTGATACTACTGATTATGCACGTGAAGTGACGGTTGGTTTGGTGGCAAAATATATTGATAATACTGATACGTATTTGTCGGTGACGGAGGCGTTGAAATCAGCAGCGTGGGCGGAGAACTGCGAAGTTAATATACGGTGGATAAATTCAGAGACCGCCAGCGATGATGATTTTGCTAAGGTTGATGCTGTTTTGGTGCCGGGCGGCTTTGGTGCACGTGGTGTTGAAGGGAAGATTGCAGCGGCAATGTATTGCCTGGAGCATAATAAACCATATCTGGGTATTTGTTTGGGTATGCAAACAGCGGTGATTGCTGCGGCGCGTCGAGGTGGCGTGGATAGTGCTAATAGTGAGGAGTTTGGTGCAGGTCAGGGCACGAACGTGATTTATCTGATGGATGGGCAGGCAGGTAAAGAGTCGACTGGTGGCACGATGCGCCTTGGTGATTATCCAGCAGTGCTGAAAGAAGGCTCGCTAGCGGCGAAGACGTATGGTACAACAGAGGTGACAGAGCGACACCGCCACCGATATGAGGTGAATCAGGATTTTGTTCAGGCGATTGAACAAGGCGGTTTGGTTATTTCGAGCACCTCGCCAGACGGTAGATTGGTGGAATTTGTTGAATCGCCACGCTGTGACTATTTCATCGCTACACAAGCTCACCCGGAGTTTAAATCACGTCCATTCCGACCACACCCGCTCTTTTCGGGGCTAATCCGAGCAGCTGTTTTGGCAAGAAACGCCTAACAACCGCGCTATATTGACAAAAAGATGTAATAATGCTAAAATAGTAATCAGTTGTATGCTAAAAATAAAAAGGAAAAGAATGGCTGAAGAACAAGCATTATCACAGCAACCACATGTGTTACCAACACAGGATGATTTATCAACCTTGTCGTATATTTTACGTCATGTCCGGGGATCGAGTTTGATTTCCGTCACGGCGTTAGATCTGGATATAGTGGAAGACTAGCTGATCTGGTGGTATACTGGTGGTGATGGAACACACAATTCAAGAAGTTATTGCAAAGCTATTTAATATTGAAACAACAGTGCAGTTAACGCGTCCTGACCCAAAGTTTGGCGATTTTGCGACGAACGTGGCGCTGCAGCTGGCCAAACCGCTGGGTAAGAATCCGCGCGAGATTGCTGAGGCGATTGCCGAAGAGTTGCGCGGCCACCAGGAGTTGAGTGATGTTAGCGTGGCTGGGCCGGGCTTTATCAATGTGACGTTAAGTGACCAAGCGGTGCTTGAGTCATTGAAAGTGCGGCCGGCGACTAATCGTGCAGGAAAAACAGTGGTTATTGAAACCAATTGCCCAAATCCGTTTAAGGCCATGCATATTGGTCACGCTTTGAATGCGATTTTGGCGGACACCATGGCGAATTTGCTGGCGGTGGATGGTGCGGCGGTACACCGAGTGAGTTACCACGGCGACGTCGGCACACATGTCGGCAAGAGTATGTGGGCGATTCTTCGCGAAATTGACGGCGATGTCAGCAAACTAGACGCCATTCCGGCTGACAAGCGCAATGAGTTTATGAGCCGTATGTACGTTGAAGGGGCGCGGGCAGCTAAGGAATCGCCAGAGGCGCGGGCAGAAATTGATGAGCTAGCCAAGCAATCGTTTGTGCTGGATGATCCGCTGTACAAGCAGGTGTACGAGATTTGTAAGGCCTGGAGTTTTGATGAAATTGACGCCAATGTGGCGCGGCTAGGTAATGTGCCAATTGAACGGCGTTATGTCGAGAGTGAAACCGAAGTACCAGGCAAGGCCTTGATCAAAGAAAAAACCCCAGAGGTCTTTACCAAATCAGATGGTGCGTATATCTTCAAAGGCAGCCAATATGGTGCGTTTGACAATGTGTTCATCGGTTCGCACGGCAACGGGTTGTATGGTGCGCACGACATGGGGCTAATTCAGCTGAAGCATCAAGATTATCCAAACCTGGACCTATCAATTACGGTCAACGGCGAAGAGCAGGCGGCGTATTTCCGCGGGGTAATCGCAGCTAGTGAACTGGCAATCCCAGAATTGAAGGGCAAATTGTTTAATTATGCGACTGGCCTGGTCAAATTAACAACCGGCAAGATGAGTTCGCGTACCGGCGAGGTGATTACCATTGACTGGCTGTTTAACGAGTTCAAGAAAGCCATCACCCAAGCTGGCGGCGAGCCGACCGACGCGGTAGTGGCGGGTGCGCTGCGCTATCAATTCTTGAAGGTAAAAATCGGTAGCGATGTAGTGTTTGACATCAATGACGCGGTCAGTCTCACCGGTAACACCGGTAGCTATTTACAATACGCACACGCTCGGGCGCGGGGTATTTTGGCGAAATCTGAGCAAGCAGCCACTTTTCCGACGGAATTATTCGACGAAGATCGGCTGCTAGTCAGGAAAATGAGCGAATACGCTGAGGCGGTTAACCGCGCTACCGAAAGTTTGGAGCCGCATCATGTTTGCGCCTATCTGTTTGAGCTGGCACAGGAGTTTAACCGTTACTATGAGAAAAATCAAGTTGTCGGCAGTGATAAAGAAGCGCATCGCGTCGGTTTGGTGGCGGTGTACGCTGATATTTTGAAGGCGGGGCTGACTGTTTTGGGCATTGTCGCGCCAGAGAGATTGTAAGCGTTCTGTCCCAGTGTGGTACAATCAAGGTGTTACTTAACGTAAAGGAGTTTTTATGGCAGATAAAAAAGTAGCTAAAAAAGCGGCAGTTAAAAAAACGACAACTAAGAAAGCAATTGTTAAAAAGCCAAGCGTAGCAGCTCTGAAAGAAAAAGCAGGTGTGGTTAAAAGTCACGGCGGTGGTTTTATGACATTTATCCGTGAACAAGGCGTGGTTGGTCTGGCTGTCGGTTTGGCAATCGGTACTGCGGCTGGTGATACAGTGAAGAAATTGGTCACAGCATTCATCGACCCACTTGTGCAGTTAATCGTTGGATCACAACAGGGTCTTCAAGCAGCATCATTTACTGTTGAGTTTGCTGGACGTCGAGGTGAATTTTTGTACGGAGCATTTATCAGCTCATTGATCACCTTGTTGGCAGTCGCCTTTGTGGTCTATGCAATTGTTCACTTTTTGAAGCTTGATAAATTAGACAAGAAAAAAGACTAAAACGCTTACGTTTGCTATTTTACACTCTCCTATCTACAATGTGAGTATAAAGGAGAGTGTAGCGTGAAAGATGGAGTCCGGAGGGCGGGTTATTTACCTAGGCTAAAAGAGCCTAGTAGTAGCCATTTGTTGAGTCAAAATATTGAAGGTCCTCGGCGGTCACCGTATTGTTATGGTGAATCACCTGAACAGAGGCGACAGCGCCTTGAAGAATTACGGAAACGGTATAGTAAACTACCAGAAACTTCTTTCGCTGACTATGATCTTGGCGACAAAGAATTGCCTGCGTATAAGCACAAAGCAGAGATGTTAGATACACTCTCAGAGAACAAAATATCTTGGTTATGTGGACCGACGGGTAGTGGTAAAACGACACAAACCGCTCAGTATGCACTGGAGCGGTTTGATCGTGTTGTGGTGTTGATGCCGCGACGGGTGATTGTTGATAATGTTACTGAATATGTCGAGCAAAGTTTACGTGGACAGTTGGGTAAGCAATATCCTGATCACCTGGTGGGAAAGATTCATGGACGTGCCACTGAGGCAACGCCGGACACCAGGCTTTGTTTCATGACAGCGGCAACCTTTACAAAGAAGCTGGAGCAACTTTCTGGTGACTGGCATGATGAGAAAACGCTGGTGCTGGTTGATGAAATACATGAAGCTAACTTAGAGATGGAATTTGCTACCGCACTGGCTGCAAAATCGATTGAGAAGACTGACAAATGGCACATGGCTTTTTCCAGCGCCACGCCTGATACCGAAGTTTCCCAAACTATGTACGAAGATATTAACGGATCAGAGCTGCCCGTCGTAACTATTGAGGGCCGACCGCATGAGATTAACATCACAGAAGATAAGGTGAATACCGTGTCTGAAGCCTACCTTGAATATGGTAAGGACTCGAAAAAATCATTGGTCTTTGTTGAGGGGGTGAGGAGTATTGAGGAGACCATTGCTTCAATCAAACGCCACACTCGCCATCAATCCGGGAGGATACGATTCTTCAAACTACACTCTGGTATATCAGAAGCTGCCCGCCGAGAAATTTTTACTGCTGAACCAGCAGAAGATGAATCATTTGTTATTGTTTCAACTTCGGCCGGACAGTCTGGTATCACCATCCCTGAGGTTGATTTGGTGCTGTCAAATGGCCTGACAAAGAGTAAAGAAATTGGCGAAGAGGGTGCAGAGGGATTACCGCCTCGGTTGTGTACTCAGGCCGAGTTGATGCAACAAGCGGGGCGCGGTGGTCGTGATATTGATGGCGCAAAGTTTGTGCTGGCGCGTCCAATTTCCTACGGCAAGATTTATCTACCAGAGGAATTAAAAGGGTTCTATGACATTATATCCCGTGAACAGCACATTCCACCGGAGATATACCACACTAATATTGTGCGTAATGTCTTGTCGGCTATTCATCTGAATGGTGATTTTGAGGATCTGAACCGATACCTGATGCATCCTGTTGCTAGTAAAAAAGTTATTCAAGAGTCGTACGATTTGCTGGAAACCCTGGAAGCAATTGATGGAGAGGGGCAGATTACAAAGATTGGTGAGTTTATGGATAATTTGCCATTGTCACCAGAATTGTCTCGGGCATTAGCAGAAATGATTAGAACTGGAGGAAGTTTACGGGAAGTACTGGCATTATCAGCAATTGCGGCTTCCGTTTCTGGCGGTGGCTTTGCCGCGTGGCACCAACCAAAGGAGTTGTTTCAGGAGTTTGTTAGTCCAGATACAACAGATGACTTTTTTGCCGAATATGATGCTTTTTTGAAAACCAGAGATACCTATAATAGCTACCATACTGACGGTCGTGCTTATTTGGCAAATGGTATTGACCCAAATAAGGCAGATAACATTCACTATCAATTTAACAAAATATGTCGGCGCCTGGAGGTTAATCCATATGACGTCGATATGGGTGAACTGAATAGTGAGGAAAAACATAATATATCAGTGGCCCTACTGCGGGGATTTCAAGAATTGTTATATACCAAGGTCGGTAGTCGACGTATTGGTCGAACAACAGTTAACCAATACAGAAATATTCATACTGGCGAACGTGGTATTTCTGAGTATGAAATTAGTTCGTATAGCTTAGCGCGGCGCATGGGGATGGAGGCGTTGAAGCTGGTAGTGGCTTTTCCGTGGTGGTATGATGCGCATGATGGGCGTCGACACACCCTCAATACAATTTTGCCAGTAACTAAGGATCAAGTTGCTCAAGCCTTGAGCGGCAGTGCTGTGCCTGAATCCCTTGGTGACAGAATTGCTCCTAATGGTGACTTGGTTCATGTGGCGCAGCCGAAAGTTGGCTCACTAATACTTGGTCCAGAACAGCAACAAAAAATCCCTGCCGCGACAGATGAGCAAATTGCACTGTTGGTCAACGCAATGAAAGACAGGGCTAACAAACAAGTAAGAGTATTGTTTGATTTACAACATCAGCGAATGATTACCAAGGGTCAGCTGCGTCAGGTACTGGAGGGGTCTGCGGTGAATAGTCACAATGTTCATGAGGCAGAGGCTAACGTCTGGGCTGTGGTGCAAGAGGTTTTGACTAGTGGGCAGCAAGAAGCTTTTTATGGTCAGATAAATAGATGACGAGTGTATAATAGACAGTATGAGTAAAGCGAAAAAAATATTATGGATTGATTTGGAGATGACCGGATTGGATCCGGTGCATGATGAGATTTTGGAGGTGGCGGCAATTGCGACCGATTGGGATTTTACGGAAATTGCTACCTATGAGGGTGTGGTACGACACGAACCGGAGAAGCTGGGTAAGCTACTGGACCGAAATGCTGGCTTTTGGGATCAGCATCCAGCAGCGCGGCGCGGTTTGGAGGAGCAGAACGAAGCTGGTAAGCCGCTGGCTGAGGTGGAGCGTGAGCTGCTTAGGTTTTGCGATGAATATTTTGCGGACGAGCAACGGATTTTACTGGGCGGCAATTCTATTCATCAAGACCGGCGGTTCATCGACCAATGGTGGCCTACGTTGTCAAAAAGACTACACTACCGGATGTTGGATGTCAGTGCTTGGAAAGTGGTGTTTGAAGGTAAATATGGCAAGAAATTTGCCAAACCAGAGGATCATCGGGCACTGGAGGATATCCGCGGCAGCATTCAAGAATTACAATATTATCTAAAGAAGGTGAAAAAATGACCCATAAACAATTTGAAGAGTTTATCCTGAGTTTGCCAGATGTGTGGCTGGACTATCCGTTTGGTGAGGATATCGCGGTGTATAAATTTGGCAAGAGTAATGATGGTGCAGGGAAAATGGTGGCATTGGTGGCGGAGGGTTCAAAACCGCTCAGGGTAAGTCTGAAATGTGATCCGTTATTGGCTGAGAATTTGCGGGAAAAATACGAAACAGTGCTGCCAGGCTATCATCTAAATAAGAAACACTGGAATACCATCATCTGTTCAGGGCAGCTGAGCGACGAAGAAATTTTTGATTTGGCGCGGCTGAGCTGGCAGCTGGTTAGCGGTATTACACCGGAGAGCTCTCGAGACGCTTCTTGATGGAAGTGATGTCTGACTGTGTTTTCTCTAAGAATTCTTTGACGTCAGATTTTTTGGCTTTTTTCGACAGACTGGATAATTCCGAACTAAGCAGTTCAAGCTGATAAGCCATTTCTCGGGTATAAACAGCATCAAGCTGGTCATTCAAAAAGGCATCATCTAGCTTTTCACTCAGTTTTACCTCAAAGTCTGGCACCTTGAGGGCCTTGTTGATATCTAGCTTTTCCGACTGAGCAATTGGTGTTGCTTTATTGACGGCGGTGGTGAGTATGGCATCAAGGGAGCTGTTGATATCAGTAACGGTGCTGTTTTTTAGGCGCTTTTTCTGTAGTTCAGTGACTGTTTGTAGGCGGGCAACTCTCATGATGGCGTTGGAGATGGTTGGGCCAGAACCTGATTGACTGGCCGCCCAAATAAAGCCAAGACTGAGCACACCGACTAGTGCAATGATGATAATGATAATTTTAGTCTTCTTATCAAATCCGGTTGGCTCTGGTGGAGCCGCGATTTGATTAAGATAATCAATACCAGATGGTGTTGGTGGTTGAGAATATGGATCATTTGGATACATAGTACTATTTAAGCATAAACATAAACAGAGGTAAAGGGTGATATAATAAAGATATGCAAGATGCCAAAGAAGAAGTGCGGGCGCGACTGAATATTGAGGACGTGATTGGTGAGTATGTTCAGCTGAAACGGGCGGGTCGTAATCTCAAGGGACTCAGCCCGTTTACTGATGAGCGGACGCCGAGTTTTATGGTGAGTCCGGAAAAACAGATTTGGCATGATTTTTCTTCGGGCAAGGGTGGTGATGTGTTTTCATTTGTGATGCTGGTGGAAGGAATGGATTTTCGTCAGTCGTTGGAGCATTTGGCGCGCAAGGCGGGCGTGGATTTGAGCTTGTTTTCCCGTGGTGATGGACGAACGGCCAAACGGCGGGCGCGGGCAGCTGAAGCATTAGAGCTTGCTGCAAAATTCTTTCAACAATCACTGCTGCGGACACCCAGAGCTTTGGAGTATGTGGTAAAAAAACGCGGTTTGACTCGACAAACAATTCAGGATTTTATGATTGGGTTTGCGCCAGACGATGGTTCGTCATTGGTGACAGCATTAACTAAGCGGGGCTTTTCAAAGCAAGAATTGGCGGACGCTGGGCTGACTAATAGGTTTGGTGGCGATTTGTATCGTGGTCGGATGGTGGTGGCACTGATGGACGCTACTGGCAGAGTGGTTGGTTTTACGGGTCGGATCATTCAAGACGAGACAAATGCCCCTAAATATTTGAACACGCCACAAACTCTTTTGTTTGATAAGTCACGGCACATCTTTGGCTTGTCTCAAGCTAAAGAATCGATTCGAAAATCAGATGAAGTAGTGATTGTTGAGGGTAATTTGGATGTGGTGAGTAGCCATCAAGCGGGAGTGCGGCAGGTTGTAGCTACGGCTGGAACGGCCATCACTGAACAACATCTCAAAACTTTGAGTAGGCTGGCTGGTAGAATTAAATTAGCATTTGATGGTGACAAGGCAGGGTTAAATGCCACAGAACGGGCCATTAAACTATCACAAACCATTGGCGTAGAGTTGGAAGTTGTTAGTTTATCAGAGGGTAGTAAGGATCCGGATGAATTGATCAAAACTCAGGGCGTAGAGCAGTGGAAATCAGTCATCACCAAAGCTATGCCCGCTGTGGCGTGGGTGATACAACAATACTCGCAGCGAGAAAATCTCACGACTGCTGAGGGGAAGCGACGATTTTCAACGGCGTCACTCGGCTTGATTCGTAGTTTACATGATCCAGTGGAACAAGAGCATTATTTGCAGGTGGTAGCCAAAAAAACAGGGGCGAGCATAGAAGCTCTTACCACGAAAATGTCTGGTATCACAACAAACAAAACGGTTCTCCGCCACCCAAAAACCAAAAAAACCGCGCCGCAAAAACCATCAGATGAGACGCTCGATATGTTACTGGGGCTTGCAGCTCAAGAACCAAGCGTGAGGCGTTGGTTGGCGTCAGTTCCAGAAGAAGTTACGGACAATACAAACACCCAAGAACTGTTGAAATATCTCACCCAGAACCCGAACGCAACACTGGATCCGATACCCGAAAACTTGAAAAATATTGAGGAGTATGTAAAGATAGTACAGTTGAAATTCGACACTCGTTATGCCGACTGGAAACAAGACGATTTACCAGGTGAGATGGCACGATTGGTCAAACATGTAATATCTAAACACCGTGAAAACAAAATACAACAATTAATGAGTAATTTGCGTGACGCTGAAACTGCAAATGATGAGTCGTTGGCTCAAGATCTGCGACATCAGCTGAACGCACTAATTAAGGAGAAAGCGTGACCGACGACCCAATAAAAAACAGGCCATTAGCAACTGATGAGACGGAATTCGATGAACCAAACATCGATGAGGTTGATGATGACGAGGAAACCGAAGACCTGGATGCTCTGAATGCTGGGCAATATCTGGATGATATCTCTGATGACTCGGTCAGGTTGTATTTGCGTGAGATTGGTAAAATTCCGCTGCTCAGCGCTGAAGAAGAAATGGAATTGGCACAGCGTGTAACTCAGGGCGATAAAAAGGCTAAAGATAAGATGGCTGAGGCCAACATGCGTTTAGTAGTGTCAATCGCTAAGCGATATTCGGGACGTGGCCTTGATTTTCTGGATTTGATCCAGGAGGGTAATACTGGTTTGCTGCGCGCGGTGGAGAAATTTGATCCAGACAAGGGCTTTAAATTTTCGACCTATGCAACCTGGTGGATTCGCCAGGCGATTACCCGAGCAATTGCTGACCAGGCACGAACTATTCGTATCCCGGTGCACATGGTGGAAACCATCAATAAATTGTTGCGCACCCAGCGACGGATGACACAAGAATTGAATCGTGAGCCAACCATTGAAGAACTGTCTAAAGAGCTGGATATGGAGCCAGAAAAGATTGAATATGTGATGAAAATCAAGCAAGATATTTCAAGCTTGGATGCTGGCGTTGGTCGTGATGGTGATGAAGAAGATTCGGTGTTAGGTGACTTCATCGAAGATGAGGATACGGTATCACCAGAGGAGTCAGCGACCAATCAGTTGCTCAAAGAGCAGGTTAATGATGTGTTGTCGAGCTTGAGCGATCGTGAGCAGAAAATTGTCCGTATGCGCTTTGGGTTGGACAATGGTAAAAGCCACACCTTGGAAGAAGTTGGTCAAGAATTTGCCGTGACGCGCGAACGAATTCGCCAGATTGAAGCGAAGGCTTTGGCTAAGCTACGGAAGCACAAAGACGCCAAGAAGTTGTATGAGTATCTGAGCTAAATGAGCAAGCGATAATAAAAAAGCCAGGCGGATGTTCGTCTGGCTTTTTTGATGCGTTGTGATCTAGCACTGCTCAGGCGCCTTGCAAAAATGTTCGTGGTGAGTGACGGCTTCCAACTGCGCGTACAGCTCATCCAGGCCGCGGTCATTTGTTACGAAATAGTCGGCGATGGCAATAGGCCCGCCTTTTTCCAGATTTTCAATTTCCGACCAATCACGTTGGTCAACTTCGCGCGGCTGCATCGGCCTTTCGGGGCGTTTGGCCATGCGTTGATAGCGCAGGTGTTTTGGTGTGACGACGGCGATGACGGACATCTGGCCAGGGAATTCGTGCTTGAGAATTTTATATTCGCTCCAGGTATACAAACCGTCCAGGACGATGAGTTTTTGGCCAGCATCAATCAAGTCATGCGCAGATTTGACAACGCGTTTGACGACGAAATCTTTGCCTTCGCGTCGGCGAATTTCCTCGCGGAATTTTTGCTGATTGTCCCACGTTGGTTCGATACCAGCTTCTTCCATTGCTTTATAGATGATGCCGCCAAAATAGATTTTCGGAATGCCCTTTTTGGTGAAATATTCGACCGCCGAACTTTTGCCGCTGCCAGCTAGGCCAACGAGGGCGATAATGTTTGCGTGTGGTTGTGTCATGTTGTCAGTATAGCAAATTTGCTATACTGAGTATATGAAGCGTTTGGCAGTTATCGACGGAAAATCAGTGTTTTACCGAGGGTATTATGCCATGCCGGGGCTCAGTACGGCGGACGGTACGCCGACTGGCGGCGTGTATGGGTTTGTGAGTTTGGCGATTGAGCTTATCAAGAAATTGGAGCCGGATTATGTAGCGGTGGCCTGGGATAAGCGTGGTACTAATATCCGTAAGCGGCGGGAATTGTATCCAGAGTACAAGGCTGGTCGCAAGCCAGCACCGGATGATTTTTATCAGCAAATTCCGATTTTGATGGAACTGCTAGATGCCTTTGGCTGGCCGCTGTATGAGCTGGATGATTATGAGGCGGACGACATCATGGGCGCGTTTGCCAGGCAAGCGGAAGCGCGCGGCGTGCAGACCTGTCTGCTGACGTCTGATTTGGATGCGCTGCAATTGGTGTCGCCGCTGACCAAAGTCTATGCCATGAAAAATGGCCTGAGGAATATCGAGGAATTTACGGCGGAATATTTTGAACAAAAATATGGTATTCGGACGGATCAATTTTTGGATTTGAAAGCGCTGAAGGGTGATGCGAGCGACAATTTGCCGGGCGTACCGGGTGTTGGTGAAAAGACGGCGGTGAAATTATTGCAATCATATGACACACTGGACGGGGTGTACGCGCACTTGGACGAGCAAAAAGGCGCTCTACGGACAAAGTTAGAGAGCGGTCGCGAGTCGGCATATCTGACCAAGCAAGTGGCAGAAATCTGGACGGACGCGCCAGTGGAGCTGGACTGGGAAGTGGCGGATGTTAACGACTGCGATTTTGCTCGGGCGGCAGAGATTTTGCGGAAATTGGAGTTTCATTCGCTGATTGGGCGATTGCCGCGGACAATGCAGGCGGTGGATGAAGTGGCGGAGACAGTGGAGTTGGAGCTGCCGCGCGTCGAAAATTTGCCGGCTGAGCCGCTGTTTGAAACAGAAAACATTATTTATATTGATCCATCAGATCCGGACACGGTCTATATTAATTCCAAGCCGGGTGTGGCGTGGTGGGCCAAGATGAGTGAAATTGGTCAATATGTTTGGCAACTGTTGGCGCAGGGCGTAGTGATCGCGGCGGACGTCAAGGAGTTGTATCACGCGCTGGACGATCACGGTGTGACGGTGTGTTTTCATGAGGTCTGGGATGTTGGGCAGGCGGCGTTTTTGATTGATCCGCTCAGGCGCGACCGTAGCTTGATGGCGCTGGCGGGCGATTTTTCTGAGGATAATTCTGTGCCGCGGCAGCTGGCACGACTACGCCAGATTTACCGCCAGCAGCGGGATTATATGGCGACGCATCAGCAGATTGCTCGGGTGCTTCGCGACTTTGATTTTCCGGTGATTTGGCCACTGTTTCAGATGGAAAGGCGCGGTATGAAGTTGGACACGGCACTCCTTGAACAGATGGGTCAGGAGCTGAGGACAGAGGTGAGCCAACTTGAACAACAAATGTATGCGATGGCCGGGCGTGAGTTCAATGCCGCCAGTCCGACGCAGCTGTCTGAGGTGTTATTTACCAAGTTGCAGCTACCGACGACTGGTATCAAAAAAGGTAAAACCGGCTATTCGACGGGGCAGAAAGAGTTGGATAAGTTGCGCGGCCAGCACCCAATTATCGAGCTGATTGAGCGATATCGAGAGCTGACTAAACTAATCAGCACCTACATTGAAGCGCTGCCGAAGTTGGTGGCTGAGGACGGTCGGATTCACACCACATTTAATCAAGACGTCACCAGTACTGGGCGGCTGAGCAGCACCAATCCTAACCTGCAGAACATTCCCGTACGGACGGAATTGGGCCGGAAAATTCGCCAGGCATTTGTGCCGAGTGAGGGCAAGGTCTTTGTTGGTGCGGATTATTCACAATTTGAGCTGCGGCTGGCGGCGGTGCTGGCGGGCGATGAGCAGCTGATTAACGATTTTAATAGTGATGTCGATATTCACACTAAGACAGCGGCTGAAACTTACGGCGTGCCGATGGCCGAGGTGACGAAATTGCAGCGCCGCGCGGCCAAGGTGATTAACTTTGGCGTGCTGTATGGCATGAGTCCACATGGCTTGGCGGCGGCCACGGGTATGA
Organism: Candidatus Saccharimonadota bacterium; assembly: GCA_905372835.1. GTDB lineage: Bacteria > Patescibacteriota > Saccharimonadia > Saccharimonadales > Saccharimonadaceae > Nanosynbacter. Next base: position 66,965 of record CAJPQK010000001.1, on the reverse strand, counting down.
CGTTTACTGAGGCGAAACAGTTTATTGAACACTATTTTGCAGTGCGTCAGCCAATCCGCCAGTATCTGGATACAATTTTAGTTCAAGCGCGTGAACAAGGTTTTGTCGAGACGTATTTTGGTCGGCGCCGACCAACACCAGATGTTAAATCGAGCAACTTTATGGTGCGTTCAGCGGCTGAGCGGGCGGCGATGAATATGCCGATTCAGGGCACGGAAGCGGATTTGATGAAACTGGCGATGATTCGGCTGGAGGACAAGTTGGCTGGGCTGGCCGAGCCAGTCCTGCAGGTTCATGACTCGATTTTGGTGGAATGTGCGCCGGAAGATACCGAGCGAGTAGGTGGTATCATGCGTGCGGAAATGGAAGGTGTTTGTCCGGAGTTGCCAATTCGATTGAAGGTTGATGTACAAATAGGCAAAAATTGGGAGGAAACATAAGATGACAGAGCAGTTATTTCAAATCGGTATAAAAGCCCTTATTCAAAATGATGAACGCCAAATTTTGCTACTCAAAAGCCAAGACTATTGGGATATTCCAGGCGGTAGGATGGATCAGGGTGAGGATATAGCAGCTGCACTGTTACGTGAGCTACATGAGGAGATTGGCATTCATTACATTGCCAAACGAGAACTGTGGAATGTAGCAAAAGCGGTCAAACAGCTACCGTATAACGATATAATGACAAGTCTGATGTTGATTGTGTACCGTGTTCAGCTACCGGCAGATCAAATTCCTCGTTCATGTGAGCCTGGCGTTATACTTCATTGGGTAAGCCCTGAACAAGCGGCTGATTATCTGAAAAACAAATATCCTGAGGCCTTCCGTCAAGCGATAGCCCAGCTCTCGTAGGATACTAAGTAACTAGTGCAAAAATTCTAATATTATGGTATAATCACCCCATGAGATACGCAAGAACAAATTCTTTTTCCCGACTGATACCGATTTTACTGGTTATTATCATAATGGTGGTGGCGGTGGCGGCGGTGATTGCCATTGGTCAGTCCCTGCTGGGCGGTAATAATCCGGACAATAAACCAAAATCTCAGGCAGATATCGCCAAAGAGTCATTGCTGTCGACTGACGCTAACCGAGCGGTGCGTTTGACGGTTCGTGGGCCGATTGTAGCTCAGGAAAAATTCCGCTCCTACCAGATTGAAATCACACCAGATATTCGACGCATGAGTACCTATGAGGGGTATCTGGAAAAGCAAATTGACGAGAAAAAGCTGGATAATAATAGCCGGGCATATGAAGAATTGGTGTACGCTCTGGAAAAAAGAAAGATGATGGAGGGGCGCCAATTGTCAGAAGAGCAAAATGACCTAAGAGGTATTTGCGCAAACGGTAAGGTGTACAAATTTGAGACGTTATATCACGGGAATCCAGTGAAGACGCTGTGGACGTCTGATTGTGGCGGCTCAAAGGGTTCGGCAACTGCCAATGCTAACGATATATTGTTGATGTTCCTCAATCAAATTCCTGACGGGAAAAAGATTGCTGCGGGTGTTGGCTTGCAACAGGAAGATACATTCTTCCAATTCTAATACACATAATAAATAACGAGGGAGGTTATGTTGGATGCCTGAGCTGCCAGAAGTTGAGACGGTTCGCCGCGGTTTAGCTGAACTATTGCCCGGTCGAGTGGTAGCGCGAGTGACGGTGTTTGACTCACCAAAAAGCTTCCCAAATGCGCGGGCTGATGTTGAACAATTTTTGTATGGCGCGTGCGTGACGGCGGTGCGACGGCGAGCAAAAGTGCTGATGATTGATCTGGATACGCAGTATTCGTTAGTGGTGCATCTGAAGATGACGGGGCAGCTTATCTTTCGTGGAGTGCAGAGTTTTGCCGGCGGGCATCCAAGCGACAGTCTGATTGGCGAGTTGCCAGATCGGTCGACGCGGGTACAGATTGATTTTGTAGACGGGTCGCGGCTGTTTTTCAATGATCAACGTAAGTTTGGTTGGGTAAAACTGCTGCCGACTGATGAAGTAGAAAACCTGCCATTCATGCAAAAAGTCGGGCCGGAGCCGCTTGATCCTCAGACGCGGGCTGAGGATTTCATCCAGCGGATTCGCCGCCGTCAGAATTCGATGATCAAACCAGCCTTTCTTGACCAAGCAGTGATCGCTGGGGTTGGCAATATTTATGCTGACGAGGCGCTGTGGGCGGCACAGATTCATCCGCAAACGCGGGTAAAAAATGTTAGCGATCAGCAGTTGAATACATTATTTAATGAGCTGCGGCAAATCTTGCAACTCAGCATCGATCAAGGCGGCTCAACCGATAAAAATTACGTTGATGCCGAGGGCCGAAAAGGGAATTATCTGACATTTGCTCATGTATTTCGCCGCGAAGGTCAGGCTTGCCACCGCCACCCTGACCAAGAAATCATTAAGCTAAAAGTCGGCGGTCGTGGTACGCATGTTTGTCCGGTGTGCCAGGTGGAGGTTAAATGATCTATCTTCTCTGTGGTGATAACGAATTTGAGAAACAGGCGGCGTTGGTAGCGCTGGTTGGTGATGCGGACGTCGTGCGGTATGATGGCGAGGAATTAACGCTGGCTGATATGCAGGAAATAGCAATTGGACAAACCCTATTTAGTCAGTCTGCAGTGTACGTCATCTCGAAGTTGAGCGAAAATTTTGACATCTGGTCGCGATTGTCAGAGTTGCCGTTTGATGATGATAAAACCGTTATCTTGCTAGAAAGCAAACTTGATAAACGAACAAAAACCTATAAATGGTTGCAAAAAACTGCCAAAACTCAAGAATTTTTGCCGCTCAGTGACCGCCAAAAACCACAGCTTATATCTTGGTGTGAAGTGCAGGCTCGTGAGCGCGGTTATAGACTGACGCACACACAAATAGGAATGTTAATTGACCGTTTGGGGTTTGACCAGTTGCGACTCAGTAATTTTTTGGATCAATTGGCGCTGGCGGAGGAGATTACAGACGAGTTGATTGATCAGTTAGTGCCGCTGGCGAGATCAGAAAACGTGTTTGATTTGTTTGTTGCTGCTTTGTCAAAGGATTATGAAACAGTGCACAATATCATCAGTTACCTGGAGTCAGAAAGTGGTCTAGATGGCGCCTACCAGACGATGGGGCTATTGGCCTCGCAAGCAACTAACATGGCGGCATTGGTGCTGGCAGGTGGTGATAATAAAACGGTGGCAGCTGATTTATCGGTCAATCCATACGTATTGCAGCGCTTGTCCTCGTCAGCGCGGACCGTTGACATTGAACATCTCAGGCGGATCAACGATGCGTTGTTCCAGGCAGACCTTCAGATGAAAACGACGGGGGTTAATCCATGGCTACTGATAGAAACGGCTTTAGTAAGTTTGTAGCTATATGAAAACACCTCAGCGTTATTGCTGAGGTGTTGTTTGAAGTCGACGAGTTTTATTTGTCAGCTTTTTTAGCAGCAGGTTTTTTAGCTGCCGGCTTCTTGGCAGGTGCCTTTTTTGCAGCTGGCTTGGTAGCTGGCGCCTTCTTTGCGGCAGGTGCTTTCGCTGCTGGTTTTTTGGCAGCTTCTAACTTTACACCAGCCTCTTTGGCTGCTTTGCTCAGAGCGCTTTTGCGACGAGCAACGGTATTCTTCTTCAAGAGGCCTTTTTTGACCGCAGTGTCTAGCTCAGAATGAGCAGCTGCCAAGGTAGTTGCAGTTGGATTTGCGTGGAAAGCTTTGACTGCTGACTTGATATCTTTCTTGATGCCGATATTCTTTTCACGGCGTTTAACTGCTTGTTTAGCGCGCTTGATGGCGGATTTGATGATTGGCATGGTACTCCTTTACCTCTATAAGTTTTTATCGCTAATCAAGGATGCATTATACAGAAAATCACATGAAAAGTAAAGGGGCGGGATGAAACGGGGTATAATCTTGACTAATCGCCTATGCTTATGCTATAATTCAGCCAAAGGCTATAGCAATAAAAAGAAACAGGAAAATAAACAATGAGCACCGCTTCCGCCAAGCAGCAGGTAATCCAAAAAATCAAAGAAAATACTAATATATTAGTTACGGTTAGTCGTGATCCAAGTGTTGATGAGTTATCAGCAGCATTGGGTCTCACATTATTTTTGAATGAGCTTGGCAAGCATGCTACAGCGGTATTCTCTGGTAAAATTCCACCGGCAATAAATTTCCTGGAGCCTGACAAGACATTTGAAGACACGGCGGACAGTCTCAGGGACTTTATCATCGCGCTTGATAAGGATAAGGCGGATCACTTGCGGTACAAAATCGTTGACGATGCGGTTGTGAAAATTTTTATCACACCGTACAGAACGACAATTACTGAAGCAGACTTGGAATTCTCACAGGGTGATTACAACATTGAGCTGGTGTTGGCTTTGAACGTTGAAGACAGCAATCATCTTGATGAAGCACTGACGGCTCATGGCAAAATTCTACACAGTGCTGACGTGGTGACGGTGACGGCTCGGGACATCAAGAGTAGTTTGGGTGCGATTGATTGGCACGAGCGCAATGCTAGTGGTGTGAGCGAGATGCTTTTGGAATTGGTTGATGAGCTGAAAACAGTCAAGGCGACACTGGACGAACAGATGGCAAATGCGTTTATGACCGGTATCGTTGCTGTAACTAATAGGTTTAGTAACAACCTGACGTCACCTCGCGTCATGACAGCTGCCGCAGACTTGATGGCCGCAGGCGCCAATCAGCAATTGATTGCTGCAAAGTTAGTGGAAGCTGAGGAGTTGGAAGCTCCTGTTGATGAACATGATGAACCAGAAGATGCCAACACTCCAGATGAATCGCCAGATGCTGAAGAGGCAGAGGTGGACAATACAAAGCTATCAATTAGCCGTTCATCCCGCAAGCAGTCGCCAAACAAATCAGACAAAGAGCTACCAAAACCAGATGATGGCACCCTGGAGATCTCGCACCAAAAGAGGGGTGATTTAGACGAGGTTGCTCGACGAACTCAGGCTGAGGCTCAAGATGAGGCTGCACGTGCTGCAGAATCATACTTAGAGAAGCAATTAGCCAAATCTACCCCAGAAGAGACGGTAGAATCAGAAGAGCCAGCAAAGCTACTAGAACCAGAATATAGTTTACCGGCCATCAAGCCACTGGGTAGCCCACAGTCCATGAAAGATGAACTACCAGAGCCGTCAGTTGGTGGTACGTTTAATGCCTCAACTGGGCAGGCTGCAGAAGACAAGAAGCGAGAAGCTGAAAGTGGTCGTAACCGCACAATTTTGAATCATGGCCAACCTGGCAGTAGTCAAGGGGGGTTTAGCGATTCGCCAATAAATGCGACGGTTGCTCGTCACGATGATGAGCCAAAGTCAGTTGATCCGTTCGCTGAAACGAACAATAATATGCAAAGTAATAGATCAATCTCTCCTTTAGGGGGGGCCTCAACCATCGCTGGACATAACGGTGATGTCATGGCTGCTCTCAGTGAAGACACCTCAAAGGTACTGGGAACTCAATCATTAGGTCAACCAACTCACGAGGCTGTCAGCGAGGCGTTAGCTGCAGTGCCTAATGTTCCGGATCCGTTGGCGGCAAATAGCGCTCCTGGCGCTCCGACTTTGGCAGAAATTGAGTCTTCTGCCAAAAATATAGCAGGGTTACCGCCGATGCCTGACTTTAGTACGTTACCAGAACTGCCACCGGCTTTTCCGCCAGCTCCAGCAGTCAGTCCCGCTGTTCCATCAGTGCCAGCGGCAACGCCACCAGCCGTGAACAATACCAATTCTGAATTCAACCCAACGCAGTTCCAGATTCCAGGACAAAATTAGCATGATACCAAATGATGATATTGTGCTCATTGATAAGCCAGCTGGTATGAGCAGTTTTGGCGTGGTTGCCAGAATCAGGAGAGTACTCAGTCAGCAGCTGGGCAAGAAAGCAAAAGTTGGACACACTGGTACCCTGGATCCGTTTGCTACCGGTCTGATGATTTTGGTGACTGGTAAAAAATGTAAAGAAGCCGGGTCGTTTACCAAGCTGGACAAATGGTACCAGGCAGAAATCATCTTGGGGGTGACTAGCACGACGGGAGATCCTGAAGGTGAGCTCACGCCAATGTCTAAGCATCAGCCGACAATTGAGGAAGTGAGACAGGCTGTACAGAAGTTTATTGGGGTGATTGAACAAACCCCGCCGGCTTTTAGCGCCATAAAAATCAATGGGCAGCGCGCCTATCAGCTCGCGCGAAAAGGGCAGGTGGTTGCTATGCCGATACGGCAGATTACGGTCTATGATATCCAGATTGAATCATATGACTATCCAAACCTATGTATCAATACCCATGTCTCTAGCGGTACATACATCCGTACTTTGGCAGAGGACATCGGGAAATATCTGGGGACGGGTGCCTACTGTCGGTCGTTGCGGCGCACGAAAATTGCCAATTTTACCATTGAACAGGCAGCAAAGTTGTCGGATTTTGGCATAGAGAATTAGAGTGGTATCATATGGATATGAAGCATAAGGGTTTTACACTGATTGAAGTATTAATTGTTATAGCGGTGATTGCCGTTTTGGCATCAATAGCGATTGTTTCGTATCGGTCGGTACGTGAAAATGGGTTGGATGCTAAGATTCGATCTGCGGTCAAGACTGCGGGTGATGCTGCTGCTTTGGCAGAGGCTAGAGGAAAGCGCATCACTGGATTTGGTCCGTTCAATGCGCCAGATGGTGTGCAAACCTTGGTTCCAGGTTATCTGAAGGCTGACTATCGACAAGGCGTTTCTAGTAAAAAAGCAGCCAACGATGAAGCGATTTTTCGGATCTATGAATGTCATGATGGCGGCAAGGGCTTTGTGATATATGCTGCGTTAAATAATCCATCCACCGAGGACGTAGCGACATTTAATCGTATTCGTTCAGCTTGTCATCATAATGATAGCCAGGTGCCCACCAGTGGTTCCACGGTATATAGCTACGCACAGTTATTCTAGTGGTACGGCTTGAAAATATCGTTTACTCCTGATATAATCAAACGGCTATGATCAGTAAAGAGAACAAGCAAAAAGCGATTGCTTTGACTCAGGTTGGCAAAAACGATGTCGGTAGCCCTCAGGTGCAGATTTCGATTTTGACAGCTCGTATCAAAGAAGTTACAGAGCACTTGAAAGTCAATAAACACGACTTCATGGCTCGTCGCGGCCTTGTCCAGATGGTAGGTAAGCGCAAGCGCCTGCTAAAATACTTGGAGCGAACTGACTTTGAGAGTTATAAGCAAGTGCTGGCTACATTGGGACTGCGCAAATAAGCAAACCAAGTAGTTTCAGGTCCGCCCTACTATGTTGGGGCGGATTTTTTGTGGGCTATTTAGGAACAGCGATGATGACTTCGCGTTTGTCAAATGACCCGCCCAGGGAACACGAGTATAAAGTTAAACGTGGTTGATCGGTCCGTTCTTCTATCTCGATAGCATCGGGCTTAACCTTATATATATCATATATGCTGTACTCGTAGCGTTTGCCGTTGTAATCAACTGTGATAGAATCACCAACTTTGAGCTTGTTGATGTTGTAAAAGGGAGAATTGTTGATGGTGCGTTGTGGTGTGGGGCCAATTTGGAAGCGGTGAGCAGCAACGATGAAATTTCCACCCTCTTTAGGGTTACCATTTTCTGGCTTACGCCACCAGGCAGTTAGCTCTAACACTTCTGCGCCACCGGTTTTGTACGGGATATTGACATTGATAGCCGGGATGTAAATGCGATTTTCTGGATGAAATTCATCAGTTGTCTTTTGTAAAACCTTAGTCGTTTCATTATTTTTAGGGTCGATGAATTGTGTTGCGAAAAAAGGACTAAAGATGGTAATAAGTAAGTATCCACCACCCACCAACAAGGTTAGCGCTATGCCTAATATGATATAATCTTTTGCTGTTCTAGTGCGTTTAATTTTCACGCTTATCATTATACCAGCTCACCGGGTGGTGGCTGAAGAGTGTGATATAATGGAAAGGTAAATAACCGCGAATGGTGATAGAGACGAGAGCTCATGATATATCAGCTTTCACCCCTGTTACTTTTCGCGATAAGAAAGGAGGCTCATGATGAGCATTATTAATCCAAGTGGCAAGGATATTTTTAGTGTTACCACGGAATGGTGTGGTCGACCACTGACATTAGAGGTAAATAGGGTCGGTTTTCGCACTACCGCCAGTGTGGTAGCGCGTTACGGCGACACGGTTGTGTTAGGTACGGCGATGGTCGGCTCGCGACCAGTCGAATTGGACTATTTCCCGCTGTCAATTGACTATGAAGAAAAATTCTATGCTGCCGGCAAGATTTCTGGTAGCCGATTTATCAAGCGAGAAGGTCGTCCTTCTGATGAGGCGATACTCATCGGGCGACTGATTGACCGACCAATTCGTCCACTGTTCCCGAAGGGATATCGTCAAGAGGTTCAAGTCGTATCAAGTGTCCTCAGTATGGACCCAAGTTTCCGTCCTGATATGGTAGCAATGGTAGCTGCTAGCGCAGCGCTGAGCCTGACTGGCACCCCATTTGATGGACCGGTGGCAGGTTTGCGTATTGGCCGAGTTAACGGTGAATTTAAGGCCTTTTTGACCCCTGAGGAGCGCGCAGCCAGTGACTTGGATTTGGTTGTCGCTGGTATCGAGAACGGCATTACCATGGTGGAAGCGGGTGCTCATGAAGTGAGCGAACAAGTGATTATTGATGCAATGGCGTGGGCGCATCAGATGATGCAGCCAGCTATCCAGCTTCAGCGTGAGTTGGCAGAAAAAGTCGCACCAGCCGCACAGCAATACGAGCTGGTCTTGCCGGATGAAACCATCCAAGCAGAAGTTGATGCGTGGGTCGCCGGTAAATTTGGCGCAGCTATTCGCCGTGCCTACCCAGAGCGCAATGAATTGATCGCGGATATTCGTCAGGCGTTTCATGACGAATTTACCGAAAAACTTGGCGAGAGTTATGATGAACTGCGACCTCAATACGACGAGGCCTTTACATTGGCGCTCCACAAGGACGTACGCCGAGGTATCGTTGAGGACAAGGTGCGTCCAGATGGTCGTCAATTGACGGAAATCCGACCGCTCAGCTCAGAAGTTGGTTTCTTGCCGCGAGCACACGGATCAAGTTTGTTTACCCGTGGTGTGACCCAGGGTATGAACATCGTTACCTTGGCGCCGCTGAGCTACGCTCAGCTAGTGGACACCATGGAACAGACCGACTACGAGCGGCGGTATATGCACCACTACAACGCTCCAGGCTACACGGTTGGTGAAGTGCGCCGTTTGGGCAGTCCGGGTCGTCGGGAAATTGGGCATGGCTACTTGGCGGAGCGGGCGTTAACGCCAGTCTTGCCAAGTGAAGAAGATTTCCCATATGCCATTCGTTCGGTAACGGAAATCATGAGTCAGAACGGTTCTACCTCAATGGCAGCAACCTGTTCAAGTTGTTTGGCGCTGATGGATGCGGGTGTGCCACTCAAAGCGCCAGTCTCTGGTATCGCCATGGGCTTAATGATGGATGGTGATACGCCATATGTGCTGAGCGACATTGCTGATGCTGAAGACTTTGCTGGTGATATGGACTTCAAGGTGACAGGTACGGCCAAGGGAATTACCGCCCTTCAGATGGATATGAAGGTGCATGGATTGCCGGTTGACATTTTGGCGCAGGCAATTGAGCAATCAAAAGCTGGCCGGGCGCACATTTTGGAGCATATGTTGTCAGTATTACCACAACCGCGTCAGGCTCTGAGCCCATATGCACCACGAATTGAGAAGATTAAGATTAATCCAGACAAGATTGGTGCGGTGATCGGTAAGGGTGGAGAAATGATCAATAAGATCACCTCTGAGACTGGTGCTGAAATTGACATCAAAGAAGACGGTTTAATCACTGTGGCTAGCCCAGACGGTGCATCAATTGAGAAAGCCATGAACTGGATCAAGAGTTTGGTAGAAGAGCCAGAAGTTGGCAAGATCTATGAGGGTCGGGTCGTTAGTATCAAAGACTTTGGTGCTTTTGTGAATATCTTGCCAGGAGTTGATGGTATGGTACACATTTCAAAGCTGGCCGAAGGTCGGGTAAATAAGGTGACTGATGTCGTCAAAGAAGGTCAGACTGTTCGGGTCAAGATAGCTGGTATTGACGAGCGCGGCAAGATCAATTTGACGATGATTGGTTTGTAATCTAGCCATAACCGTATTCAGCAAATCGTAAATAGTGTACAATTAATAGAGTAATAAAAGGAGAATGCATGGATAATAAAGGTAATAATACAAACTCGACACCAACTCCCGCTGCAACCGTTCCGGAACCACGTGTACAACCGGCGCCAACTCAGCCAGTTCCTCAGGGACCAGCCAAGAAAAAGGGCATGAGCAAGGGTATGTTGTGGGGCATTATTGGTGGTTCAATTGCCTTCATCTTGTTGGTTGTGGGTATTGTTCTTGCGGTGATTTTATTGAGCGGTCCAAGTAAAGAAGATTACAAGGAAGCGCACGATAAGGTTACAAAAGTGCGTGGTACCTATCTACGGGTTGGTTCAGCCTTTCGTATGGTTTCATATGGGACATCAACCGCATCTACTGATAAGATCAAAGAATCAGTAGAAGAATACAAGAAGTCGGTTGACGACTTGAAAGACATGAAAGCCTTGCGTGACAAAGATGTTAAGCAAAAATACGATGATTTCATCAAACAAAACAATGAATTTACCGCAATGGTAGGTGATTTGGCTGATGCATCTGATGAATTGTTAGAGACCACAAAGAACTGTCGAACTGCTACTACATTTCCTCGATTTAGCTCAGATCGTAGTAAGTTGCTAGAGAACTATGACAAAACTGTTGGTTCTTGTGTTTCTGCTGTTAAAAAATTAGCCAAAGTAAAGAGCCAGTTGTTGTCCGAAGAAGCAAAGAAGCTAGTTGATGCTTTTGATGAGCAACGAGGCATAGTTGAGGAGATGCAAAAAGCTCACGATGCTGGCGACGCGTCTGGCCTGTCAGCAGCTGCGAGTAAATTGTACCGCCAGCTCACAAAGTTCAAGGCTGGTGACGCTCCAAAGAAGCTAAACGAGGCATTCCAAAAGGCAGAGGTTAACTCTCAGTTGAATGCTTTGGGCCGCGTATTGACCGAGAAGGCGAACCAGGGATAACGTGTTACTATAGCAAGTAAAAGCTCCGTCACTTGGCGGAGTTTTTGCTTGCTATGGGGCTTGTTTGAAATAACTAAACGTAATATAATAGATAGTCGATATCCACTATATCTAATTTACGGAAGGACAAGCATGAAGCTATCAGGAGCTGTTGAGCAGGCGTGTTGTATCATGGCAATTTTGGCTGACCCACAGCGAAAAGCGCCGATAACCAACGACGCTTTGGCAGAAAAGATGTTGGTTTCGCCGACATATTTGAAAAAAATTAGTCGTAAACTAGTGGTAGCAAAGCTAATTACCTCAACACAGGGCGCTGGCGGCGGGTTTATTTTAGCGCGGGAAATGGGCCAAGTGACGCTACACGATGTGGTGCTGGCGATCGAGGGCGAAGCGCCGTTTTTCCAGCCTCAAGGAATTGTCGAGCGGGTATTTGCGTCGCGGTCTCGCCAGGTGGAAATTGGCATGACTATGATTGAAAAAGTCTTTTCCGAGGCGCAAGAGAAGTGGAGCGAATATCTAAAGACGGTAACGTTAGCAGACGTTGTCAAGGAGGTAATGCATGGTTGAAAAATTAAAGCGGCTGTCAAGCAGGCGCCGCGTCAATATGGTGCAGGCCGAGTGGCAGCACCTCTGCAAGAATAAAATATTACTGCTGTCGATGGCGGTTATCTCGTTTATTCCGATTATGTACAGCGGTTTTTTCTTGGGTTCAATCTGGGATCCGTACGGACAGGTGAAAAATTTGCCGGTGGCGTTTGTCAATGAGGACAAAGGTGCGCAGCTGAACGGCCAAACGGCCAATATTGGGCAATCGGTTGAGCAAAAACTCAAAAGTAATCATGATTTGGGTTGGGAGTTTGTGAATAAACAGCAGGCTGATGACGGAGTCAATAGCGGGCATTTCTATGCGGTGGTGACTGTTCCGACAGATTTTTCGGCAAAAGCGGCGTCAATTACGCAGAACAAACCGCAGCAGGCGGTGATTCACTACACGACTACGCCGGCCAAGAACTATATCGGTTCGCTGGTCAGTAATCAAGCGGCTGAAAAAGTCAAAACGTCGGTGGCTGAGCAAATTACTCAAGCGTATGCTAAAGGCGTTCTGGAGAATGTAAATAAGCTCGGCGGTGGTCTGGAAACAGCGGCGGGCGGCGCAGCTACTTTGCGCGGCGGTTTGACGCAGCTGCAAGCGGGCGCGCAGACGTATACTGGCGGTGTTCGGCAATTGGCGGTAAATCAGCGGGCGATGGCTAATGGATTAGCGCGGCTCGGCGATGGATCGCGCCAATTGCAGGTAGGCTTGGGCAAATTGTCGAACGGTTTGCCAAGTGAATCGCAAGTTGCGCAGTTAACAAACGGTATGAAACAGTTGAAGGCAGGCCTTAATCAATTAAATACCAGCGTGCATAATCCATCGCCGACGCTTGTTAATCAGCAGAGCAAAGTGCAGAGTGAAGCACGAGATCTGGCGCAAACTATGCAAACGGCAGCAGCGGATTTGACGGTAGCAGGCGGGACGCTACAAACATTAGGACATGATGCAGTAGCTTCTGGCGGTTCGACAACCATAACTTTACCGCAAATTAGCCAGCTTTCCCAGGCACTTAGTAAAACGCAAACGATTATCACTCAAGCGGCCGCGCTGCTAAAGGATTTGCAGTCGCTGACCGCAATGTTGTCGGCGCAGCAAACGCAGCTGCAAGCTGGTGTTTCTACGCTGAACAACGGCGTTAATCAGTTGGCGCCGAATGCAATCACTGCTCTTAATGGTTATAACAGCGTCAGAGCAGTGAATAACCAATTGCTGGCTGGCTCGTCATCGCTGGCGAATGGTCTGGCGCAGGCGCAAACTGGCAGCCAACAACTAGTGAACGGTGCGCAGCTGTTAGATAGCCGCTCTGGTGTACTAACGAATGGCGTGTCGCAATTGGCGGACGGCGCAGATACTTTAGCTACGAAGCTAGCAGATGCTTCCCGGCAAATCAAAATACAACCAACTGGCGCAGCCACCCAACAGCAGATGGCGAATCCGGTGAAGTCGGAAACGACCAAGCAGGGCGACGTGCCGAACTACGGCTATGCGCTGGCGCCGTACGTATTGTCGCTGAGCTTGTTTGTCGGGGCGATTGCTCTGAATATTATTTATCCAATCCGCAAAACTTTTGCCGAACAAGAGAACGCCTTTCGCTGGTGGTTGGCTAAAGCTTCGGTTACTGGTATGGCGGCTTTCGTTCAGGCAACAATTTTGATGCTGATCATGGTTTACTGCCTGGGTCTAGTGCCAGACCATCCGGGGCATTTCATCGGGGTGATTTATTTGACGTCGTTTGTTTATATGTCGATTGTGTCGCTCCTGGTAATTGTGCTGGACAATCCAGGACGCTTCCTAGCGATGGTACTATTAGTATTGCAGCTGGGGTCAAGCGAGGGGACGTTCCCGATTCAAACAGCCAACGACTTTTTCCAAGCGGTCAATCCGCTGGTGCCGATGACTTATTCTATTCGGGCGTTGCGTCAGGCTATTTCGGGAGGATTGGGCAGTTCGTTCTATGACAATAGCATGTGGGTGCTAGCGGGATTCTTGTTGGTGGCTAACCTTTTAACGATCGGTTTCTTTATCTACCGCGGCAAGCGTAAGTTTGCTCATACTTCGGTGGATGGCGACGATTAATCCTCTTTGAAGCTTTTAGAAAATGCCAGCGTCTCTGGAAAAACGGCGCTGGCATTTTGGTTGGTGTAGGGTCATTTTTTGACAAAATGCGGGCAGTTTGCTAAAATAAAGCTACTAACGAGAGGGATTTCTAGCGAGTAAAATAACACCTCTTTACCTGGTTTTTAGATTATTGTAATAAAAAAGGAGTATAACAATATGGGTCAGCGGCGACTGGCAACACCGCAGAAGGATGATGCTAAAAAGCGTCCTCAGTCGAAAAAAAGTAACAATGCAGTATTAAATAGTACCACTACTCGAAAAGGCGAGGTCTTTCGAGCGCAGCGACGAACGAGCGAGAATGTCAATCTCAGGGCGTCGCAGCACGTAATCAATATCCCGGTGAACAAATCAGTTTACAATGGCTATGGCGGTGAACAATTTAGTGCCAAAATGCAGCCAAAGCGCACTCGTGGCGGCAAGCCAAAACTACGGATTATCCCAATCGGTGGTGTCGGCGAAATGGGTATCGGTAAAAACATGAACGCCATTGAGTATGACGATGAGATTATCATTGTGGATATGGGCTTTTTGTTTCCAGGGAGTGATTATCCAGGCATCAACTATATCACGCCAGATATCACCTGGCTCGAGGAAAATAAGCACAAGATTAAGGCGCACGTGTTCACTCACGGACACCTTGATCACATCGGTTCTTTCCGGCACTTTATTCATCGGATTCCAGCACCGGTCTACGCGTCGAAATTTACTATCGGTATGTTAGACAAGTCGATGGCTGACGCTGATACTGATTTTCAGCCAGACTTTCGGGTGATGGATCCATTGAGCCATGAAATTGTTCAAGTATCGAAGCATTTTTCGGTGGAGTTAGTGCGAGTGAATCACTCCATCCCTGACTCGACAGCGGTGATTATTCGGACACCACTGGGTGTGATCATTGATTCTGGCGACTGGCGATTTGAGGAGAGTCCGGTTGACGGTCAGAAGTTTGACCTCAAGCGTATGACTGAAGTGGCGTCCAAAGAAGGCGTTTTGATGTTCATGAACGAATCGACCAACTGTGAGTCGGCTGGTACACACACGCACACGGAGTTTGATATTCAATATTCCATCGGCCAGGTGATGGATAAATTTAGTAACAGCCGAGTGATTTTGAGCTGTTTCTCATCACAGGTGCACCGTTTGCAATTGATTTTGGAAGAAGCGCACAAGCACGGGCGTAAGGTGGCGTTCGCTGGATTTTCGATGATTCAGAACTTGGAGGTAGCACTACGTTCAGGCACTATCAAGATTCCAAAAGATACCGTCATGAAGATGGAGGACATTATCAAGCTGCCAGACAGCCAGGTCACGGTGGTTTGTACTGGTTCACAGGGTGAGTTTAATGCCGTGTTGAATCGTATGGCAACCGGAGCGCATAAACACATGAAGATCAAAGGCTCTGACGTGGTGGTGTTTAGCTCCAATCCGATTCCGGGCAACGAGAAAAACGTGGTGCGAACCGTTGATGGTTTGATGCGCGAGGGTTCTGATGTGATTCAGAATGGTAAAACACACTTGACCGGGGTTGGGCCGCTACACTTATCGGGCCATGGCTATTATGATGACCATATTAAGCTAATTAATGCCCTGAATCCAACGTACTATATGCCAATTCACGGTGAATTCCACATGCTGGTCCACAATGCGCGGCTGGCAGAGAAAGAGTGCGGTATTCCTAGGAAGAATATCTTTGTGTGCGACGCCGGCGATATCATCGAAATTGATATTGAACGGCAGGCTAAGAAAGCCGGTCGAATTCAAGTTGGTGGTGTGATGTATGATGATACGGGTGCTGTTGTATCAGAGGTTGTATTGAAGGATCGCATTCATATGTCTCAAGAAGGTATGTTCGTGGTGGTGCTGACGGTGCAGCGCGGCACGGGGCGGCTGTTGACTAGCCCGGATATTATTTCCCGCGGCTTCATTTACTTGCGTGACTCTGAGGAATTGATGAACATGATTCGCCAGTACCTGAAACAAAAAGCAGCCCGCAGTTTTGCCGGTAAATACGATCTTGATGTGGTGAAAAAGGAAATCAAGGATGAAGTCACGCACATCTTGTACGACCAGACGCGTCGGACACCGATTGTTATCCCAGTGGTTAATGAAATTGGTGGCGGCCTAAAGGCGCCAGGAAAAGTTTCTCGGGGCACACAAGGGACGGCTAAGTCAGAAGCAGCTGCTGATAGCCCAGTTGTACCAAAGCTACCCAAAAAACGATTTCCAGCTAAACAAGTCCCCGACACGGAGGCAAATGACACCAAAGCTCGAGAGCGACACAACGCACCAGCTTATTAGACATATTTAACAAAGTATGGTATAATAAATAAGTGCGATAATCCGTAAAACGGGGTATAATAAATAACAGTTATGCCTAAAAAACGAAAGACTACGAAAAAGAAATCAGTGGCGACCGCGCCAAAACACGACGTGCCGAGCGGTTTTTGGTCGCAAGTTGGGGCGGTTTTGATGATTGTGCTGTCATTACTCTTGGTGGTGGCATGGTTTGATGTCGGCGGTCCAGTGTTGGAATGGACCAACCACGCCGCTTTGAAGGTCGTTGGTTATGCTATGTACGCTTTGCCAGTGTTGTTGGTGTATATTGCGGTGGAGACTTTCCGCGCAGAGAATAATCGATTGCCAATTGCCATGAAAATAGCGGCCGTTTTGGAGGTGGTGTGGCTGAGTGGATTGTTTGGGTTGTTAAAGACTGATGCGCGTCCAGAAGCTGGTGGTGTTATTGGTGATGTCGCTAATAATATGATGATGACACTGGCAGAAAAACCAATTGTCGCTCTGATATACATCGTTCTCATCCTCATCACGGCATTATTCATCACGCTCATGACCCCAGTAGAGTTGTTTGGTAAGATATGGGAAATGATGCGGCGTGACTCGTCGGAGGATGATGAAAATAAGGCAATCATGCGACAAGCAGCAAAAGCAGAAAAAGCAGAACCACGAAAGGTTAGCGAGATTAATTTGAACGCTGGTGTGCCAACGGTAGATACGGAAGAGCCAGCTAAAACTAAAAAGACATCGCCGCTGAGTAGTTTGCGGGGTAGTGTGAAGCAGGATAAATCTGCTGAGGAACAGGCAGCATTGGTTTCAGTGCATGATCCAAATTGGCAATCACCGAGTTTGGATCTACTAGAGAAGAAGCAGAGCCCAGCTGACGCTGGTGATATTCGGCAAAACGCGCAGATCATTCACGATACGCTGGCGGAATTTAACATTGATGTGGAGATGGAAGATGCAAATATTGGGCCAAAGGTGACGCAATATACCTTGCGGCCGCCGAGTGGTGTGAAATTGACGCGGATCACGGCACTGGAGACGAATATTGCTTTGAATTTGGCGGCACAGAGTTTGCGTATTGAGGCGCCGATTCCTGGGCAAAAAGCCGTTGGTATTGAGGTGCCAAACCGACGAGCGGCTGATGTGCGACTATATGGTGTATTGGACTCTAAGCAGTGGAAGCACGCTCGTGAACCATTGAGCTTTGCCATCGGTAAGGATATCTCTGGTGAAGCGGTGGTTGGTGAGCTTAACAAAATGCCACACATGTTGATCGCTGGTCAGACCGGTTCTGGTAAGTCGGTGATGATTAATACGTTGCTGACTAGTTTGCTATACCGCAACAGCCCAAGCGATATGAAATTGATTTTGGTTGACCCAAAGCAGGTGGAAATGGCACCGTACGAAGATATCCCACATCTGCTGACGCCAGTGATTACTGAGCCAGAAAAGACTATTTCAGCTTTAAAGTGGGCGGTCAATGAGATGGAGCGGCGCTATAAGCTGTTGGCGGCGGAGAAAATTCGTGATATCAAGAGTTATAACAAAAAGATCAAGAATGCTGGTACAAAAATTCCAGTTGCTGATGAGAACGGGAACGTTCAACAGCATGAGGATGGGGCGATGCCGTACATCGTCATTGTCATCGATGAGTTAGCTGATTTGATGATGGTAGCGGCGCGTGATGTTGAGGCGTTGATCGTTCGCTTGGCGCAGAAAGCTCGAGCGGTGGGTATTCACTTGGTTTTGGCAACGCAGCGGCCGAGCGTTGATGTGATTACTGGTTTGATTAAGGCGAATGTGCCAGCCCGCATCGGTTTTACGGTGGCTTCTCAGGTTGACTCACGAACTATTCTGGATCAGATTGGAGCTGAGAAACTACTTGGTCAGGGTGACATGCTGCTCTACACACCAAGCATGAGCAAGCCAAAGCGTATTCAGGGCGCATGGGTGACTGATGATGAGGTTAATAAGATAACTGATTACCTCCGGATGCAATCAGCGCCACAATACAATGACGAAGTGGTTGCTCAGCCTGTGCAGCTTAACGGTAAGGGTGGCGTGATGGTGAACCTGGAAGGTAATGACGGTGACGCCATGTTTAAGGACGCCGTTCGCTTGGTTATTGAGAGTCGTCGCGCTTCTACGAGCCTGTTACAGATGCGGTTGAAGATTGGGTATGGTCGAGCTGCTCGTATCATGGCCGAGATGGAAGATCAGGGGATTATCGGTCCGGCTAATGGATCGAAGCCACGAGACGTGTTGGTATCAAGTCTTGATGAGCTTGGTGATAGCTAATCTGAAAGGGTGGGCTTATCATCGTGCGGTTCGGTATTCTCCGAGCAGTGTGACCTTGTGCCCGGTTGCGGTGATCTTGTTGATGGCGCGCTGTAATGACGGACCGGCAGCATCAACGGTCATGAAGAATTTATAGTTCCAGGGTTGGCCGATGATAGGCTGGGATTGGAGGCTGGTGAGGTTGATTGACTGCTTGGCAAAGGTGCGGAGTATCTCAAGGAGGCTGCCTGGTTGATGGGCGGTGGTGACAACAAGGGTCGCTCGATCGGCGTCAGTCACTGTCGTTGTCTGGTCAAGGATGAGGAAGCGAGTGATGTTGTCCTGACCGTCTTGGATGTGGCGTTTGAGAATGGGCATATTGTATAGCTGGGCGGCAGTTTCACCCGCGATGGCTGCTAGGTGTGGTGAACTCTGTTGTTTGATGAATTCGACAGCGCCAGCGGTATCAAAATATTCAATTTGTGCGGCTTGTGGTAGGTGCTCTTGGAGAAAATGCTGGCATTGTGATAAGGCAACAGGATGTGAATAGACAGCGGTGATGTCTTCAAGTTTTGTGCCTGGATTAGTGATAAGGGTTTGTTGAATGGTAAGCGTCACTTCACCGACGATGGGAGCGCCACACGATTCGATGTGGCGGTATGTTTCGTTTATGGTGCCGTAAATGGTATTTTCTACCGCCACGACAATGGCGTCAGCCTGGCCGTGAGCATAGGCTTGAAAGACATCGCCAAAGGTCACGCACGGAACAATGGTAGCGTCAGGTCCGTACCATTGTTTTGCTGCTTGTTCGTGGAATGATCCAGCTTGTCCTTGAATAGCGATACGCATGAATTCTATTGTAGCACGGTCTGGTGGGCCTACCGCTGGACTTTTACATCAGATTACCGTATAATACGAGGGAATAATAACCTAAGGTTATGTGAGATAGCATAACCATCCGTGAAGGATTCCGAAGGAGGAAACATGAACGAATACGAACTGACCGTTCTTATTCATCCAGATTTGGAAGCAAATTTGGACGCGGCGCTGGACAAGGTTCGAGCGTTGATCAAAGACAATGGTGGTGAAATCACCAAAGAAGATAACTGGGGTAAGAAAAAACTGGCTTACCAAATTCGCCGCGAAGATTTCGCAGTGTATGTGTACTTTGAGGCAACATTGCCATCAGACGCACCACGCAAGATTTCAAGCACATTGAACATCACTGACGAAGTACTGCGCTACTTATTGGTAAAGACTGATGAAAAGACTCGTCAGGCATTGGCAGAGCAGCGCGAGCGATCTGAGAAGATGGCTGCTGAAGCCGCTGAAGCTGACGCATAATTATCGCAAACGATATCGATAATAAACCTATAATAAGGAGGGTAACACTATGGCACGAAGTATCAATCAAGTCATTTTGATGGGAAGATTGACCCGTGATCCCGAGCAGCGCACGACAACGTCAGGAAGGACGGTTGTGAGCTTTTCTATCGCGGTGGATCGCCAAACACAAGATGATCAAGCTGATTTCTTTGATGTAACTGCATGGGAAAAGCTCGGTGAGTTGGTTATGCAGTACCTATCAAAAGGCCGACGCGTATTGGTACAAGGACGCCTTCGCCAAGACAGCTGGGAAGACAAGGAAACTGGTAAGCGACGTTCACGAATTGAAGTGGTTGCCTCTGACGTGACCTTCCTGGATGGGCCAAGTGGCGACACCGGTGGCTCAATGGCAAATATATCAACGAAAGAAGAAGTAGTGACGGAAATTGACGATAAACCAATTGATTTATCAGAAATTCCGTTCTAATAAGGAGTAGAAAATGGCTAAACGACAAAAAAAGGATACACCAAGTGTATTTGACTACCGAGATGTAAAGACCCTGCAGCGATACACCAACGTGTATGGTCAAATTGAATCAATTGCAAAAACTGGTTTGACTGAGAAACAGCAGCGAAGCCTGGCGGTTGCTATCAAACGCGCCCGCCACTTGGCATTGTTGCCATTCGTGACACACGGCTAATTTGGGACATTTTTCGGCGCACCAAAGGATGTGGCGCGCCGGCCAACAGTTCTAAAGATGAAATAAAGGAGCAAGGATGTACCAGCCAACAGATTTAAAAAAAGGAACGATTTGCCAAATAGACGGTAAGCCATACCGCGTTATTGAATATGGACAGAAGGTAATGGGCCGCGGTGGATCGATTGTTAATGTGAAATTGAAAAACTTGATTGACGGCAG
Source organism: Candidatus Saccharimonadota bacterium (assembly GCA_905372835.1). Taxonomy (GTDB): domain Bacteria; phylum Patescibacteriota; class Saccharimonadia; order Saccharimonadales; family Saccharimonadaceae; genus Nanosynbacter. The sequence goes on along the minus strand of CAJPQK010000001.1, from coordinate 46,301 downwards.
CGTTATCCCGAAGACCTTCAAGGGGCAAGAGAAGATTGAGTCAGCTGAAGTGACCAATAAGACTGTTCAATATCTGTACCGCGATGGTGAGACGTTCTACTTTATGGACCCTGAAAGCTTTGAGCAATTTGAATTAGGCGCAGCAATCGTCGACTCAGCGGCTGACTTTTTGAAGGAAGGTGACTCATTGAGCCTGCAGTTTTTTGATGGGAGAGTCATCAATGTAGAGCTACCAAAAAACCTCTACCTAGAAGTGACATATACCGAAGATGTCGTGAAGGGTGATACGACATCGAGCGTATTGAAAGATGCGACACTGGAGACTGGCTTAGTGATCAAAGTGCCAGCATTCATCAAACAGGGGGATATTGTTAATGTCGACACAACGACTGGTGAATATAGGGAAAGAAAAAAGTAGAGAGCTGAGGAAATACCTCACGCTACGGTTGAAGATTATACGTCTTCGAATGCGTCGTTTTTGTAAAAGATGTCATCAAGACTCATCGTTGAGATGGGTCTTTTATGGTGGTGTTAGTTTTTGTTTAATCTGTCTGTTGTCTGTGGTTATTCAGATGAGCTTTCCGGGAGATCGCTTGACCAGCAGGGCGCACATGATGGGACGAAGTGTTAGCTGGTGGACACGTACTGATATTGAAAAATTAGCGAAGGATAGTACTCCGCAGACACAGCTGCAATTTGTGACAAGAAATGGCAAGCAAGCAGCTTCCGTAGATAATTTTGGTGGCACAGTGTGTAGTCATTGCGTTGCCGACAAGGTGTTGGACTATCCATGGTGGCAGCGATTGATACCGTTTAGTTTATGGTGGCGTTCAGTTGAGGTCAAAAATGCTGAAGTGAAATTTGATGAAAGTGCGTTGGAGGCGAAGATGGCTGAATATGGTGACAGCTTAACCTTGCCGCCAGAAAATGCACGAGTAGAGATTCAGAATGACAAGGTGGTGGTTGTAGCAGAGAAAGCTGGTCGTGAACTGCAAAGTGCCGAGGCGCGTCAGGCGATAGCTTCGACCCAGTATTCTTTGGGTGACAAGACTGAGGTACAAATGAAGGGTAAACGTTTGTCTGCCAAAGTGACGGAAAAACAGCTGCAAGAGCTACGTTCTCGTGTTGAAAAGATTTTGCAGCGAAATATCACCGTGGAATTTGAAGGTAAGGCAGTCAAAGTTGACAAATCAACTATCGCAAAGCTTTTGTCTTTCATCGAAGATGGGCATAATATTCCGAAAATAGCGCTCAATCAGGCGAAACTAATGGAATTTTTGGAACAGTCATTTGGCAGAGTAGTCAATAAACCAGCTGGAAAAACCGTTATTCATATGCATGACGGCACAGAGACGAAACGTGAGAATGGGGCGCCAGGTCGGGGTATCGACGTGGCGCAAATGACGACAGAAGTGCAAGAAGTGCTGTTTGGTGCGGAGGAAAAAGATAGTAAAATTGCCTTGCCTGCTAAACAGTTGCCGCCACAGCCAGTATATAAAGAAACTTTCTCCCATTCGGCACTGGGACTGCAAGCTTATGTCAATTCATTGGCGCGTGATCATGATATTCGCCTGACAGTTAGCCAATTGTCCGGTGACAAATGGAGTGCCCAAGTACGCGGCAGTGAGTCTAGTGTGTCAGCCAGCACTTACAAATTATATATAGCTATGGTTTTGATGGATAAAATTGACAATAACCAGTTGAGTATGAATGATAAAATCGGCGGGGTATCTGTGCAAGAATGTATAACGCGGATGATTGTCAATTCGGACAATGCCTGTCCAGAAGCGGTCATTGCGCACTACAAAGCCAGCAGTATTACTGAATATTTGCGTGAAGGAAAAGGTTTTAAGGATACGTCACTCAGGGGATCGTATGTGATGACATCAACTAATGATTTGGCGAAGATTTTGAAGGGAATTGATGATGGCACTTTAGTCAGAGGTAGCCACCGTGACTTCTTGTTGGGCTTGATGCAGCGACAGGTGTATCGCCAGGGTATACCAGCTGGTAGTGGTGGCACAGTGCAGGACAAGGTTGGTTTTTTGGAGGGTTATTTGAATGCTGCGGCCATCGTTACTCATCCAAAGGGTAAATATGTCATGTCAATCATCACCAAAGGCCAGTCATGGGGTAAAATAGCTGAGATAACTCGTAAGCTTGAGGATATTATGTATGGCGGCTAAGGGGCGGCTTGATAAAGAACTGGTTGCTCGAGGGCTGGTTGCTAGTAGATCGCAAGCTGAAAATTATATTCGCCTCGGTGATGTTCTGGTTGATGGAAAGGTGGTGCAAAAGCCAGGCTATATGGTGGGCGAGCAGTCCCTGATTACACTGTCGCCACGTGAACGATATGTCAGTCGTGCGGGGTTGAAACTAGCGAGTGTCGCTTCAGTTTTGGGTATTACGTTTACTGGCCGCATTGTATTGGACGTTGGTAGTAGCACAGGGGGGTTTACCGACTACGCACTGAAACATGGTGCCAAAAAAGTATACGCAGTTGATGTCGGGACGGATCAATTGCATCCAGATTTGCGGCGTGACTCAAGGATAGAATTGCACGAAAAAACCGATATTCGGGACTTTGTGCCAAATGAAGCCCCAGATATTGTGCTAATTGATGTCTCGTTCATCAGTTTACGGCAGATTTTACCGCATCTTGCGAGCATTTGTAAGGATACGACACTGATCCTGGCCATGGTTAAGCCGCAGTTTGAGGCTGCACGTCAGCAGCTGGGTAACAGTGGCGTCATCAAAAATGATACAATTCGGCGGCAGATTTTGCGTGATTTTGAGGCGTGGTCAGCAAAATTGTTCGTGACGGTGGACAAAGCCGACAGTGCCGTGGCTGGAGCTCGCGGCAATCGTGAGCGATTTTATGCACTAAAAGTAGCTAAATCAGCTAGACGTTAAATCTAAATTCAACCACATCATCAGGTTGCATGACGTAGGTTTTACCTTCGGTTCGCATCTTGCCAGCAGCGCGGGCGGCGGCTTCAGAGCCGGCGCTGACGAGGTCGTGATAGTCGACTACTTGAGCAGCAATAAAGCCTCTTTCAAAGTCAGTGTGAATAACGCCAGCAGCTTGTGGCGCTGTCCATCCTTTGTGGATGGTCCAGGCGCGAATCTCTTTGGGTCCAGCAGTTAAGTAACTTTGAAGGCCGAGTGTATCGTAGGCGGCATGGATCAATTGCATGAGTCCGGTTTCCGTGACGCCGTAACTTTCCAACAGCTCGGCAGCTTCTGCGGGTGACAATCCTTTTAATTCTTCTTCCAGTTTGGCGCTCAAAAACAAAGCTTTGGCAGGTGCTACCAGAGAAGTGAGTTCTGATTGTAGTGCAGTATCGGTTAGTCCCGCCTCATCAACATTGAATGCGTAAATAACTGGTTTGGCGGTCAGTAGGTGGAGATCTTGAATCAATTCTGTGTTCAGATCAGCTATTGAAGACAGTGGCGTGCCAGATTGTAATTGTTCCAGCAGAGTTTGCAAATAGGCGACTTCTTCGCGAGCTGCTGGCCGAGCCTTGGCTTCTTTTTGTAGCCTCGGCAAGCGATTTTCTATGGTTTGAATATCTGCCAGAATCAACTCGGTATTGATGATTTCGATGTCAGCCTTGGGATTTACCGGTGCTTCGTCATGTCGTAAAATAGCAGTATTTTCAAAAGCTCGAACTACATGAACAATTGCGTCGCATTGTCGTATATTTGCCAAAAACTTATTACCCAAACCTTCACCCTTGGAAGCACCCGCTACTAACCCAGCAATATCCACAAATGTCACCGTGGCTGGCAGAATTTTCTCTGAGCCGTATAGTTTTGCTAGAACCTCCAATCGTTCGTCTGGTACGGGAACAATTCCTGTGTTCGGCTCAATCGTTGCAAAGGGGTAATTTGCTGCTAAAATATCGTTGTTTGTTAATGCATTAAACGTGGTTGACTTGCCAACATTAGGGAGCCCCACAATACCAATAGATAAACTCATGGGGTTATTATACCATCACTGATGGTTGCAAGGATAGCGTAGCTGTATTAGAATAAGCAGTATGAAGAAAGTGATTATATGGGGCATTATATCAGTAGTGGTCGTGGTGGCTATTGTCGTCGCTGGCATAAAAAGCGGGTTTGTTTACCTCGGTTTTAAGCAGCCACAACAAGTGGTGAAAACACCGTATGTGATATGTGGCAAAGATATGATTGACCGGTATAACAAGATTCGTCAAGACACTGACTTGTCGATTGATGAGGGGGCAAAGAAAAAGCACAGCGAAGACATGAAACAATTTGTTGACGACGTGAAGACAAAGAAGGATTACGACAAAGACCCGACGTGTGCGTTCATGGCCTTGGCGTATCCGTTTTACTACACGCGGGACATAGCTGCGGCAAAAAGTGGCTATGAAACTCTCGAAAAAGCAGTTAGTAGCTCTGGTGTGTATGTAGATCATCGAGTTAATGATGTTACTAACCTGGAAGCCATAAAGAATATTGTGAGCTCACATGATAAGCAGGGTGATCAGAGGCGGGGAGATTAAATGAGCCGGCGGTGGGCGTTTGCTTCATTGGTCTTGGTGGGTGCCATTGCTTCAGCGTTGTTTTTGACAAACGATGCTCATGCGGCACGTCCAGCGTATAATAATTCAGAGATAGACGCCTGGAACAATTATTTGAGATACGGGGTTTGTGGACAAGGAGCCCTGTGGTTTAATGATAAAAATGGAAACTATGGTCCGTCAAATGATTGGGAACGAGGCTATTATTCAACAGGGGTCCAGGCTGTCGCTCATAACCAAGAATATATCACCATCTATCTCCATGGATCGGCAGTGATGGGCGGTGAGTGTACGGGTAACCCTTTTTATGCCACCAGAATTCAATCACTATCATCAAGATTAACTATTCATGGCACCAATCTTCTCCGTGGATATGGTGATGCTAGTGGCTGGACCTCAATTGGAGGGTCGTTGCCGGCTACTCTGGACATTAGAAATGTTGCCACTCCCGGTGATCCGAATGGACAGGTTATATACCTGACATTTTGGCGTTGTGGTGACTTCAAAGAGAATGGATCGCTTAATCGATGTCGTCAGGAGACATTACCGGTTAGAATAATTCGCAGAGCTAGCCCATGGCGTGCCGAAGGGGATAGTTATATTCGTCGTGAAACAGCAGCAAATAAAAATGTTGATCGGGATTGGCAGAAGTCAACACTAATTGCTAAGCCTGGTGAGACCATTAGTTTTACACACCGGTTAGCCATGCGTGATGCAAATGCTAACCAGCAAATTCGCCACACCATCAGGGGTCATAACTTGCCACGAAGTCCGCATATCCCTGCATCAGAGGCAGATAGCGTGATTGATTATGGCTGGTCTAGCCCGCCACTGCTAAAAGACACGTTTATTCAGCACTATGGTCCCTATCCTGGTGCAAAGAACCCTTGGAATGTCATGAGATATACTGTTAAAGCAAGTGACTCAGGAAAAAATATCTGTCAACGAATTGAATGGGCGCCAGCTAGCTATAACGGCGGTGTTGCTGGTTCAAACTATGCATGTGCTGTCGTGCCATATGAATACACCTTGAGACCATCAATTGATGTAGCTTCAACAACAATTATGTTAGGACAAAAGAAGGTCTCTGGAGTACAGGGGTCAATATACAACAGTGGGCCGACACGTTCCAAATCAACCCGCAGCGCAGTTGTACGGTTTGTGGCAAAGGCGGGCAATACCATTGCTGAATCGGGCGATAATGTGAAAATGTCCATTGAGAATCCGTGTGAATTAGCAGCGCATATTGCCACGAAGCATAGCGTGACAATCTCTGGCGCCTGCAAGGATCTTTACAAGGATGGATCGGATCGAGATTTTCCAGTCAATCAAACTATGATTCACTCGTCTGACGACGATATTAATGGTCTACCGGTTCAGCCGGGTGATAGGGTTTGTTATGCAACGGTAGTTGCTGCTTATAAACAAGAGGTTGGTAAAGAGACGTCATCATACGCCGTGAAGTGTGTGGTTGTCAGTAAGAAGCCAAAAGTTCAGTTCTGGGGTGGTGACGTCAGAGCTGGTGTGTCATTTGGTGGAGCGACCAGTAAGGGGCTAGTGCAAACCAGTATGACAATTCTAGATGATAAACGGTATGGATCGTGGGCAGAATATGGCATCCTGTCGCCACAAAACATTATTTCTGCTTCGGGCGCTGGATTGTCTGACGGTGGTCCAGCTGGTGGTTTGGCGCGTGAATATAATGCCTTGACGTTTCGCAACACCAAAACACCATATGGGCAGTTTGGTCGCCTCACAGGATATAATTATCCAGCCATCAAAGGAACGGATAGTGGTTCGATCAAGATTGGTGACGGACAGTTGTCTGGCAACGCCGAGTATCGTGCAGCACAAGTGGAGATTACTGGTGGCACGGTAAAGACTGGCGCGTACGTCACGGTGTATGGGCGAATAGTACGAATTACTGGTGATATTACCTATGCAAACGGGCCGCTATCAAGTGTCGGGTCTATTCCACAACTCATCATTCGAGCAGATCACATTATCATAGAACCAACTGTGCAGCGTGTTGATGCGTGGTTACTAGCTAATAAAACGGTTAGTACCTGTGCTGAAGTCAAGAATGGTAAGGGCTGGCCAGAGTCAGATTTATTGGCGAGCGGGGCGTGTGATAAGCAACAGCTTCGTGTTAACGGACCAATTGTCACCGGGTCACTTTACCTGCGACGAACGCACGGTTCTGATCAGACTGATTTTGGCAAGCCCGCAGAGATTTTGAACTTGCGACCAGACGCATATTTAGCAAATTATGGCCGTTCACGTGATTCGGGTGCCATTCAGACCATGTATTCCCGTGAACTGCCGCCACGTTTTTAACGTTTTGTTTTACAAATACAAAAAGCTTATGTATAATGAAAGGTGATATGAAATTCTCAAAAGGGTTGGGCGACTTCTTCGGACTAGACATCGGTACAAACGCGGTGCGGGTTGTTCAATTGGGTCGCAGTGGTTCAGGCTGGAACTTGATGCATTACGGATATGCGCCAGTTGATAGCAAAATATCAAGCAGTGATTCACCAGAGGCGAAGCGCCGTTTGGGTGAAGTGATTATGACTGCCGTTGGACAAAGTGGCATCAAAACCTCAAATGTTGCCATCGGGTTACCTTCTAGTAAAACCTTCAGCACTATCATTGATGTGCCAAAAGTTTCCGACCAAGAGCTGCGCGCAACCATGAAATACCAGGTCGAACAATACATTCCAATGTCAATTGATGATGCAAAGGTTGATTGGGCGCTGCTTGGTGACAGTTTGCGAACACAAAACCAGTACGAAGTGTTGTTGACTAGCACAGCCAAATCATACGCCGAGAGTAAATTGGAGTTTGTAGAAGGCTTAGGTTTTAATGTTATCGCTGAGGAGCCAGACCCAATAGCCATGGTCCGCTCGTTGACGCCATCTGATAACCAAGATGTGAAACTTATCCTCGACATGGGAGAAATCTCTACTGATTTAGCTGTGGTATATGGTACAACACCTCGATTGGTACGTACTGTGCCAACAGGCCTGCAGTCATTGGTGCGATCAGCGGTACAGAACCTTAGTGTACAAGAAGATCAGGCGAGGCAGTTTATTTTGAAGTTTGGTCTGGCGCCAGATCGATTGGACGGTCAGGTGCTGCGAGCGATTGATATGGTTTTGGATAATTTTGCTTCAGAAATTGTCAAATCAATCACCTTTTTCCAGACGCGTTACACGAGCTTACAAGTTTCTGGCATATTATTATCTGGATTTGGCGCAGCTATTCCGCAGATGGATCAATACATTTCCTCAAAGGCTGGTATCAACGCCGTTACTGCCAATCCGTGGCAACGAGTTTCGATGTCGCAGAATGATCAGCAGCAGTTGGCTCCAGTGGCCTCTGAGTTTGCAACAGTTGTTGGTTTGGCACAAAGGAGTAATCTCGGATGATTGAAATCAACTTGATCCCAGATGTTAAGCGCGAGCTACTACGCATTCGCATGATGCGCAACGCGGTCATATCAATGTCGATATTGGTAGGCATCGTGTCTATTGCTATCGTCGTGTTTTGTGCAGTTGTTTTAGGTGGTCAACTAGCGTTTGAACTCAAGCAAGACAGTGATATAAAAAGCAAATATGGTGAATTGTCACAAATTAGCGATCTAGACAAGACCGTAACGCTGCAGCAGCAGTTGGGGCAGATCGATCGATTACATAATGACAAAAAGATTAATTCACGGCTATTATCTCTGATCAGCGCCATCAACCCACCGGCGCCAAACAATGTGCAGATATCAATGGCGCGCCTCAACCCAGAAGAAAAGACAATTACCCTGGAAGGCTCGGCCGTTAATGGCTTTGCGGCACTGGAAGTTCTAAAGAAGACCTTGACCAGTACCAAGGTGAAAAAGGGTAGTGCCGAAGGTGATGGTGTATCGCTGGCGAGCGACATGAAAGCCGGTGAAACAACGTTTGGCGAGAATGCCGAAGGTAAGAAGGTTCTGCGTTTCGCCTTTACCTTTACTTATCCTGATGAACTGTTCGCGCATTCAAACGAAACAATTTCAATCATTACACCTACCAGCAAGACAAACGTAACAGATTCACGCTTAGGTGTCCCAGAGAGTCTCTTTAGCCGTAGTGAATCAACTGAACAGAAGAAGGAGAATCAATAATGCCCTCAGGTGAGCAAGATGTGGCAATTCGCAAACGCCAACAGATAGATTCTTCAAAAAAGACAATGTTCTTTTTTGTGGCGGGTGCTGCTTTTTTGGCGGGTGTTGCACTGGTGGTATCAATATTCCTGATACAGCAGATTATTTTCCATTCTAAAGTCATTGCTACAAAGAATGGTACTGTGAGTACACTACACAGCAATATCTCTAACGCCAAAGAGTTAAAAGATAACATCAGGGTATTAGAGACAAATGATGCCCTTAAATCAGTAAAATCTAGTGACGAGAGTAGCCCGTTGCAGACCATTTTGGACGCACTACCAGCTGAGCCAAATGCTGATGCCCTGGGTGCCGCTTTGCAACAAAAGTTCATTGGGGCAGTGCCAGGTCTGACACTAGAGAGTTTGACTGTGGACGCAGCATCTACCAATGAAGGGGAGTCTACCTCAGAGTCGGCACATAAATTTAACCTTTCGGTTAGTGGCGCGCCTGATAAGCTGAAAGAATTGATGGAGCGTTTTGAAAAATCAATTCGTGTCATTGAAATCACCGCCATGGAGATTCAAGCAGGTGACGGCAAGGTGGTTCTTAATATACAAGGTAAGGTTCCGTATAATCCAGCACAGACAATTACACTTGAAAATAAGGTGGTAAAACCATGAAAAAAACAGATATAGCAATGATTATTTTGGTGGCAAGTTTGGGCGTGATCGTCGCTTATGTGGTGGCTTCTAACCTGTCATTCTTGAAGTTGCCAGACAATGGTGTGAAAGTGCAAACTATTCGCAAGATCTCATCAGACGTAACGCAACCAAGTAAAGATATTTTTAACGATAAAGCGATCAACCCTACCGTTGAAGTGATTGTTGGTGGCGAAAACGGATAAGGGGTTAGCAACATGGCGCTGCTAACAGATGAAATACAGGAAAAACTCATCAAGCTTTTGATTGATGAGGGTCTTGTTGAGAAGCGCATCTTAGATGATGCAGAAACACGTGCGAAAAAAGAAGATAAGCCACTCTTTTCTTTACTAACCGAAGAAGGCGTGATTGACAATGAGTTATTGACGCATGCTGTAGCTCAAATTTCAGGCGTGCCGTATGTCAATTTGAGCAATAGCTTCATCGATCAAAACATCTTGTCTCTGCTGCCGGCTGAAGTAGCAGAACGTTTCATGGCAGTCCCGTTGGCTGAAGTTCAGAACCGCTTGGCGGTGGCTATGATTGATGCAAATAACGTCCAGGCCGTTGACTATTTGGCAAATCGCATTCAGCGTCCGCTAAAGGTATTTATGGCCTCTGAGGATAGCGTCAGGCATGTCCTAGGCCAATATAAGGCCGATTTGTCTACAGTTAGTGATGCTGCTCAGGTATCACAAGAAGAAGCAGCTATTGAATCAGCGACCGAGATCAAGACTATCGTTCAGGACTCTCCAATTTCGCGTGCATTAAGCACTATTTTGGAGTATGCAGTGAAAAGTCATGCCTCTGACGTGCATATTGAACCGCTCGAGAAGGCTCTGAAGATTCGCTGTCGCGTTGACGGTGTGCTTAGGGAGGTTATGCAGCTGCCAAAAAGCATTGAGCCAGCACTGGTGAGCCGTATAAAGATTCTATCCAGCTTGAAAATTGATGAACATCGCATTCCTCAAGACGGTCAGTTTGCCGTGAATGTAGCAGGCAAGGCGGTCGATTTACGTATAGCAATATCACCGGTGGTATGGGGTGAGCAGGTGGTGATTCGTCTGCTTGATAAGACAGGAAATTCATTTGACCTGGAAGATATGGGTTATGCGGGTCGAGCTCTGCGTAGTATCCGAAAAGGTATTAAGCGGCCAAACGGCATGATTTTGACATCTGGTCCGACAGGTTCTGGTAAATCCACGAGTTTGTACGCTCTGATCAAAGAAATTAAGGATGACTCGGTCAACATCGTTACGCTGGAAGACCCAGTGGAATATAAGATGGATGGAGTTAATCAGATTCAAGTCAATACCGAGGTCGGATTGACATTTGCCTCGGGATTACGTTCTATTTTGCGTCAAGACCCAGATGTGGTGATGGTGGGTGAGATTCGTGACGCAGAAACGGCTAATTTGGCGGTCCAGGCGGCATTGACAGGTCACCTGGTGTTTTCAACGCTACACACCAACTCAGCAGCTGGCGTGCTGCCGCGCTTGTTGGACATGGGGATTGAACCATTCCTGATTGCTAGTACAGTGAACACGATTATTGGCCAACGCTTGGTCAGACGAGTTGCACCAAAGCATGACGCCTATCAGTCTTCACCTCTGGAGACACAAACCATTCAGTCGACGATTGGTCATCTGCTGCCACAGTCACGAGAGCAGGTTGTGCCATATGCTCAGGATTTGGGATATAAAGACTTACCGTTGGCTGGCCAGCAATCGTATACCCTAGTTAGAGGTAGGGATACTCCTCAATCGCCGCGAGGCTATCTGGGCCGAGCTGGTTTGTATGAAGTGATGGATGTTACCGAAGAGATTCAGAATTTGATCGTCAAGCAGGCAACCTCGGCAGAGATTCAGCGCATGGCGGTCCAGCAGGGGATGATCACGATGCGTCAGGATGGTTATTTGAAAGCTTTGAGTGGTATCACAACACTGGAAGAAGTTAATCGTGTTGCAGCAGACACAGCATAAAAAAGGGGGAATGTATGAACAATCAAGAGCTAAGAATTGAATTATTACTGGAAGATGTGGTTAAGAAGCGCGCATCTGACCTCCATATTCAAGTGGGCTTGCCACCAATGCTGCGTATCGATGGGCGTTTGATGCCAGTAGCTGGTACTATGCCACTTGATGAGGCGGCGGTCGAACGTTTGGTGTTCCAAATTTTGGATGAAGATCAGCGCCAGATCTTGTTGAAAGACAAAGAGTTTGACTTTAGCTTCGCGTTTGGTACATTGGGGCGATTTCGTGTGAATGCCTTCCATGAAAGAGGTAATTTGGCAGCTGCGCTGCGTCTGATTCCCAACGAAATCAAATCAGCTACCGAACTTGGTATGCCACCAATCGTCAATAGCTTTGCTGACTTCCCACGAGGCTTGGTGCTGGTGACGGGTCCGACGGGTTCTGGTAAGTCGACAACGTTGGCCTCATTGATTGATAAAATCAACTCAGAAAAGTCGCACCACATCATTACCATTGAAGACCCAATTGAGTTTACTCACAAATCTAAGCAATCAGTCGTTGTACAGCGAGAAGTCCACTACGATACCTACTCATTCTCAGCGGCCTTGCGATCCAGCTTGCGTCAGGACCCAGACGTAGTGCTGATTGGTGAGATGCGTGACTTGGAAACCATTTCAGCGGCTATTACCATTGCTGAAACTGGACACTTGGTGTTTGCAACCCTTCACACCAACTCAGCTGCTCAGTCGATTGACCGTATGATTGACGTGTTCCCGCCACACCAGCAGCCACAAATTCGCGCACAGCTCAGTAATATCTTGATGGCTATTTGTTCACAACGGTTGGTGCCAGCCATTGGCGGTGGTCGTGTGGTGGCAGCGGAAATTCTCATCGCCAACCCAGCGGTCCGTAACATCATCCGTGAAGGTAAGTCTCACCAGTTGGACGCTGTTATCCAAACCGGTGCCGAGCAGGGCATGCAGACCATGGACCGAACTCTGGCAAATCTCGTGCAGAATGGTACGATTACCTATGATAGCGCACGTGAATTCGCAGTTGATTTGACGGAACTAGAAAGGTTATTGCGAGGATAATATATGAAAAAATACGCCTACGAAGCCAGGGATAGTGCCAGTAATAAAATAGTCAAATCAGTGGTTCAGGCTGAGAGTGAGCATGCGGCTGCGCGTCTATTGACTGACCAGGGCTTTGTGCCACTAAAAATTGAGCTTGAGGACGATAAGTCGAATTTTATTGATAGAATATTGGGCCGTATCACATCCAAAGATAAAATATTGTTCACTCGTCAGTTGTCGACGTTGATTGGTGCAGGATTGCCATTGTCACAAAGTATGCGTACGGTGTTGGAACAAACGTCCAATAAGCGCATGCAGGGTATCGTTCAAGAAGTGATCGCTGATATTGAAGGCGGTAAACAGCTGTCTGACGCCTTTTCAAAACACCCTGAAGTGTTTGATAAGCTATTCATTGCCTTGGTTTCAGCAGGTGAGGCCTCTGGAACGTTGGATGAAGCTTTGAAGCGAGTGGCAAACCAGCAGGAAAAAGATGCTGCAATGCTGCGTAAGGTCAAGGGCGCTTTGACCTATCCATCCATTGTGCTGGTGGTGATCGTCATGGTGGTTGGGTTTATGACGGTTTCGGTCGTACCACAAGTCAAAGGCCTATACAAAGACGTTGGGCGAGAACTGCCAATTTTGACGCAAGTGATGGTTAGTATCGCTGATTTCTTCATCAATTTCTGGTGGCTATTAGCTATTTTACTGGGATTTGGCATTTATTTCTTCGCTCAGTACTTGCAAACAGAGGCGGGTATTCATATGAAGGACAAATTCAAGCTCAATGTGCCGCTGTTTAAAGGCATGTTCCGTAAGCTCTACATGGCGCGGTTTACTCGAACCGGACAGACGCTATTGTCAACTGGTGTACCAATGCTTGATATGCTAAAAATTGCTGCAGATGGTGTCAACAACGTCATCGTTAGCGAGGAAATCATGCGCGCTGCCGACAAGGTGAAGGGCGGAAAGGCATTATCTCTGTCGCTAAAAAATGAGGAATATATGCTGGAAATGGTGCCTCATATGATCAAAATTGGAGAGCAATCAGGTAAGGTTGATGAAATGATGGGCAAAACAGCTCAGATTTATGAAAATGAGCTTGATGAGGAAATTAAAGCCATATCCACCGCCATCGAGCCAGTATTGATGGTGTTTTTGGCTATTGTAGCAGCTGGTATGGTGGGAGCCATTTTGTTCCCAATCTATAGTCTGGTTAACCACGTAGGAATCTAGACAACGTGCTAGTTACCGTGTATTATAAGGATAAGCACTACCGCTAACATTAGTAATAGATCATAGAAAGGTGGAAACTTTATGATCAACACACAAGATAAAAAAGGCTTTACGATCATAGAAGTGGTATTGGTTCTGGGTATTGCAGCACTGATATTCCTGATGGTCTTCATCGCTGTTCCAGTACTAAACCGTAACCAGCGTGACACGGCTCGTAAAAACGACTTGAGCCTTGTTTCAAGTGCGGTTACTAACTACTCCAATGCTAACCGTGGCGCATGGCCAGGCACTGAGAAACTCCGATCATTTTTGGGCACGGATCTGTCAAAATACACCAACAAAGAGCAGGTTTCAGTTGACAGTAAAAAGACTTCAGTTACTGTTGGTGATACCCAAGTTAAGGTCGTTACTGGCATGAAATGTGGTGAAAGCTCTAAGGAGAAGCAGGTACTAGTACCTGGTACTTCACGGCAGTTTGCTGTTGTGGTTTTGCTTGAAGGTGGCCCAACTCACTTCTGCCAAGACAGCGGTGCTTAGAAACTAGGTCAATCACAGCAGCCTCCTCATCAACGGAGGCTGCTTTTTTTTGGCATTTCTGCTACCATAAGAGGTATGAACAGTTGTATTATGATCATGATGACCGTAGGGATTGGATTGTTAGGGGCGGTTTTGGGTAGCTTTGCTGGGGCGCAAGTGTGGCGGCTGCGCGCCTGGCAGCTCAAACAAGACAAGGCTGCTGGTGAAAAAATAGATGCCGCCGAGTGGAAAAAACTCAAGCCTCTCGTTGGCAAAAAACTCAAACAAGACCGTTCACAGTGTCTGTCGTGCCACCATGAGTTAATCTGGAAGGATCTAATTCCAGTTGTCAGCTGGCTACGGTTTGGTGGCAAATGTCGGTACTGCAAAGCAAAAATTGGCTATACAGAAATCTTGTTAGAACTTGGCCTGGGAGCTTTGTTTGCGCTTTCGGTATGGTTTTGGCCAGAGTCGCTTTCTGATCTAGGACTGTTACGGGCAATTGTATGGCTATCAGCTTTGGTGCCATTAACAATTTTGTTTGTCTACGACCTAAAATGGTCAATTTTGCCTGATATTGCCATGTGGCCATTCGTTGCGCTGGGTGGTATTTTTGTAGCCACACAGTTCATAGCAGTCTCAGATCCTGTTGGGCTTTTGATGACGCTCAGTGGGGCGGTGGCTATTTTGAGTGGACTATACCTCGTACTATACGCTATTTCCAAGGGTGAATGGATTGGGTTTGGGGATGTCAAGCTCGGTCTTGGTTTGGCATTATTCTTGGCTGATTGGAAGTTGGCGTTTCTGTGTCTCTTTGCGGCCAATCTCCTTGGTACCCTGATGGTGCTACCTGGGATGGTAAGGGGAACACTAGACCGTAAGGCTAAAGTGCCGTTTGGGCCGCTCTTGATAGTTGGATTTTTGCTGACCTGGTTCATTGGTCCAGAAATTATCCGTGGATTATTTCCACTCATATGATGGCTAAAGAAACCGCTTATGCTATACTAGAGATATGCGACGACAGGGTGGCTTTACTGTAATTGAAGTAACAATGTTTCTAGCAATCTCCGGCACCATGGCGATTGCGTTGTTGGCTGGTATCGGCGTAGCCATTCAGCGCCAACAATACCGCGATGCTGTCCAGTCTTACGCCAATTTTTTAACAGAACAATATTCAAAGGTTATTAGCATAGAAAATGATCGACAACCAACAGATCCGTGTCCCATTCCGGGGGCTAGCGTCAATGGCTATCGGGGACAGTCGAACTGTGTGATTGTTGGGCGTTACATCATTGGAGAAGATCAGGGCAGGAGCTTCCGTGTGAAGCTAATCTATGCATTGCTTGGGGCTGACGGGAAAACCTGGTCATATCGATCATCAAATAACAATGTCGCCGAATATCAAACCAACTGGAGCGTAAAAACAGCTCTTGTTGAGCCGTCTGGCGGCGGCTTGTCGGTTGCCATGGTTCGCAACCCTGCTACCGGAGAATTGGCAATACGCTCAGATTCGCGCACCTATCCAGATGATAAAATTAATGAACTGCTAACGAGTAGTGGCGACGCGACCTATGAAGTTTGTATATATGATGAAAAATGGTTCTCTCCAGAGCGTTTGTCGATTTTTATTGGTGCGCGTGCTGGATCAAGTGAGGCATTGACAGTGAAGGGGGCGGGAAATGCGTGTAAAGCGCTGTAGACATCAGGCTGGAGATACCCTGATTGAGGTCATGTTGGCGACTGCTGTTTTTAGTGCAGTTGCTGTTGGTTGTCTGACAGTGATGAACCGTGGGCTATCCATAGCTCAGCAATCTCTCGAGTCGACACTGGTCCGTCAGCAAATTGACGCACAGGCAGAGATGCTTCGTTTTGTGCACAACAACTCCCATAAAGGGGATGCGGCCATGGCTGAGCTGTGGAATAATCTGCCCAAAAAAGATGCGGCAAATGAGATGTTAAGCGTTGATAGCTGCCCAGATCACTTTGGTGATGGTGAATTTGCATTGCGTTCACGCAGCGATTCGCTTGGTCGAGTGTCGACGTATATGCCAGCTCAAGTGTATGCCAAACAAGAGGGTGATGTTTCATATGGTATTTCTGTGCAATTGGTGCGCGTGACTGGTGGATCGGCCTATGATGCTTATATTCAAGCTTGTTGGTATGCACCAAGCCAGCCGAGGCCTGTGACGATAGGAACGATTGTGAGGTTATATGCACCAGAGAAGAGTTAATTCAGGATTTACCCTGGTGGAATTGATGCTAGCAATGGCATTTGTATCGGTGCTGTTGCTTTCCGTGGCGATGGTTGCTGTCCAAGCGGGTAAAATATACAACCGCGGTACTGTGATGAAGACAGTCAATCAGTCGGGTAGGACAATTAGCGATGTTATTCGTCGAGATTTTCTGCAAAGTAGCGCTACCAAAATTGTTAACTCAGCTAATCCGGTCATTGTGGTTCGTGAATCTGGATCGGTCAGGAGTGGACGCGTGTGCTTGGGACAATATTCGTACGTCTGGAACATGGCTTCGGCGATTGACGACCCAGTAGTACGCCGGAGTGGTAAGGGAGTTGTACGCTCCAATGGCCAGGCTATTAACTTGGCGCGAGTGCTTGATGAGGATGCTGCTTTGTGTCAATCGACATCAGATTCATACCCGATGGATATTGAGCCAGAGCGAGTTACCCATTTACTGCGACCCATTGATGGTACTGATGTTGCCATTGCAGTGCATGATTTTACTGCGTCTCGCGTTACCTCAGCCAATAATTCAGAAGCATTGTACAAAGTATCTTTCACGCTGGGAACCAGTGCCGTCGCTGAGTTACAGGATATGGCCTGTAAGCCGCCAGAAGACAATGAAGCCAATTTCAATTTCTGTGCAATTAATAATTTTGAGATGATAGTGAGGACTAATGGATAAGAGAAGAGAATCAGGGGCGGCATCTTTGTTTGCAGTTATTTTTTCAGCAATGTTATTGACTATTTTAGCGGCTGGATTTGTAAAATTAATGCTCAAAGATCAACAACAAGCCATCAATAACGACTTGTCTCAAAGTGCATATGACGCTGCGCTGGCTGGCATAGAAGATGCCAAGCGCGTGATTCGCGCATGTCAGAAGGGCAATGCTTCAGCATGTGATGCTTTGGAGAAGAAAGATTGTAATAGTGTTCGTCAATCAACAGTATTGGGGGGTGCTGCCAACGCGCAGGAGACACTGGTCCAGACCAATAGTTCAAATGGTAGGAAGTTTGACCAGGCATATACGTGCTTGAAGGTTTCCATGGATACCGAAGATTTCTTGTACGTTGGAGCGGAGAACAAAGTGCAATTGGTGCCATTACGTGCTCGTGGTGCGTTCGATAAGGTGGTCATAGAGTGGTTTAACAAGGAAGACAACGCAAATAAAAATGTTGCACTGGCCGATGTTCACAATGGTGATGTTGGTTTGCCAGAGAAGGCTGTTTGGAGTACCCAAGCTCCAGCTGTTTTGAGGGCTCAGGTTATTACACCGGGCAATAATTTCACCATAGATAGTCTTGATTCTTCGTCAGTATCCCAAGCGGTCTTTTTGCGCCCCAACGGTATCGTTTCAGGGGTACCAGCAGTAGAAAATGTGGTACATAAAGGCTCGTTGCGCCGTGCTACTGACACACCGACGACTCGCAATGAGCCGGTAGGAGTGCTATGCTCCAAGGACTTCGCACACCCTCATGGTCATTCCTGCAAGGCTGTCATTGAGCTTGATGAGGTGAGCCCGGAGGCTAGCGCAAATGCCTTTCTAGCGATAAATCACCTCTACAAAGGCGCTAATGTGCGTGTATCTGTCATGAAAGGAACGGAGCAGGTTATGCTCTATGGTGCTCAGCCGGCGGTTGACTCAACAGGGCGAGCAAATAATCTATTCCGTCGCGTAGAAGCACGCCTGCGGCTTGGTGAGGATATATGGTATCCAGCTGGATCTGTGGAGGTCCTGAATAATTTGTGTAAGGACTTCTCGCTTGCTGGCAATATTGTAGAAGGTGGAGCTTGCGACTCATAACCCCCTATTGGGAAGTATCGCTGTGAAAGCGTTCGTGTATGTCTTTTAAGTGCTGGTCGGTGACGTGCGTATACACTTGGGTGGTGGATATGCTACTATGACCCAATAGCGACTGAACTGAACGTAGATCTGCACCATTCATTAATAAGTCTGTAGCAAAACTATGCCTCATGGTATGTGGGCTGACGTGCTTTGTTATTCCAGCTAGGCGAGCATAATGTGAGACCATTCGCTGAATGCTGCGCGCAGACAAGCGGCGATAATCGCCCGACATTGTTGGCTTAGTTGATCGTCTGCTGTAGCTAAGAAAAAGAGCAGGTAGGCTGTCTTGACGAGCTTGCAAGTAGTTCTCAACGTGTTCAGCGGCGTGTTGTGAAACAAACACCGGACGGTCTTTTTGTCCTTTTCCGCGCACCATAAATTCTCGTCGTTTGAGGTTGATATGGTCTCGATTGAGATTAACGAGCTCTGACACACGTAGTCCGCTGGAAAAAAGTAGCTCTATGATTGCTCGGTCGCGCAAACCCTGCTCGCTGTCTAGCGGTATATTGTCTATCAAATTAACCACCTCGTCATATTGTAAAAAAGTCACCTGTTTGCGAACCGTCTTTGGTAAGATGATTTTATCAGCGGATAATGAGGGGATATCGCGCCGCGACAGATAGGTGAGAAAGCCGCGTAGAGCAATCAGATGATAGCTCTGTGTTAAAATTGACAACTCTTTGCCGTCGTTGTCATTTTTATAACGATTTAGCCACAGGCGATAGCGCCGAATCATCTCTGATGTAATTTTTACTACTTCTATATCACCAGCGAATTCAATGAATCGTTCCAGATATAATGAATAATTTCGGATGGTATTTTGACTTCTGCCGCCCTCTATTTCTAGATGTTCCAGGAAATCAGTTAGCGCCTCTGATACAAACATAAGCCTATTGTACGTGTATTTAGGTAGTTTATCAAATAATAGCTTTTTGCTATCATAAGACAAATACTAACGAAAGGAGCACTATGGCAAGTAATGGCGAAAAGGTTTTCTGTGGAGTTGAGCGAACACTGATTGTATTCAAACCAGACGCAGTCCAGCGGGGAATTGTGGGGGAAATTTTACAACGTTTTGAGCGAGTTGGTCTAAAGATTATTGGCGTCAAAATGGTGTCTCCAGACAGGGCACACTACCAGCAACACTATGAAGGTATTGGTAAATTAGCAACCCGTCGTGGTGAAGAAACCCTCAACATCACACTGGACATGATGATGGACGGCCCTGTGATTGCTATGGTGCTCGAGGGCGTGGAAGCCGTGGCGGTGGTTCGTAAAATTGTTGGTCCGACTGAACCAAAATCTGCTGACATGGGTACGATTCGGGGCGACTACTCACACGTCAGCTTCGGTTATGCTGACTCATGCCGTAAGGGCATCCCAAACTTAATCCATGCTTCTGGTGACTCTGACGAGGCTGTTCAGGAGATTGCCCACTGGTTTGAGGAATCAGAATTGGTGAGCTATACGACGTTGAGTGAAAAATTTACTCGCTAACACTGGTATATCCACAGAGCTACCGTGGTATAATAGTAGTATGCCTCGGTAGCTCAACTGGATAGAGCAGATCCGTCCTAAGGATAAGGTTGTAGGTTCGACTCCTGCCCGGGGTACCATAGGACTATGACAAAGAAGACGAAAACAGATAAGGCTTTTGACGGTCAGCGCGATGGCGAGGAGCTGTTGTTCGTATTTCGCCGTCACATTATTGCCATGCGCAAAGGATTCTACTGTTTGTTGTTGCCAATGACATTTGGTGCAGTACCGTTCTTGATTTGGCAAAGCAACCTAGAATTACTGTGGGTATTCTTTGGTAGCTTCATCTTTGGGCTGTTGTTATTTATTTATCATTTTCTCATGTGGTTCTTTACCTACTTCATTGTGACTGACCGAAGAATTCGCCAGGTCACGCAACGCGGATTTTTTGGTAAAGATGTTGTGGAATTGCAACTACGAAAAATCCAAACCATCAGTTATAATATTCCAGGGTTCAGCGGCGAAATGTTTAAGTTTGGAACAATTATCATTCAAACATTTGTCGGTGATCTTGTGATCAAGAATGTAGAGCACCCAGATAAAATTTACAACATGTTGCAAGATGCAGTAGAAATAGCGAATGAAAGGAATAATCATGATCAAGAGAGCACTGAAGCGTAAGTCGGAAAAGGCAAAAAAAGTACCTACGCGTATCACGAATGATACTGTTGCTGAGCATCGTGAGAAGATTCTGGCGGGTGGTCGTAAGCATAAATACCCAATCCAATACACCAGGCACCGGTTGGTGTGGAACGCGATATTCATCGGCCTTGGCACGGCCATCTTAATGACAGTGTTTGTATGGGTTCAGCTCTATGTTTGGCGTGACACGGGGGATGTAGCCTATCGCATTACGCGCACTTTACCGCTTCCTGTGGCGTCCATTGAAGGTGCTACAGTGCGCTATAGTGACTACTTACGCTACTACCGCAGTACATTAGCTTCTCTAGAATCAGTTAATCGTCTGGGTGGTGATGATAAGGTGAAATTTCAGCGGCAACAGTCCATGGACTTAGTTGTAAAAATTACATATGCAAAGAAACTTGCCCAAGAAAAGGGAATTACAGTATCAGATTCCGAGATTGATACAGCGTTGCAGCGGCATAAGCGTGGACTTTCTGATGCTTCATATGATGCCGCTGTCCGTAAGACACTGGGGTTGTCTCTTGCGGAGATGAAAGAGAATCTTCGAGACAGTCTGATCACCAGCAAGGTGTCATTTGCTGTTGACGATAAGGCAACTAACTTGGTCTCCACTATAGACGGAGCCATAAAATCAGGTAAAAGCTTGGCAGACATTGCGACAGAACATGGTCAATCAGTGCAATATGTTGCCGACATATCAGTCGGCAAAGACAACGCTGATGGCATTACTGAACAAGCACTAAAAATTGAACCAGGAACCACTTCAGAAGCCAGGCAGACGGTTTCTGGCGACGGCTATTACTTTATCCGTGTTGACGAGCGAACCGACAGCTCTGTGAAGTACAGCTACATCCATGTGCCGCTGACGGTATTTAAGGCTAAAGTTGATAGCTTTAAGTCTGAAAAGAAGGCAACTTACTACATTTCTCTTGATTGAAAAATAATTCACATCTGATATAATTATGCGGAGGAGTCTTGCCGCTGTAGCTCAGTTGGTAGAGCGGCGCTTTCGTAAAGCGTAGGTCACCGGTTCGAATCCGGTCAGCGGCTCCAGAGCATTATGAAACAAGAGATAACGACGAGTATTAAGACCATTATGAGCGACCGCTGGCTAGCTGGTTTGATAGTGTTTAATGTCATTTTTGCCATTATTGTGGTGATTGTTCTGGCGGCTCACATAAAACCGCGCGAAACACAGGTTATCACCCAGTACAGCGCCTTTGGTATCACGAGTTTATATAGGGATTATTGGTATACCCTATGGTTTTATGCTTTGCTGGAAGTTGTGGCTGTTGTGGGGCACAGTATTCTTGCAGTTAAGCTGGTGAAGTTAGAGCGTCGTCATCTTGGCTTGGCTCTAGCCTGGGGAACTATTGGTTTTTCAGCTATCCTCTTGCTGTTGGCGCTACCAATATTACGAATTGCTTCATTTGGATAAATGACATGGATTTAGAGATACCCGTAGGCAAACGAAAACCATTCTACCGCTTCTTAGAAATACTACCCGGGATGCTGAGCTATGGTGTCATTATTTTATTGATTCTATTGTCAATCTTTAACCCGCTACTGGCTTCAGTATATCTATTGGTCCTAATATCCATGGCTCTGATAAAGATTTTTGGCATCAGCTATCATATGTTGGTTGGCCGTACGAACATGGAGAAAGCCTGTCAAGTAGACTGGTCGCAAAGATTACATGACCTTGAAGATCCAGCGGCTGCTCATGCTAGGTTGTTTGCTACAAAAAACAAGCAGTTTGAATATAGTACCCATCTGAAAAACTTACAAAGTATCATTGATGAACCGTCAGACTATCCTAAACCATCGCAGATTTATAACGCAATCATTATGCCAGCGTACAATGAAAGTATCGAAATTATTGAGCCTGCAGTTCAGTCGCTGCTGGATACAACCTATGATCTGTCGCATCTCATCGTTGTATTTGCCTATGAAGAGCGTGGAGGTGCTGAAATTAAGAAAACTGCTGAGACGCTGCAGAAGAAATATAACGATAAATTTCATTCATTCCATATTGTTGAGCATCCAAAAGGTATAGAGCATGAGGTAATCGGCAAGGGTGGTAATATTACACACGCAGGACGTTGGCTGAAAGACTATCTTGTGGACCTCGGGATAGATTTCTCTCAGGTATTGGTCACTACGATGGATTGTGATAACAAGCCACATCCCACTTATTTTGACTATATTACCTATGAATATATTGTCTATAAAGATCGCAAGAACTTGTCATATCAGCCGATTGCATTGTTCACCAATAACATATGGGACGTACCAGCACCTATGCGGGTGATCGCAACGGGAAACTCATTTTGGAACATTGTTAGTTCAATGCGTCCATATGCTTTGAGAAATTTTGCATCACATGCACAACCGATGGATGCGCTAGTGGAAATGGATTTTTGGAGCGTCAGGACAATCGTTGAGGATGGGCACCAATATTGGCGTAGTTATTTCCATTTTGATGGTAAATACGGGGTAGTGCCAATATATGCACCAATCTATCAAGACGCAGTTTTGTCAGAAACATACAAGAAGACACTAAAAGCGCAGTTCGTTCAGCTTCGCCGTTGGGCATATGGCGCCTCAGATGTTGCATATGTAGGATCTCGGGTGTTTAGCTCCAGCCGCCAAGCACCATTCTGGCCAAGTTTCACGCGTTTTCTGAGGTTATTGGATGGCCATGTCACATTAGCGTATGTGGCGCTTGTAACGGCTTTTGGAGCGTGGTTGCCGCTTCTATTAAATCCAGAAGCAGTACGAAACATAGATGCCCACCAGTTGCCTGGTACGATTAGTTTATTGCAAACTATTGCGATGCTTGGTATGGTGATTGCTATATTTTCTTCATTTAAGATTTTACCGCCGCGCCCAGCGCGCTATAAGAAGCGACGTACTTTCTTGATGTTGATACAGTGGATCTTAATGCCAGTCACTTCTATTCTGTATAGTTCCATGGCGGCGTATGCTGCTCAAACGAAGCTAATGACAGGGCGATATCTAGATAAGTTTGACGTTACCGAGAAACTAACCGTTAATATCAATGATCGATTGAAGGCAGAACGTAACCGGTTGAAGGGCGACCAGGACGGCGCTTCGAAATAAGCAATTTGTGCTGGGCAGCGTACTGTATGGCCGCTACAGGATCATATCTATTGAGCACGGCATGAACTTCTTTAGTGATACTGTCTACTGGTATTGTCGCTTCATATTGAATGAGGAGATTTCTCTGAACGGTCTGTGCCAAATGGAAGCTGTCATATTTGGCTGAATGGTCATTATGCTGGAGACTATTTGCGATACTGAGTGTCAATCTGCCGATATTGAAAGGTTCCTCGGTTGTCTCCTTGACGACTGGGGTGTTATCAATTGAGGGATATTCATACGTAGTGAAAGTAGTATGACAGTTGTCGCAAGATCTTCGCCGCCACAGTTGAGGATATTTTTTATGTTTTCGTGAGTTTATCACACGAGTTTTGTTGTGAAAACAATTTATACATATCATGTCTATATATTGACATAACGCTATTAAAAAATCTAGTGGAAAACCATAAGTATATAGTGGATAAATATCCCCAGAGTTACTACTGGGGATAGGGGTGCAATGGGCTTTGATGGTTATTTTGCTTTCTCGTTCATTCTGCAGTAGTTAGCACGAACTTCCTTGATTCGCTTGTCGTACTCAAAGTGGATAGTGATTTTACTGAGAAGTGATGCGTCTTTTTTTGATGACGCAATCACATTAGTGGTAGTATGATCACTCATACCTTACATATTAGCATAAACGTTTTAGAAAGTCAATAGAACAAGTTCACGATCAATATATCATGGAATGAATATGTAGGTAAATAAAAAACACCCGTAAAGGTGCTTAGTGTGGTGGGCGATATAGGATTCGAACCTATCACCTCAGCAACGTCAATGCTGCGCTCTAGCCAAATGAGCTAATCGCCCCCGTGCTTATATTGATATTATCAGAAATACCCCAATACCACAAGGGGCAGCATCTTAGTAACGACTGAATGGGATTTGTTGAGAGAGTTGTGATTAGCTGGTATAATAACGACAAGGTAATGATGAAGACTAACCATCTTCGGAACCTCATGGAAGCGGTTGCGACGCATGTGTTTTTGAACAAACGATAACAGTCGGAACAAGAGAATCGCCAAGGTGGAACCGCCAGATCTCCTGGCCCGAGGCATATAATATCTATCATTATTTAAGCCGAATGTATCAAAGTACATTAAGGAGGTTCTATGAGTGAAGACAAACTCTATGCAATGCGACACAGCCTAGCACACATCATGGCAGCAGCCGTACAGCGATTATGGCCAGATGCGAAATTCGGAGTTGGTCCGGTTGTTGAGCATGGGTTTTATTACGATATTGATCTTGGCGAAACGAAGATTAGCGAGCAACAGTTCAACAAAATCGAAAAGATAATGCGACGCATCATTGCGGAGAAGCAGGACTTTGTTTGCACAAAATGTCCAATTGATGATGCTATTCAATGGGCTAAAGATAGCCATCAGCCATATAAAGAAGAGCTTCTTAATGATCTGAAGCGTGCCGGGACGACAGTGGCAAAAGATCTGGATGCCGCAGAAATGGGCACAATTACCGAAGGCGATAGTGCGCTTGATGAAGTTTCGTTTTATACTAACGGGTCGTTTAAGGATCTGTGTCGCGGACCGCATGTTGCAAATACCAGTGAGATTGGTGTGTTTAAGTTGATGCGGGTTGCAGGCGCCTATTGGCGGGGCAATGAAAAGAATCCTCAAATGCAGCGGCTATATGGCGTAGCTTTTGCTACGCAGGAAGAGCTAGATGAATATTTGAAGAAATTAGAACTGGCCAAGCAGCGTGATCACCGCAAGCTAGGCAAGGAACTTGATCTATACACAACCTCGCCGCTCGTGGGGGTTGGTTTGCCATTATTTACGCCTCGTGGAACCATTTTGCGTGATGTCGTGGCGCAATATTCAAATCAGCTGCGTCAGAGGTTTGGCTTTGAAAAAGTCTGGACGCCGCATATCACTAAAAAGGACCTGTATGAAACATCAGGCCACTGGGCTAAATTTGGCGAAGAGCTGTTTTTGGTTAAGAGTCAGGAAACCAGTGATGAAATGGCATTAAAGCCGATGAACTGTCCGCATCATACACAAATCTTTGCTTCACAACCACGTAGTTACCGTGATATGCCGGTGCGCTACCTGGAAACAACCACTGACTATCGTGACGAGAAAACCGGTGAGCTTGGCGGTCTGAATCGTGTGCGCTCGCTGACCCAGGATGACAGTCATGTCTTTTGTCGTCCAGACCAAATTGAACAAGAAATCAATAATTTATTGTCTGCTGCCCAGGAATTGTACGGTACTATTAATATGAAGCTACGGGTTCGACTCAGTTACCGCGATAACTCTGACGCATATTTGGGTGAACGTGAACTGTGGGCTTCCGCACAAGATCAATTAAAATCAGCAGTTGAAAAAGTTGGCTTGGACTATTTCGAGCAGGAAGGTGAGGCTGCTTTTTACGGACCAAAAATTGATTTCATGGCAACTGACGCTATCGGTCGTGAGCACCAAGTTGCGACAGTGCAGCTAGACTTCGTGCAGCCGCAACGGTTTGGATTGGAATACACAGACAGTGATGGCAATTTTACAACACCTGTGATGATTCACTGTGCATTGCTGGGTTCGATTGAGCGATTCCTGAGCGTCTTCATCGAGCACACGGGTGGTTGGTTCCCATTCTGGGCAGCACCAGAGCAGGTACGCATCTTAACGATTAATGACACTGTTTTGGACTATGTTGATGAAATAACAACGATTTTATCAGGGGTGGCTTTGATGCAACCAGTAAAATATAATGAAGTCAGATTTACAACAGATATTCGAAATGAATCAATTGGTAAGAAGATTCGTGAAGCGACTGTTGTAAAAATACCAACGCAGATTATTGTTGGTCCAAAAGATAAAGAGCAGCGGATTGTGAGCGTGCGCACGCGTGCGGGTGAAGAACAGATTCCGATTGATCAATTGGCTAGTTATATCCAGGACGTATAATAAAAAGTATAGTAACTGTTTAATAATAAGTTGAATGGCAATGGAGTAATGCGTTGGACGAACTAGTAGTGACAAGCTTACGTGATAAAGTCTATGAGTTGATGGCGCAATTGCCAAATGATAAAGTCACTACCTACGGAGACTTAGCTGCCATGGCTGGGCGTCCATATGCAGCGCGCATTGTTGGAGGTATCGCTCATAATGGAGCTTTGGATTTACCTTGGCATCGCTTAGTTAATGCCAAGGGCGGATTGGCTGTTGGTTTCCCTGGGGGCCAAGAGGCACAAAAACAGCTACTTGAACAAGATGGGATTTTTTGTGATGCGCAGTGGCGAATAATTGATTTTGAGGAACGGCGATGGAAACCAGTATGATGGAGCAAATAACACCCTTGATTGTCATTACTGGTCCGACAGCAAGCGGTAAAACGTCACTGGCGATAAAATTAGCAAAAAAGTTTGGCGGTGAGATTATATGCGCAGATAGTAGGACAGTGTATCGTGACATGGACATAGGAACTGCCAAGCCAACTCTCATGGAGGGGCAAGGAGTGGCTCACTGGGGACTTGATTTAGTAGAACCAGGGCAGCTTTTTTCGGCTGCTGATTTTAAGGAATATGCAACAAGAAAGATTGCAGAGATTCGTGACCGTGGTAATATACCATTTCTGGTTGGAGGTACCGGGCTATATGTAGATGGGGTTATTTTTAACTTTAGTTTTGCGAATAGGAGCGATGGACGTTATCGCCAGCAGCTAGAAGGTATGAGCATAGAAGACTTACATAAATATTGTGTTAATAACAACATGTCTTTGCCGGAGAATAAATATAATAAACGTTATGTAATTCGGGCCATTGAACGTGGTACTCAAAATGTAGTAAAAAATGCATCAATACAAGAAAATACTATTGTTGTAGGAATAGCGACAGAAAGAGATGAACTAACTAACAGAGTTACCCAAAGAACTGAACAACTATTGACCAATAATGTTGTAGATGAAGCAACATATTTGGGTAATAAGTATGGCTGGCGCAGTGAAGCAATGACGGGCAATGTCTACCCTATAATAAACCAATATATACGTGGTAAAATTGACTACAGTACAATGGTGCAGCAGATGATTGCCAGCGATCGGCAACTAGCTAAGCGCCAAATGACCTGGCTAAGGCGCAACCCTCATATTATGTGGTGTGACCTATATTCAGCTGAACACTATTTATCACAGATACTGGCTCGCTTAGTTAATCCGTGATACAATTATTGTGCAATGATTGATTCATTATTTGGTTCAAAAACAAGAGTAAAGCTACTGCATTTATTCTTAAATAATCCTGGAAAATCATTCTACGTACGAGAAATTACGCGTCTTATTGACGAGCAGATAAATTCAGTGAGGCGTGAATTAGCCAACATGATGAACGTTGGTATTATCGTGTCTGATAATGCTGACAATAAGCTGTACTACGCAGTCAATCAGCAGTATCAATATTTTGAGGCTTTATCTATGATATTTGCCGACAACTCGCCTAAGGCAAAAGAACCAAAGGCTGTAGCAAAGGATACGACTTGGTTAGCTAAGGTTGGCCAGCTTTCTGGGCTGCGACTTGCTATAGCGGCGGGAACTTTGGTTAGAGGCTCGGCCAGCCGAGTGGATTTGTTGGTTGTCGGTGAGATAGTACAATCTCAGCTGGAAAAGTTGATGGATAAAGCTGAAAAACTGGAAAAGAAGAGCCTTAATTATGCAGTATTATCATATGATGATTTTTACTATCGGTTGAGTGTTCGTGATAGGTTTGTGACTGATATTTTGAGTGGTAAGCATTCAGTGTTGGTTGATGTCGATAGAATATTAAAATAAGGAGACAATATGTTTGACATAGAGTATAAGGGTGCTAATGCTGTTGTTTTTACAACAAAAAACGTAAAAGTTGTGTTTGACCCAACGTTATCATTGGTTGGTAAGAAGGACTTGTCTGTTGAAGGTGCAGTTGAGGTGCTTACTGAAGACCGATTTGCATCAACAGTCGGTAATCCTCGGGTGAAATTTAATGGTCCTGGTGAGTATGAGGTGGCAGACGTCGGGTTAGCTGGTTTTCCAGCCCGGCGGCACATTGATACGGAAGGGAACAATAGTACGATATATAAGCTTTTGATAGGTGGAGTAAGGATAGCTGTACTGGGTAATATTGATCCAAAATTGAGTGAGGAACAATTGGAGCAAATCGGAGTTACTGATATTGTTGTGCTGCCTGTTGGTGGTGGTGGGTACACCCTGGACGCTACAGCAGCTGCGGTAATTGTTAAACAGATTGATCCTCGAGTTGTCATACCGGTTCATTACTCAGATTCAGAATTAGCATACGAAGTACCACAGGATATATTAGATACATTCTTAAAAGAAGTGGGCGCTTCCGGTATAGATGCTGGTACCAAGTGGAAGGTTAAATCTGCAGAAGCTTTACCTGAGCAGCTGACAGTAGTTAAGGTTGATCGTAGCTAGGATAACTAAATAGCTAAATTAAAATATCCTCCACTAACGGAGGATATTTTAATTATTTAGCTTTTGCTGCGCTCTGCAGAATTCCTTTTTTTCGAAGAGTGCGAATTGCTTGAGTGCTAAGTACCATTGTGACTTTTTGGCCACCGACCGTAAAGGTCTTTTTTTGTAGATTCGGCTTAAAAACTCGCTTTGTACGTCGCAGTGAGAAGCTCACGTTATGGCCGTACTGCTTGCCTTTGCCGGTTAGTTCGCATCGTGATGCCATTTCCAACCTCTCTAATTTATTAAACAATCCCTAATATTGTAACGGTATATCACAAAATAGTCAAGATGATATAATGAAATATATGAACTTTACGGTAGTGATAATTACATTGTTAGTGATTCTGGTATCAATGACTATTCATGAGGCGATGCACGCTTTTATGGGATATTTTTTGGGTGATCAGACTGCTAAAGCAGAAGGAAGGTTGTCTCTTAACCCTATAAGACATATTGACCCATTTTTAACTATCCTGCTACCGCTAACATTACTAGTGTTGGGCGCTCCAGTATTTGGTGGAGCTAAACCGGTGCCATTTAACCCGCATAAGGTGCGGTTTGGGGAGTGGGGTGTTGCCCTGGTGGCAATCGTCGGACCTCTGACTAACCTAGTACTGGCATTCACCTTTTTTGGTATTGGCGTGAGTTTGGGTTTTGTAGATAAATTTGGCTTTTCTCCATCATTTATTGGTGTCACTCTCCAGGCTTTTGTGTTTGTTAATCTGGGCTTTTTTGCTTTCAATATGATTCCTATACCGCCGCTTGACGGATCTAGAGTACTCTATGCATTGGCTCCGGATTTTGTAAGAAATTTCATGAGACAGGTTGAGCAATATGGGCTTGTCATTATTATGGCTCTTGTTATGGTTGGTTCGCCATTTATATCTCTATGCATGAATTGGCTGATTATACACACACTTCAGTTATTTATTTTGATTTTTAGTGTATAATATAAGTAGTCCCTTGAGTCTATGGGCGCATATGATTTTCCTAACATCATATGATAGGGAGCTTTATATGGTATATCACCGTGGTGGTATATTGCGAGCACCCACCTTGCTTTATGCGGGGAATATCAAGCGTTCATGACTCTTGGGGCTTTTTGTTTGCCCGTTTATTGGCTGTGGCGGGTAGACGAATAATTACAGAGCATATATAATCAAATACAGCAGTTCACTAGGCAATCGCTTGATTTCTGTCAAGAGGAAAGTCCGGGCAACAAAGGACACGACAGTCGCTAACGGCGACCAGGGGTGACCCTAGGGAAAGTGCCACAGAAACAAAACTACCCATAGCTATGGGAAAAGGTGAAACGAGTAAGGTAAGAGCTTACAGCTTACTATGGCGACATAGTAAGGAGGTAAACCCTGTCGGTTGCAAGGAGATCTACATTTCGGGTGTCCGCCTGTAGGTCGAGAACCGCTTGATTCATTTGGCAACAAATGAACTAGATAGATGATTGCCCACGACAGAACCCGGCTTATCGGTGGACTGTATACTAAAAATTCCTCCTATTGATGGAGGAATTTTTAGTATACTCTTGTAGACTCTGGTCTATTTTGTAGCTGCTTCAACGATCTTTTTGAATGCTACAGGATCGTTCACGGCTATTTCTGCTAATATTTTGCGATTAACATCAATATTATGAGCTTTCATACCGGCAATCAACTTACCGTAAGTGGTGCCTTCTTGTCGAGCAGCTGCGTTAATACGAGTAATCCACAATGCTCGCAAGTCACGTTTTTTATTGCGACGGTCACGATAAGCATATTGCAAGGCGCGAATAACACCTTGTTTTGCTAAACGAAAACTGCGTGTACGGTTATGCTGCATTCCTTTAGCAGCTTTGAGAATCTTTTTGTGCTTTGCATGTGCTGAAACGCCTCGTTTTACTCGCATGATACTACACTCCCATTGCTCGACGAGCGTTTTTGGCCATAGAGCCTTTTACGGTTGCTGTTGTGTTAATGGCACGTTTACGGCTCTTAGACTTCTTAGCCAAGAGGTGACCGCCAAATGCACGTTGGCGGGTTAGTTTGCCGGTACTGGTTAGCTTAATGCGCTTAGCAGTGCCCTTGTGGGTCTTTAGTTTTGGCATTACTTACTCCTTATTACTACGCTCAGATTGCGACCTGCCATCTGAGGTTTTTGTTCTACGATTGCGACTTCTTCAAGTAGGGCAGTGATTTTTTCAATCAACTCGTAACCAATCTCTTTATGTGCCATTTCGCGACCTTTATACATTACCTGGATGCGAACTTTGTGTCCTTCTTCTAGGAATTTACGGACTTTACGAAGTTTTACTTCCAAGTCGCCTTGGCCTATCTTGAGACCAAAACGCATTTGCTTCAGGTCACTGGCTTTAGCTAGTTTGCGATTGCGCTGCTGATCCTTCATCTTCTGGTACTGGTATTTACCCCAGTTGACGATTTTAGCCACAGGTGGATTAGCGTTAGGCGATATTTCCACGAGATCTAATCCCGCTTCTTCCGCCGCTGCTAGTGCGTCACGGAGTGACATTACTCCTAACTGCTCACCGTCTGAACCAATAACGCGTAGTTCGCGAGCACGGATGGCTCCGTTGGTACGAATTGTTTTATTAATCGTTAGCTCTCCTTTGTAAAGTGAATCGTTAGATTAATTCCAAAATCAATTCTAACAGATAAGGACGCGTATTTCAAGGATCTATGAATGTTGAACTTGTCGGTATTGCAAGCTTTCGGCGATATGGGGTGTTTCAATTACATCGGACGCCTCTAGGTCTGCGATGGTTCGAGCTACTCTTATGACTTTGAAGTAACTTCGTGTACTAAGGTCTAAACTCTTTGCTGCTTTAATGAGGAGGTCTTTTGCGTCAGTAGAGAGACGAGCATAGTGGTCAACCTCAGAGCTTTTCAGTGATCCGTTGTGTTTTTCATTGCTGTTAAAACGCTGTTGTTGAAAACGCAACGCTTGCTGGATAACCTCTGTTATTTTTAAATGTTGTGAATTATTCAACGGCTTATTTTGAAGGAGTATCTCATGATTTACACGACTAACATTTACTGTCATATCTATGCGATCAAGGAGTGGTCCTGATAGCCGTTTTTGGTAATTAAGGATTTGAGAAGATGTGCAGGTACAGCTTTTTTCAGTATCTCCGTAATATCCGCAAGGACAAGGATTCATAGTGGCAACTAGTAAAAAACTCGCAGGGTATTTGTATTTTTGGTTAGCTCGGCTGATGGTTATAGTGTGGTCTTCCAAGGGTTGGCGTAACGCTTCCAAGACTGATCGTGGGTACTCTAAGATTTCGTCCAAGAATAAGACTCCATTATGCGCCAGACTTATTTCTCCTGGCCGTGCCTTAGGGCCTCCGCCTATGATAGAGGCCCTGCTCGCTGTATGGTGTGGTGCACGAAATGGTCTGGATGAGACTATATCGTCTGTTAAGTCCGGGTTACCAATGCTATGCAATTTGGTAACGTCTATTATTTCTTGACCCTTTAGAGGGGGTAATAGTCCGGCACAAGCCTTTGCTAACATGCTTTTACCAGACCCGGGGGGTCCTGAGAATAGTAAATTATGTCTTCCTGCTACTGCAATACTGATGGCTCGTTTAGCTTGCTCTTGTCCGATGATCGTGTCTATTGGAGTGTCTATTACATCTGTAACATCAGGTGTAGTTTTTTTGACAGCAGGTGATATAAGACATTCCTTTTTCAAATGCAGGAATAATTGGCGCAAGCTTTTGATAGGAATAACAGTAATGTCTTTCAGCAATAGGGCTTGTTCCGTGTTATCAGCTGGGATGTAAATAGTTGTAATATTATTCTTCTTAGCAACTTCGGCAATAGTAATAGCTGACTGGATGGGTCTAATGGAACCATCCAAGGCTAGTTCTCCAGCAAAGAGCGCGTCGCTGACAGCTTCTTGCGAAAGGAGATTGTTCAGTTGTAATATTGACAATGCAATCGGCAGATCAAACTGGGTACCATCTTTTGGTAGTTCAGCTGGCGCCAGGTTGATGACAATTTTGCCCTTTGGAAACTCAAGTAGAGAGTTTTTGATAGCACTTCGGACTCGGTCCTTTGCTTCGTCGATCGCCTTATTTCCCAAGCCGACAATTTGGATACTTGGCAGGCCTTTTGATAAATCTCCCTCGATTTCAATCAATTGGCCTTGAAACCCACATGGTGTTGCAGAGAGTATCTTGCTTACCGTCATATATCTACAGTTAACCATAATTTATTTGGTTTTTAAAGGTGAGGTGGTATACTGTATATGATTGTGGGGCTGAAATAGCGTTCGACAGTTGGACTTTATCAAAATATTCTGCAAACCGAACATGCACGATACGCATATTGTTAAATGCAAAAAACTTTGCAAGCAAAGTAGCTAGCCTATTCAAGGCTCCAGCCTTTGCGCCAGCTGTAGCTTAATCTATAGCCATCTCTTCGTATAGGCAACATGATACGATTTGAGGTGTCAGAATTTATGTTGCTCGCTATGTATTTGGAAGTGGCAGATACATGGGACTTTTACCACGTAACAAGCTCGGTTTTTTTGGTTCGTTTATTATCCAAGCTACGTTATAAAACTGTAAATGATCCTATGTTTGTAGACGAATATTTATGATACCAATTGGACCCGGGGGCAGTACCCGGCAGCTCCACCAAACAGCTCAACTAACATCAGCCATTAGGCTGATTTTTTGTTATGAAAAACTTTCGTATAAGAAAACAACCACCTGCGAGTAGTGGTCGTTTTCAAAAAGTGGAGTTTTTGATGATCTGTTTATTTTTGGCTTCTATTATTAGTCTGTACAACTTTTTTATTCAGAAGCTACCCCTATAATAATTCATGAAAACGGTTATGTCAACATATTTGCAAGAGATTTAGTGAGTAAAAAAAACTACACCTGAATGGACGATGAAGGTGTCACTGCTGACCGTCAAGTAGTTACCGGTGCGGTGTGAGAACCTAGTGCAGTAGCTTTTTTCTTTTGTTGTCTCGGAGCGCTATATATGATCATTACAAAAGCGTACGGGATGTGGAATATTGGTTAAGCTAGCTTTTTGTAAATGCATGATCGTGTGTGATGGATAAATGATAAATAGCCTCAAGGTAATTATGTAATGTATTTTTTGCTTAAATATTTTTAAAGAAATCAGCAGCTGGATTATACTGTATCTACTAATTCTTGCTGTCGTATGGGGCACAAGCTAGCCGTTATGTGATGGTGTTTAGATGGACACACCTTTGGTAGTAATGGTTCTCAATGGATCATTTTGTTGTAATATTCACTTTTTATATATCGTTATTTTAGCATTATTTTTACAGATTAGAATACCGTCAGGAATATTGAAATAGGTGCTTATTACAACAATTTTTTCAGAAAGAGTGCTTGATTTATTTTGAAATAGATGCTAGTATAATCACATAAGCTTTCGAAAAACAAACAAAGCAAAAAAGTACATTAAAATAACCAACTTTAGAATATCGCTTAACACTAAATATTGCTTTGGTGTAGGGAACGGCTGCAACATGAAGCTGAAAAGCACATAGTCTATATATGATTATTGTATTTTAGTCATGGTGCCGCCGATGCTCCACTGAAGTTATTTGTGATTATTCGCAAGTTACAAATAATATAGGTGTTGAGCGCGCGTGGATAGTACACACACATCCAGTTTATCCTTATCTTTGCAAAGCATTGGTAATGAGAATACTGGATGTGTGGAAGGAACTTCACGCAAGGACATGCTCCTTATATAAGGAGCGGTCAGTCGCCTTGAGCGATAACGACGGACTCGCAATGCCCGCGCCCTAATAGTTGTTTTAAAGCGGCGGATGGAGCGTTTGTAGTTCAGCTTCTGTTATCGCTCGGGCTCTTTTGGGCTATGCCCTCGTGTATAATATGTGATATGAAGCAGAAGATCGCTATTACAATTGGCTGCGTCGCAACCTTAACGGTATTGTTGATTATAAATATGACTACTCCATCTGGCATAGGTCCTTTTGGGGTTCTTTTATTTTTATTTTCCCTATATGTGGCGCTAACTAGCGCCTTATACATTTTACTTAGGTTCTTATTTTCTATGGTACACGTGTCAAAGCCTAGAGATGGTAGCAAAAGTCGACAGGATATAAAACTGTATTATTTTTCCAGCGTGCTTGCTCTGGCTCCAGTTATACTGCTGGGAATCCAATCTATTGGTGGCATTAAGCTTTTTGATATCTGTCTTGTTATTATCTTTGAAGTGATTGCTTGTCTATACGTATATAAGAGGTTCTAACATGGTCTTTTCGTATACACCATGATATAATTTGAGTATGAATCCTGAGACGACACCAGTAATACCGAGGACAGAATCAGCGCCTGTAGCTCCTGATGTAGAGCGTCAATATGGTAATCAAGAAAAAAGTTTTGAACAGTATGGGACACAGTCCGTTGAGCAGGGGAAGCAACCGCCTGCTACGCCGGTGCTGCCTGCCGTTGATATAGCAAGTTTGGCGCAGCCTACCCCTCAGGATCCTGCTAGTAATCAGGCATCGCAGACAGACGATAATGCAGTTATGGCAGGAGTTCCTTCTATAGCAGGGGACGATGATTTAATTGAGAAAGAGTGGGTTGATAAGCTAAAGAGTTTAATTGCCCTAACAGAGGGTAATCCCCATGAACGAGCGCGGGTTATTGCTCAGCTACAGGCAGACTATCTGAAGAAACGATATAATAAGACTCTTGGTCAGTCTGATGAGTAGGATGGATTAATGGGTGGAGTTCTTATCTTAGGGTTACTGGTATTAGGGATTATAGCTGTTGGAACATCAGTGATTTTTATACTGTACCGTAATGCTATGCGCGAAGCAAAGAATTATGAGCGCGGACTAAAAATGGTACCCTTGTTGATACATTTGCCTCCGACCAGTGAGGATATAGACAATGGTAGTCGTGACCAGCGTGACCTTAACGAGGAGGTAATCTCGCAGGCGCAGGTTATGTATAATATTATTTCCAGTACCGCTACGAAAGGATTTAAAAGCAAGTTCTATGGGCAGCGCCACATATCTCTCGAGATCGTCGCTACTGGTGGCCTGGTTCATTATTATGCGGTGGTTCCTGTAGTATTAATCGACGTTATTCGCCAAGCTATCATAGCAGCTTATCCATCGGCACGACTGGAAGAGATGAGCGAAGTAAATATCTTTAGTGAGATTGGTCGTACGTCTGGTATGATAGGCGGTGAATTTACTTTGCGTAAATCTTTCATTTATCCAATAGCAACGTATCAAGAATCAAAACGTGATGCCTCACGGGCGCTCCTTAACGCGCTCTCATCTGCATCAAAAGATGATGGAATTGGTATCCAATTTCTTATCAGGCCAGCATACGATGGCTGGGCTAAAGCTTCTGAGCTTCACATTGATAATTTGCGAAAACATAAAAAGAAGAAGACGGGCATTGGTGCGTTGATCGCCCCAAAGGATATTTTGGAAGCGTTGTGGAAACCACCACAAGAAAATGATGAGAAGCGAAAAGAAGAAGAGAATAAACCGTTGAGTTCGCTTGAACAAGCAGAGGTTGATGCCGTAAGTGAAAAGACTAGGTACCCAGCCTACGAAGTTTTGATTCGTGTTGTGGTTTCGTCTAATACTGCAGCGAGGTCTCAGTCTCTATTGAAGAATATTATTGCCGCTTTTGCGTTGTTTGATTCACCACGAAATAATGGCTTCAAGTTCTCAGTTACTCGTAATATAGAGGAAATTACAACAGCCTATATTATGAGGTTTTTTCCACAACAGATAAAATATAATGTTTTAAACAGTGTAGAAATGGCAACGTTGTTTCATTTACCTGGTTCCTCATCAATACCGACATCTCAGGTTAAACGCCAGATGTCCAAGCAGGTTGATGGCCCTACTGATGTTTTGGATGAAGGCTTGTTGATTGGTTATAACGAATTTCGTGGTGTGAAAAAACCTATTCGTATTGGAACAAAAGACCGCCGCCGCCACGTATACATTATTGGTCAAACTGGTGTCGGTAAGTCTGTCCTGCAAGAAAATATGGCATACCAAGACATGATGGATGGTCGAGGTTTTGCGTTCATCGATCCTCATGGAGATTTGGTAGAGTCGCTTCTCGGTAAAGTGCCGAAAGAACGTGTTGAAGATATTATCTACTTTAACCCGGCTGACATGACAAATCCTATTGGTTTGAATATGTTTGAGTTTGATACACCAGACCAGAAGGACTTTTTGGTGCAAGAAGCAATTAATATGTTGTATGGGTTGTACGACCCGGGGCATACGGGAATTGTTGGGCCTCGCTTGGAGCACATTTTCCGCAACTGTGCGCTGTTGTTGATGGCTGACCCTGCAGGCGGAACGTTTATCGATATACCAAAATGCCTCATAGACCCAGAGTTTGTTAAGAGCAAGCTGAAATATGTTACCGATCCGCAGGTGATTGACTTCTGGACGAAGGAGTTTCCAGCGTCCCAGCGCTCTAACGAAGCTGGTGAAGTTGTGTCTTGGGTTGTTGCGAAGTTTGGTCCATTTATCTCTAATGATGCAATGCGTAATATTATTGGGCAAACGAAGTCTGGATTTAACCTGCGGGAGATAATGGATAATAATAAGATTCTGCTAGTCAACCTTTCCAAGGGTAAGATGGGAGAACTAAACTCTAAGCTGTTAGGTATTATCTTTGTGATGAAGTTTCAGGCTGCAGCGATGGCTCGGGCTGACA
Source organism: Candidatus Saccharimonadota bacterium (assembly GCA_905372835.1). GTDB lineage: Bacteria > Patescibacteriota > Saccharimonadia > Saccharimonadales > Saccharimonadaceae > Nanosynbacter. Next base: position 8,490 of record CAJPQK010000001.1, on the reverse strand, counting down.
CTCCAGAAGACCAACGAGTTGACTTTTCATTGTATGTTGACGAGTTTCAGAACTTTGCTACGGATAGTTTTGAGTCTATTCTGTCCGAGGCTCGTAAATATAAGCTGAGTCTTATCATGGGTAACCAGTTTATGACCCAGTTGACAGATAAAATACGTGAAGCGATTATTGGTAACGTTGGTACGGTGATTTCTGGGCGTATTGGTGTGACGGACGCTGAGTTGATGGTCAAGAAGTTTCAACCAGTCTTTGATGTGGACGATTTGTCTAAGTTGCCAAACTTTCAATCAATTACCTCTGTCATGATTAACAATGTTCCGTCAGCACCGTTTAGTATGAATTGGATACCGCCGATGGGACAGGAGAACTCTCAGTTGCGCGATGCATTGGTGAGGCTGTCTTCTGCGAAATACGGTAGACCACGTGCTGTTGTGGAAAAGGAAATATTTGAGAGGCTAGGTAGGGCAGATCCGAAGGCACGATCTGTATCACCTAAGCCTACTGCGCTACGGGAGAATAAGTCTTTCCTAGACGAGTGGTTGTCGAAGCGTAAGCAGATAGGCGGTGCGCAGCCAGTACCAACACAAAAAGCCTCTGGCGCGTTATCTCCTGCAACGCCAGTAACGATACCAACACCAATGTCTACCGCTAATGTGAACCCTAATGGGCAGAGCTTAGATAATACCGCCCAGACGGGTAATGTATTGCCGCCACCTCAGGATAATCCTGGCGCTCCTGTAGATATACTGACAACACCTCCGGTTACCAACACCATACCGTCTTCGGAGACTGCTAATAAAGGGAACTTATCCATCCAAGAGAGAATGCAACAAGAGCTAGACTCAGTACAGCCAAAACCATCTAACAATAGGCTTGACCTCAGGGATGGTAATCAAGATTCGGATAGGGAAATATCAATAAAATTGCGATAGGCTAAGAATATTAAAGTTTGGTAGTAGCTTAGCTGCTACTACCTTTTATGCCTATGCGGATGTAGTCAAACAACATGCCAGCAATCCATCCGATGGTGAATGCTGCAATTGTTTCAAATCCTGACAGAGGGTACCCGTTTATTTTTGCTAGGGTATATATGGCGAGGGTTAAGACAAAAGCCGCAACCGAACCAGACAGTATGGCATTTGGTCGAGCGATTGTTTTGCCCGTAACCTCACTGACCTTTTCGACGGTCGGGTTATGAATGACCTTACTAAAAGTTCGGCTAGACTTAGGGAGCTGACTCTGGACTGTCTCCATGGTCTTTTTGAAGCTATCTTTACGGTCCTCCCTAGTTATGATGCGCTCGGCTTTTACGGGTTGCTTCTTTTCTTGCTTTACCTCTTCAGATTCAGCCTTCTCGATGACTTTTTCGAGCTGTTCGCGTGCTTCAGCTTCTGACTTCTCTGCTGGTGAGCTTTCGTTTTCGACTCGATTTTTGATGGTTTCGGCCGCACGATCTTGCGTCTCTGCTCGCAGCTCGCTCAAACCTTCATGCGATGTTTTGGCCTCGTTGTTGAATTTAAGTGATTCTTTCATTGTTCCTACGCTTAACCTTATTTATTTAAATTGTGCCCACTGAGTTATAGGTGTGTCGTATGATACGTACTTCTTTCTTGAGCTGTCTAGATCGTAAGTAGAAGAATGTGACAATGGAGAGGATTAGACCTGCGAACAGCATATTTTCGCCAGCACCAGTGCGGGGCAGTTGTGTAGCCACTGTTTCGACGACTTTCTTTTCATTTGGACAATCAACTTTGACACTTACGGTATTGCCGAAGGTGTTGTCCATCCTACAGTCAAATGATCCAGGGTTACTTGTGCCAGTGCTCATAGAGGATATTTTACTAGCCATCTGTATCGTGAACGTGCGTTCTTGGGTTTCACCAGGTTTAATGGTTACCTCTGGCCACTGGAGAACAGTTTTTCCGCCGTTGCTATTGGCGTCCTCTTTGAACGTTCCGCCACCTGATTCAAAGATAGACGAATATTGCAGAACATCGCCCAAATTCTCTGTGAACGTATATTTTTCTGGCGCAAAGCCTTTATTGGTGACTTTTAGGTGGTAGGTGATACGATCATGTGCTTTCGCGGTGGTCTTAGTAGCATCCATATTGCTCTGAGTGAGGTTTATGGCGTTCTTTTGTTGGATAAAGGCAGCAGAGCACTGTTTATCTTCTATCCATAAGGTCGGATTGCCTGCACATGGCTGACAGCGAGGGTCATTTTTAAGTAATGTTGGGTTTTGTGGACATCTTTCCGGCTCAGCTATATTAAATGTCTTTTGACAGCCGGCAGAGGTGCGGTCGCCTAGAGAGGTTTTGAGCGTTACGGTTACTTTGTATGATCCAGGGGTCTTTTCCTGATATGTTACATTTGGGCTGGTGCTTTCTAGGGTTTTTACTAGAGAGCTACCTCTGTAGACGTTGAATACGTACTTTTGTATCTTAGCTCCGTTAGCGGCACTTGTGTTTGCAGTGAACTGATATTTATTGGTGTCGCTTTGTTTCACCTCTAACGCGTTACAGGTGACTATTGGGGCTGGAGGTGTTGAACAGTTTGGATAGGTGCCGATTTGTCCTGGAGGACATGTTGGTGCTGGTGGGATGCTTTTCGTGATGAGATTACCGCAGTTACGCATGATTGCGAACCAACCGAACTTAGCTGAATGGCCTACGTAGGCTGTATAGGTAAAATTACCCCAAAGCTGGTGCGGCCGGTAGTAGAAATTACGCATTCCGCTGCCGGCTGATTTGACAGAATAGGAACCTTCTCCTTGGGCTGACCCAAAGTGAGGGGTCATCCCCCAAGAATAATTGCCGTCACGGCTGTGTAGAGTCTGCAGGTTGCGAGTTGCATTTGATAGCTCTGCGCGGGTAATGCCAATCGTATTGAACAATGAGCGGATATCGTTGGTGTTAGCATCATAATGGTTCATCATTTGGCTTCCACTCCATACGCCACCTCGAACCATATCGCTTGGGTCTGCAGCATTTGCTGACTCTGGAGGAGAGAATACGACTAATGATTGTACGATTAACGCAAGAACAGTGAAAATTAAGCCTAATTTTCGAGTAGCCTCCTCTTTACTTAACCTTTTTGCATAAAAGCCCAATTCATTGATAAGTGATGGACTAAATGGCAAGTGAGAAACTATTTTTCTAAACATGGTTGCCCCGTTCTTGTATGTTTATGTAATCTATTATTATGATAATATTTACTCTATTTTAGCATAAGAAATATGTTCAGGTAAAGCACTTGAGTGAACAATTTTTTTGCGGTATAATGAGAGAGTTGTAAATAGCTGACAAGTCAGGAAATAGTGAGGGAGACATGGCTAAACAAACAGATAATCAATCCTATGATGGATCACAAATTCAAGTTCTCGAAGGACTTGAGCCGGTTCGTAAGCGCCCGGGTATGTATATTGGTAGTACCGGTTATGATGGTGTACACCATTTGATTAAGGAGATTGCCGATAACTCAATTGATGAGGCGATCGCTGGGTATGCTACAAAAGTTGGAGTAGTGCTGCTGGAGGACGGCGGTGTGCAGATTACTGACGATGGCCGTGGTATACCGGTTGATAAGCATCCAAAGACTGGCATGAGTACGCTGGAAACGGTATTGACGGTGCTACACGCTGGTGGTAAGTTTGGCGGCGGTGGCTACAAGGTATCATCTGGACTCCACGGTGTTGGATCGAGTGTTGTTAACGCGCTCTCAACAAAAATGATCGCTGAGGTGGTGCGTGATGGCCAGTTGTACCGCGTAGTATTCGCGACTGGTGGTATTGTTGAGCCACTCAAGAAGGTTGGCAAGGTAGATCGGCCAACTGGTACGCGAATAACCTTTTACCCTGATCCAACAATATTTAAAGAAACGGTTGATTTTGATTACAAGTGGGTGGTTAATTATTTGCGTCATCAAGCGTACCTAACCAAAGGCGTATATACATCTGTTGTAGATGAGCGCACAGGTGATCGTCAAGCTTTCTATTTTGAAGGCGGAATTCAGAGCTATGTGAAGCACCTAAACCTTGGCAAGGACGTGCTAGCCGATGCGCCATTTTATGTCGAAAAACAAGTCGAAGACTGTATGGTGGAAATTGCCGTGCAGTATAACGACACCTACATTGAGACAGTGAAACCATTTGCTAACAACGTGTTGACGCCGGATGGTGGTACACATTTGGTTGGTTTTCGCTCAGCATTGACGAGGGTTATTAATGATTATGCGCGTAAGAACAGCCTACTGAAAGAAAGAGAAGATAACCTGACTGGGGACGATATTCGTGAGGGTCTGACGGCGATTATCTTGGTTAAATTGCCCGATCCACAGTTTGAGGGTCAGACCAAGAATAAACTTGGTAATCCAGAGATGCGCCGCTATGTTGAGCAAGTGATGAATGAATACTTCTCATACTATCTGGAGGAGAATCCTGGTGTTGCCAAGAAGATTGTCGGTAAGGCGACTTTGGCAGCGCGAGCACGCAAGGCAGCGCGAGCAGCCCGCGACAATGTGATTCGTAAGGGTGCGCTTGATGGTATGGGGCTGCCGGGTAAGTTGTGGGACTGTTCAAGTAAAAGCCCGAGTGATAGCGAAATTTATATTGTTGAGGGTAACTCAGCAGCAGGTTCAGCCAAAGAGGGTCGCGACAGCAAAACCCAGGCAATTTTGCCGCTTCGTGGTAAGGTGTTGAACACTGAGCGAGCTCGGCTTGATAAAATGTTTGCCAATAAAGAGATTGTGGCGATGATCCAGGCATTTGGTGTTGGTATCGGCGATCAGTTTGACATCAATGGTTTGCGTTACCACAAGATTATCATCATGACCGATGCTGATGTTGACGGTAGTCACATTGCGACGTTGCTTCTGACCTTCTTGTTCCGTTATATGAAAGAGGTGGTCGAGGGTGGCTATGTATATCTTGCTAAACCGCCGCTATACTCCATCAACCGCGGGCAGAAGAAAATCTACGCATATGACGAGGCGGAGAAAGACAAAGTTTTGGCAGATTTGATTGCTGATAAGAAGAATCGTGGCACGGTGATTGACGATGAGCAGGATGTCACCAAACAGGCTGGCGTGACGATCTCACGGTTTAAGGGGCTTGGTGAGATGGATGCCGACCAGCTGTGGGAGACAACGATGAATCCAGAAAATCGTGTATTGATTCAGGTCAGCGTGGAAGATGCCGAGGAGGCAGACGCAATCTTTACGCGACTAATGGGTGATGATGTCAGTTTGCGCAAAAGCTTTATTCAGAGCTGGGCAAAAAATGCTAACTTAGAGGATTTGGATATTTAATCATGAGTGATCAGGATAAACAGATGCAACCAACCAGTGAACATGAGCCAATTGAGGCAACACCAGACATGGTAACGGAGACGTCAACAGGTTTGGAACGACGTCGACTCGAAAATGTGATGCAGGATAACTTCTTCCGCTATTCAATGAGTGTCATCGTTGACCGGGCATTGCCAGATGTGCGTGACGGTCTGAAGCCGGTGCATCGCCGTATTTTGTATTCGATGAATCAAAACGGTAACCGTAGTACTGCAAAATTCGTCAAATCAGCGCGTATCATCGGTGATGTGATGGGTAAATATCACCCACATGGCGACTCTGCCATCTATGACTCCATGGTTCGTTTGGCGCAAGATTGGGCGATGCGTTATACCTTAGTGCAAGGTCAGGGAAACTTTGGTTCAATGGACGGAGACCCACCAGCTGCTCACCGGTATACCGAGGCACGACTTGATAAACCAGCTGAAGAATTACTGACTGATATCGAGAAGGAAACGGTTGATTTCAAGGATAACTTTGACGGTTCAGAGCGTGAGCCAATTGTGCTGCCGGCAAAGTTGCCGAACTTGCTATTGAACGGCCAGATTGGTATTGCTGTCGGTATGGCGACGAGTATCCCAACGCACAACTTGGGTGAGTTGGTTGATGCGACGATTGAACTGATTGATAATCCTGAGGCGACGGTTGATGACCTGCTGCAACACGTGAAAGGTCCAGACTTTCCGACAGGGGCAATCGTCTATGGTGGTGCGCCAATGCGTCAGGCGTATGCAACTGGTCGCGGTAGTGTGATGATGCGAGCGGTGGCAGAGATCCAGGAGACTAAACGAGGCCGACACCAGATTGTCGTAACTGAGATACCATATGGTGTAAATAAAGCAACACTAATTGAAAAGATTGGTGAATTGCATAAAGAAAAGCGAGTACAACTGGCTGACCTGCGCGATGAAAGTTCTCGAGGTAAGGTCCGCATTGTCATTGAGCTGAAAAAAGATGCATATCCAAAGAAAGTATTGAACCAGCTGTACAAACTAACAGCGCTCCAGACGAGTTTTAATTACAACATGCTGGCATTGGTCAATACTATGCAGCCACGGATTTTAGGCTTGCACGATATTTTGAGCGAATTTGTGAAACACCGCCAGTCTGTGGTGCGCCGCCGTACTGAGTTTGAGCTGAAAAAAGCCAAGGCAAGAGCACATATTCTGGAGGGCTATAAGATTGCGCTGGATCACATTGACGAGGTGATTAAGACGATTCGTGCTTCGAAAGCTCAGGATGAGGCAGAGAAGAACTTGCGTGCTAAGTTCGGACTGAGCGAGATTCAAGCCAAAGCTATCTTGGCAATGCAGCTGCGACGCCTGACTGGGCTTGAGCGTGAAGCAGTTGAGAATGAACTGCGTGAGCTCTTGAAGCTAATTGCACGACTAGAAGCTATCTTGGCTGATGAGCAAGAGATTCTGAACATCATCAAGACTGAGCTCTTGGAAATGAAAGAGAAATATGGTGACGAGAGGCGTAGTAAAATTATCAACCATGAGCTTGGTAAGTTCTCTGACGAGGAGTTAATTCCAGAGGAAGATGCTGTTGTTCTTTTGACAACTGAGAATTATATCAAGCGAACTCTGGCGAGTGACTATCGTAAGCAGAACCGTGGCGGCAAGGGTAAGCGCGGCATGACCACTAAGGAAGAAGACATTATCGCTCAGATAATCCCAGCAAGTACGCACGACTATCTGCTGTTCTTCACTAATAAGGGTCGTGTATTCCGGCTCAAGGCGTATGAAGTTCCAGCTGCTAGCCTTAGTGCTAAGGGTGTGGCCGCTGTTAATCTACTGCAAATGCAACCAGAAGAGAAAATTACCGCCATCATTAAACATGAAAAGAATGCTAGCGATGCCGGTTATCTGTTCATGGCTACAAAAAATGGTACCGTTAAGAAAACTCCGCTCAGTGACTATGCTAATATCCGTACGAATGGTTTGATTGCCATAAAGCTGGATGATGGTGATGAACTGAAGTGGATCAAGAAAACTGATGGAGAAAGCGATGTAATTATTTCAACATCAGCTGGTCAGGCGATTCGATTTAACGAAAAAGATGCGCGGCCAATGGGTAGGGCTGCTCGTGGAGTCCGTGGAGTCCGTCTGCGGCCAAACGACCGAGTAGTCGGTATGGATATTGTGACGAGTGACGACCAAACACTATTGGTTATCAGTGAACAGGGCTTCGGTAAGCGTACAAAAGTAACTAACTTCCCAAGCCACAAGCGTGGCGGAGTGGGCATTAAAGCGGCGATTGTGGCAGCAAAGACGGGCCCAATTATATCAGTTCAGACGATCGATCCAACTATGACGGACGCTATCTTGGTATCACAAAATGGACAAACGATTCGTATTAGCCTCAAAGACATTAAGCTACTAGGCCGCACGACTCAAGGTGTCACTATTATGCGACTGGGTGATAATGATGCGGTATCTTCTATAGGCTTAATGGAAGAGCGGTCTTCCGAAGAGGACACTAAATGAAATATTTGCTAGTGCCTTTGTTGGCATGGGCATTGGCTCAGGGCTTAAAGCATATCTTTCGCTTGATGGGTAGAAATCGCCGAGTATTTAGTAAGAATCCAAAATCACCTCTATTGTTGTCTGGGGGTATGCCAAGCGCTCACGCTGCAACGGTCGTTTCGTTAGCTACTATTGTCGCATTGTATGATGGTGTTGATACGGTGCAATTTGCTATCGTTCTGTGGGTGACCATGATCATTCTATATGATGCTATGATGGTGAGATTTTCCTCTGGACAACAGGGAGATACGCTAAATCAGTTGTTGGATGAGCAAAAAAGTTCTTTGTCTCGCATCCGTGTTGCACATGGCCACACCCCTGTTGAGGTTGCTGTGGGTGCAACAATAGGATTGTTTGTCTCGCTTGTTGTCTTTTTCGCAACAAAATAATTACAAAATAGTATTGACCAAAGGTTGGTTGATGATGTATGATAAGTATCAGTCTGGTCGTGGGGATGCGAGCGAAACGACAATTACAATCTGTAATGATCAAGTTACGTGAGGATTTTTGGCCAGTCTATCGAACTTTAACAATTTGATTGTGCAATATCATCGTCAGTTTATATTTTGTAGAGCCTTAATACTTTGATACAAAGTAGATTTTTAACGGAGAGTTTGAT